>JAFXZI010000002.1 GCA_017541325.1 Bacilli bacterium
ATTGATACATTAAAAAATGTTATCAATAAAATGGCTAATTTTGTATATCATTTAGTAGCTGATGGATTAATACCTAGACATAAAGAAGATGAATTTAATGATGAATTTGAAGAGTTTATTAGTGGTAAAAAGAAGAATAAGGACAAAGACGACAGTCTTGTTCTTTAGACTATCTTTCTGACAAGATAGTAACACACTATGATATTGGCAGAGCCAATAACAATGTGTGCCAAGGATAAACCCTTTGGAATCCCGTTCAAGCACCAATTCTACAAACTAACGTAAGTAGTAAAGGTGCCTTTTTTATTTCAACATTTTGTTTCATAAAAAAGAAAAAATACTATCGCCACTTTCATTACTTCGTAACAAAACGTGCCACGTATTTTTATATGAAAAAGAAGATTAGAAATCCTAATCTTCCTTTTCAATTATCTTACTTAATTCATTTCCTATACGTTCAATAATTCCTACAACTAAAGCATTACCCATCATAAAGTTTCTTTTCTTATCTGACATACCTGTATTAGTCCAGTTGTCTGGGAAACAATTTATTCTTTCACATTCAATTGGAGTTAATAATCTAATCTTCTTAGTTTTATAATCTTCAACTATATGAGTAGTTCTACTTATTCCACCCTCGCTAGTTAACATTGTTCTAGCAGGAGCCTCTAAGTTATCAGGACATGGCATGGCACCTTCAGTATAAAAATATTCTTCTCCATTTGGTTTAACCCTTGGAATTCTTTTATTTCCTTTTAAATATTCAAACTTTTTATAAGCTTCATCACTCAAGAAGAACTTTTGATCAACTTCTTCATGTTGAATAATTTTCTTTAATGGAAAAACTTCATTACAATCGGCTGATACTTTTGAAGTATATACTTTACCATTTATCATAATTCCAGCATTATAAAATTGTGCCTTAAACTTATCACTTACTTCAACTAAATCTTTAAACGAATCTTTTGATAAATTAGTTGTATTAAACTCTAATTCAATATCTTTAATTGGAAATTGTTTAACAAACATTCCCTCTTTAAAAATTATATCTTTAGGATTACTTTTTGATAATGATTTATAATACTCTGTAGATTTATGATATGCAAAGATAAATACTCTTCTTCGTTTTTGTGGTAATCCATATTCTCCGGCATTTATAACTCTCCATTGAACAGCATAACCATTATCCATAAAGCTTCTTAAAATAATACCAAAATCTCGTCCTCGTTGTTTAGCAGGAGATAATAATAATCTATCAACATTTTCTAAAAGTACAAATGGTGGTTTCTTAGCTTTTAATATATCATTGATTGCCCACCATAAAACTCCTTTTTTTCCTTCAATACCTTTACTATTTGAAAGAGTTTGTGCAACAGAATAATCTTGACATGGAAATCCACCAACTAAAAGTGTATGGTTTGGAATCTTCTTTTTATCAACTTGGAATATATCAACATTACTAGCATCTTTATCTCCAAATCTTTTAACATAACAATCAAATGCTTCTTGAGTTTTTGTAGCAGGTTCCCATTGATTAGCCCATACAAATTTCCAATTACCATTTTCTTTTACTTTATCTTTAATAAGTTCTACTTTGTTTAAGCCGCATCTAAATCCACCAACACCAGCAAATAACTCTACTACAGTTTTTTCCATGATTTTTCTACCTCCTGACATTGTCTAAATCCCCTAAATATATTATAATATATTTGATTGAAAAGATCAACTTTTGACCTATATTATTATATAATATTAAATTAAAAAGATCAACCTTATACTTATATTTTAAACTAATTTTTAAATTAAAACAAGATCGAAAGGAGAATTTTATGAAAAAAGGTAGATTATACAACAGACAAGAAATAGAAATTATTTCTAAATCAGCAATTGGTAAATCAATAAATGATATTTTAAATGAAGAAGTAATTACGATAGAAGATAAAAGTTTTCCAAATAAAGGTGGATTAGGACAAATGGTTGAACAATTTCTATTTGGTATTCAAACAAATAGTGATTCAGAACCAGACTTTATGCCAGCAGGTATAGAACTAAAAGTTACACCTTATAAAAAGATTAAAGGCGGTAAATTATCAGCTAAAGAAAGATTAGTTTTAAATATTATTGATTTTATGACTGAATATAAAAATGAATTTAAATCTAGTCACTTCTGGTTTAAAAATAATACTATTCAACTATTATGGTATTTATGGGAACCAAATAAAGATAGCAAAGATTTAAAAATAACTCATGAAAAATTGTTAGAGTTAGCAAAAAATGAAGATTTAAAACAAATAGAAGAAGATTGGAACTTCATTATTAATAAAATTAAAGAAGGAAAAGCTCATGAAATATCAGAAGCTGATACAATGTATTTAGGAGCTTGTTCTAAAGGAGCAAATGCTAGTTCAGTAAGACAACAGCCTTTTAGTGATATTCCTGCTATGCAAAGAGCATTTTGCTTTAAAAATTCATATATGACTCAATTAGTTAGAAAATATATTGGGGATTATTCTGATGTAGAAAAGGTATTAAAGAATACAACTGATTCATTTAATGAATATATTAATGATGTTATTAACAAATATAAAGGTAAAACTCAAAAAGAGTTAATGAAAGAATTTGATATAGATTCTAAAGCTAAAAATATTAATAGTATGCTTATTAGTAGAATGTTTAATGTTAAAAGTAAATTAGCAGATACTGAAGAATTTCAAAAAGCTAATATCATTCCTAAAACAATTAGGATTGAGGAAAATGGAAGAATTAAAGAATCTATTTCATTCCCAGCATTTAAGTTTAATGAAATAATCGAACAAGATTGGGAAAACTGTGATTTAAGAGAAGAATTAGAAACAACTAAATATATGTTCTTTGTATTTAAAATGGAAAAAGGAGAATATGTATTTAAAGGTATTAAATTATGGAATATGCCAGAAATTGATATTGAAACATCAGTAATGGAAATGTGGAAGAAAACATATAATACTATCAAATCAGGTAATATTGTTAGATATATCAAAGATGGTAAAAGAAAAACTAACTTTGTTGGAATGAGTGAGAATGAAGTTTGCCATGTTAGGCCTCATGGAAGAGATTCTAGAGATACATTTGAATTACCAGTAGCTGATAAATTAACAGGTGCTACTGAATATACTAAACAATGTTTCTGGATTAATAATAGCTACATAATTGAAATTTTTAAAGAATTTATAAACTAGATCTTGTCTAAATAATCAATATGTTATATAATGATTACGGAGACAAAAAGTGTTGTGAAATGATGACTTTGTCCACATTTTGTCCACATTGAACAAATTATTAGTAATATTTATAATACAAATAATACTGATAATAATATGTACTAAATGCCCATAAAATAAGGCAAAAAGCCATAATACTATATGTACCAAATATAGTGAAAATATGCTCAAAAAGGGAGCATGTGGAAGTGGTAAAAAATATAAAAACTGTTGTGGAAAGTAAGTAATATCAACGGTTTGCGAAAATCTGAAAGTGAAGAAAAGTGAAAAATCGTGAATTAGATACCTTTTAGATACCCTAAAAAAGACCAACTAAGGTCTTTTTTTGATGTGATTAATAAAATGCATGTTATAATTGTCTTATAAAATAGTAAGAGGTGGATATATGAAAAAAAGTGTAAAAGTTATATATTATATTATTGTAATAATAATTATAATTATGGGTTTTGTTTTTGGCTTAAAAACAGAAAAATATAGTGGAGGATATACAGTTTATGACTATACTCAACGACCAAGATCTAATGGTTCATATCCAAGTAAAGACTTAGGAGATAGTAATGTAAACAAATATATTGGTTGGTATGGCTTTCATTATGTAAGAAATACAGATTATTATCAAGGTAATATTAAAATCCCAAAAGAAACAATTAAAAAAGCAACATCAGCTCAACAATTATATGCTGGAGGAGATCCAGAATTTGATTTTCATCAAGTATATATCCCAGAAATTATAGTTAGTATAATATTAATAATAATACTATTAGTAATTCCTTTTATTATAGATTTTGTATTAAAAGGAAAGAAAAAAGTTAATAGTAATAAACAATTTAAGAAATTAAAAATATTAAAAGAAAAGTTAGATTTAGGAATGATTTCTAAAGAAGAATATGAGATAGAAAAAAATAGAGTTTTAAATAAGTAAGGAGGAATAAAAATGAATGAATATATTAATCTAGATGAAAAGAATATTGATGAAGAACATATTTGTTGTGCGATTGGAGACCCAAAGCATCAAAATGGTGTAGATAAAAAGAAAGAATGGATCAAAAGCAAATTAAAAGATGGACATGTATTTAGAAAATTAAATGCTAGAGGTAAAATCTTTATTGAATATGAACCAATAGAAACAGCTTGGGTTCCGGTTAATGGAAAAAACTATATGTATATCTATTGTTTGTGGGTTGCTGGTAGTTTTAAAGGAAAAGGTATTGGTAAAGAATTATTAGAATATGCTATAGAAGATGCTAAAAGTAAAAAGATGAGTGGAATTTGTACAATAGTTACCAAAAAGAAAAAACCATTTATTGGTGATAAGAATTTTTTTGAACATTTTGGATTTAAAGTAGTAGATACTATTAATGATTATGAGCTTATGGTACTTTCTTTTGATACATCCGAAAAACCAAGATTTAATGATAATGCTAGAACTATGAAAATAGAAGATAAAGATTTCACAATCTATTATTCTAATGAATGTCCTTATGTAGAATATGAAGTAAAAGAATTATCTGATTATGCTAAAGATAAAGGTATCAAATTAAACTTTATTAAAATAGATTCATTAGATAAAGCTAAAAATGCACCATGTATTATAAATAACTGGGCTAACTTCTATAAAGGAGAATTTATTTCTAATACAATATTAAATGCAAATGCATTTGAAAAATTGTTAAAATAGTTATAGATGCATTGAAAAAGCGAATGAAATGACCAGATATGGTCTTTTTTTGATATAATGAATTTAGAGGAGAAGTAATTATGACAAGATATTATTGTAGTGGATTTGATACTAATAATGCTTTTGGTCATGGACTAGGAGACATGTTTTTAAATGAGTTAAAAGATACTAAGAGTATAGTATATATTCCTGGTGGTGTAGATAAATTACAAAAAGTAAGAGAGAGATATTTACCTACTTTTACTGAACATTTTAAAAATGTTGGAATAGAATTTGAAACAAGTATCATAGTTAATCCTGACATGACACAAGATGAAGCGAAAAAAGCTATTAGAGAAGCAAGTTTTGTTATGCTAATGGGAGGAGATCCATTTAAGCAAAAAGAACTATGTGAAAAACTTGATATATTAGAAGAACTAAAAAAATATGACGGTGTAATGCTAGGTTTTAGCGCTGGTGCAATGCTTATGTCTAGGCATATTATAATTACACCATGCAGTGAAGAGTATCCTAATTTCCATATTGAAAATGGTTTAGATTTAGATGGGATTTCAATTTATCCACATAACAATACAAGTTTAGAAGAATATCCAGATACTTTAGTAGTAGGAGATGAAACTTATCATAAAGCAGACTTAATTAAAGTTGCTGGTGAGTATGGTGAATATTACTTACTACAAGATAATTTTAGAGAAGCTGGTCTAACAGATATTAGTATAATTAAATCTACAAATGGTAATTTAGAATTATACACTGAAAATGAAGGAAAAATTTGGATTGTTAAAAGTGATGATATTATACTTTCAAATAAAGTTGAATTAAATAATCAACGAAAAATTTAATTACTAAAAAGTTGTAAAATATTGCAATAACTCGATTTCAGATACAGTTTTAGATATTATTCGTGATATAATAAAAATAATAGATAGGAGTAATTATATGGAAGAAAAAAGCAAGAATAAGGGATTGATTATCGCCTTAATTATATTTATCGTAATTTCATTGGGATTAGCAGGATACATTTGCTTTGATAAATTTATAAAAAGCAATGAGAAAAACACAAATCTAGATAATTCAAATGTTGAAAACAATTCAAACAAAAAAAATGTAAATAAAGATTCTAAAAATGTTCAAGTTAATTTAACAAGCGAACAAGCATTTAAACTAATTGAATCAAAGAGAAAAGAATTAAAAGAAGATACTTGGAGTACATTAAATGCCAATGTCATAAAAAAAGGAGATAATAACTATTATTGGGTAGCTTATACAGAGATAAATCAATATGGTTATTCACCATTGGCTGTGATATTCCATTATGAAAACGGTGAATGGGAATTTAGTTTGCCAGGTTTTTCTGGAATAACAGAAGATGACATAAAAAAATACAATTTTGTAGATGTTAATAGTTCAGAATATTTTGAATTAAATAACGATCTTGCTTATACACTAATTGAAGGAAAAAGGAAAGCATTAGGATATAATACTTGGGTTACAGGAAGTACAAAAGTTATTAAAAAAGGAGACAACAATTACTATTTGGTTTCATATACAGAAAAAAATAATGATGGTTATGATTCGTCATTGAGTGTAATATTCCATTATGTAAAAGGTGAATGGGAGTTTAGTATACCAGGTTTTTCTGGAATAACAGAAGATGACTTAAAAAAATACAATTTTGTAGATATTGAATAATTAGTACATAATCAAGTTCTTTTTATAAAGAACTTTTTTAGTGATATAATATTTTTAATAAATATTGTAGATAAGAGGAGAGTATTTATGGAAAAAGTAATAACTATATTATGTAATATTGTTTTATTTATATTAATGATATTTTGTGTTAATGATTATGCTGATTTAGTTTTAGGTCTAAGTGCTTTAGTTTTAGTTTGTTTATTATTTTTCTTTTTGATTAGATATAAGAAAAAAATAATAGATAAGAAATTAATTGTTTTATATATAATATGTTTATTACTACAATATATAATAATGATTGGTTTAGAAAAATTTGATGTATGGAAAATATCATCTGGTTTTATGGGACTTGGTGGAGGCCCTTTAGGAGTGCTTTTCTGTTATGCTTTTCAAGTTATATTTATTGCTTTAATTATAATTATAAATATTATAAAAACCTTTACTATTAAAAAGAAATAAAAATATATTAAATTAGTTTGGAGCATAAAAATGAATAAATATGTAAGAGTAATGGATGGATTAAAGTCTAATGCTGGTGGTTTTGAATATAAATTAGATGAAATAAATATTGCAAGCAAATGGAATCCTAAAAGTCTAGATCCTGTCGAAATGGGTGGATTTAATTTCGGTACAGAAGATAAAATATTAAGATGGTTACATAGAGGAGATACAATCTATGATGTTATTATTCCAGAGGGAACTGAAGTAATAAGAGTAGATGATGAAAAAGGAATATATAGATCTAATAAAATAATTGTAACTAATCCAAGAAAAATAACAGATGAATTAGTACTTGATTTATATAAAAAGAATACATTATCAAATAAGATAATTGCACAATGTTTATTAACATTAATATGGAAAAATAGATTAGAAATATCTAAATATATAATTAAAGATAGAGTTAATTTGGATAATGTTAATGAAATACTTACAGAATTTGTAAATTATGCAGGAGATAAAAATTTATCTTATGAAAGTACGCAAGAAATATATAGTATATTAAAAGAAATTGAAAGTCCTGTAGATATAAGTTTGTATGTAGATAAAGAACCATATATAAAAGATTTAACAAATGATAGAATTATTAATTTAACTGGACAAAGTGGATCTGGTAAATCAACTTATGCTAGTAAACATTTTAATAGTGATGAATATTTAGTAGTTGATACTGATGAAATATTATCTGATCAAAGATTTGAAAAGAGTATGGGCATTAATAAAGAAATAGGAGAATATTTTAGAAAAAAATATAAGGAATTACCTAATTGTGGAGATGATTTTGATTTAATATATTCTGAAATATTAGATTATTGTAAAAAGTATGATAAAACATTAGTAATTGACTGTGCACAATTTCATTGCATTAAGGATATAAGTCTTTTAAAGGGAAAAATAATTATAATTAGAACTTGTATAGATACTTGTTATAATAGGACTATAAGTAGGTTTAAAGACAATAATCCAAATTATAAGGATGATGAATTAGAAAAATTTATGGAGAAAAAGAAAGCATTATTCAAATGGTATAAGTTTTCAAATGAGTTTATAGAAAAAATAGATAAAATACAAGAATAGATAAAAATCTATTTTTTTTAAGTTTGCACTATAAAGTAGTTATGTTATAATAAACAGCAATTCGAAAAGGAGGTACTCTATGGGAACTCTTGATCCTGAAAAAATAATATTAGAGTTTATTTCGGATATGCATTATCTTGAAAACAAACACGTTTTAGGATGTTATTTTTATGGAAGTTATTTAACTGGATTAAATCATAAAGGATCAGATATTGATTTGCACATAGTTTTTGATGATAGTGATAAAGATCATTTAATTCGTGGTACTAAGTATTCATCTGGTATAAAAATAGAATACTTTGAAAAACCAATTTCCGATTTGTATTTATCAATAGATAATGGATTTTATTTTAGAAACGCTGCTTGGCTTTCAATAATTGGTACATCAAGAATTCTTTTTGATAAAACAGGTGCTTTAGCAAGATTACAAGAATATGCTAGAGATGTCTATAATAAACCTCTACCAAGATTAGATGATGAATCAATAAAAGAACGTGTATCAATTATTAATAATAGAATGGAAAAACTAGAAGAATTTGCAAATAATGGTGCCCCTAATTTTGTTCATCTATATCATTTAACTATTGATAAGATTCGTAGGTTTTACCATGATAGAAAAGGTCTGGCTCAAGTACAAACATCAAAAGTATATCGAGTTTATACTGATAACAGATATAGAGAATCTTATTCAGGATATGAAATACCAGAACCAGAATTTGTCGAAATGTACTTGGATGCTATTTCAGATGATAGTAGTTCATATCCACAAAGATTTGAAAAACTTAAACAACTATATGAATATGCAACAAGAGATTTAGATCTAGGTGATGAGTACCGAATTTTAATAAAAAGTAGAAACACTCCTTTTGGTCAAACAAAAGTATAAATTAGATTAATCAAGCAGTTAATGCTTGTTTTTTTTGACAAAAAACATCTAATATGATATAATTTAAAAGCATTTTAAAGGGGGATATTATTATATATGGATAAAATGCCAAAAACGATAATTTCGGGATTACCTGAAGTTAAAACATTATCAGTAAATAGATCATTAAGTGATAAAGATGGATACCGAGAATATATTGTTAATAGTAGTACAAGTGAACAAACAGTAATTACTACTGGATTATATAATTCTTATGTTGGTAGTGATGATGATGTAATTGAAAGTGAAGAAGAATTTACAAACGGATTTAAAGTTGTAATGTTAAATAGTGGTCAATTTGGATATGTTAGAGAAAGTGATAATAGATTGTTACCAAATAGATATGATATTGCTTTAAATTTTAATGAATATGGTTTTGCTATGGTAGGCCGCGATGGAAGAGTATCTTGGGTAAATAGTGAATTAAAATATCAAAGTATTCTTTCTGAAGAAATGATAGAAGATGATCCAGAAGATAGATTTACTGGATGGGAAGTAATTCATAGTTTTAGCGAAGGAGAGGAACCATTATCTCTTATGTCTAAGACTGGAAGAAGAGAATATCGTGAAGAAATTGGAGGATATTACGATACAAGTACTTGTTCTTATTTAACTATAGATGGTTCTAAAAAGAAATTCCGTAAATTTGATGAAAATGGTATAAATAGAGAATACTATTCTACAAGATTTTCATATGGAGAACCATTTAATAATCGTGGTACTTCAAAAGTTTTATTAACTATGTATGGAGAAAATAAAGAATATTTAATTCTTGCAAGCGGATACTATATGAATATAGAAACGTTTGTAAATCTTGCAGATGTAGTTACAACTCCTGATACTGACAGTGTTAGTGTAGTTTTAAAAATTAAATTATAATTATTAGAACAGATATAAAAATCTGTTCTTTTTTTTGTCTTTTAATGTCAAAGATTGTCTTAACGATATTATTTAATTGAAAAAGAGTGTTATTATAAAAGTGGGAAGGTAGGTAAATATGATAAAATTTATTCAATATGGTTGTGGAAAGATGAGTAAGTACACAATTAAATTTGCAGTAGAATGTGGAATGAAACTAGTAGGTGCAGTTGATGTTAATCCTAAAGTAATTGGTACTACTATAGAAGGAGTTACAGTTTCTCCTAAAGAAGATTTTGTAAATCTTTTAAAAGAAAAAAATCCTGATATAGTAATAGTAACTACTATGTCATTAATGTCTGATATTGAAGAAGTCTTTACAATTTGTGCTGAGAATGGAGTAAATGCAATTACTACATGTGAAGAAGCATTCTACCCAATGGTTTCTAATCCAAAAATTACTGAAAAATTAGATAGACTAGCTAAAGAGCATAACTGTACTTTAACAGGATCTGGATATCAAGATGCTTTTTGGGGTAATTTAATTACTACTCTTGCTGGAGCAACTCATGATATTACAAAAATAAAAGGATCTTCTTCATATAATGTTGAAGATTATGGAATTGCTTTAGCAGAAGTACATGGTGCTGGTATGTCTTTAGAAGAATTTGATGAGAAAATAGCAGCAGCTGATAAGATTTCTAAGGAAGAGAGACAAGCTCTTATTGATGGTGGTACTTATACTCCATCTTATATGTGGAATGTTGTACCTTGGATTGCTGAAAAACTAGGACTTCATTTGAGTGATATGACTCAAGTATGTGTACCAATTACACATGATGAAGATATTGAATCATCTACTCTTGGTATGACTGTTAAAAAAGGTATGGCTACTGGTATGAGTGCTGTAGTAACAGGAGAAACTAAAGAGGGAGTAGTAATTGAAGCAGAATGTATTGGTAAAGTATATCCAAAAGGAGAAGTAGATAAAAATGATTGGACAGTATATGGTAGTCCAAATACAAGACTTCTTATTACTGAACCAGATACAGTTCAACTTACTTGTGCAACAATAGTAAATAGAATACCAGATGTTATTAATTCTGAAGCAGGATATGTACCAACATGTCGTATGGGGGAATTAAAAAATTTAAGAAAAACAATTTAAAGAAGAAAAAAATATTAAATAAATAAAAAGATCATCATTGCTCTTTTTATATTGTATAATAATTTATCTTGAACTATATTTTATATGTTATAATAATTATTAGTAATGAGGGATAATATGTATAATGTAATTGATTATTTAGAAAATTCAACAAAAAAACACAAAAATAAAATAGCAGTAATAGAAGAAGATAAAAAATTAACTTATAGTGAGTTAGCATCATTTAGTAAAAGTGTTGGTACTTTTATTGCTTCAAAGGGACTATTTAATGAACCAATAATGATTTTTATGGAAAAAGGAATTGATACTTTAATAGCGTTCTTTGGTTCTGTTTATGCTGGATGTTGTTATTCACTTATTAATCCGGATTTTCCAGAGACTAGAATTACTCAAATTAAAGATGTCCTAAATTCTAGATTTATTATTACTGATGAAGATCATTATGAACTTGCTAAAGAATATTTTAGTGCTAAAAATGTATATGTAATTACTGATTTAAAAAATACTAAAATAGATAATAAACTATTAGATTCCGTAAAAAATAAACATATAGATTATGATCCTTTATATATAAACTTTACTTCAGGATCTACTGGAGTTCCTAAAGGAGTTGCTATATGTCATAGATCAGTTATAGATTTTATTGATAAATTTACTGAGATATTTAATTTTAATGATAAAGATATTATAGCTAATCAAGCACCTTTTGATTTTGATGTTTCAGTAAAAGATATATATTCATCTATTAAAGTTGGAGCTACTTTATTAATAGTACCAACAAGATATTTTTCTAATCCATCTATCTTACTTGATTACTTATGCGATAATAATACTACAACTATGACTTGGGCAGTATCTGCATTATGTCTAATTACAACATTCCATGGATTAGATTATAAAGTTCCAACTAAAGTTAATAAGATATTATTTAGTGGAGAAGTAATGCCTATTAAACATTTAAATATTTGGATGGATCATTTACCTAAAACAATGTTTGTTAATTTATATGGTCCAACTGAAATAACTTGTAATTGTACTTATCATATAATTGATAGAAAAAGAGATTATAATGATAAGATTCCTATGGGATATGCATTTCCAAATGAAAGAGTATTCTTATTAGATGAAAATAATAAAGAAGTAACAGAAAAAAATGTTACCGCAGAAGTATGTGTATCTGGTAGTTGTAATGCTCTTGGATACTATAATAATAAAGAACAAACTGCAAAAGCATTTACTTTAAATCCAAGTATTAATGCTTATAATGAAGTAATATATCATACAGGAGATTTAGCATATTATAATGAATTAGGTGAATTTGTATTTAATGGTAGAAAAGATTTCCAAATTAAATATTTAGGTCATAGAATTGAGCTTGAAGAAGTAGATAAATCTATTATGAAATGTGAAAAAGTAATTAGATGTGCAACTTTCTTTGATGAAGAAAAGTCTAAATTATATGCATATTATTCTGGAGATATAGATAAAAAAGAATTAGTTATCAAATTAAAAGAATTAATACCTGCATATATGATACCTACAAAGTTAATTCAAATAGATAATTTTCCATTAACTAAAAATGGAAAAATTGATAGAAAAAAACTTATGAGTATGTATAAGGAGAAATAATATGAATTATGATGAGATAATAAAAAAATATAAAACACCTTTATATATTTATAATGTAGATAAATTATTAAAGAGAATTGAGTATTTAAAATCTATATTTAGTACATCTAAACTTGTATATGCTATTAAAGCTAATTCTTTTATTGTAAAAGAAATAGAAGATAGTATAGATAAGTACGAAATATGTTCAATAGGTGAATTTGATATATGTAATAAATTAAATATTGATTATAATAAAATGGTAATTTCCGGAGTTAATAAAGATAAAGACTTTATTGAAAGATTAATTTCTAATTATGAAATAAATAGATATACTATTGAATCATTAGAACAATACAAAATATTAGATGATTTAAGTAAAAAGTATAATAAAAAGATAAATGTAATAGTAAGACTTACATCATTAAATCAATTTGGTGTGAGTGAAGAAGATTTTAAATATATTATTAATAATCATAATAAAGAATTAATGAATATAGAAGGCCTTGAATACTTTTCTGGTACTCAAAAACATTCTATTAAAAGAATAAATAAAGAAGTAGATTATATAAATGAATTTATAGATGTTTTATTAAATGAATGTAATTTTAAAATAAAAGAAGTAGAATATGGACCAGGACTTCCTATAATGTACTATCAAACAGATGAATTTGATGAAGAATTATTCTTAAAAGAAGTTAATAATAGTCTAAGTAGACTAAATTGTGAAGAGGTGCTTATTGAATCAGGAAGAAGTATAGTAGCTGATTGTGGTGAATACTTAACTACTGTCGTTGATTTAAAAAGTAATAAGACTGGAAATTATGCTATTGTAGATGGTGGAATTCATCAATTAGTTTATTATGGTTCAACACTTGCTATGAAAATTCCACATTTTAGATTATTAAATAATAAAGAAAAAAAGACTGATAATTATAATATATATGGATCGTTATGTACAATTAACGACGTACTTATGAAAAATGTAGATTTGCCAAAATTATCAATTGGAGATGTTTTTGTTTTTGAAAAAGTTGGAGCATATTCTTCAACTGAAGGTATTTCATTATTTTTAAGTAGAGATTTACCTAAAATTGTTTTATATAAGAATTGTAATTGTATATTAGTTCGTGATAGAATAGAAACGAGCAATGTAAATTATCCTGATTATGGGTGTGAGGAGTGAGTGAGATGGACGATTTAATTGAAATATTAGAAAATTTAGAACCTGATGTAGATTATAAGAAAACAGAGAACCTAATTGATGGTAGATATTTGGATTCTTTAAAAATTTTATCATTAGTAAGCGAAATAGAAGATACTTTTGATGTAGAAATACCAACTGTTGAAATTATTCCTGATAATTTTAATTCTGCAAAAAAAATGTGGGCATTAATAGAAAAATTAAAAGAGGAATAATTAATGTCATATTTTAAAAATGCTTATATATTAGGCCTTTTACCTATTGTTTGCCTAATATATAATCTTATACCTAAAAAAAGGTATCTTTTTTTATTGCTCGTAAACTTCGCTATATATTTTTATCTAGTTAATTTTAGAGTAGTCTTTCTTTTAGTGTCAATTTTATCTATTTATTTTTGTGGCTTATCGCTAAATAAAATTGATAGTAAAAAAGAGAAACTATTAAAGAAATCTAAAGAAGATAAAAAACTAATTGAGAAAAAAATAAAAAATGATAAAAAACTTATATTACTATTCTGTATTTTATTAAATGTTTCATTTTTAATAGTATTTAAATATTTAAGTTTCTTTACTATTAATATTAACCATTTATTAGATTTCCTACATATAAATTATAGTGTTGGTACAGCTAAGTTTTTAGGACCACTTGGAATATCATTTTATACTTTATCAGCGTTGTCTTATATTTTAGATGTATATAATGGCAAGATAGTTGCGGATAAATCTTTTGTTAAAGTAGCACTATTCTTATCATTCTTCCCTCAAATTACTGAAGGACCAATTGCTAGATTTAGTGATACTGCTGATAGTTTATATGAAGGAAAGAAAATAACTAATCAAAGTTTTGTATTAGGATATCAAAGAATATTATTTGGTTTATTTAAATATAAATTATTTGTTCCTAGATTAAACTTAATTGTTAGCAAAGTATTTTTAGACTATACAAATTATAGTGGATTTGGAATATTCTTAGGTGCTTTAGCATATACAGTTATGCTTTATATGGAATTCTCTGGAACTATGGATATAGTTATAGGTAGTGGACAAATATTTGGAGTTAAAATACCTGAAAACTTTCGACAACCATTCTTTTCTAAAAATATATCTGAGTTTTGGACAA
This sequence comes from Bacilli bacterium, assembly GCA_017541325.1. Lineage (GTDB taxonomy): Bacteria > Bacillota_I > Bacilli_A > RF39 > UBA660 > RUG11788. The sequence continues at coordinate 15,094 of JAFXZI010000002.1, forward strand.
GATGGCACATTAGTTTAGGTTTATGGTTTAAAGATTATATTTACTATCCAATTTGTTTATCTAAACCATTGAAGAAATTAACTAAAAAAACAAGAAAACTATTAGGTAATCAATATGGACCTTTAATTAGTGGGTCAATAGCGTTATTTGTAGTTTGGTTCTTAAATGGTTTATGGCATGGTGCAGGATATACCTTCTTGTTCTTTGGACTATATCATTTTGTTATGATAGCTGGAGGAAATTTTATAACTCCACTTGTAGTATTTATTTGTAAGAAGTTACATATTAATAGAGAAAATATTATATATAGAATTTTACAAACTTTAAAAATGTGTTTATTCGTAATTATAGGAGAACTATTCTTTAGAGTAGATACTTTATCTAATGGATTTGCGATGGTCCATAAAATCTTTACTAATTTCGTAATTAGTGGTTCTGAAATGTTAAGATTTGGATTAAGTATTCAAGATTATGTTGTAATGATTATTTCATTAATATTTATATTTATAATGAGTATACTAAGAGAGAAAAATATAGATGTAAGAGAAAAACTATCTACAAAGAAAACTTATGTTAGATGGATAATTATGTATGTATTTATATTAATTATTATTATATTTGGGGCATATGGTACTGGTTATGAACCAATAGATCCAATATATGCAGATTTTTAGGAGGCAGAGATTATGAAAAAAATAATTGGACCATTTGCATTTCTTATAATTTTAGGTCTCTTAGTAGAATTATCAATATTTATATTTATTCCAAACAAAAAAAATCTATTTGATTTTGGAATGTATAATATAAGTAAATATGATATTTTAAATGAAAAAAATGATTCTATAGATGTAATATTTTTAGGAGATAGTTTAATCTATAATAGTATTTCTCCAATGTATCTTTGGAATAAATATGGATTTACTAGTTATGATTGTGCTAGTCCTGCTACAACTATTGAAGAAATGTATAAATATTCTGAAGTAATTGTAAAAAGTCAAAAACCAAAATTAGTTATGTTAGAAGCTGATGTATTATTTAGAGTTGCTCCTAAAACTGAAGGTTTTTTTGAAAAAACTAAAGAAGATATTTCTAATAAAGTATATTATGTAAAAAAATTATTTCCTTTAGCTAAATATCATAATAATTGGAAACAAATTGGTAAAAAAGAAATGACAGAAGGGCTTAAAGGGTTTAGATATACTGTTAGAGTAGAAAAGTCAGACAAAGGAATTAATCAAAAAGAAACTAAAGCAGTAGCATCTATTAATAAAGAGAACTATGATTACTTTATAAAACTTTTAAATTTATATAGAAAAAATGATATTGAATTTATGTTTATAGAAAATCCAACAGTAAGATTTAGATACGATAGACATAATAGGATAAAAGATATTGCAACTAAAAATAATATAGAAGTATTGAACCTAAATCTTATTGATTTGGGTATAGATTGGGCACATGATACCAAAGATGGTGGAGTTCATATGAATTATTATGGTTCTAAAAAAGTATCAAATTATGTTGGAAAATACATAATGGATAAAAAAATAGTTAAAGATCATAGAAAAGATCCTAACTATTCATCTTGGCATGATGCATATAAACAATATCAAACTTTAACACTATATGAATAGAGTACATATTGCGATAGCATATTCTCCATCGTGAGATATTGATAAAGACATATTTTCATGAATATTGGGATATGTCTTTTTTAATTCATTGTGAAGAATAATAAAAGGAGCTCTATCATTGTTATGTGATATTTCTATATCAAGTAAGGAATAATCATTTATTCCTTTTTTTAATGCTTTTAAAAATGCCTCTTTTGCAGCATAAAGACCAGCGATTGTTTCGCTACAATTATTTGCTTTTTTTATATACTCTAATTCGCTCTCATTAAATATTTTTTTCATTAGATTTAAATCATTTTTATATTTATCAAATCTATCAATTTTTACAATATCAATTCCATTACTAATCATATAAATCACTGTAATTATTATAACACGATAATATAGATATAAAAAAATAAATAAATATTAGTAAATCGCTTGTAATTTTTATTTAAAATTTTTATAGTTATTTTATATGCAAAAACAATTAAAAAAGGAGATTTTATGAAAAAATTAGTAGTAGGACAATCAGGTGGACCCACATCTGTAATTAATGGCACCCTTGCTGGTGTATATTATGAAGCAAAAAAGCAAGGATTTGATAAAGTATATGGAATGTTAAATGGAATAGAAGGATTCCTAGAAGAACGTTTTGTAGATTTAGATGATTATTTTCTTGATAATAATAATTTAGAATTATTAAAGAGAACACCTTCTAGTTTTCTTGGAACTTGTCGTTTTAAATTAGGAAGTATAGAAGATCATAAAGATACATATGAAAAAATATTTAGTATTCTTGATAAACACGGAATAACTTCTTTTATTTATATTGGTGGTAACGATTCAATGGATACAGTACAAAATCTTTGTGATTATGCAGAACTAAATAATAAGAGACAAAATTTTATAGGTGTTCCTAAAACAATAGACAATGATTTACCAATTACTGATCATTGTCCTGGATTTGGTAGTGCATGTAAGTATATTGCAACTACAATGAGAGAAATAATACAAGATAATAACTGTTATGGTAATACTAAGCCAACTATAGCAATTGTTGAAATTATGGGAAGACATGCTGGTTGGTTAACAGCATCTAGTGCTCTTGCAAAAGATGAATCTTGTTCTGGAGTTGATGCTATATATTTACCAGAAATTCCGTTTGATATGGATACTTTTATTGAAGAAACAAGACAATTATTAAAAAGAAAATCTTCTATAGTAATTGCCGTTTCAGAAGGACTTAAAACTGAAGATGGTCAATTCGTTTGTGAGGCTAATGACAATAACTTGCTAATAGATTCTTTTGGTCATAAACAATTATCAGGATGTGCTGATATATTAAGTAAAAAAATTAAAGATGAATTAGATATAAAGACAAGACCAATTATTCTTTCTACTCTTCAAAGAGCGGCTGCTCATTTAGCATCTAAAACAGATTTAGATGAAGCATATAATTGTGGTAAGTTAGGTGCTAAATTAGCATACAAAGGTGAATCTGGAAAGATGGTATATATGGAACGTGTTTCTAATCATCCTTATAAAATTAAATATGATATGTTTGATGATATTCATAAAATAGCTAATGTTGAAAAAATGATACCATTAGAGTGGATAGATGTAGAAAACAATTATGTAAAAGAAGAGTTAATTGATTATTTAAGACCATTAATTCAAGGTGAAGTAAAACAAATATATAAAGATGGAATACCTCAACATATTACTTTAGATAAAGGGACTAAATAAAAGTCCTTTTTATGTTATAATAATATTGATATTTAAGGAGGGTTACTATGGAACAAGCATCATTATTTGAAGTATCTTTACAAGAACCTCTTGCTTCTCGTATGCGCCCTAGAACATTAGATGAATTTGTTGGACAAAAACATTTAGTTGGAGAAGGAAAATTACTTAGGAGAATTATTGAAAGTGATAATGTATCATCTATGATTTTTTGGGGACCTCCTGGGGTAGGAAAAACAACACTTGCTAAAATTATTGCATCTAAAACAGAATCAGAATTTATTACATTTTCTGCAGTAACATCTGGTATAAAAGAAATAAAAAAAGTAATGGAAGATGCAGATAAGAATAGAAGTCTTGGTATTAAGACAATTGTATTTGTAGATGAAATACATAGATTTAATAAAGCTCAACAAGATGCGTTTCTTCCATATGTAGAAAAAGGATCTATTGTCCTTATTGGTGCAACAACAGAAAATCCTTCTTTTGAAGTAAATAATGCCCTTTTATCTAGATGCAGAGTATTTGTATTAAAAGAATTAACTACAGAAGATATTATGGAGTTATTAAAAAGAACTCTTACTGATGAAAGAGGATTTGGAAAAGAAAAAGTTAAAATTAGTGATGATGATCTACATATAATTGCAGAGTTTTCTAATGGAGATGCTAGAACTGCTTTAACTACATTAGATATGATTGTTATAAATGGAAATGTAGATAAAAAAGGAAATATTACTGTATCTAAAGATATTATAGAAGAATGTATATCTAAAAAATCTTTATTATATGATAAGAATGGAGAAGAACATTATAACATTATTTCAGCACTTCATAAATCTATGAGAAATAGTGATCCTGATGCAGCAGTATATTGGTTATCTAGAATGTTAGAAGCTGGAGAAGATCCTATCTACTTAGCCAGAAGAATATGTCGCTTTGCATCAGAAGATATAGGTCTTGCTGATACAAATGCATTAAATGTTGCTATTAACGTTTATCATGCATGTCATTTTATAGGAGTTCCAGAATGTAATGTTCATTTAGCTGAGGCTGTTATATATATGTCTTTAGCACCTAAATCTAATTCTTGTTATATGGCTTATAATTATGCTGCAAGTGATGCTAGAAACATGTTATCTGAACCAGTTCCTTTAGTAATTAGAAATGGAGAAACAAAATTAATGAAAGATTTAGGTTATGGCAAAGGATATCAATATGCACATGATACTAAAGAGAAACTAACTAATATGGAATGCATGCCTCCTTCATTAAAGGGAAAAGTTTATTATAATCCTGGAACTTTAGGTAATGAAATTAAATTTAAAGAAAGATTAGAAGCTATAAAGAAGTGGAAAAAAGAACACGAAGAAAAAAAAAGACTAATTTAGTCTTTTTTATTTTGACCTAATGATTTAAAATAATAAGTTATTAAAGGAGTATCTATGGGTAAAGTAGAAAATGTAATTAGATTTTATTATTTAGCAACTGATTTAAAATATAAAATAAGATCTGCTTGGGATGATGTACATTGGGGTATATTAGGAGATAGAAGAGAAAGTGTTGCTGAACATAGTTTTGGCACATGTATTCTAGCCATTGGAATAGCATCAGAATTTGATTTAGATATAGATATGAACAAAGTTATAAAAATGTTATCTATACATGAAATTGGAGAAGTTTTAATTCCAGACTATACTCCGTTTGATAATATTACACCAGAAGAAAAGGCAAGAATTGAACATATTGCGATGAGAGAAGTACTAGGTAAGTTAGATGATAGTGAAGAATTATATGCATTACTATTAGAGTTTGATGAGAAAAAAACGGATGAAGCTAAATTTGCCTTTTTATGTGATAAACTTGAACTTGTTTTACAGGCGAAAGCATATCAAGATAAAGGGTTACAAAGAGATTTATCAGATCAAGAAGGAAATATAGTAATGGGATTTACATCTATTATAAAAATGATAGAAAATGGTGCTAGAACAGCTTTTGAAGTATTTTATGAAAACGATGAATCTAAATTCGAACATGATCCAGTATTTCAAGAATTATTTAGTTATATTAAAGATCACAGCGTAGATGTTGAAGGAATAAAAGAAGATTTTAAGAAAAGAATGTCACAATAAGGAAGAAGATGTGTTCTTCTTTTTTTTATTATGGTATTATAAAGATGATAATAAAGGAGGGATAATATGGCTTGTGATACATCTGAAATGCTTACAGTTTTTTATTATGCCAAAATATCAATAAACATATTATTTGTCCTAGTTCCTATTCTTTTAATTGTTTTAGGATCAATTGATTTTTTTAAAGTAGTTACTTCTGGAGATAGTTATGACTTAGGAATAGCTACTTATAATTTTTTTAAAAGAATAATATTATCTGGTATTTTAATGATGATTCCTTTTGCTGTTAATTTATTACTTATGATAGCAGGATTTAATATATATGAAGATTGTTATAAAGCAGCAACCGAAGAAAATATAGATGCTTTAAGAAAAAAAGAACTTGAAGAATGGGAAAAAGAAAAAGCAGAACGAGAAAAAGAAGAAGAGGAAGAAGAACCTAGTAGACTTAATGTAAAAAAAGGTACAAGAAAGAAAAGTTATGGAGGAATGGAATACTTTGAAGTAATTCCGTCCAATCCAAAAGAAAATATGGCATTAGTTGTTTTCCTTCATGGAGATGGAGAGTATAGTAATTTTGACAGTACTAAAAGTTTAGGTTGTTTTAGATTCGTTGAATCTGGAAGTGCATATGTTGGAGAACAATTTATTTTCATAGCGCCGCATGGAGGTAGACAAGATTGGTCATCATCAGGAATAGTTAGTAAATTAATGGGAGTTATTGATCATGTTGTAAAAGAATACAAAATAGATAAAAAAAGAATATATATTACAGGACATAGTAGAGGTGCGATGGGTGTATGGACTGTTGTTAATAGGTATCCAAGTAAATTTGCAGCGGCTGTTCCAATAAGTGGTACAGGATCTATTACTCCAAGTAATTGGAGAAATGTTCCAACAAGAGCTTATGCAGGGACATATTCAGATGATAGTTGGGCCTATGGACCTTCACGAAGTAACTGTAATTCTATTAATTCTGCAGGTGGAAACTGTTCTTTTCATACAGTAAATGTAGGACATGGTGGAACTGCAACTAAAGCATATACAAAAGAATTATTTAAATGGATGTTAAAACAAAAGAGATAGAAGTTATCTTAACTTCTTTTTTTATGATATACTTTATATGGTGATAATATGTTTGAACTCCAAAATACAATATATTATGAATTTATTAAAAATATACATTCTCTAAATTCATTTTTATATTTTTTTAATGCTTCTATAAATTCATCTAAAATTGTAATTACAAACAACTTAATAGAGGAAAAAAATTATGAAGATTTTATTAGTAATAATATCTTTAGAGCAGCTTTTAATACAGACACCAATATTAAGATAGGTGATGATATAGTGAAAAGTGTTATTTTAGATTATATAAACACAATCTTATCTAAAAATAATATAAAAGAATTAAAGGGGATATAATTATGTTTGAAACGGATTTTTTGTTAAAAGTATTAGATGATAATGGTATATATTATTATGATGAAGATGAAAGTCCTTGTTTATACCATGGTTTAGAATGTTTATTTAGAGAGTTAAAAACTAGGGTAGCTATTGCACAACTTGTAAAAAAAGACCCAAAAGCTTTATTGCAATATATATATGATAAAAGAGAATTAACATCGGCTATTGATTGGCTTAATTCTAGGATTTTAGCAAGAGAAGTGTTTAATAATCCAAAAATATTTAAAATTTTAATAAAAAAAGTTGAGCCTGAGTTTATGGGGAAAACACTATCTATACTATTTGAACGTGGTGATGATGTGTATCAAGAGTCAGCAAAAATATTGTATAAAACTATTTGTGATGACAGGGTGTTTGGGAAAGCCTTTTGCAAAGGAATAATGCTTGAATTTATAGATAAATATAGACATGATGGAGATTTTTTTGGTGCTTCTCTGCTTATGAAAATAGTAATTGATAAAATGGAAACTTCAAATGAAAAAAATATAGATTATGTTGAACTATTTAATAATATAAAAAATTCTGATTTTTTTTATTTAATATATGATTCTATTATGAAAATATGTATTGATGACGAAGAAAAAAAAGAGATAGCGTTGAAGTTTTGTGAAGAATTTGTTGCAAAAGGAGATAAAAATTTTTCAATATTGAAAAAGAGAATAGATAAAGGCTTTTTAAAACCGGAAGACTTATATAGAGCTTTTACAAAAGATATGATTCCAGATGCTAAAGCAATTAATTCGTTCCTAATATCAAATACTTTTGCTTTATCAGAAGTTCCTGTTGGAAAACAAAAAGAAATTAATTTGAAAGAGCTTAATAAGCTCCTTGAAATTAGTCGTAGTCATTATCCTTCTGGGCCTACTGAATTAGACGATAAAATAGTACTTAAAATGTTACTTTCTTTAGGTTTTAAACATACTAAGGAGATTCTAGAAGGTAAATATGGATATTTAAATGCTGGAGTATTAAGTGGAGCTTTTAGAGATCTAAATCCTAGTGATTATGAAGTAGCTGATAAACAAGTAAAACATACAAGATGTCAAGCGGCAATGGTAAGGTTCTTGTTTGGAAATGGTGTTGACGATGAAAATTCTAATATTAGAAGATTACTAAGAGGGGAAGTAGATACAAAACTTTGGGTAGTTATTAGAAACTGGAGATTAATATATGCTTTATCTCAGGGAAAAGTTAAATTAAGTGAAATAAGTGGATTGCTAGATGACTCTGTTTTGTTGTTACAAGAATATCAACAATCATTAAGAGGCATTATTAAAGAAGCGGGGCCTGACTATTTAGAGCAAATTCTAGAAACTTATGATAGGATGCTTCAAAGAAGTGAATCAACTATTCCGAAAGTAAAAGGACAAGTTGATGACTTAGAGTATGAGGTATTAGATTTAGATTCTGTTGAACAAATGAGTGTTGGATATATTACCAAGTGTTGTTTTACTTTTGAAGGAGAAAGTAGTAGTTCCCTTGATCATGCTTTAACTTCCGATAGTGGTAGAATACTTGTAATAAGAAAAAACGGAAAATTAGTAGCTCAATCATGGTTGTGGCGAGATGGCAATGTACTGTGTTTTGATGATATTGAAACAACCGGTTTGTCTAGAAAATCAGATGAAGCTTATTTAAAAGTATGCGTAGATGCAGCAGGAAAATTATTAGAAGCCTCTGCTGAAGCAGAACCGGAAAAAGAAAGAATTGAAATTGTTACTGTTGGTATTAGCCCTAATCCTAATGGAGTACAAAAAAAGACAGCACAAAAAATACTAACTAAGTTAGATGAAAAAGATGTAATACTTCCGCTAGCTGACTTATATACAGATGCTGGAACACAATTTATCCTAGGAAAAAGTCCAACTTATGAACATACAAAAAGATTTATTCCTAAAGCTAGATATCAGGACGAGAGAACAAAAATAATTATTTGTGATCCACAACAATGTACCGAAGAAGAATTGAAAAAAACTGGTCAAACTATAGCAAAAATAGAGACAATATCTAAATCAGAACGCGAAATAGAAGTATCAGATTTTACTTTTGTTATATGTGGCAAGGATTGGTTTATAGGAATATATCCTGATGGAAGTTTGGCTGAAGGTGTATTTGGTAGCGATAAACGACAAAACAAAGAAATGCTTGAAGCTTATAAATTAATAAGTGAAAAATCAAAATCAGGAGAATTGAAAGAATTCTTAGATGATGCTGAATTGAGTAAAAGAATGGAGGCAAAAACAAATGGAACAAAATAGAGTAGAAGGAACTGTTGAATGGTTTGATGAAGAAAAAGGATATGGAATAGGTAGAGATAATGATAATACAACTCTATTTATTAGAAAATCATATTTCACTAATTGTGATAATATAGATGTAAATGATGAATTTGTTTGTACCGTTGTTAAACAAGGTAAAGTTAATCATGCAACACAATTAGAGAAAGTGTTGATTAAAGAAACAGAAGGAATAACTAGATAGTTTAAGATAGAATGTACTTAAGAAAAAGGAGTTATTTTAACTTCTTTTTTTGTGATATACTTTATATGGTGATAATATGAAAAAAATATTAATTTGTTTAACGCTTCTATTATTATTAACTGGATGTAGTAATAAAAAGGTAGAAAGTTTCTTAACAGAAGGCTTAATTACATTATCAAGTGGAATAGACGAAGGATATCCTGCTGGATATGTTTTTAATAAAGATGGTACTTTTTCATATTTTGTTGGTGAATTTGTATCTCTTCCTAAAGATTCTTTAGTAAGTTGTAGAGGTACATGGAAAATAAAAAATAATACTTTAATTCTTACAGTAGTGGAAGATGAACATAATATAAATCCTGATGATATATGGGATGAACTTGATAAAAATGATGAGAAATATGAAATTAAATATGAAAATATTAAATTAGAAAAGAAAAAAGGAGTAGAGTATTTAAAAACTGATCAAGGTAAATTATACTCTCTAAATATTAATAAAGATTATATGCAAATATTATATTCTTTAAGTAAGAGTTATGAAGAGTTTTATAAAGAAAAAAATAAGTATTATGAATCAATATAAAGATAACTAAAGTTATCTTTTTTAATTATTATAAAAATGATATTATTATTATAGGTGATATATATGAATGAAGAAGTTAAAGCTGCTTTAGAAGAGTATCCATACTTAAAGGGTTTAAATGTACTTTTTGTATCTAGAGAAGAGTTTGATGCTTTTGAATCTGGTGAAAAAGTTAAAGTAGATTATGATTTAAAATTTAGTAAAGACTTATTAAGAAAAATATTATCAAATGACTATTATTATTCATATGTAGAAGATTTACTAGCAAATAGAGAGTCTGAGTTTATATTAACCTATCCAATATTTGGAGATACTGGAACAACTGTAAGATATAGTAAGAAAGATTTAATTTTTGGACTTATTGACTATGTTGATTCTAATCAAGTGTCACAGGAAGAAAGAGAAAGATTTGATCATTTAAAATCATTAGTATCTCTTCGAAGTATGAAAGAAAAATATAAAGATTATGTGTTTCCAATTGTAATAGATGGTTCTTTATATGAAATAAAAGGAGAAGATTTAATCGCAGTTCTTGAACTAGACGTAGATGATTTTGATAATTTATGTTTTAACGATGATATTAGAGAATTTAGAGGAATGCCTAAAGAACAAATAATATATGCAGCTGGTCAATTTGTTAAAAGGACTAAAATTAATGATTCATATATTTTGCCAGAAGAAATAAACGATAGAATAGATGATATTCTATCTAATCAGATAATAGATTTGGAATCTGTCAATTTTCAAGCTGATAGAATAGATGAACAATATGAACAAATACATGTAGATGATGGGTTAAAAAAAAGAATACTTGAAGGTATGGATCCTAATTTTACTGATTTAGAAAAAGCAATATATATATATATCATGATGTGTAAGACACTAACATATGATGAAGAATACTATGCAGTTGGACAAAAAGGACCAGCTACTGAAAAACACAAGCAAAGAGAATATATTGAAGAAATAAATATTGATCATAATGAAGTAGTATGTTTTGAATTTGATTTGATTTATTCTAAATTATTGCATGAACTTGGAATTACTTTTCATTTAGATAGTAAATCTTTTGATGGAGAATATGGAGAAGCACATGCAGATATAACATTTAGATGTGGGAAATATATGTGTTTAGCTGACTCTGTAACATCTATATTAAAAGGTGATATGTATAATGCTAAGACCGGTAAGAAATTGGTTGGACTTAAATGTTTAAATAAAAACTTTACAACTCAAGAAGAATTTAACAATCAATTAAGAAAAGTATATTCATATATTCGAGAAAGAGATACAAAGAGAAGACCACTTGATGAAATTGTAGCTGAATATAGAGAAACAACTGATAGTATCACTCCTATACCATTTGTGGAAAGATTAGAAATTCTTTTAGAAAAAGCAAGAGAAGCAGATTTTGCTACTATGGATGATTATTCATATATAATGGACTTAAGAAAGATAATGTTTACAGAGGCCGAAAGAGATAATAATGTTGGGCTTACTATATTAAGAGATCCTAATCCAAGAAAAGGTGATAAAGTAGCAGTGCCAGTTATATTATTTACAATTAATGAAAAGAGTTTTTATGACGAAGATGTAGAAGATCAATACTTTTTATATAGGCCTCATGAATCATTAAGAAAAGTTAGTGCAGTTGAGGTATTAGATATGCTAGCTTATGGTAAATTAGATTTTATTCGAGAAGAAGATTCGGATAAAATAGAAATTCCAGGAATTACAGATACTCGCGGAAATCGTGGTGGGAGAAGATAATATGATTGAGAAGTTAAGAAAAATAAATGATGAATTAATTGAAAAGAATAAGGATAATCAAGAATTATTAAAAAAGCAAAATTTAATTCATGAAATGTTAGACTTTGATGATTTATTCTTTAGAATAAATGTAGAAGATGCTTATGGTATATTAAGAGATCTTGGTTTTGAAGAAAATCAATTAAAAGAGGTTTATTTGAAGTTAATAGATAAGAAAAATTACTAAACAACACAAATTAATGTTTAAAAAAGTGTAGACAACATACACAAAAATAAACAAAACTACAAAATAAGGAGAAATTATGACAGAATTATACTTAATAAGACATTCAGAACCAATTAGAGATGGAGTTGAATTCATTAATACAAGTGATTTTCAACAAGAAAGAAATGAAAAAGGAATTCTTAGTGTTCGTGGAGAAGAAAAAGCTAAGTATTTATCTGAACAAGATGATTTTAAAAATATAGACTATGTATTTTCATCTGGTTTTTCTAGAGCGATGTCTACTGCAAAATATATAGCATTTAATAATAATAAAAAAGTTCTTATTGATGATAGACTTGGCGAAAGATTATTTGGAGTTAAAGAATTTAGTGAACTTCCGGAAAGATTTGAATGGAAACAACTAGAAAATCATAATTATAAAATGCCAGATGGTGAAAGTTTTAACGAAGTTAAAATTCGTATGAAAAATGTTATTGAAGAAATAGTTGATAAATATAAAAATACTAGAATTGTAGCATTGTCACATGCAACCGCGATAACTTGTTTTCTTCTTAATTATGTTGATTTTGATATAGAAAAAAAAGAGATGTATTTTAAAGGAAATAAAGTATTTGATTTTAGTTGGGACGCTCCTGAAGTATTTAAGCTTACTTTTGATAATAATGAATTGATAGATATTAAAAATATAAAGATAGATTATGTATAAAGAATATTTAAAAGAATTAGGTAGAATTCCTTCTTTTTTAAAAAAATATTTAGAACTAGATTCATTAATTAGATTAAAAAAAGTAAGTTATTTGTGTGGAATGGATTATGCATCAGATGATATATATGATTTTAGAGAATATATATCTAGATTTGATCATTCCTTAGATGTTGCCTTAATAACATATAAATTAACTAAAGATAAAAAAGCTACTTTAGCTGGACTTTTTCATGATATATCTACTCCTTGTTTTTCACATGTAATTGATTATATGAACAAGGATTATTCTAAACAAGAAAGTACTGAAGAATATACAGAAAGAGTATTAAAAAGTGACAAGAAACTTCTAAAATACTTAGATGAAGATAATATAGATATAAATGATATTATTAATTTTAAAAAATATACTGTAGTTGATAATGATAGACCTAAATTATGTGCAGATAGACTTGATGGAGTTATTTTATCTGCAATAAGTTGGACTAAAGATATAGAAATAGATGAAATAAAAAGAATAATTAATAATATAAAAGTATTTGATAATGAAAAAGATGAAAAAGAAATAGGTTTCTGCAATTTAGAGATTGCAAAGTTAGTTCTTGAAAAAAGTAATAATATAGATATTGCCTGTCATTCTGATTATGATAACTATATGATGGAGTTATTAGCAGAAATAACAAGATTCTCTATAAAAAATAAATATATTTCTTATGAAGACTTATATATTTTTGACGAAGAAACATTATATAATAAATTAAAGAAAACAAATGATATTCATCTTGAAAAATTAATTTATAAATTTGAAAATATTACAATGGAAGAGATTATTAGGATTAAACTTCCTGATATTAAAAAAAGAGATTTAAATCCTCTTGTAAATGGTATAAGATTAAAAACTATAATTGATGATTAATATTATAGTTTTTATTATTTTATGGTAAAATAACGATGAAGGGTGATTTTATGAAAGAAGTTAGAACAAGATTTGCTCCATCTCCAACTGGATTTATGCATATAGGTAATTTAAGAAGTGCCTTATATGAATATTTGGTAGCAAAATCACAAAATGGTAAATTTATTTTAAGAATTGAAGATACTGATCAAAAAAGAGAAGTAGAAGGAGCAGTACAAGTTATATATGATACTTTAAAAGTATGTAATATGCATATAGATGAAGGACCTCAAGAAGGAGGTAATTTCGGACCATATACTCAAAGTGAAAGAGTTGATTTATATAAAAAATATGCACAAGAACTTGTTGATAAAGGAGAAGCATATTATTGTTTTTGTACTGAAGAAAGACTTGAAAAATTAAGAGAAGAAGCAGATATTAGAAAAGTTGCTTTTATGTATGATGGACATTGTCTAAAACTATCTAAAGAAGAGATAGAAGAAAAGTTAAAAAATGGTGAACCATATGTAATAAGACAAAAAATGCCAAAAGAAGGATCAACTTCTTATGAAGACTTGGTATATGGAAAAATAACTGTTGAGAATAAATTATTAGAAGATCAAATACTTCTTAAATCAGATGGATATCCAACATATAACTTTGCTAATGTAATAGATGACCATTTAATGGAAATAACACATGTAGTAAGAGGTAATGAATATCTTTCATCTACACCTAAATATTTATTATTATATAAAGCATTTGGATGGGAGTCTCCTGAATATATTCATCTTCCACATATAATTAAAGAAGGTGGAAAGAAAATATCTAAAAGAGATGGAGATTCTACATTTATGGATCTTTATAATTTAGGATATTTACCAGAAGCGATTATTAACTATTTAGCTTTACTTGGATGGAGTCCTGCTGATAATCAAGAAATATTTAGTATGGATGAACTTATTGAAAAATTTGATGTTAAAAGAATTAATAATTCACCAGCAGTATATGATATTAAAAAATTAGATTGGATTAATGCACATTATATTAAAGAATTATCTAAAGAAGATTTCAAAAAATTAGTACTTCCATTTTTAGAAAAAGAATATGATTTAAGTACTAAAAGCACTGAATGGTTAGATGAATTACTAAGTATATATCAAAATCATATATCTAACGGTTCTGAAATAGTAGAAGAAGTAAAATTATTCTTTAATAATGAATATAATCCTAATGAAGAAGCACAAGAATTTATGAAGCAAGATGGAATTGATAAAACAATAGATGCTTTTAGAGAGGAAATTAATAATATTACTGAATGGACTATCGATAATATTAGTAATGCCATTAATAATACAAAAGAAAAATCTGGTAATAAAGGAAAGATGTTATTTATGCCTATAAGAATTAAAACATCTGGACAAATGCATGGACCAGAACTTGCAAATACAATTTATTTATTAGGAGAAGAGTTAGTCAAAGAAAGACTAAAATAATACTAGGAGGATTTATGAGAGTATATAATACATTAACTAAAAAAGTTGAAGATTTTATTCCTTTTGAAGAAGGAATAGTTAGGATGTATACTTGTGGACCTACTGTTTATAACTATGCTCATATAGGAAATTTAAGAACATATATATTTGAAGATGTTTTAGAAAAATCATTAAATTATATTGGATATAAAGTATTTAGAGTTATGAATATAACTGATGTTGGACATTTAACTAGTGATGGTGATACTGGTGAAGATAAAATGGCTAAAGGTGCTTTAAGAGAAGGAAAGACAGTTAGAGAAACTGCAAAATTTTATACTGATGCTTTCTTTGAAGATTGTGCTAAGTTAAATATTGATAAGCCAGCTGTTGTAGCTCCTGCTAGTGAACATATAGATCAATATATAAAGATGATTAAAAAATTATTAGATGATGGTTATGCTTACGAATCTAATGGAAATATTTATTTTGATATTAGTAAGGCCAAGGATTACTATCGCTTGTCAGGAAAAAATCCAGAAGATCTAATAGTAGGAGCAAGAGATTCTGTAGAAGAAGATAAATCTAAAAGAAATCCAGCAGATTTTGCCTTATGGTTTACAATATCTAAATTCCAAAATCAAGAAATGAAATGGGATTCTCCATGGGGAGTTGGTTATCCAGGATGGCATATAGAGTGTTCTGGAATATCTGCAGAATTTTTAGGAGAACACTTAGATATTCACTGCGGTGGAGTTGATAATATTTTCCCTCATCACACTAATGAAATAGCGCAAAGTGAAGCTTATTTTGGACATAAATGGTGTAATTATTGGATGCATGGAGAACATTTAAATGATGCCGAAGGAAAGATGTCAAAATCAAAAGGAGAATTCTTAACAGTTTCTCTTTTAGAAGAAAAAGGATATAATCCACTTTCTTATAGATATTTTTGCTTAAATAGTCACTATCGTAACCAATTAGTATTTTCTTGGGAAGCTCTTGATGGTGCAGAACAAGCATATAAAAAATTGAAGTCCAGAATTAGACAATTAAATAAGAATCCAGATTTAAATGAAAATAAAACAGATGCTTATCAAGTAAGATTTAAACAAGCAATTGAAAATGATTTAAATACTTCTTCAATGATGACACTTGTATATGATGTTTTAAAAGATGAAGAATTATCTGATTTTTCAAAACTATTCTTAATTGATGATTTTGATAAAGTGTTAGGACTTGATTTAATTGATGAAGAAAAAGAAATAGATGAAGATTTTGAGAAAGAAATTCTTTCTAAAATTGAAGAAAGAGCTGAAGCAAAGAAAAATAAAGACTTTCAAAAAGCTGATCAAATTAGAGAAGAACTTTTATCTAGAGGAATTAAACTTAATGATACAAGAGAAGGAACAACTTACGAGGTATTATAATGTTGTTTGTAATTCTAATATTAATATTTTTGTTAGCATTTCTATATTCTGTTATTTATCAAATTAGATGTTTTATAATTCGTCAAAAAAAGGACGAACTAGGTAAAAAAGTTAATTCTATTATAGTTGGACAATATGTTTTAAAAAATAATAATACAAATATATACTTAGTTAAAACAAATAATAATAAAAGAAGTCATTATGATGTTAAAAGAAACGCTATTAGATTAGATGATATAGATTATGATAGTAATACTTTTTCTAGTGTTGCAAGTTCAATAGCGTTAGCAATCAATGCAGTATCTATAAATAAAGGAAATAGGTTTTATTTTCTACTAGTTAATTATATTAATAAAATTGCTATAGTAATATGTATTGTATGTATTTATTTGCATGATTTAACTTTCTTAATGCTTGGTATGATTTTCTTTTTAGGTTGTTTATTCTTTAAGTATAATAATTTAAAAAAAGAAATGGATATATTAAATACAGAAATAGATAATATAAAAAAAGAATATAAAATAAATGATAAAGATATTGAAAAAATATATAATTATACATCTGTAATATTGTATAACGAGTTATCATTTAACATATTTAAATAAGAATATTATTGTTAAATAGTATTCTTTTTTATTGTTAAAAAAGTAATAATATAGTATTATTTAAATTAGAATAAAGGAGGATGTTTTATGAGTAAATTATGTCCTAATTGTGGAAAGGTTGTAGAGGAAAATCTAACTAAGTGTAGTAATTGTGGTACTGATTTACCATTAGAACAAAAGAAAGATTCTCCAGTAGAAGAAGTAGTTGATATTAATCCTATTCCTGTAATTCAGTTTAATGAAAATACTAATTCAGCAGCAGGAAATTCTGCCGTAAATGATGTTTTAGAAGCAGTTACTGTACCAACCATAGAAGAAAGTACTGATGCTGTAGTAGAAGATATAAAACCAGAGGTAGGAGGATTAGAAAGTGCAATTAACGAGGTTCCTGTAGTTGCAGTTGAAGAATCAGTAACAGATGTAGTAACAGAAGAATCTAAAGAAGAATCTAACGAAACAAAAATAGAAGAGATTCCAGTTGAAGAAAAAACTGATGAAGTTGTAAAAGAAGTAACAACAGAAGAAAAGAAAGAAACTCCAGTTGAAGAAGCTAAAGAAGTGGTAGAAACTGTTGCAGAAGTAGAACCATTACTTGAAGATAAAAAGGAAAAAGTAATAGAAGAAGTAAAAGAAGAGATTACTGAAACAAAAGATGCTAAAGAAGAAGTTGCTGAAGTAATTGAAACTCAAACTGGTGCTGAAGTAGCTGATGTAGCTCCAGAAGTTGAAGAAATAGCAGAAGCTCATCCAGAAGTTGAATCTCTAGCTAGTGCAATAGAAGAGATTCAAGTTGAAGAAAAAGTAGAGGAAACTCCAGTTGAAGAAGTTAAAGAGGTAGTAGAAACTGTATCAGAAACAGAACCAGTTTCTGAAGTAGAACCACTACTTGATGATAAAAAGGAACAAATCGTTGAAGAAACAAAAGATATTCAACCAGAAGAAGGATCCTTAGAAAGTGCAATTAATGATGTTCCTGTTGTAACAGAAGTTAAAGAATCAAACGATGTAATTGAAGCAGTTAGTCAACCAATTGAAGAAAAAGACAAACCAAAAGCAGTAATTGATGCTAATACTGTTATTGACGTTCCTGAGGGAATAGAAGAAATTTCTGTTGATGATATAGTTAATAATGAATTAGAAAGTGTATCTGTTAAAGTTGAAGAAGAAAATAAAAATACTGAAGAAACAGTTCAAAAAGTTGAATTACCTGAAGCAACTGTTGGAGAAATAGATTCAAGTATTTTAGTTAATATGTATGAACAAGAAGAAAAGGAAAATGAACATAATAAAATGCTTCTTGCAAAAGAAGAAGAAGACAGAAGAAAAAGAGAAGAAGAAGCAAGACTTGCTAAGCAAAGAATGGAACCTAAACCAGATTTAATGGCAAGAGTTGATTATGTTGTATCAAATGAACAAGGTCCAACATCTAATGTTAGAAAAAAGAAGAAAGGTTCATTTTTGCCTAAATTCTTTATTATTCTATTTGTAATGTTATTAGGTGCAGGATTATATTGGTTCTTCTTTGTTAAAGATAGTAAACCTAAAGAAGAAACATATGAAACACCAATAAATACTTATTACAAGTCTATAGAAAAGAAAGATAAAAAAGGAATAGTATCTGCATATGTTCCTTGTGCTAGAAAAGATGAAAACTTAATGAATGAAATAGAAGTTGCACTAGCATCTTTCCAAGATAAATTTAGTGTAGAGTATAAAATTAAAAATGTTGAAGTAGTAAATGAAGATGATCAAAATAATTTAAAAACAACAGCATTAGGTACTTATTGTGGAGTAGAAAATATACCAAATATAACTGATTATAAGCATGTATATGTTTCTCAAACAATTGTAACAGATGAAAGAACTACTACTGAGATCGATTTTTGGGTAGTTCAAATAGATAAAAAATGGTATATTATACCAATAACAGAAAACGTTACATAAGAGCTTTATGCTCTTTTTTTATTATAATTCTTATGATAAAGTATATGTGATTGAAGAGGTATGTATGAATATAAAAGAAATAAATGTACTTGTATTAGCTTATTTAGGAGATACTATTTATGAAGACTATATTAGAAAATATTTAATTAATAAAGGTATTGGAAATGTTAATGATTTACAAAAAGAAGCTTTAAATTATGTGTCTGCGAAAGGACAAGCTAAATATATAAATGAAATGTTAGATAATAACTTCTTTAGTGAAGAAGAATTATCTATTATTAAACGTGCTCGAAATAATAGTAGTAAAAGTCATCCTAAGAATTGTGATGTAGTAACTTATAGATATGCTACTGCATTAGAAGCATTAATTGGATATTTAGAATTATCTCAAAATAAAGAGAGAATAGATGAAATAATGAATTATATATTAGGAGAATAGGTATGTTAGTATATGGAAGAAATGTTGCTAAAGAAGTATTAAAAAATAATAAAAAAGTATATAAAATAATTATTAGAGAAGATTTTGATGATAAAAGTATTATTTCTCTAATAGAAAAAGGAGATTATAATATAGAATCTTTATCTAAAAAAGAGTTTTCTAAATTTGATAAATATTCTCATCAAGGTATAATTCTTGACATAGAGGATTTTAAGTATGCTGAACTTGAAGATTTTATTTATGAAGATGATGCTAAAGTAGTTATACTTGATCATTTAGAAGATACTCACAATTTAGGTGCAATAATAAGAACTTGTGAAGCAGCTGGAATAAGTGGAATTATTATTCCTAAAGATAGAAGTGTATCAGTAAATTCTACTGTTATGAAAACAAGTGCAGGTGCTTTAGAAAATGTTCGTATTGCTATGGTAACTAATCTTAGTCAAACTGTAGATAAACTTAAAAAAGAAGGATTCTGGGTAGTTGGTACTGCTATGGAAAATAGTACTGATTATCGTGAAATAGACTATAGTGGAAAAATAGCACTTGTAATAGGAAATGAAGGTTCAGGAATGTCTAAGTCTATGTTTAATGCATGTGACTTTATAGCTAAAATCCCTATGTATGGAAAGATTAATAGTTTGAATGCATCTGTTGCTGCAGGAATTATGATCTATGAGGTGATGCGTTCTAAAAAATAGGAGGGATTACTATTTATAAAGACCTTAATGATTATGAACTTTTATATATGATTGGAGAAAAAAACGAGGATGCATATTCCTTAATGATAGAAAAATACAGTCCAATTATAAAAAAACAAGCAGATATGTTTATCAAAAAATATCCAAACTTAAATATGGATAAAGATGAACTAATACAAGAAGGTATATTAGGATTAATTAATGCAATTGATTCTTTTACAGAAAGAAGAAATTGTATTTTTTATACTTATGCAGTTCTTTTAATAAAAAGAGAAATGCTAAAACATATAAAGAAATGTTCTTGTTCTAAAAACTTAGTACTTACTTTATCTAAATCTATATCTGAAAGTGTATATGAGAATGAATTGTTTTTAGAAGATACAATATATAGTAAAAAAGATTTAGTAGAAGAAGTTGTTTTATCTAATTACTATGAAAGATTACTTAATAATTTTAAATATGAATTATCTATAAAAGAGTCACCAATTTATGAACTTAGAATTAATAATTTTAGTAATAAAGAGATATCTATTCTTTTAGATTTACCTTATAAATCGGTTGACAATAATTGGCGTTCAATAAAGAAAAAATTACTTGATTATATCCAACAAACATCTTAATTTTGATATAATTTTTTTAAGATAGGATTATTAGGTGATAGTATGGAAACATTAGAACAATATCTTTCATATGAAAAAAATCCAGAAAATATTAGAACTCGTTTTATAGAGATAGACGATGTTTTAGAAACGTTTCATAAAAAAGGATATAAAGTTGATGTAAGACCGTCTAAAATTGTATATTCTGACGGGGTGTTTGTTTTTTCAAACTTTTATGAAGGAATAGATGATGCGGAAAGAAGAAAAGAAATAACAGATTTAGCTAAGCTTGCAGTAGGGACTTATTATTCCCTTCCATCAGGACAATTTATAGATTATACAAAGGTATCAACTGAATATTTAAGACAAAATTATGATGCGTTACAAATGGATGATTCTATATTGAAAGCATCAGATGATGATACTTATTATCATGATGTTATTGTCGATGGAAAAGATGGTGTTTATTATAATAATTACCTAATTGCTTTAAGAGAGTCTCAAAGTCGTAATAGAACTAATACTAAGACTGTTGTTAAAAGTTTAGGAACTCTTGAAAAACCTAATTCAACTAAAGAAGCGCCAGAAGTTGCTATACCTAAGAGTGTATTAGATAGTAATAAAAAGCAAGCAGCATTTATAGATATTGTATTTTATCCTATTTTACTGGCAATTTTTGCTATGGTAGGATATGCTATTTCAGTAATAATAAGGGTTCTTTGAATCCTTTCTTTTATTTGGATAATTTGATAAAATGGAGATGGTGATGGTATGAATAAAAAAGTAGTAGTTTTCGGAGGAGGAACAGGGATATCATATATCCTTCGAGGACTTAAAGATTTTCCTGTAGATATAACTGCGGTAATAACAGTATCTGATAATGGACGTTCTACAGGAAGACTTAGAACAGAATTTAATATCCCAGCAGTAGGAGATATTAGACAAGTTATAACTAACTTATCTGGTGCTAGTAAAGATATTAGAAAACTAATGAATTATAGATTTGATACTTCTAGTGATTTAAATGGACATGCACTTGGAAATCTCTTTTTAGTTGCAGATATGCAAATGACTGGAAGTTTATGTGTTGCAATAAAACATTTAAGTGAACTATTAGATGTTCGTCATAAAGTTTATCCAATTTCAGAAGATTATTTAACTTTAATGGCTGAAACTGAAAAAGGAGAAATAATTGAGGGAGAAGAAGCAATTACAGAAAATAATGATGTTAAAACAAACCTATTTTATAAGAAAGAACCTCATATAACAAAAGAAGCAATTGAAGCAGTAGAAGAAGCTGATTTAATTGTACTTAGTGTTGGAAGTTTATATACAAGTGTCTTACCTAATGTAATAGGAAAAGATATGAAAAAGGCAATAAAGAAGAGTAAAGCCAAAATAATGTATGTTTGTAATGCTATGACTCAACCTGGAGAGACAGATAAATTTAATGTTAGTGATCACTTAAAAGTACTTAATAAATATTTAAGTCGTCCTGTTGATGTAGTAATTGCAAGTAATACAAAAATATCAGAAGAGATGCTTGAGAAATATCATCGTAAAGAAGAGAAAGATAAAGTTAATATAGATAGAGACGAAGTTAAGAAAATGGGAATTAAATTAATAGAAGGAGATTTAATTATTTTAGATGAAGATGGTACTTTAAAACATAATAGTATCCTTTTAGCTAGTTTAATATTCTCGTATATGATGAGGAATGATCATGTCGTTCGCTACTGATGTTAAAGATGAAATAAGTAATATTACTTTGTCTAATTCTGAGTACATTGCAGAATTATCAGCTTTTATTAGAAACAATGAACATATGATAGATGGACATATTCTTCTGTATACAGAAAATATGTATACTGCCAAAAGAATATATGCTCTTTTAAAAAGACTGTATGGAATACATGCGAAAATGGAAACAAAACAAAATACAACTTTTAATAAGAACAATGTTTATTATATGGAAATAGACGATAAAGTAGATTATATATTAAAAGATTTATCAGTTATTGATGAAGAGGGTAATTATTTAGATTCACCTAAAGAATATATAATTGACTCAGATGATGAAATAAAAGCTTATATAAGAGGGGCTTTTTTGGCTAAAGGAAGTATAAATGATCCAAAGACAAGTCAGTATCATCTTGAATTTTTATTTGATAAAAAATATGAATCTGTATTAGTTCAAAGACTATTAAATGGATTTGATCTTAATTGTAAAATATTATTACGTGATAATAAGTATATGGTCTATTTAAAAGATTCGGAAAAAATAGCTGATTTCTTAAAGTTGATAAAGGCATATAAATCAGTTCTTTATTATGAAAATATAAGAGCTTATAGAGAAGAAAAAAATGTTATTAATCGTCTAAATAATTGTGAACAGGCTAACACTGAAAAGATTATTCAAACAGGATTAAATCAGTTAAGAGATATAGAAAAAATAGAAAAAGAATTAGGACTAGATATATTAGATGAGAAACTACTTGTTGCAGCTACTTATCGTAAAAAGTATCCTGAAAGTTCATTAACTGAATTAAGTGAAATAATCTCTTTAGAAACTGATTCACATATTACTAAGTCTGGTCTTAATCATAGATTTCGTAAAATAAAAGAAATTGCTGACAAAATAAAGTAAAGTGTGTTTATCTTTTTTATAAATGTGATAGAATTATTTTAGATAATAAGAATAGGAGGGAAATAATGATTGAAAAAGATCTTAAAGTTACTGTTTTAGGTGAAGAAAAACAAATAGCTTATGGAACCCCTTATATAGAATTAGTAAAAGAGTATCAAGATCAATTTAAATTTCCTATTATAGCTGTTAAACATAATGGAGCATTTAAAGAACTTAATGATCCAATCATTGATGGTGGAGAAGTAGAATTACATGATTTAATGACATCTGCTGGTAATAGGATTTATTTAAATGGTTTAACTTATGTAGTAATATATGCTATTAAAGAATTGTATGGAAAAAGTACTAAAGTATATGTTAGATTTTCAATTGATAAAGGTTTATATATAGAAACTAATCTAACTTTAACTAAGGAAATTGTTAAAGAAATTAAGAAAAAAATGCAAACTTTAATAGATCAAGATTTAAGCATAGCATCAAAAAATGTATCTAGAGTGGAAGCTATGGACTATTTTGAAAAATTAGGTGATTCTGATAAAGTAGATATGCTTAAATATAATACTAATAGTTATATTACATTATATAAACTTGGAAGCATGTATGATTTCTTCTTTAGTATCATGCCTGTTTCAACAGGAGTATTAAAATATTTTGATTTAGTATTTATTAATGAAAAAGGGTTCGTATTAATGTACCCGGATAGATATAATGAAGGTGAGATTGGAAAATACAAACATCATCCACAAAGATTTGAAATATTTAGAATGTATCAAGAGTGGGTAAAACTTATGAATATTCCAAACGCATCTGCATTAAATAAAAAAGTAAGTCAAGGTAATATAGGTGATTTGATTAGAATAGATGAATCAGTTAGGACGTATAGACTTATTGAAATTGCTAAAGATATATTTGAACATAGAGATCGAGTAAAAATAATTTTATTAGCAGGACCATCGTCTGCTGGTAAAACTACTACATCTTTAAAATTAACAAACTATCTAAAAATATTTGGATTTAATCCAATACAAATATCAATGGATGATTATTTTGTTCCAAGAGCAAAGAATCCTAAGAAGCCAGATGGATCATATGATTATGAATGTTTGGAAGCGTTAGATTTAGATTTATTAGATAGTAACGTTGATAAATTATTAAATGGAGAAGAAATAACAGCTCCTGTTTATAATTTTTTAAAAGGAGAACCTGAGTTTACAAAAAAACTTAAATTAAATAAAAATGATATTCTAGTTATGGAAGGTATTCATGGACTTAATCCGGCTATTTTAAAAAGCATACCTAGAAGTAAGAAATATAAGATTTATATATCTCCATTAACTGCTTTAACAATCGATAATCATAACCGTATTTCTACATCTGATAATAGGTTGTTAAGAAGAATAATTAGAGATAATAGAACTAGAGGATATAAAGTTGAAGATACTCTTAAATCATGGCAAAACGTAAGAGAGGGAGAAGAAAAATATATATTCCCACATCAAGATGAAGCTAACGTAATATTTAATACTTCGTTAAACTATGAATTAGGTGTATTAAAAACTTTTGTTGAGCCTTTGTTATATTCAGTAGATTATAATAGTGAATATTATACAGAAGCAAAAAGATTATTAAACTTGTTAAAAACATTTTTACCAATATCATCTGAAGATATACCAGATGACTCTATATTAAGAGAATTTATTGGGGGAAGTTGTTTTAATGTAAATTAGGAGGAGAAAAATGAAAAAAGTTGCCATTAATGGTTTTGGTAGAATTGGAAGATTAGTATTTAGAATTATGGAGGAAGAACCTGATCTAGAAGTAGTTGCAATTAACGACTTAACAGATGCAGAACAATTAGCATATTTACTAAAATATGATACAAGTCATAGAAGATATCGTGCTAATGAAATTAGTCATGATGAAGATGAAATAATCATTGGTAATCAAAGAATTAAAGTATATGCTGAAACAGATCCTACAAATTTACCTTGGAAAGAATTAGGAGTAGATGTTGTTTTTGAATGTACTGGACATTTTACAGATAAAGATAAAGCAATGGCTCACATCACTGCTGGAGCTAAAAAAGTTATTATTTCAGCACCTGCTAAAGGAGATTTAAAGACAATTGTTTATAATGTTAATGATGATACTTTAGATGGTACAGAAGAAGTTATCTCTGCTGCAAGTTGTACAACTAACTGCTTAGCACCAGTACTTGCTGTAATAAATGATAATTTTGGAATTGAAAAAGGATTTATGACTACAGTTCATGCTTATACAAATGATCAAGCAACACTAGATGTTCCTCATAAAAAAGGAATTATGACTCGTCGTGGAAGAGCAGCAGCTGCAAATATTGTTCCAACTTCAACTGGAGCAGCATCAGCAATCGGAGCAGTTATTCCTGATTTAAAAGGAAAACTTGATGGAATTGCAATGCGTGTACCTACAACTACTGGTTCTGTAGTAGACTTAGTTCTAGAACTTAAGAAGAATACAACTATTGAAGAAATAAATGCTGTTCTAAAGAATAATACAAATGAAACTTTAAATTATACTGATGATCCTGTAGTATCAAGTGATATTATTGGTGAAACTTGTGGTGCTTTAGTAGATGGACTTTCAACTTCAATTGTTGAAGTAGATGGACGCCAATTAGTAAAAGTAGTAGCATGGTATGATAATGAAATGGGATACTCTGCTCAAATGGTTAGAACTGCAAAAGCATTGACAGAAAAATAGAATAAAGTAACACTCAAGTGTTACTTTTTTTTGCGTATATATATTAATTTGTTGTAATTTATGATAAAATTAAAGTTGGAGGAATAAGGTGAATTTATGAAAAAAAATATAAGAGATTTTAATTTAAATAATAAAAAAGTATTAATAAGATGTGATTTTAATGTACCTATAAAAGATGGAAAAATAGTAGATGATAATAGAATTGTAATGAGTCTACCTACTATTAAATATGCTTTAGGTAACAATGCTAAAGTAATTCTTTTTTCTCATTTAGGTAGAGTTAAAGAAGAAGCAGATCTAGCTAAGAATGATTTAGCACCAGTTGCTGCAAGACTTAGTGAATTACTTGATAAAGAAGTTGTTTTTGTTCCTGTAACTCGTGGAGAAGAATTAGAAAATGCTATTAAAAATATGAATCCAAGAGATGTTATTCTTGTACAAAATACTAGATATGAAGATCTTGATGGAAAGAAAGAAAGTAGTAATGATCCAGAACTAGCTAAATATTGGGCAAGTCTTGGTGATGTATTTATTAATGATGCATTTGGTACTGTACATAGAGCCCATGCTTCTAATGTTGGTATTGCATCTAATCTTGAAGAAGTAGGTGTAGGATTCTTAGTTGAAAAAGAATTAACAGAACTTGAAAAACTAGATAATCCAGAAAGACCATTTACTTTAATATTAGGTGGAAGTAAAGTATCAGATAAAATTGGAGTTATTGAAAATTTAATTAAAAAGTGTGATTATTTATTAATTGGTGGAGGAATGGCCTTTACTTTCTTAAAAGCAAAAGGTACAAATATAGGAACTTCCGTATTAGATGAAGAAAACTTAGAATTTGCAAAGAAGATGATTAATGAATATGGAAATAAAATAATTCTTCCTGGTGATGTTAATGCTTTTAAAGAATTTAATAATGAAAGTTCTAATAGAATTGTTAATTTAAATGAATTAGAAGAAGATGAAATGGGATTAGATATTGGCCCTGAAACTGTTAAAACAT
This sequence comes from Bacilli bacterium, assembly GCA_017541325.1. Taxonomy (GTDB): domain Bacteria; phylum Bacillota_I; class Bacilli_A; order RF39; family UBA660; genus RUG11788. The sequence goes on from JAFXZI010000002.1 coordinate 42,295, forward strand.
TCTCTTATATTATAAGTACTTCTAAAACTGTATTTTGGAATGGTCCATTAGGAGTATATGAATTCTCTAAATGTACTAAAGGAACTGAAGATGTATTAAAAGCCTTAGTTGATAGTCATGCAACTACTATTTTAGGTGGAGGAGATATAGTTGCAGCTGCTGCTAATTTAGGATATAAAGATAAAGTTACTCATGCATCTACTGGTGGAGGAGCAACTTTAGAATATATGGAAGGAAAAGAATTACCTGGAATAAGTTGTATTCCTGAAGCTTAGGATAATGAAAAATCTTAGAAAGGCTTTATTATTATTAGCAATTACTCTAGTTGTATTATATTTCGTTATTAAAGATGATATACCTAATATACTAGATAGTTTAAGAAGTGCTAATCCATTATTCCTACTTATGGGAATGGGATTTGCTTTTCTTTATTGGTTGTTTAAAGCTTTATCTCTTCACGGTATAGTTTATAATTATAAGAAGCTAAAACGTAGATTTGTTTTAAAACAAATAATAATAGAACAATTCTTTAATGGGGTTACTCCTTTTGCAACAGGAGGTCAACCTATGCAAGTATATATGCTAAAGAAAAGTGGTATTAAAATAGCACATAGTACTAATATAATTGTTCAACATTTTTTACTATACCAAATGGCTTTAATAACACATGGAGTAATTGCCGTTCTATTAAATTTTAAATACAATTACATAGTAAATAATATAATACTTAGAGATTTAACTATAATAGGTTTTACTATTAATGCTCTGGTAGGAATAGGTTTATTAATAGTTAGTTTCTCTGAGAAATTTAATACTATTGTTTTAAATGGTTTAATTTGGTTATTTACTAAGTTTAAGATATTTAAAAATAAAGAAAAAACTATAGAAAAACTTCGTAATAAATTAGGAGAATTCCATGAAAGTGCTTTAATCCTTAGACAACATAAGGGAACTATATTTAAAGGATATTTATTTAATTTCATTGGACTATTTTGCTATTATATAACTCCATTGTTTGTAATTTATTCATTAGGATTAAGTATTAATCCTGTAATAGTATATGTATGTTGTTCATATGTTAGTATAATTGGATCTTTTGTACCTATTCCTGGAGGAAGCGGAGGAATTGAATATAGTTTCTTACAATTTTTTGGAGGATTTATTACAGGAGCTGCTTTATCTGCAACAGTTATTTTATGGAGAAGTATTACATATTATTTTGCAATGATATTAGGTGGAATTTTGTTTACTACATTTAAGGGAGTGAAAAAATAGATGAGAATTGGTTTATTTACTGATACATATCCTCCATTTATAAATGGAGTATCAACTAGTGTTTTGATGTTAAAAAAAGCTTTAGAAAAACAAGGGCATCAAGTATATGTAGTAACAGTTAATAATGAAGATTTAAAATATAGAAGAGAAGAAAATGGAACAGTATTAAGAATTCCTGGAATACCTATAGGTATATATGATTATAGATTAACAGGTATTTATCCAGTTAGAGCAATTAATACTATTCGTAAATGGAAACTAGATGTAATTCATTCTCATACTGAATTTGGTATTGGAACATTTGCGCGTGTTTTTGCTAAGCAATTTAATATACCATTAGTGCATACATATCATACAATGTATGAAGATTATGTTCATTATATTACTAAGGGATATTTTAATAAGTCTAGTAAGAAAATAGTTGAATATTTAACTATGTTCTACTGTAATACAACAGCAAACGCTTTAATTGTTCCAACTAAGAAAACTTATGATTTATTTAAAGAAAAATATGATTATAATAAAGCGATTCATATTATTCCAACAGGAATTGAATTAGATCGATTCTATTTGGAAAATATGAATGAAGAAATGATTAAAAAAATAAATAAACAATATGGGTTTAAAAAGAATGATTTTATTATTATTTTTGTTGGTAGAATAGCTCAAGAAAAGAATATAGAATTTTTGTTAGATGCTCATCTTGATTTAGTAAAGAAACATAAAAATATTAAACTTGTTATTGTTGGAGATGGGCCAGATGCTTCTAGATATAAAGAGTTTATAAAAGAGCATTCCATGGAAAACAATATTATTATGACTGGTAAAGTACCATATGATGAAATGCCAAGTTATTATCATTTGGCTGATGTATTTACAACAGCATCTCTTTCTGAAACACAAGGTTTAACTGTAATTGAAGCGATGGCTGCATCTCTTGCACCAATTTGCATAAATGACGAATGTTTTAGAAATGTTATTACAAATGATTTAGATGGAAAAATATTTGATGATAAACAAGGATATATAGATAGTATTTTAGATTTATATGAAGACCATAAAAAATTAGAAGATTTATCATATAATGCAAGACTTCATTCTGAAGTTCATAGTTCTAAATACTATGCAGAAAGAGTAGTAGAAGTTTATAAAATGACAAAAAGAGATCCTGGTACTTTAAGACGAATTATAAGTAAAATAAAATATAAAGGAGATAAAACTGATGACTAAACTAGTATTTGGTAATCAAAAAATGTATATAAATAAAGAAGAAGTTCTTGGCATTGTAGAAATGTTAAAAACAATAGAAAATAGAGATAATATTGTTATGTTTCCAAGCTATCCTTTTTTAGAATATTATAAAGATGTTGTAAGATTTGGTTCACAAGATGTGTCTGCTTATCTAAAAGGTGCTTATACTGGAGAAGTATCAGTATCTCAAATTAAATCATTAGGAGCATCTTGTTCAATTGTTGGACACTCTGAATGTAGAAAGAATCATAATGAAACTATAGAAACTTTAAGAAATAAGATCACTTTATTGCTTGAAAATGATATTACCCCAGTATTTTGTATTGGAGAAAGTCTTGAAGAATATGAAAAAAATACTACATTAGAGGTTATTTATAATCAAATTAGTTCAGTATTTGATGGACTAAATAATTTAGATAATGTAATCATTGCTTACGAACCTGTTTGGGCAATTGGAACAGGAAAAACTCCTACTAACGAAGAAATAGATAGTACTATTGGAAATATTAAAAATTATGTTAAAGATAAGTACGGAGTTAATGATATAGTTTTATATGGAGGAAGTGTAAGTCCTAAAAACATTGAAGAATTAAATAAAATAGATAATGTAGATGGATATTTAATTGGTGGTTCGTCAAGTATAAAAGATGAATTAAAATATATAATTGAAAAGTGTATATAGTAAATGAAAGAGAGTGAAGATAAATATATAACACTCTTTTTATGTTCAAAAGAAGAAGATATTAATCTAGAATTATTAGTATTAAAATCTAGTATTAAAGAGTTTGTTTCTAAATTTAATAAAAAGTTAGAGATAAATTCTTTTTTTCATGTTAATGAGGTAATGATTAGAGAAATAATTCATGAACTTGGAGTTCCTTCAAATTTAAAAGGATATAAGTATTTAATTGATTCAATTAAGATAACTATTAACAAAAATATAATTAATACAAACGACATTTATAAGGAAATATCTATTAAATATAAGGTCAGTATTAATTCAGTAGAACATGCTATTAAAAGAGCGATTGATATTAGTTTTGAGATAGGTAACATTTCTCTTATTCATAAAATATTTGGATATAGTATTAAGGATATTCCAACTAATACACAGTATATATTAATGGTTTCTGAATATATTAGTTTACAATTAAATTGACTGTTGTGTTGTTTGGTAATATAATATAGTTAGAATAAGTGAGATTGGAGGCCATTTTATGGAAAGAAAAATTTATACTTACTTAAATCGTTGGAAAAGAGATCCGGAAAAGAAAATATTGGTTTTATATGGAAATAAACAAATTGGAAAAACATATGCAGCTTTAAAATTTGGAGAAAAAGAATATAAAAATACAGTTTACCTAGATTCTGAAAACAATAAAGAATTATTAGATTTGTTTAAGACTGAAAAGAATCCTGAAAAAATTGTAAGACATTTATCTTTAATTGCTAATGAAACAATTATTGAAAGTGATACTTTAATAATCATTGATAATGTTAAAGATATGGAAATTATTAATGCATGTAAAAATTTTAAAAAAGGAAATGAAGAATTAAAATATCATATAATTCTAATTAGTTCTTTAAGAGAAAATATTAATAATTTTAAATGTGAAGAACTTCAATTTAAAGCAATGCATGCAGTTGATTTTGAAGAATATTTAGTTGCAATTGATAATAGACAATTAATTGATTTTATTAAAACTTCATATAAAAACGATAAACCAATGCCTTTCCATAGTGTTGCGCTAGATTATTATAATGATTATCTTATGACTGGGGGATTTCCTGAAGCAGTAGAAATGAGCCTTAATAATAAAAACAAATTATTGCTTAATACAGTATTTAATAAAATAAATAATGCTAATAAAAAAGAATTTATTAACTTTGATAATTTAATTGATAATATTCGTACTAATGAAGCATATGATAGTATTCCATATCAATTAAATAAGAGTAATAAAAAATTCCAATATGGAATTATAAAAAATGGTAGTAGATCAAAAGATTATGATAAACCTATTAATTTCTTACATAATAATGGATTTGCTTATAAATGTTATAAAATAAGTGATGCTAAGTCACCACTTGCTAATTGTAAAGATCCTGAAAGTTTCAAATTATATTTAAATGATACAGGATTACTATATAATAAATTAAATTTAAATCAAATAAGGTTCTTATCTGATATTAATTATAGAAATATTATATATGAAAATAGTATTGCAATTAATCTAGTTAACTTGGGATATAATATATATTACTATCAATCAGAAGGAAAAGCAGAAGTTAGCTTTGTTATTCAAACAAGAGATGGTAAGATACTTCCAATTGAATTAGTTAATAAAAATATGTCTAAATCTAAATCTTTAACTTTATTTATGAATAAGACAGGAATAAAAGAAGCAATTAGAGTAACTGATGAAAACTTCTCTAAGAAAAAAGGCATAAAATATATACCTATATATGCATTATTTTGTTTAAATGAAGGTATAAAATAATGGAACATTTATATTATAATTCACCTGTTGTTTTAACCTTCTTTTTTATTTCTCTAGGGGTACTTATATTTAATGCAATATCTAAAAATACTTTAAATATATTATTATTTTCTACTTATAGAGCGTCAATTCTATCTCCATTAATGTATGTAAGACTTGTTGCGCATATTTTTGGACATCAAGGATGGAGTCATTTTATGAATAATTTTCTTACTATTCTATTAATTGGACCAATGATAGAAGAAAAATATGGAAGTATTAATTTGCTTTATATGATAGGAATTACTGCATTAGTTACTGGAGTAATCCATAATTTATTTAGTAGGAATAGATTATTAGGTGCTAGTGGAATTGTTTATATGATGATTGCATTAAGTTCTTTTGTAAATATTGAAGCAGGAAAGATTCCTATTACACTTATTTTAATATTTATTTTTTATATAGTTAATGAAGTTATTTCTTCATTTTTGAAATTAGATAATGTTTCACATATCGGACATTTAATTGGTGCAGTATGTGGAATTGCCTTTGGTTTTTATTTAAGTTGATGTTAGGAGATGAAGTTATGAATAAACCTTTGGTTTTATGTATTTTAGATGGATGTGGTGTTAGAGAAAGTACAGATGGTAATGCTTTTAAAAACGCTAATACGCCAACCTTAGATATGTTGATGGATAAATATCCACATTCTATATTAGAAGCTAGTGGACCAGCTGTAGGTCTTCCAGAAGGACAAATGGGTACTAGTGAAGTAGGACATATGAATTTAGGAGCAGGACGTGTTGCGCTTCAACCACTTGAAGCAATTAGTGGATCTATTAAAGATGGAACATTCTTTAAAAATGAAAAGATCTTAGAAGTACTTAATTTTGTAAAAGATAATAATTCTAATCTACATGTATTTGGATTATTATCTGATGGAGGAGTACATTCTCATATAGATCATTTATTATCTTTAATAGATATGTGTCATGATAATAATCTTGAAAATGTTTATATTGATGTATGTTTAGATGGAAGAGATACATATGAAAAAAGTGCTTTAAAGTATTTAGATCAATTACAAAGCAAATTAGATAAATATAATTATAAAATTGCTACTATATCTGGTAGATATTATGCAATGGATAGAGATAATAATTTTGATCGTTTAAAACTTGCATATGATGCTATATGTTATGGTAATGCTAAAGAATATTCTTCTTATAAAGAATTAATAGATGAAAGTTATAACAAAGGAGTATTTGATGAATTTGTTATTCCTGGAATTATTAATAAGATGCCTATAAAAGAGAATGATGGAGTTATTGCTTTCAATTTTAGAAAAGATCGTTTAAGAGAAATGTTTACTCTTTTATCTAATCCTAGTGAATATGAAGAAAAAGCAAACGAAAAGGGATTAGAAGTAATTCATTATTCAAATATTAAGACTCTTACTATGTATCCAGTGACAGAAACTGTTTTATCTCCTCATGCTTTTAATGATCTAGATCTTAAAAATATTATGGTAGATTTCTTACATAATAATGGACTTAGTCAATTAAGAATTGCTGAGACGGAAAAATATCCACATGTTACATTTTTCTTTGATGGAGGTAGAGAAGTAGAATATCCTGATATGAAAAAAATACTTATTCCATCTCCTAAAGTAGCAACATATGATTTAAAACCAGAAATGAGTGTTTATGAAGTTACAGATAACTTTTTAAAAGAAGTAGGTAATTTTGATGTAACAATAATGAATTTAGCGAATGGAGATATGGTAGGGCATACAGGAGTTTATGAAGCGGCAGTACAGGCTGTTGAAGATATGGATAAATGCTTAGACAAAATATATTCAAAAGTTATGTCTTTAGGTGGAATTTTAATAATTATTGCCGATCATGGTAACTGCGATATGATGTGGGATGAAAATCATAATCCAGTAACTAGTCATACAACTAATCCAGTACCTTGCATTATAACTAAAGAGGGTATTTCTATTCATAATGGAAAACTAGCTGATATCGCTCCAACTATGATTCAATTATTAGGATTAGAAATTCCTGTAGAGATGACAGGAAAAACATTAATAGATTAAAAAAACGAGATTTAATCTCGTTTTTTAATTATCTAATGACCATTGGAAATCATATTTCCCAGAGGTATTAAACATTTCTTTTACGTATCTAACTCTTATATCGGTAGCATCTTTTTTTATAAACCAGGAAATAGCACCTTCTACTTCCTCTCCTGGTTCAAGATCGCCACTTTTTAAGTATGTGCCATCGTCTGTAACCATTCCTGCTTTAGTAATCTCTTCCTCTTTTTTGTTAGTTACACCAAAATTCCATGAGGAATAACTCTTTGTTTCTTTGGATTTGTTTTTTATTTTAATTGTAACCTTTAGTTCAACATAGTCTTCATACAAATCTACTGGGTTTCTTTCAACTTTAGTGATGCTATATTCTACCCCTTCAAATTTAACTGTTTCGTTTTGTTTGTGATTAAATCTTTCTCCTCCAAGCGATGCTAGTCCAATAAGTACACCGGCTATTAATGCGGTTACTAAAACATAGGCTTTTTTGAAAAACCAAAATTTAATATCATCTTTTTTATTTTTATCCATAGCATTTCCTCCTTATTAAATTATAACATAAAAAAACTATATTACATTTTTGTGTTATAATTTGGTTAGTGATATTATGAGTAAGATTGAGTTAATAAATGGATCGAGTATAGAACAAAAAGTAGATGCAATTGTCAACGCAGCTAACAAGCACTTATATCCTGGTGGAGGAGTATGTGGTGCAATATTTAATAAAGCAGGATATAATGAATTAACTGACGCTTGTAGTAAAATAAAAACCCCTTTAAATGATGGAGATGCAGTTATTACTCCAGCTTTTAATATTAGTAATGCCAAATATATCATTCATGCAGTTGGGTCTAATTTTAGTATTACTCCAAATGCCTTTGATAGTTTATTTAATGCTTATTACAATTCTTTAGTTTTATTACGTAATAATAATATTCATTCTATATCATTTCCTTTAATAAGTTCTGGAATATATGGAGGATCTTTAGATAATCCTGTAAGAGTATCTACAGAACAATGTATAAAAGCATATGAAGAATTTACTAAAAAATATGATTATGAAATAAAGGTTTTATTATGTGCGTTTACTAAAGATGAAATGTTTTTTGCAAAAGAGGTGTTTAAATGATAAATGAAAATAATATAAATAGTTTTTTAAATAAATATATAGATTTTGTAAATAATATTAGTAACAACAATAATTATCAAGAAAATATAAAACATGTATTATATTTAATAATACCTGCTTTTGTGGTTAAATATGGTTTTAAATATGAAAATCTTATTTTAAAAGCATTTAATGAGACTCCGATTGTACTTAATAATCATGAAATGGGTAATTGTACTGCTTTCTTTTCAAGAATAATTAAAGAGAATAAAGAAGGACTTCCAAAATATTACACTCAAAAATTAATAGTTTTAAACAATTATAATAATTACTCTTTAATTGATTTACTAGATAATATAGCTCATGAATTTAATCATGTTATAAATTCTTTAATAAATGAAATAAAATATGATGATGAAAGTGTTAGTATGCGTACTGGATTAAGTTATATTACTTATAATATTAATGATTTAAGTAAACCAAGCGGAAAATCAGAAGATGTTATTTTAGAAGAAATAATTAATACTAAACAAACTGAAGATGTTTTAAAAATTATTAAATCTTTTTCTAACTATAAAATAGAAAATGTTGAATTTGAAAATGCTTTATATGCAGTTAATAGTTTAATTAAAGATGATTATTCATCAAATGCTTATTTCTTACAATCATATATATGTAAAGAATTAATGCGTAATAAAACTTTTATTCCAACGATTGAAAATCTCAGATTAAATGGAAACACTGACGATATAGAGCACTGGTTTGATGATATTACCAATATAAAAAAGAGTTATCAGAAATTGATTGCTCTCTTAAATGAAATAGTTAGTCTCGAAGAAAAAACTGGTAAAAACTCTATTTTTAAGAAATATTACATTAATAAAATTAGACAAAAGATGAGAGATGTTCAAGAAATAGTTAATGAATTTGAAAATAATTGCATATTCAAATAACTATTTTTTTTCTTGAGTAAAAATACTACCATTTGTAATAATTTGTTTTCTTATAACATTACTATTTTGATTTTTAAATTTTTCGTCTAAGAAGTAATAGTATGTACCAGGAGTAATAACTCCATTTAAACGTAATAATTCACTACCAGTAACTCCTAGTATTTGATCAATTAATTTAACACAATTAGTCCACATAGCATAATATAATCTATAATCACTATTTTGATTAAACTTATAAAATTTTGCTTTAGTAGCATAATATAATTCACTTCCATAGTCTTCATAATGAGTAGATTTATCAACTTCAGCAGGACCTTTCCATCTATATGTTTCACTCATTATTCTTTCTAATTCTTTCTCAACTTTTTCTTTTTGTTTATCAGTTAAGCTTATTCCAAAAGCAAAGAATGTTTTGTTAGAGTGTTCAGTACAGAATTTTAAATATTTATCTCTATTATCAAGAGTGAATAATACTCCATCTCCAACTGTATCAAAGAATCTTTTAGAATTTTCATCATATGAACCATATGAATAAACTCTTCCATTATAAACTAAATCTGTATGTCCAAATTTACCAATATTGCTATCTTTAACTGCAACTAGTATTTCTAAATCAATATTTTCGTTAGTATTCTTTTTGTTGTAAGATTGATTTTTTTCATTTAAATTCTTGTTTATTCTTTCAGAAACACTAAAAGGAATAAATAAAGAAATTATTGTTGGAATTGTCCATCTAAATTTTCTTCCTTTATTTCCTCGAGTATGATATTCATAAAAGAACTCTCCTATATAATGGATAGAAATAATAATAAAGTATATTCCAAGAACATATGTAAGAACAGATAAACTATCAACAGGATTGTTGATAATTATAAATGAAAAAATAAAATCTAAGATGGCACTAATAAAAAGACGAACAAAACCTTTATATTTTTCTTGTTTGTAAACAACTACTGTGGATAATTTTACTATTCCTATAAGTAGCAAATATAAGCTTAAGAGAATTGGAAATATGGCTAGCAATCTAAATTTATCCATTAAAAAGAAATAACCAGCAATAATAAGAAAAACTGATCTTAAAATATTTTGTATTCCTTTTCTTCTTAAGATATTAAATGCAGTAATAATAAAACCAATTATAATTATTGATAGTGAAACAATTAGATGAAATAAATCCATTGTAACGTTTGGTAAAAAGAACACTAATAGACCAAGTATTAAGAAACTAAAAATATAAAAAATATAGGTTAGATTTGCAGTAGAACTTTTTTTCATAAAGCACCCCATTTATCAACACTATTCTACCATATTTTCGGAAAATAATAAAAAAATCATTTACTTGAATAGAGACATTGAAAATGCTATTATAATTATAGAAAAAAGGTGATTTAATGAGAGGTAAATATATAGAGTTTTTAAAAAATTGTAAGATAATAACAGAACATTATGAATATCTTGTAAATCTTACAAAAAACCATATATTTGTTGGAGCTACTAATGAATGGATAATCGATAACTTTTATCTTATAGTAGAAACAAAAAATAATTTAAAGAGAAATTATAAGACTAATAAAAACCTCAAACATTCAATGACTAATGTTAATATGTTCGAAATAATGACTGAAATATTTGAAAAGAACAACTATGATATGTCATATAAGTCATTGGTAAGAGAACTTAATGCATATCAACTTAAAAACGGTGTTTATTTAACTTATAGAAACTTAGAAACAATACCTAGTGTTATAGGTATGATTGTAATAGATAGAATTAAAAAATTATGTGTTGCTAAAAGAGATGAACAAGACGAAAAACAAAAAGTAAGAGATTTAATTAAAGAAATAAATGAACGTCGTGAAAATGGAGAAAAAATAGATTTAAAAGATTATATTCAGATAGATGAATCTATAATTAGTAATAGATATTATTTAGGTCAATTAAATTCTGAACTTCAAGAATATGGTGATTTAGCTAATGAAGTATTTAAAGATTTAAATGAATTATTAGAGAAAAATAATATTAATATTAAAGAAGTTGCAAAAAGAGAGAGCCAAGAAAGTATTGAAAACAATATTTTAATATCTAATCTTTTTAATGACTTAAAACTAATAGCAAGAATTGATTCTTTAACTTTAATTAATAAAGTAAGTAGAACTGAAAAACTATTAGAAGAGGATTCTATTTATGAAAATATGACTGCTGAGACTAAGCAATTATATAGAGAAGAAATAATCCGAAAGAGTAAAAAATCTAATGAACTTTCTTATACTGAAAGTTTAATGAAAAGAAGTAAAGAATTAAATAAGCATGTTGGTGAATTATTAATAGAAAGACCTAATTATGAATTAAGAAGTAGAGTCTATGTTGCTAGTATTGCTTTATTTACAATTCTAATATCTCTTTTATTATCTTTTTTAATCTTTAAACATATAATATTAGGATTTATTTTATTCTTAGTGCCAGTTAGTGAAGTTGTAATTCAAGTTACAAATAAAGTTTTTTTAAGAATATATAGATGTAAGCCACTTCCTAAAATGGATTATAGCAAAGGAATACCTAAAGAAAATGCTACTATGATAGTTATTCCTACTATAACTAAAAACACTAAAAAAATTGATGAAATGTTTGAAAATTTAGAAATATATTATTTAGCTAATAAAACAAATAATTTGTACTTCTCACTTTTAGGAGATTGTTTCCAAAATGATGAGGCGTATCATAAAGATGATGAAGTTATTGCAGAATACGGATTAAATAAATGTAAGGAATTAAACAAGAAATATGGAAAAGACTTATTCTATTTTGTTTATCGTAAGAGAATATATAACAAAAGTGAAGATAGTTATCTTGGATATGAAAGAAAAAGAGGTGGATTATTACACTTCAATAAACTATTACTTCATACTATGGATGAAGCAGAAAAAGAAAAATACATTTATTGTGAAAACATATCTAATTTAAAAGCTAATATAAAATATGTAATAACATTAGATGCAGATACAGAATTAATTTTAGGTGCAGCTCAAAAACTAGTTGGATTAATGGCACATCCATTAAATAAACCTATTTTAAATAAAAATAAGAATAAAGTTATTGATGGATATGCTATAGTACAACCTAAAATTGGAATAGATATTGAATCTACTAATGCTTCTGCTTATTCTCAATTAATCGCAGGAATAGGAGGACTAGATGTTTATTCAAATATAGTTCCTAATCTTTACCAAGATGCTTTTGGTGAAGGTAGTTTCTGGGGTAAAGGTATATATGATCTAGAAATATATAATAAGGTACTAGAAAATGCATTTCCTGATTTATTAATTTTAAGTCATGACTTAATAGAATGTGCTTATTTAAGATGTGGATATGCATCAGATATTGAAGTAGTAGACGGTTTCCCTGCTGAGTTCTTAGTTGATACAAATCGTCAACACCGTTGGACTAGGGGAGATATTCAAATAATTGGATGGTTAAAGAAAAAGATTCGTAATAAACAAAATAGAGTCATTAAAAACCCTATCTCTTTAATATCTAAATTTAAAATATTTGATAATGTACGTAGGGTTTTACTTAATCCATCATTATTACTGTTAATCATTTTATCTTTTTATTCAACAAAAGTTTATCCAATGTATACATTACTAGTAGTACTTGTAGTTATTACTCTACCAATTATTATTCATATTAGAGAATTCTTAAGCATACAAGCAAAAAGAAGAGGTGGAGTAAAATATTATGAAGATCTACTATTTGGTAATTTTGCAGTAATAGCAAGAGTAGTTATTTCATTTATTACTATTCCATATTATGCTTATCTATATTTAGATGCAGCAATTAGAAGTTTATATCGTATGTTTATTTCTCATAAGAAATTATTAAATTGGACTACTTCTGAAGATGCAGCTAAGATGATGAAAAATGATATTTTAACTTATATTAAGGCATTTAAATTTAATTATTTAGTTGTATTAGTTTTATTCATTACAACACTATTATTTAAATTTAAATATAAAACTGCAATAATGCTACTTTCTTTATTATTTATAGTTGCTCCATATGTAATGTGGTTAGTAAGTAGAAAAAATAAAAAAGAAGAAATTGCATTAAGTGCAAACGATAAGAAAGAACTTGAAAATATTGCATATCATACTTGGACTTTCTTTGATGATTTATTAAAACCTGATACTAATTATTTAATACCTGATAATTATCAAGAAAATAGAGAAGAAAAAGTAGATAATAAAACTTCTCCTACAGATATTTCTATGTCTATAACTGCAGTTATTTCTGCATATGCTCTTGAATTTATTAATAAGAAAACTGCTTTAGAAAAATTAAATGGAATAATTAAGACATTAGAAAAACTAGAAAAATGGAATGGTCATTTATATAACTGGTATCGTATTGATACGCTTGAAAAAATGTATCCAAGTTTTGTCTCATCAGTAGATAGTGCTAATCTTGCAATTTCACTTCTTACTCTTGAACAATTTTTAAAAGAGTTAAAAGAAGATGAACTATCTGATAGATGTGAAACATTGTTTAAAGCTATGGATTATTCTGTATTCTATACTGATGAAGATGTATTTAGTATCGGATATGATACTCAAGAAGATAGATTAACTCCGTTTAATTATAATAAGTTTGCAAGCGAAAGTAGAATTTTGAGTTTTATTGCAATCGCTAAAGGAGACGTAAAAAGTAAACACTGGTTATGCCTAGATAAAACATTGACTAAATATAAAAATCGTAAAGGACTTGTTTCATGGTCTGGAACATCTTTTGAATATTTCATGCCTATGCTTTATATGAAGAGATATAGTAATACTCTTCTTGATGAATCATATAATTTTGCATATTTCTGCCAAAAAGAATATATGAAAGAAGTAAATCCAGATTATCCTTGGGGAATATCAGAATCTGCATATGCAGAACTTGATGATGCATTAAATTACAAGTATAAAGCTTTTTCAACTCCATACTTAAAAATGATTGAAGATAAAGAACAAAGAGTTGTTTTATCTCCATATTCTAGTGCTCTTGCTATAGATATTAATCCTAAAGAAGTAACTAAAAACTTAGAACATTTCAAAAAGCTTGATATGTTTGGACAATATGGATTCTATGAATCATATGACTATGATAAAGGAGAAAAAGTATTATCATACTTCTCCCACCATCAAGGAATGATTCTTGCATCTATTGCTAATAATTTAAAAAATGAATTATTAAGAAATTATTTCCATAAAGATGTAAGAGTACAAGCATTTAATATTTTACTTAAAGAAAAAGCTCAAATTAATACAATTATTGATCTTAAGATGTTCGGATATAAGAAATTTGATTACGAACGTGAAAAAGTTGAAAATGATATTAGAGAATTTTTTGGAATTAATGAAGAACCAGAAATATCAATTTTATCTAATTCTAAATACTCTATACTAATTAATGATCGTGGTAATGGATTTAGTAGATATAAAACTATTCAATTAAATAGATATCGTAAAGTAACTAAACAAGATTATGGTAATTTTATCTATATTAAAGATTTATCTAATAATAAAGTTTGGTCTAATACATATGCTCCAACTAATGTAGAACCAGATAAATACAATGTTGTATTTGCAACAGACCGTATTAAATTTATAAGACGTGATGGAGATATTAGTACTAAAACTGAAATGATTGTAACTGGAGATAAGAATGCTGAAATTAGAAAAGTTTCATTTAAAAATGCTAGTAATGTAGATAAGACTTTAGAAATTACTTCTTATATGGAACCAATTATTGAAGAAAATGCAGCAGATGTAGCTCATCGTACATTTAACAACTTATTTGTAAGTAGTTCTTTTGATGAGAATACTAATTCACTTATTATGTGCCGTAAGAATAATACTAGAGGAACAAGACATTATGTAATTGGAAAACTATTTACAACTGGTGAAGAAAGAGAAGTTACTTATGAAACAGAAAGATCTAATTTCATAGGAAGAAACTTAAATGTTGATCAACCTCTTGCTTTAACTAAGAAAAAATTAACTAATACAGTTGGATCTAATATTGACCCAGTTATGAGTTTAAGAACAAATATAGTAGTTCCTGCTAATGGATCTAAAACAATATATTATATTTGTGGTTTTGCTAAATCTAAGAAACAAGTACTTGAGATAGTAAATGAATATAGTTCAAAACTTAGAATTGATGAAGCATTTAAATATGCTACTTTAGCTAATAATATAAGTACTAGACGTCTTAATATTACTGGACCTAATATGAGAACTTATAATATTATGCTTAATTATCTATATCAAACAAGTAAGAGATTCGTAAAAGATGAAAGAAAAGCTCTTCTAGGTCTTAATAGTATGAATCAAACTAATTTATGGAAGTTTGGTATTACTGGAGATTTACCTATAATTCTTTTAGATATTAATGAAAGTGAACATATTTCTTTCCTTGAAGATGTATTAAAAGCATATGAATATTTCAAAACTAAATCTATATTTGTAGATGTAGTAATTATTAATAGAGAAATTGATAAATATAAAGGAATTATTAATCATAAAGTAGAACAAGAATTATATCGTATGAATACTTTATATAACTTTAATTCTACTCCTGGTACAGTATATGTACTTGATTCTAATGATGTTAATCATGATGAATTAATATTACTAAACATGGTAGCTAGATTAAGATTTAATACTAAAACTGATATTAGTCTTGATGAAAGTATTAAAGAGTTACAAACAGAAAACAGATTAGCAAATTATCAACCTCAAAAGATTGATCATGGAAAAGAAACAAAAGACTATGAGTCAAAATTAGAATTCTTTAATGGGTATGGTGGATTCAGCAAAGATGGACGTGAATATGTGATAACTAATCCTAATACACCAACACCATGGTTTAATGTAATTGCTAATAAGAATTTTGGTACTTTAGTTTCTAATAATGAATGTGGATTTACATATGCATATAATAGCCAAATGTTTAAAATAACTTCTTGGACAAACGATATTGTTCTTAATGATAAAACAGAAGGAATTAATATAGATGATGTAGTGGTAGACCCATCTCTAGCTCGTCATGGATTTGGTTATTCTGTATTTAATCATAACGGAAGTACATATGAACTAGAAACTACGCAATTTGTTGCGAAAGAAGATACTATTAAATTCTATCGTTCTAAATTAAAAAATATTACAAAGTCAAAGAAAAAATACAATTTGACTTTCTGGATTAATCCGACATTTGGTGCTAATGAAGAAAAATCAAGTCGTTATCTATTAAGTGATTATTATGAAAATTTAAATGCTATTACTATTAGAAATGTTTATAGTCCTGATTTTTCACATATAACAGCATTCTTAACTTCTACTTTGCCTATAAAGAGCTATTCAGTAGAAAGAATAGTATATAAGAGTATTAATGTAGAAATTGAACTAGAACCAGATGAAGAAAAAGATTTTGCTTTTATGTTGGGTACAGAAATAGGTACTGATAAAGTAAAAGAATTAATTGAAAAATATAGTGGATTAAAAGAAATAGATAAAGAGTTAAAGTCTGTTAAAGATTATTGGAATAAAGAATTATCAACAGTTATTGTTAAAACTGATGATAAGACTTTTGATAACGTTTTAAATGGATGGTATAAATATCAAACTTTAGCTTCAAGAATTTATGCACGAGCTGGATTCTATCAAGTAGGTGGAGCTTTTGGTTTCCGTGATCAATTACAAGATTCAATTAATTTAGTAACAGTTGATCCAGAACTTGCTAAGAATCAAATTCTAAATAATGCAAGACATCAATTTATGGAAGGTGACGTTCTACATTGGTGGCATGAAAATAACCGCTTAGGTTTAAGAAGTAGATATAAAGATGATTATTTATGGTTAATATATGCTGTTTCAGAATATTGTCGTGTAACAGAAGACTATAAAATTCTCGAGGAAAAAGTACCTTTTGTTGCTGGTCAACTATTAGCTGATTTCGAAGCAGAAAGAGGAATGAATTACAGTTATACAAAAGAAGAAGCAACATTATATGATCACTGTTTAATTGCCTTAAATCTTTCTATGTATAAAATGGGACATAATGGTCTACCTCTAATGGGTGGGGGAGACTGGAATGATGGAATGAACAAGATCGGTATTAAAGGAATTGGTACTAGTGTTTGGTTAGGTTTCTTCCAATATGCCATTGTGGAAAGATTTGTTGAACTAACTAAAAAATATGATAGTAAAATCGATATTTCTAAATATAAAAAATTTAATGAAAAATTAAAAGAAACACTAAATACAGTTGCTTGGGATGGAGATTATTACTTAAGAGCTTTCTATGATAATGGAAAGAAATTAGGTTCATTAGAAAACTCTGAATGTAGAATCGATTTAATATCTCAAAGCTTCTCAATTCTTACCGATATTATTCCAAAAAACAGAATAGATAGTGTTATTGAATCTGTTGAATCTAATTTAGTAGATAGAAAAATAGGTATTATAAAACTTCTAGATCCGCCTTTTGGTAAAACAAAAGATATTCCAGGATATATTATGGATTATCCAAAAGGAATAAGAGAAAACGGAGGACAATATACACATGCTGCGTCATGGTATATCATGTCTTTGTTAAAACTTGGTATGAATGATAGAGCGTTTGATTACTATCAAATGATCAATCCGGTTAATAGAACAATTGCTAAGGAATTTGTAGATGTATATAAGATTGAACCATATGTTATCGCAGGAGATATTTATAGCAACTACAATCATCCAGGTAGAGGTGGATGGAGTTGGTATTCTGGAAGTAGTGGATGGTTCTATAATATAGGATTAACTAAAATACTTGGATTTACAAAAAGAGGTAATAAGATATCTATTAATCCAGCTACTCCAAAAAGATGGAAGAAATTTGAGTTAGAATATCATTATTTAGATACTACTTATAAAATAAAAGTAAATCTAAATTCTGTAAAAGAAAGTATTACTCTAGATGGAGAATTATTAGATAAAAACTTCTTTACTATAAAAAATGATAAACGAGTTCATGCAGTAATTATCAATAAGAAAGGATGATTATATGTTAAAATTTGATTTTGAAACTTATAATGAAAACTTTATCAAAAAAAGTGATTTATCTTCATATAAGGATAAACAAAAAAAGATTAAATTAGATTTTTTAAGTGGTGACTTATCTCAATGGTTAAGTACAAAAACATATATTTCTGAAAAAGAATTAAAAGATATTAAATCTACTGCTAAAAAGATAAGAGATATTTGTGATGTATTTGTGGTCATTGGTATAGGTGGTTCTTATATGGGAGCTAAAGCTGTTATTTCTGCTCTTGAAAAAAAGAACAGGCCTAGAAAACCAGAAATTATCTTTTTTGGAAACAGTATAAATGCAATGGATTATAGAGAGACACTAGATTACATCAAAAATAAAGATATTTGTGTTAATGTAATATCTAAATCAGGAACTACATTAGAACCATCTCTAGCATTTGATGCAGTTATGGAACTTATGGAAAAAAAATATAGTGAATCTGAACTTAAAGATAGGGTATTTGTAACAACAGATGCAAATAAAGGAACTCTAAGAGAACTTGTTAACAAAAAAGGATATAAATCATTTGTTGTTCCAGATAATGTAGGAGGAAGATATTCTGTTTTAACTCCTGTTGGATTACTTCCTATAGCAGTAGCTGGAATTAGAATAGAAGAACTATTAATAGGTGCTGAAGAAGCTATAAAAAATGAATTAGATGATGCTATTAAATATGCAACTATTAGAGATATTCTAGATAAAAAAGGAAAAAGTATAGAATCATATACTATATATAATAAAAGGTTATATTACTTTACTGAGTGGTTAAAACAATTATTTGCTGAGACACAAGGTAAGGATGGAAAAGGAATATTTCCTGTTTCTAATATAAATAGTAGAGATTTACACTCTATGGGACAATTCTTACAAGAAGGTAAAAATATCATCTTTGAAACAGTAATTGGAGTAAATGATGAAGATGATTTTACTGTAGGAAAATATAATCTTAATAGATTAAATGATATTGCTTTAACTAGTGTTGCTCAAGCACATAAGAATGGATATACACCTTCTTCTATAATATGGATAAATAGAATAGATGAAAAATATCTAGGAGAATTAATTCAGTTCTTCTTTATGAGTGCTATTGCAGGAGGAAAATTACTTGATATAAATCCTTTTGATCAACCTGGAGTTGAAGAATATAAAAAATTGATTAAAAGCAATTTATAAGATTTACTTTAACAAGTAAATCTTTTCTTTTTGTTTTTGACAACTATATAAAGGTAACCTATAATTATAATAGGTGGTAATATGATGGATGATTTAGATACAAATCTTATAAATATAGTTAATAGACATCATGATGAGGTTGTAAGAGCAGAACAAAGAAGTGCTACTCACTCATCTATTAAAAGACAAGTAGAGTTACGTAATGAACCTAGATATAACAATATGAGAACAAATAACATAAATGTAAGACGTTCTGGAGCTAATTTTATGCAAAAATTAATAATTGGTGGTGTTTTTGTTACTTTAGTAGGAGGTTCTGTTTTATTCTTGGCTCAACCAAAAGAGACAACACTTCCAGAAAATGTTCCTGGAATTTCTTCTGTTGCAACTAATCCACAAGAAATTACTACATTAGGTATAGATGATTGTGATTTTGCAAATGTACATATCGTTCTTAGAGCGGCAAAAAATGAAACATTAGGAGTAGTAGATGTTTGTCGTGATGAGTTTGATTCATTAGGTGTTTCGTGTGAAAGAATAAATAGGGATGATGATATTGTAGAAGTAGTTCAAAACGCAAGAGAACTTCATCCTGGATGTGAAATAGTTGTAATGAATATAGAAACTGGTGTTGAAAGAACAGATGATTATAGAACAATTCTTATGACTGATGGAATAAATAATAGGGAGAATACTGCTGATACATTAGTAGCTTGTATGAATACATCATTTAGAGAGTATAATCTTGATCCTGATGTTAGAAGTGGAAAGATGGATTCAACTGGAAGAAGAACAGAAACATCAATTGAAAGAAGCCTAGAAGAAGCGAATCAACTTGCTGGTGTAGTACAGTTTACTGTAGATCTTCCAGGAGCAGTAGGAGTTGATGTAACAACCAGAAATGATTCTGCTAGTGCAATAGTAGAAGGAGCAATGCGTTGGGCAGCAATTCCAACAAGAGATAGACATAATGATGTATATTACATGGTACAATTTGGTGATACATTATCAGAAATAGCTGATAATAATAATGTATCAATTGATAGAATAAGAGCATTAAGTGATTTGGAAGGAATTTCTAATTTAGGAGCAGGATGGACAGTAACTTTAAATAACGGACCATCAACTGCTTCATCAAGAACTCAAGTTAACAATCCAACAGTAACATCAAATCCAAGTGAAATAAGTATCATAACTTATTCATATATTGTTTCTCCTGGTGATACATTATCAGAAATAGCTAGTGATTATGGAGTACCAGTTTCAAGTATTCAAACTAGTAGTGATGATCCTAATCAAATTCAAGCTGGGGAAACAATAAATATACACAAACCAAGTCATATATTAACCAGTCCAAAAAGAGATTTAACAGAGGGATATGGTAATACATATTAACACGAGAACTTGTCTACAAGTTCTTTTTATTTTGAAAAATGGATATTTAATGGTATAATGATAACGAAAGAGGATTTTATGCAAAATTTAAGAAAAGGAGAAAAGCTGATAATACATAGTTATAAACATAATGGATGTATTCATAGAGCTTGGGATGAAGCTATCTTTATCGAAGAAACTCCTGATTATTTAGTTTTTGGCAATGATAAAACAAGAGTTACAGAATCCGATGGTAGAAAATGGAAGACTAAAGAACCGGCAATTATTTATTTCTTTAAGAATTCCTGGTTTAACATAATAGGTCAACTTAAAAATAATGGAATATATTATTATTGCAATATTGCCTCTCCTTATATAATAGAGGAAGGAGCAATAAAATATATTGATTACGATTTGGATTTAAGAGTGTTCCCAGATAAAAGTTATAAGATTTTAGACAAAGGGGAATATAAGTATCATAAAAGTAAGATGAAGTATTCTGATGAATTAGATAAAATCTTAACCTCAGAATTAAACAAACTTATTGAACTTAATAAAAATAATCACGAGATATTCGATCATGATAAGCTGTTAGAATATCACAAAATGTATGAAGAATTAACACATTAAAATGCTATGAATTATGGTTGATAAAAAAGATTGTAAAAAACTTAAAAAAAGTTGTTGACAATCTTTTTTCTTTCTGATAATTTATTAGAAGTGTCTTTCAAAAAAAGGCATTTGAAAAAATTTTATCAAAAAAATGAAAAAAGTTGTTGACTTTAACATTTGATTTTGATAAATTAATAAACGTTGACACGAAAAGGACAATTAATTAATGTAAAAGAAAATTTATTGAAACCTTTATAAAATATGCTTTTAACAAAAAAATGTTGACAGTGTATAGTGTCAAAAAAATATGTCAAAAAAAATGAAAAAAAGTGTTGACTTATTGATTTGGATTTGATATATTTATAACGCACATCTAAGAAATGCAACAAGAGATTATGATCTTTGAAAACTGAGCAAAACGTCAATTTTGAGTAGCTAGGAAATTTAAATTAATCAAACCGAGCTTTATAGCTCACAAATATATTTTTTGGAGAGTTTGATCCTGGCTCAGGATGAA
>JAFXZI010000012.1 GCA_017541325.1 Bacilli bacterium
AATGACTCATATTCAGAAAGTTATAGAATAACTGTAACACCTGAAAAGTAAGAATAGAATTGGGAGGAAAAAATGGAAAATAACGAAAAGAAAAAATCAAATGTTGGATTAATAATTGTAATAATTATCATAATCCTATTACTATTATTTGCAGTATGGTTCTTCTTATTAAGAGATAAAGGAACTACAAATAATAACAATACAAACAACAATAACACTTCAGAAAAAACAGATAAGAAAGATGAAAAAACAGATAATAAGACTGGATATGAATATGACTACAGAGATGGAGTATTAACTCAAATTGTAGATGAAGAAGGAAACCCTAAACAAACAGACTTTGTTATCGATGGAATTATCTTAGTTGGTAATAGACACAGCTACGAAGGTGTTGATCCAGAGAGTGAAGGATTTATGAATAAACTTGTTGCTAAAGGTTATAAAAAAGAAGATATTTATTCAGATTTCTATCTAAATGAATGGATTGAATTTTATATTGATACTAAATATAGTGGTGCTGAAAGTGATGTTAAGATTTTAATTACACCTCATAAAACAGTAGAAGAATTAGAAAAAATGTCTTTATCTAAATTAGAAGAATTAGCAAATGATAATGGTGGATATGTAATTGATTACAAAACACCAGAAGCTGATAATTATAAGTATGTTGGAAATGGATATGTTAATATGGATTATCCAGAAGGAAAATATGATATCTTATTTACTTACAAAGGTAAATTGGCATATTTCATTAATGTTAACTTAACAAAAGAACCAACTGAATAACAAATAAGCTCCAGTTTTGGAGCTTTTAAAATGCTCGGAAGATTAAGATATTACGATAAATAAACAGGAGTAAAATCCTGTTTTTATTATGATATACTATAGGTGGGAGTTGGAAGTATGTCAAAGTATAAAGTAGGAGCTTATATAAGATTATCTAGAGATGAAATTTATAGTGATTCTGATAGTATAGACAATCAACTTAAATTAGCTGAATTTTATTGTGATAATAATGATTTAAAAATAGTTGGAAAGTATATTGATAATGGTTATAGCGGAACGGATTTTAATAGACCTAGTTTTCAAAAATTGTTAAAAGATATAGATAGTGGTTTGATCAATACAATAATAGTTAAAGATTTATCAAGATTTGGTAGAAATTATGTTAAGGTTGGTTTTTATCTACACTATTATTTTCCAGGTAGAAATATACGATTTATTTCTATTAATGATGATTATGACAGTTTAAAGCATGATAACATTATGGAAAGATTAGATGTACCATTAAAAAACATGATGCATGATCATATGGCATATGAAACTTCAGTTAAAATTAAAAAGTCATTAAGAATAAATAAAGAAAAGGGTAATTTTGTAGGTTCTTCAGTTATATATGGATATAGAAAAAATCCTAAAGATATTCATAAATTAATAATTGATAATAAAGCAGCAGACATAGTTAGAGAGATATTTAATATGTTTTTACTTGGAATGAGTAAATCTGAGATAGCTGAAAAATTAAATAAAAGAAAAGTTATGACTCCTGCACTTTATAAAAAAACGTATAATCTAGGGTATACTAAACCTAAGAAAGATAATAAATGGAATTATGAAATTATTGATAGAATATTAAGAGATGAAAACTATACTGGTACATTGGTACAAGGAAAAAGAAAAAATGAGAGTTATATAACTCATAAAGAAGTAAAGAATCCAGAAAAAGAATGGATAAAGTTCGAAAAACATCATGAAGAATTGGTATCTAAAGAAGTATTTGATAAAGTTCAAGAAATGTTAAAAGTACAAAGAAGAAGTACTAATAAAAATGATTTATTATCTGGTTATTTATTTTGTGCTGATTGTGGTGGAACTATGACTATAGTTAAAGGAAAGAAAAACAGTTATTATTACTGTAGAAATAGTATAAACAAAAAAATATGTTCAAAACATAGAATTAGAAAAAACGATTTATATAATAGAATCATTGAGTTAATAAATATTAAAAAAATAGATAATAAAATAATAAACGAATTAAATAGAGGTTTGATTATAAGATATATTGATAAGATTGTAGTTTATGAAGAAGAAATAGTAGATATAATCTTAAAATATGAGAGCGAATTAATAAAATAGTATGCTATAATTAATTAGGAAAAAAGGAAGTGATTTCTAATGAATAAAGAAGAAAAAGTGTTTTCTAATACGGTTATCAATTGGTTCCCAGGACATATGGCTAAAACTCGTCGTGAAATAAAAGAGAATATTAATTTAGTTGATATAGTCTATGAAGTAATTGATAGTAGAATGCCTTTAAGTAGTAAGATTATTGATATAGATGAACTTATTGGTAATAAAGATAAAGTTCTTATTATGACTAAATATGATTTATGTGATAAAACAGAAACTAATAAATTTATTGACTATTATAAAAGTCTTGGATATAAAGTATTACCTGTTGATTTAATAGGTATGAAAGATATATCTAAACAAGTATTAGATATTAGTCAAGATACATATAATAAACTTAATGAATCACGTAAGAACAAAGGTCTTAAACCTCGTAGTTTACGTGCTTTAGTAATAGGAGTTCCTAATGTAGGTAAATCTACATTAATTAATCGTTTAGTTAATAAAAAGGCTACTAATGTTGGTAACAAACCTGGAGTTACTAAAAGTATTAGTTGGATTAGAATTAATAAAGATTTAGAACTTTTGGATACTCCTGGAATACTTTGGCCCAAATTAGAAAATCAAAAATTTGCTCATAATCTTGCAGTTCTTTCATCTATTAAAGAAGAAATATTAGATCAAGAACAATTAACTAAATATATAATAGAAGTACTATATACACTATATCCTGAAAAGATTAAAGAAAGGTATAAAGTAGAAAGTATTGATTTAAATAATTTAGTTGAATTTTATAATCATATAGGTAAAAATAGAGGTGCTTTATTAAAAGGTAATGAAATCGATTATGATAAAGTATTTAGTATTATTATTAATGATTTAAAAACTAATAAATTTGAAAATATTACTTTTGATAGGATAGAAGAAGTTGAATAATACTTCTTTTTTTATTTTTATCTTTAAAAAAATAATTATAATTGATAGAATATTAATAGGTGATAACAATGAAGGAATTAAAAAATATTTTAGACAAAGGAACTAATGCTATATTTAAATGGTTAAATAAAGTATCTGAAGCAGTTACATCTGGAAAATATAGTATTATTATAAAAACAGTTATTAGAATATTATTACTAATACTTATTTATTGGTTAGTTGGAGTATTATTCAATGCTATTAAATATTTAGGTATTGTTTTAATATATTTAATTGGAATATCAGGTAGAATGCTTGTATCTACTTTCTGGTCTATTATAGTAGAATTAACATATGCCTTATTTGTAATAGTTACTCTATATAAATTAATATTAGATTATAAGAATAATTCTAAAGATAAACTAATATTTAAGAATAAAAAGAAAGATGATATTGTAAAAGATAAATTCTTTAGTGGTACTGCTATATTTATTAAAGTATTATCAGTTGTTATATTAATTCCTTTATTCATTATAGATATTGGTGCTTTATATGCTTTTGGCCTTCTATTTGGATTCTTAAATGAAGGTATAAGATTAGTTAGTTTATTTACTGGTATGTTTGGAGTAATTTTATTTGTTACATCTTTAATACTATTAATAAAAATACTTTTATCTGAAAATGAAACAAATACTAAAAAATATTACAATACTATTATTATTTCAATAGTAATAATTGCTTTTAGTGGATTATTATTCTTATCAGAAACAAGAGATTATAAAAGAGTTGATTCTTTAACTGAAGACTTTAAATTAAATACTATAAGACAACAATATAAATTAGATTCTAAAAAGAAATATATTATAAATAATAATGGTGGTCTTAGAAAAATTAATGTTATTATTGATGATGACTTAGGTAGTTATATGGAAATTAAAATAACTCATTATACTACAAGTTCTATTGATACTAAAGTAGATGAAGGAAATAAAGAAACTGTTATTACATTTGATCAAAATATTGATTTAGAAATTGAAGATTTTGAAAAATTATATAATTTAACTGTATCTACTTTAAAAGATAAGAAAATATATAATTATAATTTATTAAAATATGGAGATATAGAAGTAAAAGTATCTAGCGAATATAAGAAAAATATTAAAGTAGTAAATAGAGTAGATAATGATTAATAATTATGAATTTGAACAAGAATTAATAGATAAAGGTATCTCTTTAATAGCTGGTGTAGATGAAGTAGGACGTGGTCCTTTAGTAGGTCCAGTTGTAGTTGCAGCGGTTATTCTTCCAGTTGGATATAAATTAGAAGGTCTAACAGATAGTAAAAAATTATCTATTAAAAAACGTGAATACTTCTATGATATTATAATGCGTGATGCCATAGCGGTATCAACTTACTCTGTATCTGAAAAAATAATAGATGAGATAAATATATATGAAGCTACTAAAGTTGCTATGAAAGAAGCAATTAAGTCTTTAAAAGTTAAACCTGAACACGTACTTATCGATGCTATGAAATTAGATATTGATATTCCTAGTACTTCTATAATAAAAGGAGATTTAAAAAGTTTAACTATATCTGCGGCTTCTGTAATAGCAAAAGTAACTAGAGATAGAATGATGATAGAACTAGATAAAAAATATCCTGAATATAATTTTAAAAAGAATATGGGATATGGGACAAAAGAACATCTAAATGCAATAGAAAAATATGGTATTATTCCAGAACATAGAAAAACATTTAATCCTATTTCTAAGCATTTAGATCATTTATATAAAAAATAATATGGGAGGTATAAAATGGTTGTTAATGTTTTAGTAGAATTATCAAATAAAAATGTAGATAAGACATTTGACTATTTAGTACCTAAAGATTTAGAAGAAAAAGTAGGGATTGGTAAAAGAGTTACCGTCCCTTTTAATAATTACACTTTAGAAGGATTTATTCTAGATACTAATAGAAAATATACTGGTGATTTGAAAAGTATTATTTCTGTTTTAGATGATGAAGTAATATTAAATGAGGAATTATTAGAATTAGGTAAAGAAATTAGTAAAAAAACATTATCTACATTAATATCTGCATATCAAACAATGCTTCCTAAAGCATATAAAGCATCAATTAAAAGTAATATTAATAAAAAACTTGTTAGATATGTAGAATTAAATAATATAAATATTTCTAGTATTAAATCTTTAAAACAAATAGAAGTATTAGAATATTTAAAGAGAAATGGTAAAACTAAAGTTTCTGATTTAAATAATTACTCAGCATCTAGTATTAAAACATTAATTAATAAAGGAATAATAAAACTTACTTATGAAGAAGAATATCGTATAAATAAAACTGTATTGAATACTAAAAAGATTTCTTTAAACGAAGAACAAGAAAAGGTAACAAATACAATTATTAATGACAAAGAATCTAATATTTATTTAATACATGGAGTAACTGGATCTGGTAAAACAGAAGTATATATGGAAATAATTGCAAATAATATTAAAAATAATAAATCAAGTATTGTTCTAGTACCAGAAATATCATTAACTCCTCAAATAGTAGAACGTTTTTATAATCGTTTCGGAGATAGAATTGCAATTCTTCATAGTAGATTATCTGATGGAGAAAGATATGATGAATATCGTAAGATTACACGTGGTGAAGTAGATATTGTAATTGGTGCTAGAAGTGCAGTTTTTGCACCTCTTAAGAATATTGGTTCAATTATAATAGATGAAGAACATTCTACAACTTATAAGCAAGAAAATAATCCTAAGTATAATACTATAGATATAGCAGTTTTAAGAGCAAAATATCATAAAGCTAAAGTAATATTAGGTAGTGCTACTCCTTCGCTAGAATCCTATTCTAAAGCAATTAAAGGGGTATATAAATTACTAGAACTAAAAAAACGTGCAACAGGTATTAAAATGCCTAAAATTGAAATAGTAGATATGAATAAAGAAAAAAATAAGATTAGTTATTTTTCAAAATTATTACACGATAAAATAGAAGAAAAATTAAATAAAAAAGAACAAGTAATCTTATTCTTAAATAGAAGAGGATATGCATCATTTGTTTTATGTAATAATTGTGGATATGTAGAAAAATGTCCTAATTGTGATATTAGTTTAACTTATCATAAAACAAGTGGAATGCTTAGATGTCATTACTGTGGTTATGCAAATAAATTAAAAGATACTTGTCCAAATTGTCATGAAAAGAGTTTATCTCCACTTGGAGTAGGAACTCAAAAAATAGAAGAAGAAATAGCTAAAGAATTTGATGCTAGAGTAGTTAGAATGGATTTAGATACAACTAGTAGAAAAGGTGCACATGAAAAAATTATTAGTGATTTTGGAGAAGGAAAATATGATATTCTACTTGGAACTCAAATGATAGCAAAAGGATTAGATTTTCCTAATGTAACACTTGTAGGAATAATAAATAGTGATATTTCATTAATGTTTCCTAATTTTAGAAGTAGTGAATATACTTATCAATTATTATCTCAAGTATCAGGTCGTAGTGGTAGAGGAGAAAAAGATGGAGAAGTTATAATTCAAACACATAATCCTGATCATTATGCAATTAAATATGCCAAAGATAATAATTATATAGATTTTTTCAAAACAGAAATGAAAATAAGAAAAGATTTAAAATATTCTCCATATTATTATTTAGTTAGTATTAAAATAATAGGTAAAAATTATGAAACGGCTAAAGATGAAATAAATAAAGTATCTAATCTATTACATAAGAGATTAAATAGTTCAATTATATTAGGTCCATCGATTGCAAATGTCTTTAGAATAAATAATAATTATCGTTTTAATATAATAATAAAATATAAATATGAAGATAATTTATATCCTACATTAATAGAATTACAAGAACATTATAAAAGTTTATCAACAGTCAAACTAGACATTGATATAGATCCAATTAACGTATAATAAATAGGTAATTTGTCTTAAAACTTGTAAAACATTTGACATTTTTTACATATTATAGTATAATGTAGCGTGAAAAAAGGAGGTTTGGTTATGGCAGTAAATAGATACAGATTTTTCTTACAAAATAGGTTTGAATATGCTCAAACCGTTGTTACTATTAAAGATGGAGAAGCAGTATTAACTAGAGTTCCTCAATTATCATTAATACAAGCGAGTGACTTACGTAAAAAAGCAACTCCACCAGCAACACTAGCATATTTTGATGCAATGACATGTGAAGCACATGATTTAGCAGAATTTTTAGATGGATTAAAAGTACCTTTATTTAGTTATAAATTAGAAAAAACACATATAGGTTATTTCTATAGTAAAGATTTAAAAAGATTAAAACCTACTACTAACGATGAAACATTGCAAGGAATTGCATCTAGAGTAGAGGGTGATAAGATTTATGAAAATGATAAAGATGCTTATTCATTTATTTATGAATTTTTAGAAAGACTAGAAGCTGATGGATCTAATTTCGTACCTGATTTAATTAAAGCAGCTAAAATTTCAGATGGATATAGTTCATTTGATTATTCAATTCCTGAAAGTTTAATTAGTTTTATAGCAGAATATCATAATGGTAAAATAACAAATTCTAGAGGATATTACTTTAGTATGGCCCTTGAAGAAGATTTAAGAGATGCTAGAAGTGATATTGTTAAGTCTTTAGAGTCATATAAGAACTTTAGAGAAATATATCGTTTTACAAAAGCATATGATTTAGGAGAAGCAGTTAAACAACCAAGTATTTATATACCTGCTCAACCAAGAAAAACAACTCCTAAAAAGGTAGAAGAGCCTGCAAGTAAACAAAAGAAACTTGGTACTTTTCCAGGACAAATGACATTATTTGATTATTTAGAAAGTAAAAAATAAAGTCTAATGACTTTATTTTTTTTATATGATAAAATTATGTTGGTGATGTTTATGAAAAACAGGAGTGAATTAAGAGAAATTGCAATGCAAACTCTATATCAAAAATATATCTATGATAATTCTAATATTGAATATGATATTAAAAATATAATTAAAGAATTATTAGAAGTAGAAAACGACTTTGTCGATACTCTTGTAAATGGTGTAATCGAACATGAAAAAGATATTATAAAACTAGCTAATAAATATTTATTGGACTGGAAGATAGATCGTTTATCTAAAGTAGATAAAGCAATTATATCAATTGGAATCTATGAATTAATGTATACTGATACACCACCATTAGTAGTTATTAATGAAGCTATTGAACTATCTAAAAAATATAGTGATGAAAAAGTAACATCTATGATTAATGCAACACTTGATAAGATTTATCATGAAGAGGTAGAAAATGGAAGATAATTACATAACCGTAACACAGTTAAGTAGATATCTCAAATATAAAATGGATAATGATCCTAATTTAATGAGAGTATGCCTAAAAGGAGAAATATCAAATTTTAAAGCTCATAGTAGAGGACATTTATATTTTACTATTAAAGATGAAAACTCTAGAATTAATGCAGTTATGTTTCAAGGCAATGCTTCTAAATTAAAATTTGAACCTGTAGATGGTTCTAAAGTACTAGTTATTGGAAAAATTAGTGTATATGAAGCAACAGGTGGATATCAAATATATGTGTCTGAAATGATCGAAGATGGAATTGGTAATTTATATATAGAATTTGAAAAATTAAAAAAGAAATTAGAAGCAGAAGGATTATTCTCGGTAGAACATAAAAAAAGAATACCTAAAATGCCTAAAAAGATAGGTATTATTACTGCTCCTACTGGTGCCGCTATTAAAGATATATTATCGACAATTAAAAGAAGATGGCCAATTGCTGAAACTCTTTTATTTCCATCATTAGTTCAAGGAAAAGAAGCAGCAGAAGACATTGTTCGTAACTTAAAAAGAACAGAGGACTTTGATCTTGATGTAATTATTCTTGGTCGTGGTGGTGGTTCTATCGAAGATATGTGGTGTTTTAATGAAGAAATTGTTGCTCGTGCGATATATGCTTGTAAAACTCCAATTATTTCAGCTGTAGGACATGAAATAGATTATACAATATCAGACTTTGTAAGTGACTTACGCGCACCAACTCCAACAGGAGCTGCTGAAATGGCTGTTCCTAATATGACTGATTTTTATAATTATTTAAAGCAAATATATATAAGACTTAATAAAAGTACAAATACTATTATCAAGACAAAAAAAGATTATCTTAATAGTTTAAAAGAAAGTTATGTTTTAAAAAATCCAATGAATATATATGAAATAAAAGAACAAAACTTTGATAATTTATTAGATAGATTAAAATTAAATATACTTAATATATTAAATAATAATAAAGAAAAACTTAATAATTTAAAAACTAGCTACATATTAAATAATCCAAAGTTAATATATAAAGATAAAGAAATAGAATATTTACACTTAAAAGATAAATTACTATTTAATACGAGAAAAGTATTAGATTATAATATAAATAGATATACATTATTAATTAATAAACTAGATATAATAAATCCTTTAGCTACTTTAAAAAGAGGATATAGTATTACTAGAATTAATAATGCAGTTATAAGTGACAAAAAGGATATAAAAAAGGGTGATCATCTAGAAATAGAATTTAGAGATGGTAAAATTAATACTCAAGTTTTATAGGAGGATATATGAAAAAAGAAGATACTAAAGAATTAACATTTGAAGAAAATATAATTAATTTAGAGAATATAGTAAAAGAATTAGAGAGTGGAAATGTTAATTTAGATGATGCAATTGCTAAGTTTACAGAAGCTATTAAAATAGCTAAAGTATGCGATGAAAAACTTAAAAAAGCAGAAGAAAATGTAAATAAAATACTTAATGAAGACGGATCAATTTCTAATTTTAAAATAGAGGAGGAATAATTATGTATAATAATAACTTCAATAGTTATGGTAATGCTAATCATTTTAGAAATTCATCACAAATAATGAACTCTGGAAATATTGCTGGTATTAATAGAGGGCCATCTAGTGTTGCTGGTATTAAACAAAATCCTAATAATGTAGCTGGTATTAGTAATCATAATAGTAGTAATATTGCTGGTATGAAAACAATGGATTCTGTAGTTAATACTAATACAGGACCAGCTAAGCAAGTTATGAATACTGATGGAAGCAACATGATTAGAAATGACATGAATAGAAATAATTATAATTAAACGACTATGTCGTTTTTTTATTTTTGTGATATAATTAATTATGGTGATGATATGGCATCTGCACTTATACATATTAGTGTTGCAAAAGAAGCTAATAAAATATTACAAAAAAATGAAAAAGAATTTATTCTTGGAAGCATTGCACCTGATATCGCAAAACAAATTGGAAAAAAGAAGAAAGATACTCATTTCATAAATGGTGATAATAATGTTCCAGATTTAGAAGCCTTTTTACTTAAATATAAAGATTCTTTAGATAATAGTTTTAATCTTGGTTATTATTGCCACTTATTTACTGATTTTCTTTGGTATGGTTTTTATGTATTAAAATATCAAATAGGAGAAACACTATACTATAGAGATGGACATAGTAAAGAAATGCCTTTTGATGAAGTAATAAGTGAAGTATATCAAGAATATACTAATCTAAATATAAAACTAATAGAAAGATATAACTTAGATTTATCTTTATTTTATGAAGAAGCACCTATTATTAAAAGTAATATAGAAGAAATTCCTATTGATAATATTAAAATAATAATTGATCAAATGGGTATTATAATAGAAAATTCTGAAAAAAAAGAAAATGTTTTATATGATATAAATAGTATTGATGAATTTGTTCAATTTACTGTTAAAGCCTTTATAAAACATTTAAAGGAGATTAAGATATTATGACATATACTGAAATAATAGCTCAAGTATTTGCGTTAATTGCATTTGTTTTATATGTTGCATCTCTTCAATTTAAAAAGAAAGAGAAGATTCTTAAATTTCAAATGATTGCAAATACATTCTATGCATTAGAATATCTTATGCTTAATGCTTATGCTGGAGTTAATAATAGTCTTTTTGGTATATCAAGATCTGTTATATTTTATGTGTGTCATAAAAAGAAAATGAAATTTCCATTATATGGAGCAGTAATATTTATTATATTAATATTAATATTTGGATATATGTCATATGTGGATTATTATAGTATTATTCCAGTAGTGATTAGTATTGCTTTTTTCTTAGCATTATTTATAGGAAATATGAAAGCATATCGTATTATTGCAGCAGTCGCTGCTTTAAGCTGGATTGTATATAACTTACATGTTGAAGCATATGTTGGAGTTGTTGATTCAGCAGTAGAACTAATATCTGCTTTAATTGCAATCTATAGAATAGATATAAGAAAAGCAAAAGTTAAGAAATTTGCTTACTGGGAGTATTATAGGTAGCAAACTTGAAAAAAATGCTATTTTATGGTATAATTAAATTATTGAGAGGTAAATAAAGATTCTTATGTATAAGAGTCTTTTTTTTAATAATTGACATTTTCTTATTATCGTGTTAAAATATGGACGTTTTTGAATTAAGGGGGATATATGATAAAATTTGA
The DNA here is from genome assembly GCA_017541325.1 of Bacilli bacterium. Lineage (GTDB taxonomy): Bacteria > Bacillota_I > Bacilli_A > RF39 > UBA660 > RUG11788. The sequence goes on from JAFXZI010000012.1 coordinate 11,644, forward strand.
TTTAGGAACACTTGTTTTAACACCTGTTAATGATTTTCTTCCAAGAGAAGAAATATTAGCAAGATATCCAAATTTATATGTATTATTTGCAAAAAGAGATTTAGATGGAAATATTGGAACAATCAATATTGGTAAACCAAGACAAAGATATTATGATCCAATTGGTTCTAATTGTTGGGCTTTAGAACAACATGATATAATTAAATATTTTATTCCTGTTGAAGATGGTCCAATAACATATAATACAGATAAACCAATATTTAGAATTGAATCTTCAGATTCTATGACTGTTAAAGAAAGTATTACTATTGCTGGAGGAACAAGCTTACAAGACTATATGAATGGTCTAATTAAAATTAAAAGACCAAAACTAGTTGCAGAAACTAAGACTGTAGTTCCAATTACTAAAGAAGAAAAAGAAATATATGATTTAGAGGGATGGGAAACTCTTACTTTAAGTGAACAAAATGGTCTAGTAGATTTTGCAACAAGTGAAAATGATACTAACAGTTGTTACTTTGGTGTAGTAGGAGAAGAAAGAATTAATCTATTTAAACAAAGGGATCCAGAAAGACCAATTCTAAGACTATATGTATCAAGCAGTGAAGTGCTTGGAAGTAGTCCTGTATGGAATACAAATTCAATTAACGAAGTAATAAATAGTAAATATGGATTTAATAAAACTGAAAAAGCAGATGTTTTAAAAATAGGATAATTAAAGACTTGTTATAGTCTTTTTTTATTTTTTATAATATAATTAATATGGTGATGATATGTATATATATGTTTCAAGAAAAAATAAGTGGAAATTGATTATTTTAATTTTTTTAGTTCCTCTTATTATAACTTTACTAACAATGCCACAATGGGATAATTGGAATAAGCAAGCTTTTTCTATAGGAATTCTTGCTATTTGGGTTCTTCCAATTATTTTTTCAAGTACTGTAATAAAAGACAAAGATAACCCATATCCATTCCATTATCTTATAGATTATGATACTTTATTAAAATATCTTCAAGAAGAAGAGAACTTTTGTAAAGAATATTATTTAGAAAGTGGATTTAATTTTTATGTATATCAAGATAATACAAAAATAAAAGTTCAAGCATGGCATTATGAATATGGACAAACAAAAGCAAATGAAGAAAAAAAACCAATCTATTATTGGAATAATGAAGAAATGTATACATTAGAAGCATTACTAAACAAATTTAATATTGATAATGGTTATATTTTTATAAAATTAATTGATGCAGATAATAATATGTTAAATGAATATAAGAAAAAACATCCAGAGTTAAATGTTGTGGAATATGTAAAAAAATATAAAGGCTTATAATAGTCTTTTTTTTATTTTAAAAAAAAATTAGCAATATATGTTGACAAGTGCTAAAAAAATAGTATACTTAAATTAGCACTTGTATAGTAGTAGTGCTAGGAGGTAGATGTATGCTTACCGATAGACAAAAAGAAGTCTTAAAAATAATAGTACAAGAATATATTGATTCAGCAAGACCAATCAGTTCTAAAGAAATATGTGATAGACTTAAATGTTCATCAGCAACAGTAAGAAGTGAAATGGCTAGTCTTGAAGAGTTAGGCCTTCTCGAAAAGACTCATACCTCATCTGGTAGGATTCCATCTGAAGCAGGGTATAGATACTATGTTGATAATTTAATGGAACTAAAAAAGATGAGTGCTGAAGATATGTTAAAGTTACAAATTATCTTTAAGAATAATCAATTACAACTAAATGATTGTGTTAATGAAAGCTTAAAACTAATTTCAGAAATGACTAATTATACGTCAATGAAATTAGGTGGAGCTTCACATGATAACACACTAAAGGAAATAAGCGTAGTCCCTATTAATAATGATAACCTAGCAGTTATTGTAGTAACAAATACAGGATATGTAGAACATAAAAATGTTTATATTCCAAATGTTGACTTAGATGATGTTAAAAAAACAGTTAATCTAATCAATAATATGATAGTAGGTACACCAATAGATGAAGTAGCATCTAAACTAGAATATGAAATTAAACCTATTATTGGTAATTATGTAGAAGAACATGAAAAATTATATAATGCTTTCTACAATGTATTTAATAACTTTACTAGTAAAAATGTAGATGTTATGGGAAGAGGAAACTTATTAAAACACAAAGAATTTTCTAATCTTGAAAAAGTAAGTAATATATTAGAAAAAATAGATGATAATGAAATTCTTGAAAATGTAAATATTTCTGAATCAAATAAAGATATTAATATATTTATTGGTAAAGAAAATAATATTGATGAAGATATGACTGTAATTGAGACTAATTATAAGACCCCTACAGAAGAAGGAAAACTTGTAGTAATTGGTCCTAAGAGAATGGAATATGATCGTGTAGTAAGTTTACTAGAATATATAAAAGAGCAAATAGAAAGATAGGAGAAAGTGATGGAAGAAAAAGAAGTAAAAGTAGAAGAGACTCCAACAGAAGAAGTAAAAACAGAAGAAGAATTAATTGAAGAATCTGGAGAATCAGAAGAAATACTTATTCTAAAAAATACAATTGAAACATTAGAAAATAAAGTTAAACAATCTCAAGCAGAGTTAATTAATTATCGTAAAAGAAAAGATGAAGAAGTAATTAATAGATTAAAATTTGCTAATCAAGATTTAATACTAGAAATCATTCCAGTACTAGATAACTTTGAAAGAGCAATAAAGCTAGCTAATTCTAAAGATGAAGCTTTATCTAAATTCTTAGATGGATTTAAATTAACCTATAATAGTTTGCTTGATACATTAAAACGTTATGGAGTTGAAGAAATACCTGCAGAAGGAGTAATCTTTGATCCTAATATGCATCAAGCTATGCTAGTTGAACAAAACAAAGAAAAAGAAAACAATATAGTACTTGAAGTACTAATTAAAGGTTATACATTAAATGGTAGAGTTATACGCCCTGCCTCTGTAAAAGTAAATAAATTAGATTAAAGGAGAAATGAAATATGAGTAAAATAATTGGTATTGACTTAGGTACAACTAACAGTTGTGTCGCTGTATTAGAGGGTGGAGAAGCACATGTAATTCCAAACCCAGAAGGAAACAGAACTACTCCTTCAGTAGTTGCATTTAAAAATGGAGAAAGAATAGTTGGAGAAGCTGCTAAAAGACAAGCATTAACTAATCCAAACACTGTTTCTTCTATTAAAAGATTAATGGGAACAAGTAAGAAAACTGAGTTAGATGGTAAAAAATATACACCAGAAGAAATATCTGCTATGATTCTTACATATTTAAAAAGTTATGCAGAAGATTATTTAGGTGAAAAAGTTACTAAAGCAGTTATTACTGTACCAGCATACTTTAACGATTCACAAAGACAAGCTACTAAAAATGCAGGTAAGATTGCAGGACTTGAAGTAGAAAGAATTATTAATGAACCTACTGCTGCAGCTTTAGCATATGGACTTGATAAACAAGAAAATGCACATACAGTACTTGTATATGACTTAGGTGGAGGAACATTCGATGTATCTGTTCTAGACTTAGGTGACGGTGTATTTGAAGTTAAATCTACTGCTGGTAATAATAAACTTGGTGGAGATGACTTTGACCAACGTATCATGGACTGGATGGTAGAAGAATTCAAGAAAGAAAATAGAGTTGATTTAAGTAAAGATAAAATGGCTATGCAAAGATTAAAAGAAGTTGCAGAAAAAGCTAAGAAAGATTTATCTGGTATGACTACAACTCAAATATCTGCACCATTTATATCTCAAGGAGAAGATGGACCTCTTCACTTAGATATGACTTTAAGTAGAGCTAAATTTGAAGATTTAATAAGAGATTTAGTAGAATCTACTTTAGGACCTGTAAGACAAGCTCTTAAAGATGCTAAGATTAAGAAAAAAGATATTGATAAAGTATTATTAGTTGGTGGATCTACTCGTATCCCAATGGTTCAAGAGCTTATTAAGAAAGAACTAGAGCAAGAACCATCTCGTGAAGTTAATCCAGATGAAGTTGTTGCTATGGGAGCATCTATTCAAGGTGGAGTATTAACTGGAGAAGTTAATGATATCGTACTTCTAGATGTAACACCACTTTCTCTTGGACTTGAAACACTAGGTGGAGTTATGACAGTATTAATTGAAAAGAATACTACTATTCCAACAAGTAAGAAACAAATATTCTCAACTGCAGCAGATAACCAACCAGCAGTAGATATTCATGTACTTCAAGGTGAAAGACCAATGGCAGCTGATAATAAATCTTTAGGAAACTTCCAATTAACTGGAATTCCTGCTGCACCTCGTGGAGTACCACAAATCGAAGTAACATTTGATATTGATGCAAATGGTATCGTAAATGTTAAAGCAAAAGATTTAGGAACTAACAAAGAACAATCTATTACAATTACTGCATCAACTAATCTATCTGATGAAGAAGTAGAAAGAATGATGAAAGAAGCAGAAGAAAATAAAGAAAAAGATGATAAACGTAAAGAAGAAGCCGAAACAAGAAACGATGCTGAACAATTAGTATTCCAAACTGAAAAATCTCTAAAAGATTTAGGTGATAAGATTACTGATAAAGAACGTGAAGAAGCTGAAGATTTAGTTAAAGAATTAAAAGAAGCTCTTGAAGGTGATGACATCGATGAAATTAAAGAAAAGAAAGAATCTCTTCAAGAAAAAGCTATGGCACTAGCTACTAAAGTATATGAAAATATTGCTAAAGAACAACAAGAAGCTCAAGCAAATGAAAATAATGATGACAAAAAAGACGATGTAAAAGAAGCTGACTACGAAGAAGAATAATATAATAAAAAGATAAGTTCTAGTTTAAGCTAGAACTTTATCTTGTATAAGAAAGGGCTACTATGAATAAATATAAATCAAGAAAAGATGTACCAGAAAAATATAAATGGGATTTAACAGAATTTTTTAAAAATGATCAAGAATGGGAAAAAGAATTTAATCTTGTAAAACAAGAAGTTAATAAATTAAAAGAATATGTAGGTTGTACAAGTGACTCTAATAAACTATATGAATTTTTAAATAAAGACATTCATATAAATGCTAGATTAGATAATTTATATATTTATGCATATTTAATAAATGACCAAGAACTTGGTATATCTTCTTCAATTGAAAGAAAAGATAAAATAGAACAACTATTAACTACTTATTCGACTAATGTCTGTTTCTTTGAACCAGAATTATTAAGTTTAAGTGAATCTAAGTATAAAGGTTTATTTAAAAGCAATAAAAAACTAGAAGAATATAAAGTAAATCTAGATAAGATATATCGTAACAAAGAACATGTACTATCTGAAAAAGAAGAAGTAATTATTAATGAAGTAAGTAGTGCAATGGATCATTTTGAAGATATGTCTAGTACTATGTTAAATACTTTAAATAATTATGGAACAGTTATAGTTGATGGTAAAGAAGAAGTACTTACTACAACAAATTATAGAGTATTTATGAAAAATGAAGATAGGAACTTAAGAAAGAGTGTTAGAAATCAATTCAATCAAGTATTAGATCAATATAGTACTATGTCAGCACAATTACTTAATTCTTATGTAAAAGGACAAGTAGCAGTAGATAGAATAAAAAAATATAGTTCTTGTTTTGATCATAAATTATTTATGCAAAATATGCCAAAAGAAGCATATAATACTTTAAGAGATACTGTTGAAGAAAATACAAAGGCTTTTCAAAAATATTTAGATTTATTAAAAAATATAAAAGGATTTGATAAATTATATCCATATGATTTATCTTTAGAATTAACTAAAGATAATAAAAAGTATTCTATAGAAGATGCCCAAGATTTATGTTTAAATGCAGTTAAACCTTTAGGCGAAGAATACTATAAACATTTTAAAAAGATATTTGATAATAAATATATAGATTATGCAGAGTATAAAGGAAAATGTTCAGGAGCTTATTCATTTGCAACTTTAGATAAAGATTCTAGAATTTTAATGAGTTATAATTATGATTTAGATTCAGTTTCTACTATTATTCATGAAGGTGGACATAATGTACATCATCAATTTGTATCAGAAAACAATCCATTACAAAATCGTCATGTTTCATCTTTAGTATGTGAAGTTGCATCTTTAACAAACGAATGTTTATTAAGTTCTTATTTAGCTAAAAATGGACAAACTAAAGAAGAAAAACTATCTGGTATTAATAATATTATTAATGTAATAAATTCTAATTTATATGGTGCTGTTATGGAAGGTCATATAGAAGAAGATTTCTATAAATTAGTAGAAAAAGATGGTACAATTACTAAAGATTATATGAATAATATTACTTTGGATGCAGTAAAAAAATATTATGGAAATAAAGTAGAACACGATAATTATTCGTCATTAGGATGGATAAGAAGAAGTCATTACTATATGTTTTTCTATTTATATTCTTATGCATTTTGTATTGCAGTAGCATCTTCAGTAGCAAAAGAAATATTAGATGGAAATAAAGATATGTTAAATAATTATATTAAATTCCTAAGTACTGGTGGAGATGTTTGGCCAATTGATGCATTTAAGATACTTGGAATAGATTTAACTAAAAAAGATGTATATTTAAATGCTATTAAATATTATGAAGATATGATTGATTTATATAGAAAAATAGAAAAGGAGGATTAATATGGCAGAGAAAAGGGATTATTATGACGTCTTGGGTGTATCTAAAGATGCTTCTCAAGATGAAATAAAAAGTGCTTTTAGAAAACTAGCTAAGAAATACCATCCAGATATTTCAAAAGAAGAAAATGCTGCAGAAAAATTTAAAGAATGTGAAGAAGCCTATTCAGTACTTTCTGATGAGACTAAACGTAAACAATATGACCAATATGGGTCTGCTGCATTTGATGGTTCCCAAGGATTTAGTGGAGCTTCTGGATTCTCTGGATTTAATGCTCAAGATTTTGATTTTTCTGATATATTTGATAATATTTTTGGAAACAGTTTCGGATTTGGTTCTAGTGGTGGAAGAGGAAGAAATGCTAAAACTAGAGGCGCAGACCGATTAATTAAAGTTACACTAGACTTTGAGGAAGCTATATTTGGTTGTGATAAAGAATTAAACCTTAATGTAGTAGAAGAATGTGATGAGTGTTCAGGTAAAGGTGGGTTTGATGAAGAAACATGTTCTAGATGTCATGGAAGTGGTACTATAACATCTCAACAAAGAAGCATATTTGGTAGTTTTATGTCTCAATCTACTTGTCCAGACTGTGGAGGTAGTGGAAGAACATTTAAAAAAACATGCAAACATTGTAGTGGAACTGGAAGAATATCTAGAAATAAAACTATTACAGTAACAATACCAGCAGGAGTTGATTCTGGAAATAGATTAAGACTTACTGGTAAAGGTGAAGCGGGAACTAATGGTGGTCCAAATGGAGACTTATATTTAGAGTTCTATGTAAAAGAACATAAGTTCTTCCAAAGAGTAGATGATGATATCTACTTAAAAGTACCATTAACTATCGCAGAAGCTGCACTTGGTTGTAAAAAAACAATACCTACTATTTATGGTAATATAAAACTAAATATTCCAGCTGGATCTAATTCTGGAGATAAACAAAGAATAAAAGAAAAAGGAGTAAAAAATGAAACTAATAGACATAAAGGAGATATGTATATCATATTAGATGTTCAAGCTCCATATTCTCTAGATAGAGAACAAAAGAGAATATTAGAAAAACTAGCTGATACTGATTTATCTAATCCAGAAATAAATAAATTTAATAAATTCGTTAAAGAGAACTAGAGATAGTTCTTTTTGTTTGTTATAATTAGTATGGTGATAATATGAAAAAGAAAATATATATATTATTAATAATTTTAAGTGTATTTGTTATTACAGGATGTAATAAGAAAGTAGAGAAACCAAATGATAAAAATTTATTAGTAGAGAATAAGGATTATTTTATTAGAGGAGATTTTAATGGTAAATATTTAGATACTAAAAAACGAGGATACTATATAGATACTTTAAATGAACCTAATGCACCATATTTCTATATAATTTGTATGGGAGAACAAAATACTGGTGGATATAGTCTAGAAATTGATAAAGTAAAAAGAATAGATGATAAAACAGAAATAATTGTAAAAGAAATAAAACCCAAAAAAGGAGATACTGTTACTATGGCATTTACTTATCCAACAATTATAGTAGAATTTCCTACTTCACAAGAAAACATAATTATTAAAAATACAGAAGGAGAAGAGTTCACTAGATTGAATTAGATGATATTATGTATGAATTGTGGGCAAGAAAAAGACCAGTTGATGGAGTAGGATCTCAATATGAATTAGTTAGTACATTTGAAAATGAAAAATCTATCTATTCAGAAGTAGATAAATTAGATAGAAATATATATCAAAAAGCAATAGTATCTGATGATAATCATTCATGTATTCTATATCGTGAATTTGAATATGTTCCAGTTAAAAAAATAGGTACAATGAATAATAAAAGTAGTTAAAAACTACTTTTTTTGTTTACAAATTAATATTCATCTGATGTCTAATACATGTAAAAAAGAAAGTTTAAGTGATATAATATAATTATATTAGAGTAGATAATCTAGTTAGGTGATAATATGAAAAAAGATATTGAAGATTTTATTAATTATATTGAATTTGAAAAGAGACTTAGTAAGAATACTAAAATGTCTTATTTAAGAGACTTAGAAAAGTATAGAGAATACTTAGAAAAAAAGAAAATCTTTACTACTAATGATATATCTAAAGATGATATAGAACATTATATAGAATATTTAAATAAATCTGATACACCTAGTACTATAGCTCGTAAATTAACGACAATTAAAGCTTTTCACAACTATTTATATCAAACTAAAAAGATAGATGTAGATGTATCAGAAACAATAGAAAGACCTAAACTTCGTAAGAAATTACCTAATGTTTTATCAGTAGATGAAGTAGATCGTTTACTAGATATCAAGTGCCTTACTCCAATTGACTATAGAAATAAATCCATGTTAGAATTAATGTATGCAACTGGACTTAGAGTTACTGAATTACTTGATTTAAAAATAGGTGATTTAGATGTAGAAAACTGTATTGTAAGAGTTCTTGGTAAAGGAAGCAAAGAACGTATTGTACCAGTTGGTGAGTATACATTAGAGTCTTTAAATAATTATTTAGAAGTAAGAGGACAACTTCTTAAAAATAAGACTTGTGAATATTTATATTTAAATAATCAAGGAACAAGACTTAGTCGTTTTAGTTTCTTTAAAATAATTAAGAAACTTCTGATGGAAAAAGGAATACATAAAGATGTATCTCCTCATTCATTAAGACATAGTTTTGCAACTCATATGCTTGATTATGGAGCTGACTTAAGGAGTATACAAGAACTTTTAGGTCACTCTGATATAGCAACTACTAAAATATATACTCATATATCAAATAATAAAATTAGAGAAGAATATATAGAATATCATCCTAGAAGTACAAAGGAGTGATTAGGTGAAATTCAAAAGAATATTTGTGCTTATTTTAGATTCCCTTGGTGTTGGAGAAGCACAAGATGCTGATAAATATGGAGATAATGGCTGTAATACATTAAAACATATAATGGAAAAATATGATTTATATATTCCAAATTTAGAAAAATTAGGTTTTTTAAATACATTAACTTTAGAAGATAAAGAAAATGTAGATGCTTATTTTACTATTGCAAAACCTACTAATATTGGAAAAGATAGCCTAACAGGTCATTATGAAATAGTTGGTATAAAAAATGAAGTACCATTTAGAACTTTTAGTGAAAGTGGTTTCCCAATTAGTTTGATTGATAAAATTGAACAAGCTACTGGAAAAAGAGTAATTGGAAATAAAGTTGGTAATGGAGAAGAAATAATTAACGAATTAGGTGACCGTCATATGGCATATGGATCATTAATTGTTTATACATCAGCCGACTCAACACTTCAAGTAGCTGCTCATGAAGATATAGTACCAATCAGTAAATTACATACATTTTGTGAAAAAATCAGAAAGATTACTATGGATGAAGACTTACAAATTGCTCGTGTAATTGCTCGTCCATTTAATGGTAAAAATGGTAAATATAAATTTATTAATTCTGATAGAGTAGACTTTGCTGTTAAACCACCTGCTAAATCTATTTTAAATAGTTTAGAAGATAAAGATTTATCTGTAATATCTATTGGTAAGATTGCATCTATATTTGATGGAGAAGGTATTACTAAAATAATTAAAGGATCTAAAAATAATATAGATACTATTAATAAATTAACTGATATTATGGAGAAGAATTTTACTGGGTTATGTCTTACTAATTTAAGTGATTTTGATACTTTATATGGACATAATAGAGACGTAGAAGGATACGGTAAAGCAATAGAAGATTTAGATGTAGAAATACCTATGATTCTTAATAAATTAAATAATGATGACTTATTTATTATTACTGCTGATCATGGAAACGATCCAACTTTCTCTGGAAACGCTCATACAAGAGAAAATGTTCCAGTAATAATATATGGAAGGAACTTCAAAGAACCTTCTAAATTAGAACCATTAGAATCAATGGCTGATATTGCTGCAACTATTGCTGAAAATTTTGAAATAGATGCTCCAGTAATCGGAAAAAGTTTCTTAGAATTATTAAAATAGGAGGTTTTTATGGGACACTTAGATGAAGAAAAGAAACAACAAATAATTGATTTTATTTTAGATCACAAAGATGCATATAATGATACTCCAATGGGAAGAGATTACTATGCTGATCGTATTGAATGGGAGGATTATTCAAGTCCACCTTATATTTCAGATTTCCTTATTGAAGGATTATCATATCGTTTCGAACATCCTGATGTAGATAATACATATTTTAATCAATTATATTCATGGTTTGATTGTTATCCAGAAGGAATGGATCCATATGATCAATTGCTTGATAAATATGAAGAGACATATGGTCCATTAAAAGGAAAACATATTGTTGAAATAGGAGGAGGTCCTGTTCCAGCTCTAGCTCGTAAAATGGCAGAAAGAATGAAAGATGAAAACGGACAAATAGTTGGATCAATAACTGTTTATGATCCTAACTATGTTGAAACATACCCTGGAATTACTTTTATTCCAAGAAAATTTGATGATGATACTGAAATAGATCCAAATTCTGAATTAATTGCAATGATGCCTTGTGAAGGAACAAAACCAGTTTTAACTAGATTTACTCAACAATTTCAAGGTATGGTTCAATTATGTAGATGTTCAAAATGTCAAACAGCTATTAGAAGAGATAATCCAAAATATATAGTTACTCGTATGCATAGTAGATTTTCTGATACTTCTGTACAAATTGCATATACTACAAGTGATGATTTTGATTCAGATGAATCGTTTGAAAAAAGTGAAGGAAGAAGTAGATAATACTTCTTTTTTTGTGGAAAAAAGTATACAGCTATAAAAAAAATATGCTATACTAAATTTGAATAGGTATAAATATGGAATATATTTCTATTCGCTTAAAAATCTTAAAAACGGAGGTATAAAAATGGGATTTATTAAAGCGTTTGGAGGTGCCCTAAGTGGTACATTTGCAGATCAATGGCTAGATTATTACATGCCAAAAGATGGTGTTCCTGCAACTGCAGCATTATATCAAGCTGTACCAAAAGGAACTAACAATGGAAGAGGAGAGAATACTAAAGGTAACGAAAATATCATTACTAATAATAGTAAAATTTTAGTGCCAGAAGGAACTGCTCTTATTACATTACAAGACGGACAAATTACTGGTATGATAGCTGAACCAGGAGGATATGAATTTAAATCAGATGATCCTAATTCTCAATCTTTATTTGCTGGAGATGGTATAGTTTCATCACTTATTAAATCTTCATGGGATAAAGTAAAATTTGGTGGACAAGCTGGAAGCCAACAATTAGCATTCTATGTTAATTTAAAAGAAATTCCAAATAACAAATTTGGTACTCAATCAGAAATTTATTGGGATGATGCATTCTTTGGTACACAAGTAGGTGCAGTAACTCGTGGTACTTATACATTAAAGATTGTTGATCCATTATTATTTGTTAAGAACTATGTTCCAACACAATATTTACAACCAAATGCACCAGTATTTGACTTTGCTGATTTAGATAATGACGCTGCTAGTCAATTATTTAATGAAGTAGTAGGAAGTCTATCTGCTGCATTCTCAAATTATACAAATGATCCTTTTAAAGGAAACAGAATGAGTAAGATTCAAGGAGATCAAATTGGATTTGCTCAAAGCTTATCTCAAGCTGTTGAAGAAGGATATCAATGGGAAAGTGATCGTGGTTTAAAAATCGTTAAAACTGCAATACTTGCCATTGAATACGATGAAGATACTAAGGCTCTAATGAGTGATGTTAAGAAAGCTGATGCCTTATCTGGTGCTCGTGGAAATTCATTTATGCAACAATCTGTTGCTCGTGGAGTTCAAGCTGCTGGTGAAAACGGTGGTGGAGCTGGTATGGCATTCATGGGTATGGGTATGAATGCAGCTGGTGGTATGATGGGTGCTATGCAACAACCTAACACTGGTTCATCTTACCAACCTAACTTTGGAGGAAATGCTGAAGCTACTGGAGAAGCTGCTCCAGGAGAAGATCCAACAACTAAATTATTAGAAATGAAAAAATTATTAGATGCTGGGGCTATTTCTGAAGAAGAATATAATCAAATTAAAGCAAAATTATTAGGACTATAATATGAGTGATGAGGCTATAAAGAATGAAAAGCCTACAAATGAAAAGGTGCAAAAAATAGAAGAAGTTGCACAAAAAGTAGTAGAAGGGGAAACTAAAAAAGAAGCTACTGACAAAAAAATTGTGAAAACTGACGTCGGGAATCAAGATGGACAAAATAAATGTCCTAAGTGTGGTTCTACCGACATTTCAACCAATGTCAAAAAGGGTTGCTTAAGATGTAATTTCTGTAGATACGAATTTGATCCACAAAAAATAGAAGGTCTAGAAACAGATATTTCTAAATTAGAAGGTCAAATTATAGCATCTGGAGCAACCGACATTGTTGCAGATACAAAAGATGTTTTAACATTTAAATGTAGTAGTTGTGGAGCAGAAGTAGTAATAGATACTAAAGATCAATTACAAGCTAGATGTCACTGGTGTCGTAATACTCTTTCAGTTAATCAACAAATTCCTAATGGAGCTGTTCCAGATGTTGTTTTACCTTTTTCTATTACAAAAGAACAAGCTAAAGCTAAAATAGAGGAGTTTGTAGGCAAAAGAAAATTTTTTGCTCATCCTGTATTTACTCAAGAATTCAAATCAGATAATGTTATGGGAGTTTATTTTCCATATATGTTAATTGATGTTAATGCCCATGCAAACTTTAGTGGAGAAGGCGAACATCAAACAAGAATGTATTATGTAAGTCTTGGTGAAAATAGAAGAGAAGCTAGATATGATGCAGATAGATATCATGTAGAAAGAGAATTTGATATTGCTATAAACGGATTATCTATTGAATCAAACTCATCTAGACTTGATAATTCAGACAAAACTAAAACAAATAATATTATCAATTCTATAATGCCTTTTGATGTTGAGAATTGTGTTAAATATAATGCAAATTACCTAAATGGGTATACATCTGAAAGAAGAGATACAAATGTTGAAGGTCTTAAAGATGTAGTTGATGCTCAATCTAAAGATGTAGCTAGATTTGCTGCAAACGATTATTTAAAAAATTATGATAGAGGAGTATGTTGGGAAACAGAAGACTTTAAAATAAAAGGTCAACAATGGAAAACAGCATATCTTCCTGTATGGTTATATAGTTACTATCAAAAAGATAAGAATCTAATGCACTATGTAGCAGTTAATGCTAGAACATTAGAAACTATGGGTAGTGTACCTATTAACTATACAAAGTTATTTCTTATTTCGTTTGTAATTGAAATATTATGTTTCTTTGCATTCATGTCTAATATTTTAGATGATTATAGTGTAATCTTCTTAGCCGGTGGATTTATCTATTTCTTTGTTATGAAAGGTAGATATAGAAATGCATCAGCTAGACACGATTATGAGAAATCAACTAAAAAAGACGTTTCTAATTTGAGAAATGTAGACGATAAGTTAAAGCATTTAACTGGTCTTAAAAACTCAATGATAGATGGATGTAATAATACTAGACTTGAAGGTGAAAAGAATAAGAATAAAGTAGGTAGTATTGGTAAAAAACTAATAGAATCTGCTATTCCTGATAAAGATCTAGTTGGTTTTGTAGAAGAACTTGATAAAGAAAAAGAGAATATAGATAAAAAAGATAACACATAAGTTATCTTTTTAGTTAATAGAGGAGAAATATGAATAATAATTTATTTAAAATACTATGTAGTATTCCTGTAATACTAATTGTACTCTATTTTTTACCCTTTTTAGGCGTTTGTTTAATGATATTCAGGTATTTTATCAAAAGAGATGAAAAGTCCTTTAAAATGCCAATTACGTTAGTTATAACTGGTTTTATTATTTTAATACCTAATATTATTAATTCAGTATTAAAAACATTTAAATTAAAAATAGAAATTCCATATTTAAATGAAGTAATAAATAGTGAATTATATCCTAATTTAATAAAATATAGTAAGTTATTAATTACATTAGGAATTATTTTCTTAATTCTATCTTATATTATTAATTATATTCTAAATAGAGTAGGAAATAAGCTAAAGAGTGGTATAGATGAGTATGTAGAAGAAGAACATAAAAGAAGTCAAGAAAACGATCTTAAAATGAAAGAAAAGCAAGAACGAGCAAAAAATACTCATGTAGTTAAATGTCCACATTGTGGAGCATCAAACATGTTAACTGAAAAAACAGGAGTATGTAAGTTCTGCCGTAAACCTATTGAATAGAGTATTTACTCTTTTACTAAAAATTTAGTAGTACTCCACTACTAACTAAATAGAGTAGTTTTTCATATATACGTATACATACATATATACCTTATTTAATATATAATATGGTTATTATATTATAACCTTATTAAATATATATATAAGGTTATAATGCGCGTATTAACCTTATTTAAATAATATAATAAGGTTATATATGTATACATCCAGATACGAATGTGTATTGTCATACATTTCATCATGTAATATGAGACTGAATCCAGTCATAACTCATAAAAAATTACTTCTCTAATAGAGATTAGGACTAATTATAATTTCAAAAATAATTATAGCTTAAAAGCAACATAATATCAATTATAGGAAGTTAATTTGAGCAAAATAAAAGATAGTTTAATAACTATCTTTTTCTTATCTTTAATACATTAACACCTTTATCTACGCATTCTTCTGTTAAGTAAGAAGACATATATAGAATATGATTTACTGTTTCTCCAACACTTATTTTATAATCTGATGCTATTTGTATATCATACTCTGGAATACCTTCTGGTACAGTATATATTTCTTCTACATCAGAGTAATAGAAAAATGAACCATTTGTATCTTCAAGAGATGAAAATGCAGTAGATGCTGGGTCATACGCTGTAACATCAACTAAATAATCATCATATTGTCTTTTTATATAATGATTTAAACCACCTACATTAAATATAACAGCATCTCCACGGCCATTAGATATTGCAAAACCAAGAGACGTTTTATCATCACTTGGATAATGTATTGTAGCCATTCTTTTCAAACCATTAACAACATTCATTAAAGTTAAATTAAATTCTCTTGAATTAATATCTGTATTATCCTCTTCTTTAAACCATTCACTTAATGCTCTAACTAATGAATCACTTTTTTCTTTATTTATTCCTTTAGCTAAGACCATAAGTTTCATATCAGAATCATACATATTCGCTACTCTACTAGAAGATAGGAATGATCCATACAGAATATTATCTTCTTCTTTACCTAAAACAATCTTTCCATCAAATTCGGTTCTAACTAATCTAAATTCATCAAGAATACCTTTATTTTTTCTTTTAAAATTGAAATTTATCATATATTATCCCTCCTTTTGCGCGGAAATACTTGTATATTATATCACAAATATCAAGATATTAAAAGGATAGATTACAATAAAAAAGATATCTTTCGATATCTAGACTTTTCTTGATTGAATTTCTGCTATTTTCTCTAATACTTCTTTAGCATTTTCTTCATTTATTTCACTATATCCTAATTCTCTTAATGCTTGTACTTTAGCAGTATTAAGTTCTTGTGTACGACTTAATTTCTCTTCATTCTTATGTTCTATATCTTGAACAAATCTTTGATGTGATTCTGCAAGTTTTGATTTAGATGCACCACCATTATTATATAGTGTTAATCCAGAGAATAAGATACTCTCAAAAATAAATTGTTGTTCTTTGTTAAATGCAAATTCCATTGGATCAGTAAATCCCATTGATTTAGACATATATGCAAGTATATATTTTAATTCTGGATTTGTCTCCATACTTTTTAAATAATGATATAAATACAAATATGCATTATACGTTTCTTTAGTTTGATCCTCTTGTAATTTTTCTTTTAATAAATTGATTATGTCACTAAGAAGTTCTTGTTCCTTTTTATTAAATCCTTTTAAATCAGCAATTATTTCACGATCTCCTGAATCTTTAACTCCATCATTAAGTCTTCCTTCAACTGTCATTATATAACTGCTATCAATACTTAGATTTTCAAGGTCACTTTCTTCTTTAATATCTAATAGGCTTAATAATTTTGTAACTTTTTCCTTAGGCCAATCTGCAAGTGATGGTAGTGCTAAATAATTATATAACATTTGACGAGAAACTCCTAAATATTTAGCAAGTCTTACCTTTGATATACCTAATTCATTTAATATGCTACCTAACTTTTCCATAATCTTTTACCCTCCATAATTTAATTTTATCATTTTTGTTGACAATGTCAAGTGTAAAGTAAAATTCTATAGTAGATACCAAAGTTTTTCTTGATTTTTTCTAACTTCTTTGATAATCCCTCCACCAATACATTGTTCTCCTAAATAGAAGACACATGCTTGTCCAGGAGTAACTGATTTCACATTATCATATTTTACTAAAAGATTTCCATCTTCTAAATATTCTATTTGTACTGGAACATCTTCTGCTCTATATCTAAATTTAGCAGTACATTCAGTTGGTCTTTTACTACAATTAAAATTAATATCTTCAACAAGACAACTATCTGATAATAAATATTCATTATCTTCACCTAGTGCAACATATAATATGTTTTTATCTAGATTCTTACCAACTACAAACATTCTATTTTCATATCCGCCTATATCAAGTCCTCTTCTTTGGCCGATAGTATAGTACATCAATCCTATATGTTTACCAATTACTTCATTGTTATTTATATTAACTATATCTCCTTCTTTATTAGGAAGATAGTTTTTTAAAAATTCTTTAAAGTTTCTTTCTCCAATAAAACAAATTCCTGTAGAATCTTTCTTCTTAGCAGTTACTAAATCATACTTATCAGCTATTTTTCTAACTTCTGGTTTTTCTATATCTCCTAAAGGAAATATTACATTTTTTAATTGTTCTCTACTTAGTTGAGATAAGAAATAAGTTTGATCTTTATTTCTATCTTTACTACGATATAAATCTCCATCAACCATCTTGGCGTAATGACCTGTTGCGATATAGTCAGCTCCAAGTTTTTCTGCTTCTTTTATAAAACAATCAAATTTAATATATTTATTACACATAATATCAGGATTAGGTGTTCTTCCCTTTTTTAATTCATCCAAAAAATAAGTAAATACATAATCCCAATATTCCTTAACAAAATCTACTCTATGAAGAGGAATACCAATTTTTTCACATACTTTTATAGCATCATTATAATCTTCTTCTTGAGGACATATATTATTATTTAGTGTTGGATTACCTAATATATCATTATTAATAGCAGCATCCCAATTACGCATAAATAATCCTTCCACTTCATATCCTTGTTCTTTTAGAAGAATTGCTGCAACAGAAGAATCTACTCCTCCACTCATTCCAATAATAACTTTCTTTTTCATTAGAATCACTTCCTTAATAATTATAACAAAATACGTACTTTTAAACAAATAAAAAGAGTATTTAGAAATACTCTTATTTATTATTCTTCATCAAATTTACTAGGATCGTAATTACTAGGATCAACTGAATAATCAGTAACTTTAGAAGGAGTTGGTTCATATACAGTTCCAGTAAACCATACTTCTCCACTATCTTTATCACGAATAATATACATAAATGGTTTATCAAATGTTAAATCTATAAATTTAATTGGTACATCAAACAAATAATCATATCCACCTGATAATCCTCCAGCTCCACCGACTTCAGTTGCTGCAGCAGCTTTAATTCCTTCATTTGAGAATTCAATAGTTGCTTTTTGTTTAGATATTTTTATATGAGAATTTTGATCCATAATATTAGTTAAATTAGCTTTTGCTTGATCATAAACATTAGTAATACCCATTTTATTTAATGAAGGTTTTAAATCAAGCATATAATCAAATTTATATAATGGAACAAATCCATGAATTGCAGTTATTACTCCTTCTTCAAAATCATCATATTTAATATCTTTTAAATTATTAATAATAGTATTTAATGTAGTAGCATTTACGTTTTTAATATAATCATTTAAAGATACTTTTTTAGGTAATATTGCAATATATTGTAATGTTACTCCATTATATGTTTTTAAATCTTTTGCAAAGACTTTTACATCATTATCATCATAATATTTAAAATCAGTTGAAGCTCTATAATATTTATAGTTTGCAGCTATATCTTTCATGTATTGATCTAAATATTCTTTTACTGGTTCTTCAGGAGTAACTCCTCCAGTTTTTTCCATTTTTTTGATGTCATCTTCAACTGTTTTTCTAATTTTTTCTGCACCTAATTCTTTTACTATGTCATATTTATTAGCAATTACACCAAATCTAACACTATCAACATTTTTCTTATTATTAAATTTTAATGGACTATATTCTTCAATATCAAGACTTGAAACACCAAAATATCCAATTTTTTCATGAGCAAAATCTGCATCAAACTCTCCAAATTTATCAGGTGATTCTTCAGAGTAAGTTGTTGGTTGAATTTTGTTAATCCATTCCATATCAATAGATAAAGCATTTAATAAAATAAAATCTTGTTCTTTAACATCTTCATCACTAGCTAAATCTTTTATTAGTTTATTAGTATTATTATATACCCATGTATTTATATTTTTTGCATCGTTAAATGAATCATACATTACTTCTGCATTATATTTTGTCTTTAAAGTATTAGTATAATTTGATTTAATATCATTTTTTAAACTATCTTTAATAAATAAAGCATTAGCGAATGACATATTAGCACTATTAGTATATTTCTTTGCTGAATATTCTCCTATAACATTATCAATTTGAGTTTTAGATTCTCCTGTTGCACCTTCACTTAGCATTTCTAATGTATACTTAACTGAAAGTGGACTGCATACTTTATTTGTTTGATCATTATTTTCTTTAATAAATAATAAATCAAAATCTGATAATTTATAATCTGTTATCTTGTATGATGCTTCAACTTCTTTAGTATTTGTTTCTGTCTTCTTTTCAACTTTCTTTTCTTCTTTCTTATCATTTAATAAGAAATATCCAGCTCCACCAGCACAAATTAATAAAATAAGAATTACTAAAATAAGCCCTGTTTTCTTTTTCTTTGGTTTGTCACCTAAAGTAATTTCTACATTATCATTTTGTATATTATCATCAACTGGTGTTTCAACAACATCAATTATTTCAGTTGCTTCGCTTACTGGTTCTTTTACTTCATTAACGTTATTATTTTCTTCGTTCATTTTATCACTCCTCTATTTTAAATTATAACACTATAAAAAAACATTAATAAGAAAAAAATAATATATTTCTCATTATTTACATTTTATCTACAAAATTATATAATTATTACTGAGGTGTTTGTATGAATAAAAAGGTTATTCAAGGAATTACAATTTTTTTAGCAATAGTTATGGTAGCATCTATAATAATACCAATGATTTTACCATTATTATAAAAAAATATCTTTGTGGAAAGATATTTTTTTTTTGGAATTTATTCTTTTACAAATGATATAGCAAGTTTAATTAGAACCATTACAAAGAATAAGTACGTTGCCATATCATAATCAAATTGATAAATTGTATTAAGAATAAAATTATTTTCAAATGTATAATTATTTAAACCTAGTATAGTATAAAAGGAATAATATGTTAATATGGAAAATAATGCAAAAATACCAATTGCAATATATCCATCTGTATCTTTCTTATGAGCAAATAACTTACTAGAGAGTACATACGTATATACTGTATATATAAACGTAATTAATAAAAATAGAAAAGATACTATTCCAAGAGTAGTTGTATTATTTATAAATACTTTAGGAAGTCCTCTATCAGTAATATATTTAATACTATCAGAAAAAACATTATACATAATTAGATAGATAATTACATATATTGTCGTAATAATAGCAAATAATGAATAATCTTTAATTATATTATTTATCTTTCTTTTTCTAGTTACTTTAGTTAACTTTTTTAAGATAACTGCAGGAGCTAAATAAAATAAAGATAAATATACTATAAAAAACAATGCAAATAGTATTACACTCATTACTTATCCCCTCTATTCTATTTTATTATACCAACTTTTTATTTTTATTTCCATCATTTTTAATGTATAATTAAATTGGTGATTATATGAGAAAAAAATATGATTGTATTATTATAGGTGCAGGTCCTGCTGGACTATTCGCAGCTTATGAACTTGCAACTAAAAATAAAGATTTAAAAATATTATTATTAGATCAAGGTAAATTTGCTGATACAAGAGTTTGTCCTATGAATAAATATGGTACTCAATGTAAGAATTGTAAGCCATGTGCTATTTTATCGGGATATGGAGGAGCTGGAACATTTTCAGATGGTAAATTAAACTTTATTCCTAAACTTGGTAAAAGTGATTTATTTAAATATATGTCTGAAGAAGAAGCATATAAAATAATAGATGATTCTGAAGAAATATTTACTAAATTTGGAATGGATTCTGAAGTATATCCTAAGAATTTAGATATTGCAGATGAAATAAAAAAGAAAGTTGCTCTAGCTGGTGCAAGATTATTACTTATTAAACAAAAGCACTTAGGAAGTGACCATTTACCTACTTATATAATGAATATTACTAATTTCTTAAAAGAAAATGGTGTTGAATTACTTGAACAAGCTAATTGTATTGATTTAAAAAGTGAAAAAGAAAATAAACATATAGTAACTATTAAATACAAAGGTGAAGAACATAATTTAGAATCTAGATATGTTATAGTTGCTCCTGGTAGAACTGGTGCTAAATGGATTCAAGAAATTGCTGATAAATATGATATTCCATATATTTCTAGAAGTATTGAAATTGGAGTACGTGTTGAAGTAAGAAAAGAAATATTACAAGACTTATGTGATGTTATATATGATCCTACTATTTTTATAAAGACAAAAACATATGGAGATGAAATAAGAACATTCTGTACTAATCCTGGAGGATTTGTTACTAAAGAAAACTATTATGGATATATTTGTGTTAATGGACATAGTCTAAAAGATATTAAATCTAATAATTCTAACTTTGCTTTTATATCTAAAGTTAATTTAACTGAGCCAGTAACAAATACAAGATTATATGGAGAATCAATTGCAAAAATTGCTAATGTTTTAGGAGATGGAAAACCTATTATTCAATCTCTTAAAGACTTGAAAGATGGAAGACGTAGTGAATGGCATAGAATTAATAAAGGATTTATTTCTCCTACTCTAAAAGATTGTGTTGCAGGAGATCTTGCTCTTGTACTTCCACATCGTATTATTACAAATATTATAGAAGGATTAGATAAATTAAATGAAATAATTCCTGGTGTTAATAATGGAGAAACAATTCTATATGGACCAGAAATAAAATTCTTCTCTAATGAAATAGAAACAAATAATAAATTTAAACTAGAAAAGTACGATGTATATTTTGTTGGAGATGGTGCTGGTAAGGCAGGAAATATTGTTACTGCAGCAGCTACTGCACTTATTTCTGCAAGAGATATATTAGAGCAAGAAAAAGAAAAACAAAAGAAAAAGAAGGATTAATTCCTTCTTTTTTATTTGTCTCTAATTGTTGCATTTAATTTTTTAGATACATCTTCAATTATTTTATTAAATATAGTCATTACTTCTGCTTCTTCTAGTGTTCTTTCAGGATCACTAAATGTTAATGAATAAGCAATAGACTTTTTATCAGCATCAATATTTTCTCCAACATATAAATCAAAGATATCTATATTAGTTAATAATCTTCCACCACTACGTCTAATCTCTTTAACAATTTCATCAGATGTAATATCTTGATTTACTACAAATGCTACATCTTTAACAATTTCTGGATATTTTGATGCTTCTTTATATTTTAATTGTTTAATAGTTTTTTCATATAATTTAGCTATAGATAATTCTGAAATATATACTTCATCTTTTAAATAATTAGGATGTACTCTACCTATAATACCAATGCATTCTTTATTATCTAGAATAATTTTAGCAGATATTCCAGGATGCATATCAGGAAGGACAGCACTTTCAAAACTATATCTATTCTTAAATCCTAAATAATCTAGTAAATTTTCTACTAAACCTTTTATTATATAGAAGTCTACTTTTAGATTTTGATGTTGCCATTCATTTGAAATATAATTTCCTTTCATTAAAATAGCAACTTTCATTTCTTCTTCATAACTCTTATCATATGTTTTAGATATTTCATATAAAAGCACATCATCTACATGTCTTGCTTTATTATATTGATATGTATTAATTAATGAAGGAATAATAGTTCTTCTAATAACTGATTTATCTACACTCATTGGGTTAGGTAAAACTAATGCTTCTTTATTACTATAGTTAAATCTATCAGCCATTTCAGGACTAACTAAAGTATAAGTTTTAGCTTCATTTAAACCAAGAGAACGAAGTCTTTTGCTTACTTCTTTTCTTATTTTAACATCTCCTACATAAACACCCTTTCTAATTGGTACTACTGGAAGTTTAGAAGATAAGTTTTGATAACCATAAAGTCTTCCTATTTCTTCAGCAATATCATTTACATTAGGATCTATATCAAGTCTTCTAGTAGGAATAGTTACTATAAAGATATCTTTCTTTAATGTATATGTAAAATCTAATCTTTTTAATTCTGTTTCTACATCATCATTAGTTAAATCTAATCCTAAAATTGTACTTACTTCTTTAGCACTAAACTCTACTACTTTAGGAGTTTTATCTACTTTATCATGTTTTACAGTTCCTGAAAGAATTTCTGCATCTGCATATTCTTCTAGTAGTGCACATGCTCTTTCAATAGCCATATCAGTATATTCATAAGAAAGACCTTTTCCATATCTAATTGATGCTTCGCTTTTTAAATTTAATCTATTAGATGTATTACGAATATTTATAGCATTAAAGATTGCACTTTCAATTAATATATCCTTTGTATTTTCATCTACATCAGTATTCTCTCCACCCATTACACCAGCTATACAAACAGGCTTTTTACCATCAGTTATTACTATATCGTCTATAGTTAAAACTCTATCTTGTCCATCTAATGTTTTAATTTCTTCTTTTTCTTTTGCTTGTCTTACTAAAATAGTATTTCCAAGTTTATCTTTATCAAAGAAATGTAGAGGTTGACCAAATTCAAGCATAACATAGTTAGAAATATCAACTACATTATTAATAGGTCTCATACCAGCTGAAATAAGGCGTTTTTTGATAAAATCAGGACTTTCCTTTATAGTTACACCTTTTGCCATTTTACATGTGTAATATGGGCATTTATCAGTATCTACAGACAAATTTATATGTTTAGATACATCATCTTTAATTTCTTTATGAGAAATACTAGGTAAATGTACTTCTTTATTTAAAATACATGCTATTTCATAGGCAAATCCAATATGATAATAACAATCATTATTACGATGTTTATGTACATCAAGTTCATATGTGGTATCATCAGTTCCTAAATATATATTAGCATCCATTCCTACTTCTACATCTTCTGGTAATTCTGTAATACCTTTAGCATATGTTTCATCATTCTTCTCTTCAAGACCAAGTTCAAATAAGGCACATATCATTCCATTAGATTCTTCTCCACGAATTTTACCCTTTTCTATTTTAAAATCACCTGGAAGAACTGCTCCTGGAAGCGCAACTAATACTTTAATTCCTACTCTTACATTAGGAGCACCACATACTATTTGAACTATTTTATCTCCAATATTTACTTTACATAAATGAAGATGATCACTATTAGGATGAGGAATACATTCTAATACTTCCCCTACTACTAAATTATCTATATGTTGTGTATTTACTGCTTCAACATTAATACCAGCACTAGTTACTTTAACAGCTAATTCCTTTAAATCTTCATTTTCTATATCAATGTAATCTTTTACCCAATTAAGACTTATCATTATTACACATCCTTTCTATCGAACGCACGAAGTTCTCTTAAATCTGTTTGATAGAATGTTCTTATATCATTAATACCATATTTAAGCATTGCACATCTTTCAGCACCAAATCCAAAGGCAAATCCACTCCATATTTTAGGATCAAATCCACATGCACGAAGTACATTAGGATGTACTATTCCTCCGCCTGCAATAGTAATCCATCCAGTTTGTTTACAAACGTTGCATCCTTTTCCTTTACAATTAAAGCAAGAGATATCCATTTCTACTGAAGGTTCAGTAAATTGATAATAACTAGGTCTAAATCTAGTAGTTGTATCTTCACCAAATAACTTTTTAGCTATTTCATCAATTGTACCTTTTAAATCAACTAAAGAAATATTATGATCTACTAATAATCCTTCAACTTGCATAAATTGATGAGAATGTGTAGCATCATCTGGATCTCTTCTATATGTTTTACCAGGACAAATCATACGAACTGGTTCTTTACCACCATTAGCGGTCATAACACGAGCTTGAACAGGAGAAGTATGACTTCTAAGTAGTATTTCATTATCTTCAATATAGAATGTATCTTGAGCATCCCTTGCTGGATGACCTTTAGGTATATTTAAAAGTTCAAAGTTAAATTTATCTAATTCTATTTCTGGTCCATCTACTACATCGTAACCCATAGACATAAATAACTCTTCAAAATCTTCTACTACTTTCTCAAGTATATTAGGTGCACCATTTTCTATTTTTGTTCCTGGAAGAGTAACATCTATTTTTTCTCTTTCTAATTTTTTATTTAATTCTTCTTCTCTTAATTTAGTTTCTAAAGTATTAATTCTCTCATTTAAATCATTTTTTAATTCATTAGAAACTCTTCCTACTTCTTTTTTCTCTTCTATAGATAACTCACTCATATTTTTAGTAAGTTCTGTAATTAGTCCTTTTTTACCTAAATATTTAACTTTTAAATCATTTAAATCATTTAAATTATTAATAGCATCTAACTCTTTTAAATAACATTCTTTTAAATCTTTCATATATCCTCCTAAAAATAAAAAGATGATACCTATAAGGGCGAACTAGTCGCGGTACCACCTTAATTTTAAACATAAAGTCTCTCAATATCTTAACGCGATAAACGTTTAGTAAAACTAAAAGCTATAGGGTGAATTCATAGGACTTATTATTTATCTTTTCACCATACCGATAATTCTCTATCTAATAAGTTTATCTATTACTATTTCCTAATTATTGCCTCTTGCTATATATTATAACAAATTTAAATTAATTGCAAATTATTTTAAAGATATTACATATGGATTTGCTTGTGATCCATCTCCACTAGTATTAACAGTTAGTTTTGAACTTAAGCAAACAACTAAATATAAATTCTTTGCTGTATTATAATCTCCTGTTTCAATTTTAGTGCCATGTATTACATAATACTTATCTAATGAATTTGCTGGAGTTTGAGTCCAAGTTGGGTCTGATCCTGTAAGTGAATTTATCCAATTTTCTAAATTACATTTATGAGAATTATCACTCAAATTAGTTAATTTAAATTTAGAATATGATGTATTCATTTTACAATTGTATTTATTATCATGAGCATTAGCTGATGCTTTTAAATAATCTTCCATTGTAATTGTTCCATAAACGCTACTAAATTTTGATTTTTCTGCATCATTATATATTTCAAGTAAAGATTGTGCATTAGTAGGATCTGGTTGAATTAAACCTATATCAAAGGTATAGTCAACCATTTTATTAGTATATTCTAATTTTCTATATTCTTGATATAGCTTATTATGAGCAACAGATCTTTCCCATCTATATGCTTCGACAGTTTGATTTGGTGAACTAGGAGAAATTCCTGCACCACTTTCTGTATCAATTTTAGAACTAACAGGATCTAACATAATTACTTTAACAACACCATTAGCTTCAATTGACATTATTCTTCCTGTTTTACTACCAATTCTAATATAGTTTTTTGGATTGGCACCTACAAAAACATATCTGCTCTCACCTGTTTTTGATTCATCAAAAACAAGTGTACTATTTCCTTCAGTAATACTATAAACATCAGCATAATCTAATACAGCTTCTTTAATTGTTGCAGTA
Organism: Bacilli bacterium; assembly: GCA_017541325.1. Taxonomy (GTDB): domain Bacteria; phylum Bacillota_I; class Bacilli_A; order RF39; family UBA660; genus RUG11788. The sequence goes on from JAFXZI010000012.1 coordinate 38,439, forward strand.
GATGCAGAATAAATACTATTAGCTTCATATCCCATACAAGAAGTATAAGCATCATATTCTTCAGAACAACTTACAGCAGGTGTAGTATAATTATAAGTCTTATAACACTTCTCTAATGCAACTTGTCTATTAGCACATTTATTTATATATTTTTCTTCATCATCTACCATTTGCTTTTTAGTATATAACCCACTATTCAAAATAGATAATATTAAATATAGTATTAATATTATCATAGCAAGTATTCCATATAACATAGTAGATATTGCAAACCCCTTATTATTTAGTTTTTTCATACTAGTCACCTATTTTAATTATATATTAAAATTCATTATTTTCAAAGATAATAATATATTTATCTCCATATTTACGTTCTTTTACTCTAATTAGAAAATTAGTATCTTCTAAATATAATTCATCTACTTCACAAATAATTAGAGATTTTCCTTTTAATAATTTATTTTGATGTAAAAATCTTATTATTTCATTAATACAATGCATTTTATATGGCGGATCTAAAAAAACTATATCAAATTTATCATTACAATTTTTTAAATAATCCATATAATCTTTATTATAGATAAACGCTTTATCACTAATATTAAACTTTTTAATATTTTCTTTTAAAGTATCAATACATTTTTTATTTGAGTCAACAAAATGGCAGCATTTACTTCCATTACTGATTGCTTCTAAACCTAAGGAACCAGATCCAGCAAATAAATCTAAACAAACAGAATTTTTAATATTATTTTGTATCATTCCAAAAAGAGATTCTTTTACTCTATCCATAGTAGGACGAGTACCTTCTATATCATAAGAATTAATTGTTCTTCCTTTTAAAGATCCACTAATTATTTTCATGGAAACATCCCTTCTTTCTAACTAAAGTGTTTAGTTTTTTATTAATTGATAATGTAAGTAATATAATATCAGATTCAAGTCTTTTAAATTCTTTAATTCTAGAATCACTCATAAGATCTTTTTTCAAATTAAGATAATTAGAACTATATTGATCAGTGTTTTTAAGTGTTTCTATTTTTTTACTTAATTCTTTATCTTTATAAATTTCTTCTTTTAATTCTTCTATTCTTTTTAAATTACTATTTTGATCAAATAAGACTATTAGTTCATCTAATTTTTTAATTAGTTCTAAATCCATATTCTTCACCAAGGTAATTATAACAAAAATAAAAGAGATTTCCATCTCTTTTATCATTTTATTCTATTCAGTTTTTGGTGCTTCAGTAGGTTCAACAGGAGCAACTGGTTGTGCAGGTGCTTCAGGTTGTACTGGAGCAGTTGGAGCTGTAGCTACTGAAACTGTATCAGTTGTTTTTTTCTTTTTGCTAGTTAATACAACAATTATGATAATTAATACTAATACTGCAGCTGCAATAGCACAATACATAATCATGTTATTTCCATTTACTTCAAATTCAAATGTAATATCTTGATTTTGCATCTTAGTTAAATCCCAAGTTAATTTATTCTTATCAGTTGAAGTTGCATTATTCTTTCCTGCTTTTGGCACTTCTACAGTATACTTAATATCCATCATTGAATATAAACTAGAATAATCAATTTCATCATCTATAGAATCAAAATAATCATCACCAGCATCTGTTCCATCAGTAGTTAAGTCAATACTATCATCAGTTCCTGTTGTTGTAGTATCATCTGCTGGTTCAGCATTTGGTGTTGCATCGTTTTCAGTTTGATTTAAATTAAATGTAAATACTGCTTTATAAGTATTTCCCTTCTTTTGGAAGAAATATTCAGGTTCATCACCTTCTAAGAATTTATTTAAATCAACTTTTACTTCTTTACTAGTACTATACTTATCGATATTCTTATAAGTTTTAGAAATTTTCCATCCTTCGTAAGTATCGTCTTTGTAATCTTCTACTTTAAATCCTTTCTTCTTTAATTCATTAATTCCGTCTTCATTAGTTGATGTTTCTCCCCCTTGCATCATGCTTTTTTGCATAGCTACAATTGCTTCAAATTTCATTTTCTTATCATTTGTAATCTTCATATTAATGTTATACTTAACACATCCAGTTAACATGACAGCTACTAATAATACAGAAAATAATTTTAAAAACTTCTTCATTTTTTTCTCCTCTCTATATTTTATATAAATAATATATCATGTTTATGAAAAGAAAAAAAGAGAAATAATTATTTTTTCTCTTTTATTGAATCAGGTGCTTCATAATGAGACCATTTTCTCTTTTTATTTGTCTTCTTAGAAAGCTTTTTTGATATATTTTTCTTCAAAGAATAATATAGTACTATTACACCAACTAGAACTATAATTCCGAAAAAAGAAGAAAAGATGTTTTCTGCAGTTAATTCTTTATTTTTAACTTGCGTATTTTTAGTTTTCTTTTTATTTTCTTTCTTATCATATTCTTGTTTTTCTTTTGTAATATTAGCATCATTAATTATAAATGAAAACTTAATTTCATTAATTTTTCCAAATTCTAAGTTCCAACTATAAGTATTACCATCAATTTCTGTAGCATTACTCTCTTCTACTGAGACAGGAAGAGTAATAGAATATTTTAGATCCATCATTGATTGATAAGCACTTACATCTCCTACATTAGTATTTGAAGCATATGAATTAACGTCATCTGAAGTAAGATTATAAGTAAAATTAGCAGTATATAATGTACCATTTTCTACTTTTTTAATATTAAATAATTTTATATCAGATGTTTTTTTCTCAAACTCAGTTGTTAAATCAACAACTCCAACATTACTATCAGATATACTGTTAATATTATCTACATCAAAAATAACTTTAACTCCTGTATAATCATCTTCACTATAATCTTCTAATCTATATCCATTATCAATGTACTTTTGTTTATCTTCTTCAGAAAATTTAATAGATTTATCAGTAGTTTGAACACCATTAATAATAGTAATATTAAAACTATTATTGGTTTCTAACTTCATATTAATATTATTTTTAACACATCCAGTTAAACCAAATAATATAAGTATATAAATAATTATTTTTTTATTCATATTAAACATCTTCACTACCAGGAACTTCTAATGGATAAGGATTTGCATTAGGATCAACTGAAGTATCATAATTCATTTCTGGTACCGCGTTATCTAATCCAGTATTCATGTCTGGCGTTTCCATATTTATATCAGTTGGTTGTTCTACTGGAGTATCGTAACTCATTTCTGGTACTACATTATCTAGTCCAGTATTCATGTCTGGCATATCCATATTTACATCAGTTGGTTGATCAATTGGTGCATCATAACTCATCTCTGGTACTGCGTTATCAAGTCCAGTATTCATGTCTGGCATATCCATATTTATATCAGTTGGTTGATCAATTGGTGCATCATAACTCATTTCTGGTACCGCGTTATCTAATCCAGTATTCATGTCTGGCATATCCATATTTATATCAGTTGGTTGATCAATTGGTGCATCATAACTCATTTCTGGTACCGCGTTATCTAATCCAGTATTCATATCTGACATACCTATATTCATATTATCTAAATTATTATCTAATGGTTCAACAATCTCATCAGGATTACTTCCTAATTCATCTTGCATAGGAAGAGGATCGTTATTAACATCATTAATTATTGCTGGTTGATCTTCTAAACTACCAAAAGATGGTTCTCCAACAATACCATTATCATAGTTATTATATTCGTTATTAGTATCAGCCGTTGGTTCATCATAATTCATGTTATTATCTTGAATATTTAATGTATCATTCATTTGCATATCCATTAAATTATCACTATCAAATGTTGAATCTTGGTTATAATCCGTTGATGCAGTCATATCTTGATTGTAATCCATTGAAGGTATTCCTGAATCCATTGCAGCAATAGCAGTCATATCTTGATTCATACTATTATCATAATTATTATTTAACGAAGCATCAGGAGTAGGTGTTTGCTCTTGATACGAAAAATCATATGATGAAGTTGTTGGTGTATTATCAAACATATTCATGGCTTGTTTTCTTGTTTTACTAGCTTTTGCTTTCTTATGTAAATTTGAAAGTAAAGCTAATAATAGTAATCCTTCTAAAACCCCTGCGACTATAAGAACAATTGTTGTTGCTAGTCCTTTATCAATATTACCTAATAACATATAATCACCTATTCTATTTTAACTCTATTATAGTATATCAAAATAAAATAATAAAAAAAAGAGTTTTATAACTCTTTATTAAATAATTGATTCAATACTTAATTCATTAACTTCAGTATCAATAATTGTATTTGATTTATATTCTCTTAATATAACTTTTTCATCATTAATTGAATAGCTTTTTATTTTATTATTATCTACTTCAATCATAGTATTTGTAGGTAGTATTAATACTTTATTTATAGATTTATCTAAACTTATATCAGATAATCTCTTTTCATCTTCTCCGTGAGGACAAAGATTAATATTTATAAAGGATAATCCATCAACAAAAACGTAATTATTACTAATATTATTTTCTATTTCATAGTCAGATAATCCTTTATTACACAAAACATTAGCACCTGCTGATATTCCAACTATTATAGCTTTACTTTCTTTTAATAATTGATCTAAGTGATATTCTTTAATACTATCTAATAGTTTCTTACTATCGCCACCACCTAGATAAATAATATCTGCATCAAAAATCTTCTTTTTTACAATATCAGGATTATTAACTAAATTACTCTTTTTTAAATATGATGTATTACATCCTATTCTTTTATAATTATTCTTCATAATATCATAATATGAATCAGCAAAAGATGATGCTAGTCCTATAAAAAGAAAATTTGGATTATCTTTTTTAGTATGTTCAACTATGATTTTATCAAATGGTTCAAGTTCATTAATTTGTCCACGTCTACCTATTGAACCATTACCTATTAAGAAATACTTCATTATTTGAATTCAAAGTAAAAGTCTAATATACGAACCATATCTCCTTCTACTGCTCCCATTTCTTTTAATTTATCATCTATTCCCATTCTTCTTAATTTCTTAGCAAATCTCATAATAGCTTCATCAGTAGTAAATTTAGTCATCTTAAATAGCTTTTCTACTTCTTTTCCTTTAATTACCCATTCATCACCTTCACGAGTAATTGTATATGGTTCTTCTTTCTTAAATTTATATAAAACATGTGATTCAAATTGTTCTTCATCAAATAAATTTTGTTCTGGAATAGTATCTAATAAATCTCCTAAATAATCTACTACTTCTGTAAGTCCTTCATTACTTATTGCACTTACTTCAAATATTTTTATAGATTTATCTTTTAATTTTTTCTTAAATTCTACTAAGTTGTCTTTAGATGTTTCTACATCCATTTTATTAGCAATAATTATTTGTGGTTTTTTTAGTAAATTCTTATTAAAATTCTCAAGTTCCTTATTAATAACTACATAGTCATCATATGGATCTCTACCTTCATAAGCACTCATATCAATTACATGTGCAATTACTCTTGTTCTTTCTACATGTCTTAAGAATTTATCTCCAAGACCTTCACCTAAAGATGCACCTTCAATAAGACCTGGAAGATCTGCGATAACGTAACTTTTTCCATTGGTTGTTTTAGTTACTCCTAAATTTGGAGTTAAAGTAGTAAAATGATACATTGCTATTTTAGGTTTAGCGCGACTTACACAAGATATAATTGTACTTTTACCAACTGAAGGCATTCCAACTAAACCAACATCGGCCATTAATTTTAATTCTACTTTTAAAGTTCTTTCTTCTCCAGGTTCACCAGATTCTGCAAAATTAGGTGCTGGATTAGATTGAGTCTTAAATGCAGTATTACCTCTTCCACCACGTCCTCCAGTAGCAACTATAACAGAATCATTTTTTCCTTTTAAATCTGCAAGTATTAAGCCTGTATCTAAATCAGTTACTACAGTTCCTTGAGGTACTTTTATAATAACGTCATCGGCATTTTTACCATCTTGATTTTTTCCTTTACCATTTTCTCCTTTAGTACCTTTAATTGTTTTCATATATCTCAAATCAATTAAAGTATGAAGTCCTTCATCAACAACAAAAACAATGTTAGATCCATGTCCTCCATTACCTCCAAAAGGTCCACCCATTGGTATATATTTTTCACGTCTAAAAGCAAGACATCCATCTCCACCATTACCTGCTATAACTTTAATTGTAGTTTCATCTATAAACATATTCTTCACCTACTTTATTTTATCATATAAATTAAAAAAGTAAGAAAGATATCTTTCCTACTTCTCTACTGGATAGCAACTAGCTTGAGTTTTATTTTTTCCAACTCTTTCATACTTTACAATACCATCAACTGTAGTATATAAAGTATCATCATTTCCACGACGTACATTTACTCCTGGAAATATTTTAGTTCCTCTTTGACGATAAATAATAGCTCCAGCTTTAGCTTTTTGTCCATCAGCTAATTTTGCTCCTAATCTTCTTCCTGCTGAATCACGTCCATTAGAAGTAGAACCTTGTCCTTTATGATGAGCAAATAATTGTATATCTAACTTTAAAAAGTTCATTAGTATTCCTCCTCTATCTTAATATTCTTAGGATAATCTTTCTCTAATTCTTTAAATAAAGAAATCATATTTTCTATAAGATTATCTACTATTTCGTTATGTTCATTTATAACGATTGAAAATTCATTTTCATTTTTCTTATAAGATATGTATTTATTATTGAATCTTAAGATTCCATTTACTGTAGTAGTCATTATACTAGATACGCTACTGCATACAATATCTTTTCCATACGTACCAAAGTCAGCATGACCTAAAATATTAATTTTATCAGTTGATACGATTACTTTAATCATAATTAACCTTTAATCTTTTTGATTTCAACTTTTGTATATGGTTGTCTATGACCCATAGTACGTCTATTACTTCTGTCTTTATTTTTATAAGTGAAAATTCTAATCTTTTTTGCTTTATCATTTTTAACGATTTCACCTTCTACAGAAGCTCCATCAAGATATGGATTACCTACTTTATCATCTACTAGTAAAACTTCATTGAAAACTACTTTATCTCCTGCTTCACCATCAAGTTTTTCTACATAGATTATGTCTCCTTCAGAAACATAGTATTGTTTACCACCAGTTTTTATTACAGCTTTCATATTATCCTCCTTTTATAGTATTCTAGACTCGCTCTTAAGGTACATACGTTTTAAAACCTTTTTAATGCGGTTTGAGCTATAAAGGCTACAAACATATAAATAATATCACAAACAAGTCTTTACGTCAAACAATTTCTAATTAAACTTATTCATTTGTTTCATTATTTGATTAATTTGTTTTTGATTAGGTTTTCTACCCATTTGAAGCATAAGTGCTTTTATCATTTCTTCATTAATTGGTGGATTCTTCTTTAAATATGATGTCATTACTTTTCTACATACAAAGAATCCTATAACTGCACCAATTAATAGTCCTATTACGAACCATAATATATTCATCCACATAAAATCATCTCCTGTTAGTATTTTACTATAAAACAATAAAAAAAGGAACTAATTAATTAATTCCTCTATTTTTTTACTAATATATTCTACATTTAGATTGAATTTGTTTAAAACATCATCTTTTTTACCACTATATCCGAAAGAATCTACCGTAAACATATTCTCTCTACTAGTATATCTATCCCAAGAATAAGAACTTCCTGCTTCTATTACAAAAATCTTTTTGTCTTTTGGAAGTATCTTTTCTTTATATTCTATACTTTGTCTTTCAAAGACTTCTATAGATGGCATAGAAACAACTCTTATATCATATCCTCTAGTTTTTAATTCTTCAGATACTTCTAAAGCAAGGGATACTTCTTCACCAGTACTAATAATACAAGCATCTAAGTTTTTTCTTTCTTCTTCTAAAATATAAGCACCTAATTTTGAATCATTTATATTTGTAAACTCTGATATAGGAACTTTATTACGGCTCAATATAACTGCACTTGGTTTTCTAGTCTCAAATATAGAATTATATGCACCAATTACTTCATTAGAATCAGCTGGTCTATATACATCAAGATTAGGAATACTTCTAAGTGAAATAAGTTGTTCAACTGCTTCATGAGTTGGTCCGTCTTCTCCAACTGTAATAGAGTCATGTGATAAAACATAGATAATTGGTAAATCCATTAAAGCACTCATTCTAACACTTGCTTTTGCATAATCTATAAATGGTAAGAAAGTAGATACAAAAGGAGTAAGTCCAGAAAGAGCAATTCCGTTACCAATACTTGCCATTGCATGTTCTCTAATACCAAAATTTATGTTTCTTCCTAAAGGAAATTTATTTGAGAAATTACCAGTACTCTTAATTTTTGCATATGTAGAATTACTTACATCTGCAGAACCACCTATTAAGAATGGATAAACATCACTAATTGAATTAATTACTTTACCAGATGCTACTCTAGTAGACTCTACCATATCTTCTGGGAGATCATATACTACATCACGAAGTTTTATTGGTTCTTTATTATTTATAATCATGTTTAAGTCGTTTTTACTATTCTTATTCAAAGAATTATATTTTTTAGTCCATTCTTCGTAATATGCAAGAGATCTTTCTTCAATATCAGCTATCATTAGTTCTCTTGCTTCAGCACTAGGAGAAAAAGGAATATCTCTTACATCTAATTTATTTTTTACATCTTTTATATCTTCTTCTGATAAAGGAGATCCATGAACTTTAGAAGTCCCAGCAAGTTGAGAATACTTTCCAATAGTAGTTTTTACCTCTATTAAAGTAGGCCTGTCACCATTTTTTGCTTTTTCAATAGCAGAATCAATACTTCTTGTATCTTCTCCATCTTCTACTAATATATAATTCCAGTTTTGACTTTCAAAACGAAGTTTAATATTTTCATCAAACGAATTCTCTAAACTACCATCTAAAGTAACTCCATTAGAATCCATAAGCACTATTAATTTATTTAGTCCTAATTTACCAGCTAAAGAACAAGCTTCATAGGAAATTCCTTCCATTAAATCTCCTTCTCCACATAGAACATAAATATTATAATTAATAATTTCTTCTCCAAAATACTTTTCCAAGTATTTTTCAGCAATTGCCATACCTACAGCATTACCTATACCTTGTCCTAAAGGTCCAGTTGATGCATCAACTCCAGGAGTAACACCATATTCAGGATGACCAGGAGTTATAGAATCAATTTTTCTAAAATCCTTTAAATCATCTAAACTGATATCAAAACCAGCCATAAATAAAGTTGAATACAAAAGACTAGATCCATGTCCTGCACTTAAAACAAATCTATCTCTATTTATCCATTTTGGATCTTTAGGATTGATCATCATATGACTATCATATAAAGTTGCAACTATAGGAGCAGCCCCCAAAGCAATTCCTGGATGACCACTATTTGCGTTATCAATCATATCAATTGCAAGAGATCTTATATTATCAATTATTTTTTTATCAATTGTACTATTATTATCTCGTTTAAATCCTATCATTTTTTTCACCTACTATTTAAGTAATGTTACATTGTTTAAATAATATCCATCCTTACTAATTATATAATTAAATCTATAAGTATTTGCATTTTGCATATATGTACTAGCTTTAGCTGCTTTATCATTTGTAATTAAATATTTAAAATTAGGGTCTTTAAATACACCTTTTTCTGTAATAAATACAACTTTAACATCTAAGTACAAATTATCTTTATCTTTAGTAGCACTAATTAATTCTTGTTGTAATGATTTTGCAAGAGTTTTTCCATGATCATAACATTTACCATTATATTTACCATTTTCTAAAGTAAAGTAAATGCTTGTTATATATGAACCATTATAATAATAATTATATTTAAAATTATTTAATAGATTAACTGTTGTTCCATATTTCTTTTGAGAAATATTAGCAAGTTCATCACTGTCTATACTGATAGTTTCTTCACATATATTTGAACTAGTAGATATTTTTTCAAGAATTGAATTAAATTCATTTGTTTTTGATGCTAAAATTATTTTTTCTGCATCAGATAAAGTATTTAAATTTGTAGTATTATTACGGAATAAGAAATAAGTATCATATTCATAATTATCTACTACATTAAATGTAATTTCACTATATATAGAACTTATATATTTATCAGAAAGAACTATTTTTCCATCTTCATAATCATATAAAGTGATTTCTTTTTCTTTAACTTCTTCTTTTATTTCTTTTTCTGGCACCTTCTTTTTCTTTGGAGCAAAAGGGTCAAAAATAAGAATAAAAATCATTGCTAAGAAAGCTATAAATACAAAAACAAGTAATATACCTATTTTCTTTCTTATTTCAAATATTTCTTCTTCTGTAAGAGGTACTGCTTCTTCTACACCTTCCTCTTGTTCAACAAAAGAATCATCTTGTAAATTATTTATTTCATCATAAGATCCGTCATTAACAATTACATTATTATTGCGTTTTTTAGAAGCAACCCACGCTTTTTCTCTACTTGTTTTATGTTCCATAAACTAGCCTCCCTATTTTCCATTTTAGTATAACATCATAATAAAAATAAAACAATAAAATATGTTTATTTATATCATATTAAGTATAATAATATAATTAATAAATATATCTTTAATTGCTTTATAATTGTATCATATTATATATATGAAAAAATAAAAATAAATGTTGAATTAATAAAATAAATATGTTATTATTAAGAAGTCATGGACCCTTAGCTCAGTTGGTTAGAGCATCCGGCTCATAACCGGGCGGTCATAGGTTCGAGTCCTATAGGGTCCACCAGTCGCGGGTATGGCGGAATTGGCAGACGCACTAGACTTAGGATCTAGCGCCGCAAGGCTTGCAGGTTCAACTCCTGTTACCCGCACCATTATAATAAGAAAAGGATTCGTTAAGAACCCTTTTTATTTTTATATAATTATCGACTCATACTTGATGTAGACTCTTCTATAGAAACAGGAGTTGAAGATGACTCGAACGAATTTGTACTAACTTCTCCGGATGCTTGTACTTTTTCTTATATATACAATATTTTATAATATATTTATAAAAAAACGACCTAAGTCGTTTTTATTTTAATCCATTTAAAAAATCTATTAATGCCTCACTGGCTTCATTATAATTATCAGGCGACATCATGTATCCATGTGCATTTATAACATTACCATTATTGTATTTAACGTTCAAAGAAAAATAAGAGCCATCATAAATATTATCTTGACTTTTATCAAAACCATTCCATTTATCTATTTCATATTTATCTATTAAATCTGATAACTTCTTCATATTTTTCTTAGAAACATATTTAATTACAACATTTGCATCTTTTAATGTTTCTTTATATGTAAATACATATTTATCATCTTTTTGTTTTATTTCATAAGAATAAGTAGTAGACCATCCTCCACCATATTCATATTTAAATTCTGTAATATATTTATCTTCTTTATTATTACCACAACCAACTAAAAGTAATGCAAAACAAACTGCAAATAAAATCTTTTTCATACATCCTCCTAATAAAAACTAAAATTTTTGTCATTTTCTGGTAAATATGCTTTTTTAGGATTTTTCTCTAAATATCTTACTCTAACCTTGTTTCCAGGACGTGGTTTTGTTCCAGTATTTATCTCCATCAAACTTTTTAATTTATAACCAACTCTAATAAATCCTACTTTAATTGGTTCATCTTTTTTCATAATAAGACTTTCGGTAAGATTATAAGTTACATTATCAACATCATATTTTACCAAAACTAATGGATTATTTTCTTCACCCATTTCTCTTACTTCAACTATTTCTCCTATACATTCACTATCATATTCTTTACTCATAAAATCTACCTTTTTATTTAATAAAATTAAAAAGTACTAAATTGATCATATCATATCTAGTACTTAAAACTGATAAACCATATTTATTATCAAAAGACATAAATATAGAGATAAATCTTAACTAAATATGTTTATCTTATATTATTTACTTTTCTTTTTTCTTTTTAGTAATTTTTTCTTACCTTTATCGTCTTCTACTTCTCCAACAATCATTAAATATCCTGAAAGAGTAAAAGCTACTACTAAGAAAATAATTGGATATGCAACAAAAATAAATTTAGCAACTACACATTCAGCACATCCAGTTGAATAAAACATTTCAATTAATTTATACATACTAAATGCCATAACTGTAGAAAATGCTATTGCAAGTACAATTGTTAGAATACATGTTTTACTATTAATTTTTACAACTATTTTTTCATTCATAATACCACTCCACTATCTTATAATTTTATATTATCATAAGAATTTTTAATATATATAAAAAAACTCTTGTTAAAGTGTAAAGTTAGACACAATATAAAAGATATCTATAATTTATGTGGTATTATATTATTATAGAGGTGATAACATGAACGTTGTTATTAGAGTCAGTAAAGAAACACAAGAAAAGATGATTAAATACTACAAAGATAAAAAAAGAGATAAAGAAATCCCTTATGTTGTATTCCAAGCAGTTGATGAAGATACTGTTATTACTATGTATACATCTGGAAAAATAATGTTTCAAGGTACTAGTGCTGATGTAGATGCTAATATGTGGAAAGCAATGGATGGACAAAGTGCTACTGAAGAAGATGAAAAAGAAAAGAAACAAAAAGAAAATAGATATTATTATTCTACTGCTATAGGATCTGATGAAGTTGGTACTGGTGACTATTTTGGTCCTATTATAGTAACTAGTTGTTATGTAAAGAAAGAAGATATACCTAAATTAGAAAAATTAGGTATTAAAGATTCTAAAAAAATTACTGATGATAAAATTAAAAAAATAATAAAAGATTTATTACCACTAGTTAAATATAAAAGTATAATTGTATCTAATAAAGAATATAATGAAAAATATGGAAAAGATTACAATATAAATAAAATAAAAGCTATTATGCATAATAAAGTATTATGGGAAATGGCTCATGAAGAAACAGATTATGATTATATTATTATTGATGAATTTGCAAGAGAAAATAGATACTATGAATATATAAAAGATAGTACTAATATTCAAAAAGGTATTACTTTTATGACTAAAGCAGAAGATAAAAATATGGCTGTCGGTGCAGCATCAATAATTAGTCGTTATATCTTCTTAAAAGAATTTGATAAACTAAGTGATGAATTACATGTTCCTCTTCCTAAAGGAGCTGGAAAAGATGTTGATAAAGTCGGAGAAGAAATAGTAGAAAAATATGGAGAAGAAAAATTAAAAGAAGTTGCTAAACTTAATTTTAAAAATACAGAAAGAATTCTTCATACAATGATATTTTAAAAGATTTAGTTAATTCTAAATCTTTTTTTATATAAAAAAGAACTATTACACAGTTAATAGTTCTTCTTCTTTTTCTTTTAATGCATCTTCAATTAATTTATTATATTTATTTACTAATTCTTGAATTTGTTTTTCTTTTCCTTTTTCTTCATCTTCTGGAAGTTTTGCTTTTTCTAAATCTTCAATAGCATCATGTCTTACAGTTCTAATAGATACTTTAGCTTCTTCACTAATTGCTTTTACTTGTTTAACTAACTCTTTTCTTCTTTCTTCTGTAAGATCAGGAATAACTATTCTAATATTTTCTCCATCATTTCCAGGAGTATATCCTAAATTAGCTTCAAAGATTGCTTTTTCAATTGCACTTAATGCACCTTTATCAAATGGTTTTATTAATAATTGACGAGCTTCAGGTACTGAAATAGTTGCAAGTTGTTTAAGTGGCATCATACTTCCATAATAATTTACCATAACACCATCTAAACTAGCAGGATTTGCACGCCCAGCTCTAACTGTTTGAAATTTTTTATCTAAAGCTTCTAATGTCTTTTTCATTAAGTCTTCAGTATTTTTAATAATATCTATATCCATAATATCTCCTTCCATGAACAAATATTATTCAATCACTTTAATTTTAACATAATTTCTTTTTTTTACAAATAATTTAAGATAAAAATAATACATTAATATCATTATACTAGAACCACTACCATCTATAATAATATCTCTTATTTCTCCACTTCTTCCTGGAACTAATAATTGATGTATTTCATCACTACATGCATATAATATGCATATTAATAAACTATATATAAATATTTCATAAAAAGAAATATTAGTAGTTTTATATAATGCATTTATAACAAAAAATCCTAATAGAAAATATATACCAAAATGAGCTATTTTTCTAATTAATATATTTAAGTAAAATGGATCAACTTTTTTTAAGTCAAATACTCTAATTATAAAATCTGCAATACCATTACTTTTATAATCTGATGCAGTACTTCCATCTTTAGAAAAATAAAAGATAATTATCATTATAATAAATACAGGAACCCAATATATAATTCTTTTCATAAATAAAAAAGTAGACTATGTCTACTTTCCTTTCTTTGTACTACTTTTTTTCTTAGTTGTTGTTTTCTTTGTTCCTGTTGTTTTCTTCTTTGTAGTTGTTCCTTTTTTAGTAGTAGTTTTCTTAGTTGTTGTTTTCTTCTTAGGAGTAGCCTTTTTAGTAGTTGTTTTAGTTTCTTTAACTTCTTTAACTTCTTCTACAACTGGTTCTTCTACTTCAGCTTCAACAACATTTTCAACTACATCTTCTACTTTAGTTTTCTTTTCTTGTTCTAATACTTTTTCTTCTCTAGTCTTAGTATCATTATCATTTCCACTCTTATCAAATTTATATGTTAGACATAAACCTACAAATTCAACAACAAGACCTAATGCCATAATACCATCAATTAATAATGGATTAACATCACTATTAACTATGCTTATAATAAATGCTACTGCAAAAATAATTAAACCTAGAAAAAATACTATATCTGCTACTAATTGTTTTTTACTCATATTAACACCTCTCATAATCTAATTACATTATAATATTTATATTGTAAAAAATATACATTTTTTTAAAAAATTGTCATTATTTGTCTATTTCGCCGTTTAAAATAGCAATTTTTGCCATTTTAAGAGCATCTTCCTTAGTAGAAGCAACGGCTAAAAATAATTCTTTATGGCAAAAAACTGCAGTTTCTACACCACTTACTTTTTGTAATTCTTTATCTACTAATCCACCCCATTCTTTAGGGAAATCCATTCTTGTTTCATGAGTAGATTTATCTCTTGGAATAGTATGAATATTATATCCTCCTCTATTTGAAGGAGTAATAGCAAATAAAATATCTTTTGCCTGTTCTAATTCACTTGTTATTACAATATCTTTAAAAGGCATATATTTATCAAGTATCATAATATAATCAGAACTATTTATAATAGCTTCATCAACATATTTTTTAGCTTTTATTTTAGCCAAAGTATGAAGAACTACTCTATCAAAATATGATGATATTATATCTACTACTTGTAAAAAATATAAATCATTATCAGTATCATCATCCCAACAGGCATTATAATCATTAATTAATGATTCAATTCCTTTGTAGTTGTATGGAGCAGTTACAATTGGAAATTCACCATTATCTACTGCATCTACTCCTTCTACTAAATCATGTTCTATCATTGTATAAGCAGCAAGTGCATTTTCTTTATCTATAGTTTCTAAATATTTAATACCAAACTCTTTAAATATAAGCCCAAATGATGCATATTTAACACCACTATCATGTCTTAAATCAAAATCCTTCATATGATGATCATATATACCAAAACCAATATCATATACTATTTTTTCATCACTTATATTGCTTGGTACTTCATTAACGCGACAAATAGTACTATTTGGATAAATTTTACTTAATAGTGCAGTTGCAAAAACTTCATCAGCATGAAATTTACTTGCATGTGTTATTAAATTTGCTTCATCTATATTTTTAGTTATTTTTAACATTTCCTTCACCAAAGTAATTATAACAAAATTTATATTTCTATTAAATAAAAAAGAGAAAATTATTTTCTCTTTTTCTCTCTTAATTTAGGTCCATTTTTTATTAAAGCAGTTATTTCTTTAGCTAGTTTTTCATTTGCTTCTTCTAAAGACATTTTACCTACTTTAAATGGTTTACCAATTACAATAGTTAAGTTTTTACTTCTAAATTTATAATCTCCACTTGTGCCAAACGGAATAATATATGAATCTGTTTTTGATGCCATTGATACGGCCCCAAATTTAAGTGGTATTAACAAAGATTTATCATAATCTTCTTGTTTAATTTTTTTCTCTTTTAATAATTTTAATAAACTGTTATCTGGATCTAATACATATTCTTTTAATTCTTTTTTAGAAATTACTTTCTTTTTATTAAGATCAATTAAAGCTTCTACTTGAGTAAATTTATATCCTTTTCCTTTTAATAAACTAATTAATTCATCTCTTGTATATTCATCTTTTACAATTTCGTAAACTTCATCAATCTTGTCTTCTTTACAAGTTATTTCGTTTCTAGTTCCTTCACAAAAAATACCGAAAACTCCACCTTGTTTTAAAATAGATAAAGCTTTTTCTTTAGCTTCTTCATCATGAATAGATCTATTTACAGCAATACAACCTGACCATTTAAAAAACCAAGCAACTTTTTTATTTTTAAAGTACTCATCTTTTGCCATCCAATGAGTCATTCTTTTTGTTGAAACAATTACACTACATTGATCCATTACATGTTTATGATTTCCTGTAAGTATGATACTTCCATTTTTAGGAATATTTTCTTTACCAATGATTTTAGGGTGATAATATATTTTAAATATGTTTCCTAGAATAAAACGGCATATCATATAAAATGTTCTTCCTTTATTTTTGTTCATTGTAACCATAATAATCTCCTATTCTTCATTACTTTCTTCCTCAAGTTTTTTATAATCTACTTTACCCAAAAGTGTATTAGGTAAACTTTCTCTAAATTCAAATTCTTTTGGTACAGAATATACTGCTAAATTCTTTTTACATAAATTTTTTATTTCATTTTTTATAGATAATGATTTAGTATATCCATCTTTTAAAACAATATATGCTTTAGCAACTTCCATTTTATATTTATGAGGTACTCCAATAACAGTACATTTAAGTACTGCTGGATGACGCTCAATTACTTCTTCTATTTGATTTGGATAGATATTATATCCAGATGAAATAATCATACGTTTTAATCTTTGTTTGTAGAATATTACTCCATCAGAATCAATATAACCAATATCTCCTGTATGTAACCATATAAGTCCATCTGAATGCATTTGAAGAGTTGAATTATTATCAACTTCATTATCTAGGTATCCTTGCATTACAGTTGGACCATTTATACATATTTCTCCATCTTCACCAGTTGGTACTTCTTCTTGACTTCCTGGTATAACAATTTTTACGTAGTTTGATGGAAGCGGAATTCCTAAACTACCTTGTTTATTATTCTCTCTATAAGCAAATACAGTTGCTCCTAAAGATTCAGTCATTCCATATCCTTGAGATAATTTACATTTTGCGCCTTTAGATGCAATAAACACATTAATCTTTTTTTCTAAAGATGGTTTTAAGGAATCTCCTCCTGAAATAATCCATTTAAGATTAGATAAATCCAACTTTTTATTATTAGTATTTGTAAGAGCTTCATATAAAGTTGGTACTCCAAGTATTAATGAAGGTCTTGTTTTAATTAATAATTTATCAAACTTTTTAGCATCAAATGCTGGTCTAATTATTGCTTTAGCTCCAAAACATAATGGTAGATAAATACATATTTCAAGTCCAAATCCATGGAATATTGGAAGAATTGATAACATAGAGTCGCCGACTCCAACATTATTAAATGCTTCTGCTTCTGCTTGTTCTATGACTGAAGTAAAACATCTATTTGGTATTACTATTCCTTTAGGTGTTCCAGTTGTTCCACCACTATGTAGTATTACAGCTTTATCTTCTGCTTTAGTATGAATATGATACTTACCACTATAAGAACTACTTCCTTTAATAAAATCTTTC
The DNA here is from genome assembly GCA_017541325.1 of Bacilli bacterium. Classification (GTDB taxonomy): domain Bacteria; phylum Bacillota_I; class Bacilli_A; order RF39; family UBA660; genus RUG11788. The sequence continues at coordinate 56,451 of JAFXZI010000012.1, forward strand.
CAAAGGATATATTCAATATCTTTTTTTGGAGTTTTGATTTTTCTACCTTTAGTAAAAGCATAACCAAGTTTTAATCCTACAGGCATTGAACTTCCAACTGATGCAAAAATAACTTTATAAATATCTGTATCTCCTAAAATATTTTTTATTTTGTCATAACACATATCAATACTTAGTAATACAACACTATTAGTTGATTCAATATAATACTTAATTTCTTCTTCTCCAGATAATGGATGAACCATATTAGATATTGCACCAATTTTATTTAATGCAAAAAATGATGCAATTGATTCTGGAGTATTTGGCATAAGTATAGTTACAACATCTCCTGGGCGAACTCCAATTGATTTATATGCTTTAGCTATGTTATCGATTTCTTTTAGAAATTCTCTATATGTTTTTTCTTTTCCAAAATAATCATATGCAACAGCATTTAAATGAGTTAAAGCTTTTTCTTCAAAATAATCATATAAAGACTTATCAGGAACTTCTATCGTTCCTTTGCCATTATAATATTTAGACCAAGGAGCTTTAGGCTTTTTCATTCTTTTAATTTTGTCTACTATTCCCATAATATCTCCTCTATTCTGTTAACATTTTAGAAATAATCTTCATTAATTTTTCATTTTCTTTATCTAAATCATCACTTTTAACATAATAAGGTTTACCATACTTCATAACAAATCTTTTAGGCAATTTATAATCTCCTACAAGTGCTACTGGTATAATTGGAACTTTTGCATCGTGAGCAATTTTTACTGCACCTATCTTAAAAGGAGCAACTACATTTCCTGTTTTATTAAAAGTTCCTTCTGGAAAGATAATAACCGCTTCTCCCTTATTTAGCATATCTACTGCCATAGGTATTGCATTATGATCTTTTTCACGTCTATTAACAGGAATAAGTCCCATTCCTTTAAAAGCCCAACCTAATTTTCCTTTTAATAATTCATCTTTTGCCATAAAATGAATAACTCTTCTATTAGTTGAATAAATCGCAGGACTATCCATATTGTTTTTATGATTTGATACTAGTAAAAAAGGTCCTTTTTTAGGAATGTTTTCCTTTCCATATACTTTAGGTCTATATAAAAGATAGAATAATGGTTTAACGATTGGTGTCATTATTCTATATGTAATTAAACTCATCTTCTCACCTCGGATAATATTATTATAGTTTATATTTAAATATAAGTAAACTGATGCTATAAATAAAATCTTTTATAAATAGTTTTATCTTTTAATAAATCAAGTAATTCTTTTTTTAGATTATTTTTATTAATAATAAGAGATAGATTATTATCTACAAATATATAAATATATTTATTTAATTCATAAGTATATTTTATATCTTCATATTTAATTTTATTATTAAAAAAACTAGAATTACTCTCAATATAATCTTTATAAAAATAAATATCTCCTACTCTATCATTAACTCTAAAATTATTCTTAAACATTCTTTTTATTTGTCTTTTTAAAGATAAATCTAAAAGTATTGGATAAATTAAAATAAATAAACAAGTAATAATAATTAATAATATATTCTTTCTATATATTTCAAATAACAAGACTAAAAAAGCTAATATAATTATTATTATTTCTCCTATTATTCCTTTATTAATTATATTTAAAAAGAATTTTTGATATTTAATAAAGTCTTTTTCTGTTATAGACATACTTACTTTATATAAATAATTCATATTATGTGCAGATTTCTTATTCTTTTTCATAATTTCACCATCTTTATTTTAACAAATATCTATTTAAGATAAAAGAAAAAAGAGGGATTTCCCTCTTATACTTCTTGAATTACAGTTATAACCATTGGTTTTCCATCTAATTCTTTATAGTAATGTTTACCTAAAACATTTCTAATTTCATTTTTAATATTATTATAATCTACTGTATTACTACTTCTATCTATATTAGCCTCTATTATTTCTTGTGATATTTCTTGTGTTTCATGTAGTAATTCTCCATTTTCTTTAACATAGACAAATCCTCTAGTTAGTACTTCTGGTCCACTAAGTATTTGTTTCGTCTTTTTATCTAAAGTACAACTTATAATAACAATACCATTTGAACCAAGCATTTCACGATCTTTTAGAACTAAATCTCCAATATCTCCTTGACTTTTACCATCAATTAATATTTCATCTGTATCAATCTTAGTATTACATTCAACTAATTTTCCATTTTCAAAAAGAACTACATCACCATTTTGTTTAAGAATAATATTTTCTTTTGGAATACCTAATCTTTCTGCTAGTTCAGCGTTCATAACTTGAGTACGATACTCTCCTCTAACAGGGAAATAATACTTAGGATTCATAAGATTAATCATTAACATTAAATCTTCTTGTGAAGCATGATGAGATAAATGAGTTTTGCTTGAACATGAAACAGTATTAACTCCTGCCATAGCAAGTTCATCCATTAAAAGAGCAAATCTTTTTTCTACTCCATCAGTTGGAGGTTCTGCTATGAAGACTGTATCACTTTCTTTTAACTTAATATATTTGTCAAATCCACGAATAATACGCTCTAGATTCATATATGGTTTTTCTTTTTCATCACATACTAATACAACTATATTTTTATCATCTAAGTTACTTAAATCTCCAATATATTCCTTATCAAAATCTATATAACCTAAATCAATTGATTTATTTATTAAATCTTGTAGATTTTTACCCATTATAATAACTTTTTTTCTAGTTTTTACAACAGCGTTTAATACTTCTTGAATACGATAAATATGACAACTTTCTACTGTACAAATAACTCTATCTTGAGTTTTAGAAAATACTTCTTTAATAAATGAATATACTCTGTTATGTGGACTTGTATGTCCTTCTCTTTCAGCATAAATAGATTCTGAAAGCAAACATAAAACACCTTGTTTTCCAACATATGCAAGTTTACCTATATCAGTTTTATAATTACCCATCATCGTAGAATCAAATACATAATCTCCAGTATAAACAATTGCTCCGTCTTTTGTATATAAAACAAAAGCAACCGCATCTGGTATTGAATGGGTAACACTTATAGGAAATAATATATTTTTACCAAAAGTAATTTTAGAATGAGGTCTAATTTCTTTTAAAGTCTTACATTTAACTCCTGCATCTTCTAAATCTTTTTTTAATACCTCCAATGTAAATTTAGTTCCATATACATTTATTTTATTCATATCGTTGTCAGCTAGTATATCAGCCATCGCACCCATATTACTATCATGTCCATGAGTTAAGAAAAATCCTTTAACTCTTTTTTTATTTTCTTTAAGATAAGTATAATCTGGTAATATATAATCTATTCCTAAAGCTCTATCATTTTCATATTTTAAACCCGCATCAAAAACAAATATGTCTTTATCTACTTCGACAATGTACATATTTTTACCATTTTCATTTAGTCCACCAAGACTAAATATTTTTATTTTACTCAAAATAATTCTCCTTTCTTTAAGTTTTAAGACTAATAAATTGTATCACACTTTTATAAAAAAAGATACACAAAAAAAGTATTGATATACTTAATATTTTTTATGATTAAGATCAATACCTTTTAATTGCATCTTTATAATTATATGATTTATTTGTTCACTTGTTAAATTTAACCCTTTTAAATCTTTTCTCTTTAGTTTCCAAAGTTCATCAATTGTATTTATATCGTTCTCATTTAAAATATTAATAACTGTATCATTTAATCCTAATTTTGCAATTGGATCTTCTAGATTTAAATTTTTCATATTATTACCTACTTATCTCCATTTCAAATGGCTATGAACATATTATAACAAATAATATCAAAAAATGTAAGGAAAAATTAAATACCTAATGCTGTACAAGCTATTTTAAAATATATTACTAAACTTGAAGCATCGACAATAGTTGTAATTAATGGACTTGCCATAACAGCTGGATCTAGTTTTAATTTAGCTGCTAGCATTGGTAAAAATGACCCAATTATTTTAGCTATGAAAATAGTAAGAATTAATGTACTAGATACTATAAGAGATATATTAACTGCTATATTATTTATTAATATTAATCTAAAGAAATTACATATTCCTAAAGTAATACCACATATACAAGCTACTCTTATTTCTTTCCATATTACTTTAAACAAATCTTTAAATTCAATCTCATCTAAAGATAAGGCACGAATAATTGTAACTGATGCTTGACTTCCTGCATTACCACCTGTATCCATTATCATAGGAATAAATGATGTAAGTATTACATATGATGCTAATGCACTTTCATAACTAGTAATAATAGTTCCAGTAAATAAAGAACTTATCATAAGTATTAATAACCAAGGCATTCTGCTCTTATATAATTCCCACGTAGTTTTCTTTAAATATGGTGTTGCATCTTTATCCGGAATAATAGCGGCCATTTTAGAGATATCTTCTGAAACCTCTTGTTCTAAGATATCAAGTACATCGTCGATTGTAATAACACCAACTAGTAATCCTTCAGAATCAACTACCGGAAGAGTTGTACAGTCATAGTCTTGGAATATTTTAGCAACTTCTTCTTGGTCCATCAAAGTATAAATAGGATGGGCTACTTCTTCCATAATATCATCTATTAATTTATAAGGATTATTAACTAATAAATCTTTAATTGAAACAGATCCTAGTAGTTTTCTTTTCTTATCAACTACGAAACAGTTATCTATTGCAACAACATCTTCTGCTTGTTTTCTAATACGATCTATTGATTCTTTAATAGTTAATCCCTTTTTTAAGTCAACGTACTCAACAGCCATTAAAGAACCAGCTGAGTTTTTTGGATATTTTAATAATGCATTTATTTCATCTCTTGTTTCTTTATCTACTTTTGCAAGTATTTTAGAAACTACTCCAGATGGCATTTCTTCAAAAAGGTCTGCAGCATCATCTGTATACATATCTTCTACTAATTCTTTTGTTTCTGATGTAGATAAAGCTTTAATAAGTTCTACTTGTAAATCATTATCAAAGTTAGTAAAAACATCTGCTGCTATATCTTTCGGTAATAGACGGAAGGCCTGCTTTAATTCCTCTTCAGATAAATCACTAAGTAAAACAGAAATATCATATTCTTCCATTTCACTATAAATTTTCTTAATTTCACTGTATTTTTTTGCATGAATTAATTCTTCAAATTCTTTGAAATTCATGTAAACCACCTCCATCTCTTTAATCGTGTAAAGTATACCATAAAAGTGTTTTTTTTACAATAAAAAAAGGATTAAACTAATTAATCCTTTTCTATTAAGAATGTTGCTAAAGACTTTGGATCTTTTCCTTCATAAATAATATCATATATTAAATCTATAATAGGCATTTCTACTTTTTTATCTTTTAATAATTTATAAATAGATTGTAAAGTATAAAGTCCTTCGATTGTAGTATTATTTTCATATTCATTTATTTCTTCTTTAGTACCAGTAGCTAAAATAACACCATATTTAAAGTTACGGCTCTTAACACTAGTTGCAGTAAGTAATAAATCTCCAAATCCAGCAAATGATAAAATCGTTTTTCTATCTCCTCCAAGTGCTGCAATTAAATTCTTAATATCATTTAATGACTCTGTAATAAACATTGCTTGAGTAGATTCAGGAAATCCCATACCATCAAGCATACCAGCAGCAATTGCAATTACGTTTTTAATAGAACCACATATTTCTACTCCTACGATATCATGAGTAGTTCTAAGTTTTAAGAAATCATTTTGAAGAGTCTTCTTCATTATTTCTTCTGTCTTTTCATTAGTAGTTGCAAGAGAAAGTCCAATTGGACATAGACTAGCAATATCTACTGCAAATGATGGACCAGATATAACTGCTATTTTATCAGTATCAATATAACGAGCTAGTATATCATATACGAAAGAACAAGTATCTCTTTCTATTCCTTTTGATGCAATACAAATATGTTGATTTGGTTTAATACAATATTTAAGTTCACTACTTGTACTATCTACAAATCCAGCAGGAACTGCAACAACAATTAAATCTGCACCTTCTACTGCCTCTTTCATATTAGTTGTATAAGTAATATCTTTTGGCAATTTAACTCCAGGAAGTTTGTTTTTATTTTCATGTTCTTTTTCAAGCATTTCTCTTTCTGGCTCAAATTTAGCCCACATTTTTATATTACATTTATTTCTGTGAAACATTAAAGCAAGTGATAAACCATATGCCCCTGTTCCTAGTATTGTTACATTCATTATTATCTCCTTTTTTATATGTTACAAATAAATGAAGTAAAAGCAATATCTGGATCCATTCCAGTTTTAATATTAATTTCTACATCACATATCATTTTTAATAAATCAAACAATTCATTAATTGAATAATTAAAACTAGCTTCTATAGCTTTTCTAAAACGAAAAGGATGGAATCCTAATAATTCAGCTACTTCATCATAATTATTATTATATTCTTTTAATAGTAGTCTTCCATTATACATCATACGATATTGATCTTGTAAAAGTGCTACTATTTTATTTATATCTTCTCCATTATTAGTAAGATCTTGATATAAAGAATAAACTTTACTTTTATTTCTTTTTGAAAAAGCATCTACTAAAGAAAATACATTATCACTAAAAGATTTCATTACTATAGCATCTATATCTTCTTTTAAAATTATTTTTTCTTCTAATTTATAACTCTTTAGTTTTTCAAGTTCATTCATTATTTTAGAATTATCATTATTACAATAATTAATTAAATAACTAATAGTATAACTATCCATCTTGTATCCATCTAATTTTGTTTTAATTACATCTTCTATTTTTATATCATTACTAATAATTTTAGCTTTTTCATTTAATAATTTATTTATTTTCTTCTTATTATCCACCTTCTCTACAACAAGTATTAATATATTATCACTAGGATTATTTAAATATTTTTCTAAAATAGTAGTATCTTGTTCTATAAAATTTTTTCCTACTTTAGAACTACTTAAAAAATAAGCATTAAATCCTATTACCGCTTTTTTATTAGAAAATAAACTATATGTATCTAAATTTTCTATTAAATAATTTAAAGATGATTGTTCTAAATCATATTTAATTATTTCTTCTATATTGTTATCTTTAATGATCTTATTAATAGTTTCAGTAATTGTAATAGAATCACTTGAAATAATTAAATAATTCATAACTACCACCTAAGAAAATTATAACATAAAAAAATAGGCTTAGCCTATTTTTATTTAAATATCTAGATTTTCTAGTACTTCCATTACTTGTTTTAATAATTTATTATTCGGATCGGTTACTTTAATAGTGTAATAATTATCACGATTATTAATTAAATATAATGATTCTATTCTATTATAATAATATTTATTTTTTCCATAATATACTATCGAACTATTTAATAATTTATCCATATAAGTGGATTGATTAATCGCTTTAATTTCAATTATGTTAGTCTTATTAGCTTGGAGAATGATAGTATTATGATAGTCTATTCTATCAAACACATTTTTATCATATTTAATATCAATATCTAATTTACTGGTATCAATTTCAACTCCTTTAAAAACTAAACCATTTAAAGGATTTTTTATTTCATATTTAACCTTATAAACTGGAACTTCTATTTTCTTAGAAAGACTATTAAAGAATTCTTTATTATATACATCATCTATATTATATTTTTTATCAGTTAATGTAGTTATATCTCCAGAATATATTAGATTATTAAATGAAGAATCTCCATATATTTCACCAATATTTATGTTTTCTAATAAATAATACATTTCTATTATTACTTCACTACCATCAGTTGTATAAGTTTTTATTCCAGAATATACTTTGACGTTTTTATTATAATTTTCTTGATAAGTACAATTATATTTATTTTCTTCATGATAACAATATAGATGACTATCATATCTAAAATCAACATAATCATCTTTATTTATTTTCTTATCAAATAATTCTTTATAAGCATCAGCAAAATCTTCATCACTAACTATGAAAGGATCTGGAGTATCTATTGTATGCATTGTCATAAACGCTCTTATTTCATTAGATAAATCTTTTTCTTTAGTTTTGTTTTTAAAAATATATTCTTCTCCATAATTATATTTAGGTAGATTATTATATGTATTACGTACATTATCATCAATAAACTTAAAGTCATATACCGCACCAACTGTAATAAAAATTACAATTATTACAATTGCACTAGCAAAGAAGTGTTGTATTCCTAAAATCTTATTGTTTTTCTTTTCTACATATTCTTTATCATTTATACGAGCAACGATTCCATTAATCTTCTTTTTACGTAATAGGAATAATGCAAAGATAAAATAGAATATTGCTGGAATTAACATTAATGAATTATAACCAGATATAACTTCTCCATATTCCATTTCATTTCCAACAAAGATGAAAGTTATACTTGCACAAACATCCCATAATCCATGGATTAGAGAGTTGTACCAAATATTATTAGTACGCAAGTAAATGGCAGCAAGATATATTCCCATTGCAGTTGCACTGATAACTTGCATTGTTACTCCAAAGAAATTAGCTCCTGTAGATAAATTCATATAATGAGCAAGTCCAAATAATAAACTAGATACAACTACTGCAAACCATATATCTTTACGATTCTTTTTATATTTATCTAGAAGAATATTAAGTACTATTCCTCGTAGTAAGAATTCTTCAAATAATCCTACTAATAAATAATTAAGTATTAAAAGAATAATATATGATGCTGATTGAAATTCATGAGTAAAAACATTTACTGAAATTTGAACTGATGCACTTACAAGTAAAAATAACCATATTGGTAAAGATATTTTAATCATTTCAAAGAATGATACTTCATTTTTTATAATAAATTTATATTTATGACAAATATAGATAATTATACCTAAACATATACAGGCAGTAAATTCAGAAATCATATCTGCACCATAGGTAAATTCAGTACAATAATTAATTAATGAACCATAACTTACCAAAGATATTCCACTTATACCTACAATTATGCTTGCAAGTAGTGTGTTTTTCTTTATAAAAGTCTTTAAGTCTATCTCATCATCTGATTTCATAAATGAAGAAAACATACCACAACCTGTAATAATTAACATTCCTGGGTGTGTCTCAATTATACCCATGAGTCCAAATAATAATGCATTTAAATATAATTCTTTTTTAGTATTTGATATAACTATTACAAGAATTGATAATAAAGTTAATAATAATCTATGTACTTTAAAACCATAAAATATAATAATAAATACATTTAATATAATTAACATTATTGATATATAAGTTATTATTCTCGATTTATCTTTTAGTTTCATATTATCACCTATTATTATTTTATCATTTATTTTATTTTTTTCCTAAATAAAAAGAGATAAAAATATCTCTTTACATTTTTATCTCTTCTTTAATACTTTCAAAAATACTATCTAAGTTTTCTGTACTTCTTCCTCCACCTTGGGCAAATGTAGGAGAACCTCCTCCATTACCATTAGATTCAACAGAAGATTTCTTAACAATCATACCAGCATTAATTTTAGAATTTGATCTAGCTACAAAATTAATATTATCCCCATTTATATTAGCAAACATAATAAATGAATTATCTAATTTATTAGCTAAAGCATCACAAATAGATTTAAGAGATGTAACATCTAAACCAGTTGATTTATATAATAATACTTTTATTCCATTTATTTCTTCTACTTTATCTAAATATTCATCTAAATCATTTGTAACAGTATTCTTCTTTAATTCATTATATGCCTTATCTAATTTTCTAACTTCATTTTGAATATATTCTAATTGATTACGATTATATATTATTGCATTATAAGAATCTAATGATACTTGATCAAGCATTATATCAAAATCAAGTGTTTTATTCATTTCTTTAGCTTTTTCTAGAATATTTTTTGCTTTATCAAGTTGTTTTCCAATTTCTATTACATAAGTACTTACTACTTCTTTAACAGCATCTTCTATTCTATCTCCAGTAGCACCTTCTATACGATATAGATTGCTTCCTTTAGATTCTAATTTAACAATTGCTAATTTTTTAATTTCACTAGTATTTTTTACATGTGTTCCACCACATAATTCAATAGAATCTCCAATTTGTACTACTCTAACTATATCTTTATATTTTTCACTAAATAATGCCATAGCACCTAATTTTTTAGCTTCTTCAATAGGCATTTCTTTAATAACTGTCTCAATATTTTTATTTATTCTTTCATTTGCTAAACGTTCCACTTCAAGTATTTCATTTTCAGTAATTTTTCCAGTATAAGTAAAATCAAATCTAAATCTATCAGCATCAACATAACTACCTGCTTGATGTACTTTTTCACTTAATACTTCTTGTAGGCATTTTTGAATAATATGAGTACTACTATGATTACATGCAGTAGAAGCTCTATCATCAGCCATTATCTTAATATCTATAGTATCTCCTACTGTAATAGTACCTTCTACTACTTCTACTCTATGTAAGTGTTGTCCATTAGGAGCTTTTTCTACAGAAAGTACTTTAGCTTTAAAGTTTTTACTCTTCATAGCACCCCTATCACAAACTTGACCACCACTAGTAGCATAAAAACATGTTTCTTTTAAAATAACATATCCAGTATCATCTATATAATCTACAAATTCTCCATCTTTAAATAGTCCAATTACTTCAGTAGATAAAGCATCTTTTTCATATGTAAATGTACTTTCTTCTTTATAGTTTAATAGTGCTTCATTTTGTTTATTCATAGTAGACTCTTGATGACGAGAATCTTTACTCATTTGTTTTTGTAGATCCATATACTTATCAAATTCTTCTTTAGAAGTAGTATATCCTTCATCTTCTAAATACTCTAATGTTAATTCATACGGAAATCCATAAGTATCATATAACTTAAATACATCATAACCACTAATAGTTTTATCAGTACTTTCTTTAATTAATTCTTCTAATCTTTTTTCTCCTGCTGCTAAAGTATTATGGAACAATCTTTCTTCATCTAATACTAATGTTTTTACATTACCCTTAGTATTTACAAGTTCTGGATATGATTCTTTCATAATATCTACAACAGTATCTACTAACTTATAAATAAATGGTTCATTACATCCTAACTTTTTACCCATTCTAACACTTCTACGAAGCAATCTTCTTAAAACGTACCCTCTACCATTATTTTCAAATATTGCTCCATCAGAAAGTGCCATAGTAACTGCACGAATATGATCAGCAATTACTTTAAAAGGCATATCTCCATTGTATTTTTTACCAGTTAATTCTTCTATTCTTTTAATAATTGGTACAAATAAATCTGTATCAAAAGTAGAATCTACATCTTGGAAAATACAACACCATCTCTCAAGTCCTGCACCTGTATCAATATTTTTATGAGGAAGTTCTGGATATCCTTTTCTATCCATTCCAGGAGTAGAATTAAATTGACTAAATACATTATTCCAAATTTCAATGAAACGCTCTTGTTCTTCATCGTTTTTAAAGTGTTCTAAAGCTTTTCCGTCAATATCATATTTGCTTCCTCTATCATAGAATATTTCAGAATCTGGTCCACATGGTCCACTTCCTATTTCCCAGAAATTACCATCAAGACGAACAACGTGACTTTCTGCTAAACCTAACTCTACCCAACGAGATGCTGCAACATCATCATCAGTATATACAGTTACATATAATTTATCTTTTGGTATATCACACCAATCAGGACTAGTTAAAAACTCGTATGCAAATTCTAAAGCTTCTTCTTTAAAATAATCTCCAATTGAAAAATTACCCATCATTTCAAAAAAAGTTTGATGTCTTTTTGTAACTCCAACATTTTCTATATCATTAGTTCTTATACATTTTTGTACTGTTGCAATTCTTTTATTTTCAGGAACAACAGATCCATCAAAATATTTTTTTAATGGGGTTACTCCAGCATTTGTAAATAGTAAACTATCATCATCATATGGAATTAGACTAGCACTTTCTAATACCATATGTCCTTTACTAGTAAAATAATCCATCCATAGATTTCTTATTTCTGTACTACTATATTTTTTCATCTATATTACCTACCTTTTTATTTAACAATTCAACTATTTTGTTTTCTACTTCAATAACACTTAACTCTGTAGTATCAAGAAGTATTGCATCATCTGCTTGTTTAAGAGGACTATTCTCACGATGAGTATCACGATAATCTCTTTCTTCTAATTCCTTCTTAACATCAAGAAAATCCATTTCTATTCCTTTTTCTTGATAATCTTTTAATCTTCTTCTAGTTCTTTCTTCAACACTAGCAGTCAAATATATTTTTAAAGTTGCATTAGGAAGTACTACTGTACCAATATCTCTACCATCCATAATTACATTATTACGTCCAGCAAATTCTTGTTGTAATGAAACTAGTTTTTCTCTAACTAGTAGATACTGACTAACAACACTAGCAGCACGAGATACTTCTTCTGTTCTAATACTATCAGTAATATCTTCATCATTTAAAAAAATTCTTTGAACTCCATTTTCATACTTTAAAGATACATTTAAACTATCTAAATGTGGTAAAACATTTTCTTCAATATCATAATCTATATTATTTTTTATATAAAATAATCCAATGGCTCGATACATAGCTCCTGTATCAATATAAATATAGTTTAATCTTTTACTTAAGTTTTTAGCTACTGTACTCTTTCCAGTAGCACTTGGTCCATCTAAGGCTATTTGTATACTCATTTTATCCTCCTAAAAATAAAAGATCCAATTATAGGAGTGCATAAGCACGGTACCATCCTACTTTTGGATCTTAATTCATATAACGGTCATCCCGACATGCTCCAAAGTAGCTTTCTAAATAATATCTTATTCCTCTTCCACCAATAAGGAACTCTCTTTAAAGAATCTTACTTATACTCATCTTTATCATCGCATTTTATTGTTCAATATTTACTTCTTCTAGCTCTATTTCTTCTTCGTCTTCTTTAAATAATTCATATTTTTCAATAAAGAAATTAGCTATAATCTTGCAACATGCAATAATAGGTGTTGCAAATAACATACCAATTATACCAAAGAAATGTCCAAATAACAATAATCCAATTATAATCGTTACTGGATGTAGTTTCATTGTCTTACTCATTATAGTAGGAGTAAGTAAATAACTTTCTAATCCTTGACATATTAGTACTGATATTAATACTCCAATTCCTACACTAGGAGATATAGTAAAGGCTATTAATACTGAAGGTATTCCACCTATATATGGTCCTAAATAAGGAATAATATTTGTTATAGCACAGAAAAGTCCAAATACCATTGGAGCTTTCATACCAGCTATTCTCATACCAATACTTTGACAGATGAATAAGATAAACATTACCATCAAAGTACCATATACATAATTTCTTAAAGTTTGATTTAACATAGTAGTTAATCTATCCATATCTTTTCTATGTTTTTTAGGAACTATTTTAGCAAGTTGCTTTTTTACTCCATCGAAATCTATTAACATATAAAAACCAATTAATAATCCAACTATAAATGTTAAACCACCACTAAGTATTGATTTACTAACCCTAATAATTGTAGTTGGTCCATCTACTGTAAATGAATAGAAGAATCCAGATAAAGCATCATATATATTTTTCTTAACTATTCCAGAATCTAAGTTATAAGTTCTAGAAATAGTATTAATAATATGGTTAATCCATTCAGTAAGATTATTAATAGTATCTGGTGCAGCAGTAATCATCTCTTTTATTTGAGAACCCATTGCAGGAATTATTAAATTACCTATAAGTATCATGATTGATATTAGTATTACATAGACAAAGGTTACTCCAATTCCTCTTTTTACACCCTTCTTTTGAAGCAAAGATACTATTGGATCTAATAACCAAGCAAGTATAATACCAAAGAAGAATGCAGATAAAACGCTAATAATCTCTCTAATAGTATTTAAAATATGTAACTCTTTTAATAAGTGAATTCCAATAAATATTAATGATAAAATAGCAAGTGTATATATCAATTTCATGAACTTACTACTTAATTTAATTAGTTCATTTAATTTTCTATAATTAATTCCTTCACTTTCTTTTTTCTCTTTTTTAAACATAGAATCACATCCTAAAATAATAATATCATATTTATCTTTTTTTTAAAGATTATTTTATTAATTTTTACTCTACTTTACTAAGTAATTCTTTTATAGTAGAACGCCTAATATCTTGATTATTATTTAAAGAAGCATTTTTTAAACTATTAATATCTCCTACTATAAATAATTTTTCTTTAGCACGAGTAATTCCAGTATAAAATAATTTTCTATATAACATATTTCTATATTCTTTAACAACAGGAATTACTACTGTTTTAAATTCACTTCCTTGACTCTTATGAATACTAATCGCATATCCATGTTTTATATTTTGATAATTAGATGGAGTAAATTTAACTATATTATCATCAAAATCTACATAAATATCTTTATTATCAATTTCAGTAATAATACCTATATCTCCATTAAATATATTATCATCTGGCATATTAACAAGTTCTAATACTTTATCGTTTTCACGATAAATAACATCTCCTACTTTTATTTCGTTTTTAGTTTTACTTTTAGGATTAAATATCTCTTGAGCCATTTTATTTATATTATCTATTCCATTTATGGTTTTATAAATCGGTACTAGTATTTGGAAATCTCTATAGTTGTTCTTTTTATATTTTTTACATATATCTTCTATTATTTTTATAACATCACTTGATTGACTCTTATAAAAAACTAAATCACTTTCTTCGTTAAATAAAGACTCTTGTACTTCTCCACTATTTACATCATAAGCTAAATTAATAATATTTGAAGTCTCATCTTGTCGATATAAGTATTTTAAAACTATAGTATCTAATACTTCGCTTTCAATTAAGTCTTTTAATACTTGACCAGGACCAACAGATGGTAATTGATTATAATCTCCTACTATTATAATTTTAATATTACTTTTAAGAGCTTTTAATAAATTAGCAAACAAAGTAACATCTACCATACTTGCTTCATCTATAATTAAAAATTCTATATCACTTTTATTTCTTTCATTAAGTTGAAAACGATCTAAATCTTTATTCCATTTTAAAAATCTATGAATAGTACTTCCTGGAATATATGTTGCTTCTGTAAGACGTTTTGCTGCTCTTCCAGTTGGTGCTAAAAGAGCAACTTTTTCTATTAATTCTTTATAACTATATTTATTTAAATCGCGATACAAATCAATTATTGCTTTAATAATAGTTGTTTTACCAGTTCCAGGTCCACCAGTAATAATTGTAATATGGTTTTCTATTCCTTTCTTTATTGCAAGAAGTTGTTCTTCATTATATTTAATACTACTATCTTTTTCATAGTTTTCTATATATCCATCTATTTTCTTATAAGTATCTTTTTTCAAACTACTAAGATGTTTAAAAGTATTAGATATTAAAACTTCATCTTCATACATATTTTTTAAATAATATCTATCATCTATATTAACTAGTTTTAAATCAATTAACATTTTATTAATACAGTCTAAGAACTTATCTTTATCAATTCTAATATTTAATGCTCTTATTAAATAATCATATATTTCTTTTATAAATAGATAACTATGTCCTATATTATTATAGACTTCAGTAAAAATATATATTATCCCAGCACATATTCTTCTTGAATCATCTTTAGCCATAACTTTTATTCCAATTGAATCTATCTTTTTAAAAGATAAATCATTTATATCTTCATATAATCTATAAATATTCTTATCTATTATATCTAAAGTATTATTATGGTACTTATTATAAATAATCATACTATCTTTAGTAGTAAAACCAAGTTCATTAAGTTTTAAAACAATTTTATAACTAGCTTGATATTCTTCTAAAGTATTATGAAGAGTATCTGCTTGTTTTTTAGTAATTGTAGGAATAAGAATTAGATTATCTGGATTATTTATTATTATATCTAGAGTTTTTTCTCCTAAAGCATTAACTATTTTTTTAGCCTTTGCCTCCCCTATTCCTTTAAAAAGTCCACTTGATAAGAATTCTACAATAGAATCTTTTTCTTCAGGTAATACTATTTCATATGATTCTACTTGGAATTGTTCACCATATTTAGGATGATTTAGAAAAGAACCATGAAAAATATAAAGATCATTGTCATTTAGTTCATGAAAAAAACCAGTAAATGTTACTGTTTTATTTAAATATTCTTCATTTACTTTGTCTGTATCAGTTACTTTAAAAAGACCAACTACGTAACCATTTTCAGCCATAAATAAACTCTTTTTAAAATGTCCTTTAATAAAATAATTCATACTTTTCTCCATAACAAGTCTGTAAATATTATAACACAATTAATCATATTTCCCTTTATTTTTAAAGAAAATATGATAAAATATATACGAGTGTGGTGAAGTGTATGTTAAAAGATAAAGATATACTAGATGAAAAATGTAAAATATTGCATCAAGTATCTGAAGAAGTTACTTTTCCAATGAGTGAAACTGATAAAAAGATGATAGATGATATGATTGAACATCTAACTCTTAGTCAAATACCAGAAAAATCTGAAGAGTTAAATTTACGTCCTGGTATGGGGATGGCTGCAGTACAAGTTGGAATACTAAAAAGATATTTCGTAGTAGTTTATGAATATGAAGATCAAAAATTTGAAAATTATATTTTAGTTAATCCTAAAATAGTTAGTGAATCAAACGAAATGATTTATGTTGAAGAAGGAGAAGGATGTCTTTCAGTTAATAGACCTACTGAAGGAATAGTTCCAAGACATGCAAGAATTACAATGGAAGGATTTGATCAAGAAGGAAATCCTGTAAGATATAGAGTCCGTGAAGATTTAGCAGTTGCTTTTCAACATGAATATGATCATTTAAACGGAATTATGTTTACAGATAAAATTGATCCAAAAAATCCATTTAAAGATAAAGATAAATATAGAGCAATTTAAAAGAGAAGTTAAACTTCTCTTTTTTATTTTTTTTCTATATTTTTACAATAATTATAATCGCTTATTATTTGTTCAATACTATCAGGAGATTCTGCTGCTCTTACACCTTCAAACCACTCTTCTGGTATTTCAGGAATATCTTCTTTACTTCTTATCTTTCTATCATCTTTTACATACTTCATATCTTTTACTTTATATATATTATTAATTCTCCAAGATGTAAGTATTCCATTTCCAAAGAAGTTCATATGTCTTTCAGTAATCATATTACAATATACAACATCTTCATACACTCTTTCTTTTGACACTAAAGTAATATATTTATTATTACTACTAAAAGTTTTAGTTCCAATAGGGGTTTGTTCATCATCCATTACTTGAGTAAACATTCCTTTGTCTGCATTAAAAATTCTATGGTTATTTACTACTTTTAAAGTAGATCCATCTGAGAATTTTAATAAAACAAAACTATCTGATTTTTTTGGTTCCATTATCCATAACGGTTTTGTAAACACTTCTTTTCCTTCATCAAAATCCCAAGCAAGTATTAAATCATCAGGAGTAACATCTATTAATTTTTTCTTTTTCCTCTTCTTTTTCTTTTTATCATATACTTCTACTTCAGTATCAGCTACTAAGCAAACATGTGTTACATAATAACAACCACTTGTTTTTTGTTCAGCTACAGTAGTATCACTAGTTATTTTAACTCTGTTAGTACTACTAGTATCACATTCTGCTCCAGGATAATAATATACTGAAACAAATTTACTAACTGATGCTCCAAGCACCTCTTTTATAGTTGATGTTGGCTTATTATTACTAATTATTGGAGACGTTGTCCAAACAGTTCCATCTCTTTTATGCACTAAATGATAATATTTATCTATTGGCGGTATTGGCTTTACACAACTGCCTGAAACATTAATAAAATCAATATTTGATGCTAATATTTCTTCTCCATTATTAAGTATTGGTTCCGCTTCACCACCAGGAGTCATAATAGCACTAGTTTGTTTTGTAATATTTGCTTCACTTATAGGAGAAGGATTGTCTATTTGTCTACCTTTTGGTCTAATAGCATCACTCTTCGTAAGAGCCATTCCATATCCAGCATCATCTATAAACGTAAAATAGAAATCATATCCAAACTTTTCAGCATTATAATGAACTACGACGTATGCTTGCCTCCAATTACCAAAAGGATTTGTTCCTCCTTTTTCTAAAAAAATACAAGAATTATTTTTATCATTACTTACTTGAATATAATATAATCTATTTCCATCTGATAAAGCATCAAAATCGCCTTCATTAACTGCTATAGAAGCTGCTCTAACAAAAGAGTCTATACTACTTACTAATGTTTTCTTTCTTGATTCAGTAATATATCTAGTTACTGCTGGAATAGCGATTGCCATTAATAACCCTAATATTACTATAACTGCAAGTAATTCAATTAATGTAAAACCTTTATTATTCTTCATATTATCACCTACTATATAAATTATATCATACAAAAAAGAAATGACTATTATTTATTTTCTTCATTTCTTTCTTTTGGTTCTTCTTTTATATAAGTATCTTTTAAATAAAGAATTACTTCATCTGGTTTAGTTCCTGGCTTAACACTTTGATTATAGATATAACCATTTCCTTCATAAGTAAATTTAATATTTAACATATTTAGAAGTGTTTTAGCTTCATTTAAACTGTATCCTGTTAAATTAGGCATTTTTATATCCTTATCATTAGTTATTAAGAATATTTTATCTTTAGTTGTTACAATAGTTTTACTAGCAGGATATTGTTTAATTATTTTATTTCCAGAACCTATTACAATAGGATTAAATCCAGCACTTTTTAAAGATGAACTAATTTTACCAGTATCTTTATTTATATAACTTTCTATTTTAATACTCTTATCTGTTTTACTTATTATTGTAGGTTTGTCATTACTACTATATATTTCATAATAACTACTAATATTTTTAACTAATTCTTTTACAACTGATGACATAGGAGATACTCTTCCTCCACTACCATCATTAGGTTTTTTAGCAGCTACATAGAATATCAATTTAGGATCATTCTTAGGCCACATACCAGCAATACCTTTAATAACTTCTCCAGTATTATATCCAGTACCAGATGCAACTTGAGCTGATCCAGTTTTAATAATTAAATCATATCCTTGCATGTAATAAGGATATCCTGTACAAGTAGATGAATTACCTGCAATAACATCTTCCATTAAATCTTTCATCTTATCAGTAGTTGATTTAGATGCTACTTGATATAATTCAGTTCTTCCACCCTTAAATGATACTGTTCCATCACTATCTACTATTTTATCTACGTAATATGGTTGCAATAACATACCATCATTAGCAATACTAGTTAATGCTTTTATATTTTGAATAGGTGTTGTAGTAATTCCTTGTCCAAATCCTGCATTATAGTATTCTGTTTCATATTTAAAAGCAATTTTACCATTTACTTCATTAGGAATTGATACTCCTGTAGTTGTACCAAATCCTAATTTACTATAATAACTTCTTAAAGTATCTTTATTTATATTTTTTCTAAGCAAAGAAATAATACCAGTATTAGATGATAAAGCAAAACCTCTATCATAAGTAATATTTCCCCATCCACTACGTTTCCAGTCACCTATTTCAGTTCCATCACTTGCAGTGTATGTTCCAGATTTATATTTTCCATTTGGGTCATATTTACTATTTTCCATAACAGCCATATAAGTCCATGTTTTCATAGTACTTCCTGGTTCAAAAGCAACTCCAGTATTATAATCTAAATAATTTTTAATATTTCTTTTATTTGGATCAAATGAAGGATTAGAAACTGCTCCTAAAATTGCACCAGTTTTAGCATCAGCAACAATCATTGTATACCATTCCCATTTGTATTTTTTTGCAGCAGCATTATCAAGTGCTTGTTCAAGGAACATTCCAACATTTGCATCTAAACTTAAATAAATATCACTACCATTTACAGCTTCAACTGTTATTTCACTAGTTCCAGGAATTTTATATCCATTACGATCTCTTTGATAGAAAGTATATCCGTCTTTACCACTTAAAACATCATCGTAATACTTCTCTATCCCCATCTCACCAACAAGTTTAGTGGTTTTATTACCATTTTCATCTGTAACTACTTTTTCAACGGCATAACCTATTGTATAAGACATAAAGTCTCCATATGGATAATACCTCTTTTTAGTTTCAATAAATCCTATTCCAGGAAGATTTAAATCTTTTATACGATCTTTTTCTAGTTCTGATAAACCTTTTGCTTTAGCACCAAATTCTGTTTGATACACTCCTTCTTTCTTTAAATTCTTTAGTAAATCCTCATATGAAATATCTAATACTTTAGATAATTCTTGAGCAGTAAACTCTTTATCTATTACATGTTGTGGATTATTTTTATCAGTAGTTCTACTTGGATCTAAATATGCTATTAAAGTATAAGAAGAAACATTTTCAGCAAGAACATTTCCATTTACATCATATATTTTTCCGCGTTCAGCAGTAAGAACTCTAGTTGTACTATTACGACTACTAGCAAATTCTTGTATATTTATTCCATCAATCTCAGTTGACAAAGCAAGGAAACACAATCTATAAATTACCAAAATAAAAAGAGAAGCACCAATAAGTAGAAAAATCCAAGAAAATTTAATTGTATTTTTCTTTTTATCAGTCTTCTTCTTTTTCATCTCAATCACTTTCCTATTCAGCAGTATTGTCAACTAATCTTATATTATTATCATTATATCTTAATCCTTTTGACTCTGCAACTTCTTTGATTTTATCTAGGGAAGCAAGCTCACTTAATTTCATAGATAAACTTTCGTTTTTCTTTTGTTCAGTATTTACTTCACCTCTCAATTTCTCAACATCGTAGTTTATCTTAGATAAAGTTGCTTGAGAGAAAACAATTGCAAGAGGAGAGATTACTACAATAAAAACAGCAAAGCCATACAAAAGTTTTTCAAACTTAGTTAGTTTTAATTTTCTTTTAATTACCTTTCTTTTTTTCTTCATAATATCCTCCTATTTAACTCTTTCAATTATTCTTAATTTACTACTTCTTGCTCTTGGATTAGCTGTTATTTCTTCTTCTGTCGGAGTAATAACATTTTTATTAACTAATCTAAACGAAGGTCTATATTCTTCAGGAATATCTGGAAGACCTTTTACTTTAGGATCTATTTCTGTTACTTTCCTAAAGATATTTTTTACAATTCTATCTTCAAGAGAATGGAAAGTAATAACTGATATCCTTCCTCCTACATTTAGAAGATCTAGGCTGTCTATTAATGCTTGTTCTAGGACATTAAGTTCATCGTTGACTTCTATTCTTATAGCTTGGAATACCTTTCGAGCGGGATGTTTTTCTCTACGAACTCTTTCAGGTACTGAAGATTTAATAACTTCTGCAAGTTCTAACGTAGTATCAATGGGTTTAGTCTTACGACTACTTACTATCGCTTTCGCTATACTACGTGCGTACTTTTCTTCACCGTATTCAAAAAATATTTTAACTAATTCAGATTCTGAATAGTTATTTACGACATCGTGTGCAGAAAGCTTGTTCTCTTGATTCATTCTCATATCAAGATACGCATCATGATGATAAGAGAAACCTCTTTCATCTTCATCCAGTTGTGGTGATGAAACTCCTAAATCAAATAGGATTCCATCAACTTTCGAAATGGACTTATCTTTTAATTCTTTTTTAATATTTACAAAATTTGAGTTGATGATAGTAAAATTATTACCAATTTCTTCAAGTCTCTTTTTGCTTGTATTAATTGCGTCTTTATCTTGATCAAAGGCGAATAAGTATCCTCCCCTTTTTATTCTTTTTAATATTTCACTTGAATGACCTCCACGTCCTAAAGTACAGTCGACATAAATGCCATCTTCCTTTATGTTTAAGCCATCAATTGATTCATTTAAGAGTACACTTATATGCATTATTAATCACCATTATCCCAGTTTGAATCAAATAAATTTTCACAGATATCTGACATTTCATCTTTATTAGTAGAATAAAAATTATTCCATTTATCTAAAGACCATATTTCAAGACGATCACCTACTCCAACAATAACGCACTCTTTTTTTAAATCGGCATACGAAATTAGAGGCGAAGCAAGATTAATTCTTCCTTGTTTGTCAAATTCTGTTGCAGCAGCTCCAGATAAGAAGAATCTCATAAAACTACGAGCGCTCTTCTTAGTGAAAGGTAGTTTCTCCAGCTTAGTCATTATCTTATCCCATTCTACTTTCGTATAAAGGAATAAGCACTCTTCTAAGCCTCTGGTAACTATTACTTCATTACCTAGCTCTTCGCGAAATTTAGCAGGTAAAGTAAGTCTACCTTTATCGTCGATATTATGATGATATTCTCCAATCAACATATTATCACCCACTTTTCTCCACTTTTTACCACTGCTACTATTATAATACATCCTATCCCCCACTTCAAGCAATAATTTAGCAACCAAAAAAGTGTCTAATTGACACAAAAAAAGAGAAGAGTTTACAACTCCTCTCTTTACAGTAATTTACTTTTTTAAAAATGTTACTTATTTAATAAGTATAATACGATACATCCAATTACTATGATTATAATTCCAATATATAATATTCTAAAAATAATATCTGATTCTCTATCTTCTTTATTAAGTTTTTTCATAAGCTCTGGATTTTCTCCAAAGTTATGATTTCCTTCTTCATCTCTTACTAATACTTTAGTTTTATTTTCATCCATTGCTATCCCTCACTAATTTAATAATATAACTTTATTTATAATAAATCAATTGCATTTATAACTTATTAAGTAATATAATAATTAGATGTTGGAGGATTTTATGAAAAAGTATAATCAATATATCCTATCTATTTTATTTATTACTTGTGTATTTGTTAATTTAATATATATAGTTAATAGTATTCATTTTCAAAATAAAACAATTAAAAACGAGTATGAAATAATGGATGAAAATATAGTCTTCTTTGGTGACTCTATTACATATCAATATAATTTAAAAGAATACTTTAAAGGTCATAATGTAGTAAATAAAGGGATAAATGGAAATAAAACAGAGGATCTAGTTAGAAGATTAGATGACTTATATTTATATAATCCATCTAAAATATTTATTCTAATTGGTATAAACGATTTAACAGAGAAGTTAGAAATAGAAGATATTATAAATGACTACTCTATTATTATCAAAAGTATTAAAGAAAATAGAAAATATGCAAAAATATATGTAGAATCAGTATATCCTATTAATATGGATGTAATTAAATCTATAAAAAAGGAAAGACATTATCATTTAAATAATGAAACTATATCAGAACTTAATAGTAAAATTAAAGAACTATGTTATCAAGAAAATGTTACATATATTAATGTTTATGATAAATTATTAGATGATGAAGGAAAACTAAAAGAAAAATATACAACAGATGGACTTCATATAAGTCATTTAGGATATTTAAGAATATCTGCAATTTTAAATAAATATATAAAAGGAGATTAAATAATCTCCTTTTTTATTTGGTTTTATTCCCTAAATCACCATCTGTAGTCTTCGTTTTTGTTTGAACAATTTCTTTAAATAATTCATTAGCTGTATCATTTGTTTCAACTGTTCGACTTAATAAACGTAATACTGGTTCTAAAACATCTCGATTTTCTAATATATTTTCAAAATGGGATTCCTTACCAAAAATTAAATTATAATACTTTTCTATAAATCCTTTTATATTATTATTGGAAAAGCTTGGTTTACTAGGAGGTGCAAGTAAATTATAATCTTCTTCAGTTTCAACAAATCTCTTTATATCTATATTTCTTAATTCGTCTAAACGATTTGATGAATTACTATTTATCTCATCTTCTACAAATTGTTCTGTAACAAGTGTTATTTCTATGCTTCCATATACTTTAGATTCAAGTAAAAACAACAATCTTTTAGCAATTGCAATAGATTTAATAGAACCTTCATCATATAAGTCACTTGCAATCTTTAAAACTTCCATTGCAATCATACTTTTCTCATCATAAGTTCTATCATGTTCATATCTAGCTATTCTATCTATTTCTATTCTTACTTTTTCTTTTTCACTACTTGTACCATATAGTCTATCTTCTTCTTTTATTGCTTCTACAAAAGATTTAGGTTTAGGTCGTGCTGTTCTTTTACGAATCTCTGGTTCAATAGTATCTCTTATACGTTTATAACGAGCAAGAGCTTCAGGAGTAATAGCGCCTACTTTAGTAGCGTGTTTTGCTAAATAATCTCCTTCACTTTTAATAACCCATCCAAGGCTAGAGTCTCCGTCACTCGAACCTCTATCACTACCTTTATCTCCACTATCTCCTGGTCCAATATCTCCACCTTTACTACTACCATCGCGATCATCAGCTAAATTTTGTTCTTGAAGAAGAGAAGATAAATACATACCACCGCCATCAGTAGATAAAACAACTGGTATACCATTTTCTCTATAAAAATCTAAAGGTACATCTTTTAGAGCTGAAATATTAGATAATGCCATATTAGAACTAATATTAACTTCTACTACTGCATGCATTTCTTTTAATAAATCAACAAGTTCTGGACATTCTCTAATATTTACTCCATGGCCAATTCTAATTGTTGGTGGAGGAATTTTAATTGGCTCATCTCCAAACATTCCTTCACATTTTTTATTTATTAATTCTATAGCACTTTTTATAGCTAGTAATGTCAACAAAACATTATCAGTAGCTTCAACATATTCTCCTGCATGTATTCTTAAAACACTATTAGGAAACATATGAAGTACAGGAAGAATCAATGCCATTTTATCTGTAAAAGGGGTAACTTCTAAGGGAGTATCATCCTTTTCATTTCCCATTATATCTACACCAACAATTTTACCAGATTTTAAATAAGATAATAATTTATCTGCACTAAATCCATATAATGGATCTGTTGCTTCTATATCTCCTTGTACTAAAGCATGAAACGCATCAATTGAATCCGTTCTATTTATGCTATATAAAAGATTAAATCTTGGATCATTAGGATATTTAGCTGCTATAGCTTGAAGTGTTACAAAATTTGAAAAACTAATTTCAGAATAATGAACACCTTCTCTTTCAAATTTTTCTAAACATCTTTCAAAGTAGTCTAAATATACATGTTTTTCTAAATGTTTAATAAGGATTTCAGTTCTTTTAGCATTAATTGCATCTAATATTTCGCTTTTTTTATGTGTTTGTTCATTAGAATTTAAAGGATTAAGAATTCCTATTAACTCTTCCTTCCAGTTATTAAAAGGCATATATAAGGCGCTACTAGAATCGCCCTTTTTATATGGCTCTATTTTTTGAAGCATTAATAACAATAAATTTCTACCCAAAGCAGATATTCTTTTTTCTTCATACATCTTTTTTAATTCTTCAGTAACCTTCTCCTTGAATCCTTCTGTATCACCAGCAAAATATTGTCTCCCATATTTTCTAAATATTTGTTGAACATCTTTAGCTGCTATTTTTAAATCATCATATGTTTCAAAGAACAATCTGTCAGGATCATCTTCTGGCATAGAACGAACATGAGCTTCAGCACATTGAGACATTAATTCTCTTCTTTGATTATTTGCTGCTGTTAACTCAGCAAAATGTACTATTTCATCCCTTTTAATAGACATCGATAATTTAAACTCAGGAGTAATATTGATTCCATATCTTTTTGCAAATACTTCTAATTCATCTGGATTTAAAATTTCTATAAAATGCGTATGAAGTTCAGTATGTATTTTTTGTTCACTATCCCATTCTCTTCTTAAAAATCTTTCAATATCAGATTGTCTCTTAATTATTCTTTCATATATAGATGGATACTTTTCCTTTATTTCACCTTCAATAGCTTGATAGAATTTTATTAAATCAATATGTCCTGTTCCTTGATATAATTGCCTATAATATTCATGATAGACACTTAATACACGAAGTTCTGTTGTAGTTATAGGATTGGTAGTAACTCTACCATTTGAAATTGTAAAAACTACCATATTTCCTATTTTTCCTATTATATTTCCTGGATTAACACTATCTATATCAATAAAATCAAGCAAAAAACCTAAATCAGATGATTTAGCTGTCAACTTTTGTGTTATAGGATCATAATATATTATGCTTCCTTGATCATTTAATACTATATCCATAAAAACCTCCTATTTAGATTTTGATTCAATTTCTATATTAGTTTCTTGATTATTTATCAATTCATTTCTTAAACTAATTAATTCTCTTTTTTCCTGAGCTAGTTTACTAGATCTATCTTCTCCGTTATTTGTTGTAGAAGTACTAACTGAAACTTCTCTTTTAGAATCATTAATATTAAGAATATCTTCTCTATTTCTTTTCTTATCTGTTAAGTTGAAACTAATATCATACATTTTATGTTTTTTGTTTTTAAACAAATCCTTAAAATTACCTAAAAGTATTCTTTCAGATATTAATCTACTCTTTCCTGATTCTTTATATTCTAAATTTTCTATATATCCATTTTTTTGTAATTTTTTAAGTAAACTTAAAGTTAATATTTGACTTCTTGTATGATATTGCTTTTTAACTCCATCTTTATCCTTTTCATCAAGTTCTACAAACATATTTAAAGCTTCTTCAGTAAATTGTTTTTGTTTATCACTTTTAGATAATAAAGATAAAAATCTAAGTGGCCTAGATAAAGTGTTTTGATGTATTTTACCATCTCTTGTTACAGAAAATATTGAATTCTTAATACTATTTCCTTTAATATCATCTAATAATTTAGATGCAGGAATAAAAGCTACTAAAGTTAGACCTATTCCTAAGGGAATACTTCCTATACCTATACCAACTACAGCAAGTGCTAACAATTCAATTGAATGTACTGTTCCATTCAATATATCTTTCATATAACCACTATCCTAATTAAAGTATAACATAGTATTGTTTATAATAAATAATGATTTACTTTTTTAGACAACAAAAAAACCAACTTATCATCGTTGGTTTTCCTGGCAAATATGCATATAAATACAATTCATGCATTAATTATAAATATATGTTTACACTGAATTAGACTTTGATATGTCAACACCCATCATTTTCTATTTGCTAAAAGTAATGGCTTAATGGGATTAATACTCAGTCATTTACTATTATTATAACCATCCCCTAGGTTCCTTTGATCAAAACAATCATAATTATAAATAGCTGTATACAAATTACCTCGTATTAACTGTGTACCATTAACAACGATGTTGCTTTAACAACATCATTCACTGTTATTATGGTAGATATAATACTATTTGTAATATAGAGTTTCCATTTTTACTTATATACTATTGCGTATATATGTTTTCGTGGGCTTATATATTTAGGTATATATAGTTTTTATTACGTATATATATCTTTTTACTATTCTATGGTTTTTCCATTATATAGTTTTGTGTTTTCATATTTCTATTACTAGCACTTTTTCCATTTTCACATTTCTGTTACTAGTGGTTGTATTACATCTATTCTAATAACAATTACAATATACTACATTATTTTTATAATTACTAGTCTTTTTTTAAAATTTGTAAAACTTTACGTCAATTACAAAAAAAGAAATAACTATTTGTTATTTCTTTTCCCATATTTTTCTTATTAATCCTAATGATAATGTTGATAATGTAAAACCTATTACAGGAACTAAAGAACTAAAATAAATATTATTATATTTACTTATTACATATGAATATATAAGTACTATTATGTAAGTAAGTATCATTATACATATTCTTCTAGTCCAACTAGTTTCCCATTTTTTATCTAGTTCTACTCTTTTATTTCTTGCTTCAATATTATCAATTCTTTTTTCTAAATCTTTCATTTATTTAATTCTCTATTTTTTATTTCTTTATTAATTCTATTTATAAATTCATCTACAGGTATTGTAGTAGTTTCTTTTTCTCCAAACAATCTAAATGATACTGTATTAGATTCTTTTTCTTTATCTCCTAAAATTAATGTATATGGAATCTTCATAGTTTGAGATTCTCTCATCTTATAAGATAGTTTTTCATCTCTACTATCTAATTTTACACGTACATCTTCTTTTAATAACTTTTCATATATTTCTTTTGCATATTCCATATGATATTCATTATTAACTGGAATTACATTTACTTGAACTGGTGAAAGCCATAAAGGAAGTGCTCCTTTAGTTTCTTCTAATATAAATGCAGTAAATCTATCGAATGTACCAAATATTGCTCTATGTATTACTACAGGAGTTTGTTTTTCTCCATTGGAATCAATATAACTTAAATCAAATCTTCTAGGAAGTAGAAAATCTAATTGACAAGTAGAAAGTGTTACTTCAGGTCCAACAGCTGGTTTTACTTCTACATCTAGTTTTGGTCCATAGAATGCTGCTTCTCCTTCTGCTTCTACATAATCGCATCCATATTCATCTAATACTTCCCTTAATTTGTTTTCTGCAGTATTCCACATTTCATCGTCATCAAAATATTTTTCTTTATCATTCTTATCTCTTAAAGATAGTCTAAACTTATAATCATTAAGTCCAAAATCTTTATAGACATCAAGTATTAATCCAACTACTTTTTTAAATTCTTCTCCTATTTGATCAGGTCTTACAAATAGATGGGCATCATTTTGACACATACATCTAACTCTTTCAAGTCCTTTTACTGCTCCACTAGCTTCATATCTAAAATCAGCAGCAAACTCACCTATTCTAATTGGAAGTTCACGATAAGAATGTAATTCATTAGCATATATTAACATATGATGAGGACAGTTCATTGGACGTAGTACAAACTCTTCTTCATCTACTTTCATTGATGGAAACATATTTTCTTTATAATGATCCCAGTGTCCTGAAGTTTTATATAAATCAACTGTTCCTACACATGGAGTATATACATGTAGATATCCCATTTTTCTTTCTTTATCATAAATATAATTTTCAAGTTGTTTTCTAATAATTGCTCCATTAGGTAACCATAAAGGCATTCCTTTACCTACTAAATCATGTACCATAAATATAGATAAATCTTTACCTATTTTTCTATGATCTCTTGCTTTAGCTTCTTCTATTTCTTTTAAGTGTGCTTCTAAGTCTTCTGGATTATCATAACAAACTCCATATATTCTTTGAAGCATTTTGTTTTTGGAGTCACCCTTCCAATAAGCACCAGATACTTTTAATAATTTGAAATTCTTAAGTAATTTAGTGTTTTCAACGTGTGGTCCACGACATAAATCAGTAAAATCTCCTTGAGTGTAACAACTTATTACATTTTCATTTTCATCCATTCTACTAATTAAATCTATTTTATATGGATCATCTTTAAACATAGATAGTGCATCACTCTTAGATATTTCATGTCTAATTATATTTTTAGCATCTTTACTACATTTTTTCATTTCTCTTTCTATACGTTCTAAATCTTCTTCTTTTATAACATTATCACCTAAATCAATGTCATAATAGAACCCATCTTCTATTACAGGTCCTACCCAGAATTTAGCATCTGGATATAAATGTTTTACTGCTTGTGCAAGTAAGTGAGCACAAGAATGATTTAATTTATTTAATTCTTCATTTTCTTTTATATTAATCATAATTACCTCCATTAAATTTTATTACTTTACTTCTTCCTTTTTCAAAATCTATTACTTTTGGAACACTTTCTTCATAATCTAAATAACTATTAAAAAAATCTACATATTTTGCTCTAGCTGTTTCATATACTGTTGGATTTTGATTCTTTAATAATTCTACTATTGCATCAATTGAAGATACTTCTTCCAAATATTCACTATATATATCTGGTACAGGATTAAATGCAATTACTGGATTAAAACTATTTAGTTTTTTAGCTATTAAGTATTCAAATTCATCTTTTTTCTTTCTATCATTTTCACTTTTCCAAAAATTGATTATTAACCATCCCGGAAAGGTTGTAACTTTTTCAGCTAAATAGTCTTCTTTACCTAAGGTTCGTTTAGACGACCTTAAAACACGAACTGCAGTACACATATTACTTACGCTTCGTTCAAGTTCCATACAATCACTCCTTTCCAAATAAAAAACTCCTACAAAATGTAGGAGTGCATTAACACGGTACCATCCTTATGGTTTAACTTAATTATAATAACGGCTATACCGGGAATCCTATTAAGGTCCAACTCCGAGAAGAGTAACTTATTAATATTCATATCTAATTTCCACCAACATAGATTCTCTATTTATCTTATTAATAAATCATATTTCTCATCAACGCATTTCAAATACAATTTTAACACATTTATTAATATTTACAAGTCTATTCTTTATTTACTCTACTATAATTTCTATTAACATATTCAATTGTCTTAACACGATGGTTCATATATTTTGCCATTTCTCGCATATTATCTTCATATTCACTTTGTTGCTCTTGATCTACTTCTCCAAAATAAAATGCATGTAGTGCTAGAGTTGCTAAAGAGTCTCCAAATAGAATTAAAGGAGATGTAACACGAGAATAATGAATACCACCTAAAGCTTGATGAACTTGATTTGGATTAGTTGTATAAAATGATCTTCCTGGATTATTACTTAATTGTTTATATATTCCTCTTGTATCCTTATCAGGAAGACTTTCAGGAGAGATTTTACCTAAATTATTAAAGTAAGCTTCTCTTTGACCATTGGCAATATATAAGAATGTTAATCCATTTTTAAACATATAATTTGCAGTAGTCATATTAGTAAGCATCATAGAATATTGAACTAAACTACTACTTTCATTTTCTTCTGGAGATAATAACTCATCTTCTACATCTTCTGTTGTATCAAATCTCTTTCTTAATATATTATAAATATCAACTAAAGTTGAAACAGTAGAATCTATATCTGTAGAATATGTAGAAGATGTAATAAGTTCATCAGCTCCATGAAAAGTAAGATGTTGAGTAATATCTACCACTTCTTTTTTTATTCTAAAATGATCTAACATTACATTACCATCTTGATCAATTTCTAAGTAATAACTAAGTGTTAAATTCTTTTTATCTTCTCTAAGACTAGCTAGGTCATATACTTCTTTTGGATATATATATATTGGTTTTCTACCTCCATATACAGTTCTTGTTCTCTTAAATGCTTCATCTATTAATTCTTTATATGGTCCTAGAAAACTCATTGGATCAGAAATATGTACTCCAAGTAAAAAATTACCATTAGATAGTTTTTTAGCTGATAATCCATCGTCTAATACAACTGCACCTTCTCCATCAATTGTAATAATGCATTCATCATTATGATCTCTTTTTTCTACTTCTTCAAAATAGCTATTTAACAATCCGTTTTTTACAATAAATGTAACATCATACGAAAAATCTCTATGAATATCAGTAGCTAATTCCATATCTTCTTCTGATATTTTTGAATCACGTTGCATTATATTATCAACTATTCTATTTACCCAAACCATATAATCCTTAACATGAGTATCATAGTCTTTTGATATAGCTCTATCTACAATTATTAAACATTTTTGTTGAACTTCCGGAGTCAAAATATATTTACTTTCACTTGAAACTAATAATAGATTTAATATCTCATCCAAAAACAATAAATTATTACGATTCTTAATACTATTTGTATTTTTAAACTCTGCTAGTTCTTCCATATACTTCTTACATATTTCTTCTGCAATACTAGTATCATCTGCACTAACAGAATTAACTACATCTGGATAATCATTTATCATC
The DNA here is from genome assembly GCA_017541325.1 of Bacilli bacterium. GTDB lineage: Bacteria > Bacillota_I > Bacilli_A > RF39 > UBA660 > RUG11788. The sequence continues at coordinate 88,357 of JAFXZI010000012.1, forward strand.
CTTTTAATTAAACCTAAGTCTCTCGAGTTAAATACTACAAATCTTAATAATTTATACATTTGATTACTGTCTTTAAGACGTCTCTTGCTCTGTATAAGTCCAAGTTCTGATAAAGAGTTATGAATTTTTTTTATTTCTAAGTAATTAGGATCATCATTTTTTATATAGTCTGGTTTATTACTAAAAATATCTTCTATTTGAGCAATAATCGAACTAATTCTTTTATCAATAGTTGCTCTTTCTTTTTTTGTTGTTATTCTTCTATAAATAATTATTTCATCTAAAAGGAGAGAAAGTCCTACACTATCTCCACTATATTTAAATTTATTAACTCCCTTTTTGAATTCTCTAATTATTTCATTTATTCTTCTAGAAGAATTGCGACTATGTTTTTGATTAATTGACTCTAACACTTCTAAATAATCCATAACTAACTCCTGATATTTTTGCTTATTAACGCTACCGGATCAGCCAATTTTTTTATTCTTTCTATAATTCTTCTTGCATTTATTTTATCTATACTTGTATTTTGTAAAACAAAGTGTTTCTCTAATTCTTCCATTGTTAGGTTAGATGTAAAAAATGTTGGAAGATTTTCATTCATTCTGTGATGAAGAAGGGGTTCTAATACTTCATCTCTAGTCCAATTTGTTAAATATTCAGCTCCTATATCATCAAGCACTAAGATAGGGACAGTTTTAAGCAAACTAAATTTATCTCTATAATCGGTATCTAATGATTCTTTTAAATCTCTTAACATTTCTGGAACATGGACAATTATACTTTTAACATCTTTTTTTGCAAGTTCATTCATTAAAGCAGATATTATATATGTTTTACCTGATCCAAAAGAACCATATAAATAAATACCTTTATCTCTTGTTTCAGTAAAATAATTAGTATAATAACTCTTTATCTTTTTTAATATTTCTACTCTATTAACATCATTAGTATAAATACTTGATAAAGAAGCATCTCTAATTTCTTTTGGTATATCAAAAAGAGTAATATTATCTTTATATTCTTCTAGTTTAGTATATTTACAAGCAACATATCCAAATAATAGTTTTTTACCTTTAGTGATTTCTGGAGTAAGTACGTAACCTCTAACATTATTTTTACACTCAAGTAGTCCACTACATTTAGAGCAATTACTACATTCAAAACTACATTCTTCTAAACGAGAAGTATATTTCATTAAAACATCTTCTGGTAAATCTAAAGTACTTATTAATTTTTTAAAATCTTTATCTTTTAAAGAATTAATAAATTCTTCTCTTAACTTGTTATCTAAACTAGTATTATTAATAATTTTATCAACTTTTTTCATAATACCACCAACCTAATTGTATCATATTTTATTATGTTTTTAATAGATTATATAAAAATAATAAATAAAAAAATAACCTTAAGGTTATTTTATATATTTAGTATTGAATGCATATCTATTTTAAATATTATTATTAATAAACACGCTATTAAAAGAAATGGTCCATATGGAATTATATTATCTCTACTTTTAATAAATAAAAATAAAGATAAAGGAAATGCTATAAAGCTAGATAAGAATATACTAAACAAACTCATCCATGGTCCAACAGCTATTCCTATATAGAACATAAGCTTAATATCTCCTCCACCAAGAGATTCTTTTTTAAGCATTAAATTACCTAAAAGCATAAGTAAATACATAAGTAGAAAAGCACCTATTCCTGCTGCTAAACTAAATAAGGCATCTTCTACTCCATTAATGGCAAATCTAAGTAGAATTACCATTATAGATGCTATTAAAGTAAATTGATCAGGAATAATTAAAAAATTAATATCACTTACTAATACTATAGCAAAAAAAGATGCAGTAATAATTGCAAGTACAAAATCAAAACTAAATCCTAAAAACCAATAAGACATGGCAAATAGTATTCCAGTTAATAATTCTGTAATAGTATAAAAAGGTGCAATTTTTTCTTTACATGCTCTACATTTACCACCTTGTATTAAATAAGAAAAAACTGGTATTAATTCATACCATTTTAATCTATGTTTACAATGTGGACAAAAGCTTCCTGGTTTAACTATAGATAATTTTTTTGGAATACGCCAACCAACTACATTAAAGAAAGATCCAAAAAGCAGTCCAAAGATAAATATAAATATTGTATAAAATACTTTTAATTCCAATTTAATCCCCCCTAGATTTGTCCATACATATCAAACATTGGAACCATGATTGAAATTAAGATAAATCCAACAGATACTGCTAGTAAGATAATTACCATAGGCTCAAGCAATGATTTTAATGCAGTTGTTGCATTATGTTGTAAGTTTTCAAAGTGCTCAGCAACTTTTTGCATCATTAATGCAAGTTGTCCAGTTGATTCACCAGTAACAAGCATTTCATAAGCAACTACTGGGAAAGCCCACTCACCTTTAAAAGTCTCACTAAGCTTAGATCCTTTAGATAAACCTATTAAAGTACGTGAAAGTATTTCTTTATATATTTCATTATTAGTTAAGTTAGATAGAATTTCCATTGAATCTGTAATAAATACACCGTGATTTAATAATGATGAGAAAGTACGAGTTATAGTTGCAACTTGTCCATATATAACAACATTACCAAATACAGGCATTTTCATAAGAACTATTTGCATTGTACGTCTAAATTCTTTTACATTTTTATAAGACCAAATAAAAGTAAATAAGAAAGTACCAACTGCAAGTATCATAGCCCACCAATAAGACTTAATAAAATCACTGGCACCAATTACAAATTTAGTAATTGCAGGAAGATCAGCACCTTGGGACTCAAACATTCCAACGAATTGTGGAACGATATAAACTACCATGAATATCAAAACAGCAATAACGACAATTAAAATAACCATTGGGTAAATTAAAGCTGAAATTAATTCTTTCTTGGTATTTTCAGTTTTAGTAAAGTAATCTGCCATTTCATCAAGTGTACCAGCAAGGTCACCAGTCATTTCAGATGTCTTAACCATGTTAATTAAGATACTAGGGAATGCTTTTCCTTGTTTTTCTAAGGCAACAGAAAAAGGTTCACCTAATACTAATTCATATATAACTTTATCATATATTCTTTTAAGTTGAGGTTTAGATGTTTGTTTAGCAAGGATTCTCATTGAATCGATAAGAGGAATTCCTGCTTTAATATAAGTACCTAATTGTACAAGCGCAAATGATAAATCACCTGTACCAATCTTACCACTACCAATATTTATATCAAAATCATATTTATCACGTTTTTTAATTTCTAATATTTCATAACCTTCATTAGATAGGAAAACTCTAACTGCTTGTTCGTCTTTACCATCAAAGATTCCTTTTACAATAGCCCCTTGATCAGTACGAACAACATATCTATATGAATTTAATTTTACATTATAATCTTCTTCTTTTTTCTCTTCTACATTCTTGAACTCATTACTTTGTTGTTTTACTCTTTCAAGTTCTTGAACAAGTTCTTCACCATATAATTTATTAGGATCTATTTCTTGTTCATTTTTGAAGATTAAACCTTTTAAATATACAATTCCTTGACCAGCACGTCTAAGGATAAGTCCAGGAAACTTTAATATATTTTTCATAAGATCTTCCCCTATCATCATTCTAATAAAAATTATAACATAGATTTTTAAAAGAAAAAAGATAGAAATATATATTTCTATCTTTTTAATCTTTACTCTTTTTTAATACTTCTATGATAGATGAAATCATTTGTTTTTTACGAGAAACTATATCTTCTAAGAAAATACCTTCATAAGCATCTACATCAAATGCTTCACTAATAATATCACAAGAATTTGTATTAAATATTACATAAGAACCATTTCTAATAATATCAGTAACAAATAAACAAGCGATTCCATATCCTTCAGCGTTTTCCATTTTATTAAGTTCAGATACATATTTATCTATATCACGAGATACTTCATCATAATTAGTAGTAAATATTTGACCAATACCAATGTTGATATTTTCTGAATTAAACTTCTTGAAGTCTTGATAAATTATTTCATCTGCATCTTTTCCTTCAAGAGATGAACCAACTTTAAACATTTCAAGTCCATAATTATAGTAATCAATACCAAGTCTTTTTGATAAAGATGAAACGGCTTCTACATCAAGAGATGTAGTAGTAGGACTCTTTAATAGTAGTGTATCTGATAATATTGCAGATAATAGTAATCCTGCTATTTTATCATCGAATTCTACAAATCTTTCTTTATATAAATTATAAATGATTGTACAAGTAGATCCAACCGACATATTTCTAAAGTTTATAGGAGAATTAGTTGCAATAGTACCCAATTTATGGTGATCTATTATTTCTACTATTTGAGCTTCTTCTATACCTTCAGCAGATTGTTCTTTTTCGTTATGATCAACTAAAACAACTTTCTTTTTAGATAATTCTTCTGCTCTAGTATATTCAATTAATCCAAGACATTCTCCTTTATTATTTACAACTGGATAATTAGTATGTTTCTCTCTTTTAGCAATAATATGAAAGTCTGTTAAATAATCACTATCTTTAAATGTTACAGGATTAGATAATTCATTAATTATTTCTACATAATTTGCTAAAACTAATAAATTACTAACTTCAAAACTACCAAAACTAGTTGCAATAATATTTACTTTATTTTTTCTAGCTATTTCTAAATGTTCTTCTTTAATTTGACTATCTCCAACTAATATTATTAGTTTAACTCCAGATTCAACTGCATACTCTAAAATACTATGTCTATCCCCTATTACTAAAATATCATCAGATTTTAAAGATACATCATTAAGAAATGTTGTACTTCTATATGTAGCAGTAATTACATTTCCTTCTATTTCTTGATCAAACTTTAATATTTCTTTTCCATTTACCGTATCTAGAACGTTATCATAAGATGTTATTAAATGTTTTCTTTCACTTTCAATCATTTCACGAGCAATACCTTTTAACGTAACTAAACCTAATAATTTGTTTTTATTAGATTTATCTACTAATGGAATTCCTGATGCTGATAAATTACTCATTAAATCATAAGCATTTTTAATTGATTCATGTTTATCTACAAAAAATCTTTTATGATATGATAAATCTCTAATTTGAACTTTAACATCATTTAAGTATCTAGGTGCTTCAACTCCAAATCTATCTAATACATATTTAGTTTCATTATTAATAGCACTTAAAGCACATGGAATAGCTTTAATATTCTTTTTTGTACTATTTAAAAAATTAGCCATAGCAATCGCAGCACATATAGAATCAGTATCTGGTTTTCTATGTCCAAAAACATAAATATTTTCCATGAACATTCACCCCTTCGTTTAGCACATTATATCATAACATTTAAAAAAAAGGAATTACTTCCTTCTATATCTAGTAACTAATAAAATAAAGAATAAGAAAATTCATTCTTATTCTTTTATGTCAATAAAATCATCTATTGTCATTAATCTTTCATCTATTTCTTTTAAAGATACTTTTTTTGGTTCAACTATTTCTTCTACTTCATCTACTTCTTTTTTTTCAGTTTTTTCAGTTTTTAATTCTTGATTAATAAATGTATCTATAACTGTACCTTTTACTATAGATGATCCAGTAGAATATCTGTCCATTATAGGTAGTTCTGTTACTTTAATTAGTTCAATAGTATCAGTCTTAATTCCTAAATGAGTTTTATTATCTACTACATAAGCACCAACTACTCGATATGGATTAGATTTAACTTCACGTAGAAGTAATAATCCACGTTTAGCACGACTAGTTTTATCAAATTCAGATAATTTAACACGTTTTCCTGTACCTTTATTAGTTATAACTGCTAAATATTCATCATTTATATCAAAATTAGAAACATTTAAGACAACATCATCTTTTAAATTAATTGATTTAACTCCGGATGTTTTTAATCCAACTACTGGAACTTCAGATACATCATACCAAAGTCCATATGATTTTTTAGTAGAGATAAATATCTCTTTACTAGTTACAAGACTAACTGTAAGTAATTTATCTTTATCTTTAAGTTTCATACAAACAATTGGTTTTAAAGTTTTACTTGTTTTAAAATCACTTAATTTAACTCTCTTAATCATACCTAACTTAGTAGATAGAAGTAATTCTCTATCATCAAATTCAGTTACAGGAAGACAACCAATTATTTCTTCTCCACTATCTAGTTTAATAACATTACTTAAATGTTTACCTAAGTCTTTCCATGCACATGTAGGTATTGTATGAACTGGTACAAAGTAATAATTACCTAAATCTGTAAATATTAAAATTGTATCAAGTGTATTAAGTTCAAATAAACCTAAAACATAGTCTCCTTCTTTCATAGTAGATTCACCATTAGATGCTTGATAACTTCTCTTTGATGAACATTTAATATATCCATCACGAGAAACAGATACAACAACATCTTCTTTTTGAATCATATCAGTATTATCTATTTTTATAGTTGTTATTTCAGAAACTATATCAGTCTTACGTGGAGTACTATACTCTTTTTTAATACGTCTTAATTCATCTTTCATAACTCCCTTTAAGACATCTTCATCTGCAAGTATTCTCTCAAGTCCTTTAATCATTATTTCTAGATTTCTCATTTCTTCTTCAAGTAAGGTTACATCAGTATTAGTTAATTTATAAAGTTGTAAAGTAATAATTGCTTCACTTTGTTCAGGAGTAAAGTCAAATTCTTTAATTAAGTTTTCTTTAGCATCTGCTCTATTTTTACTAGCACGAATTACACGAATAACTTCATCTAGAATTGATAAACATTTAATTAATCCTTCAACGATATGATATCTTGCTTTAGCATGTTCTAGATCAAATTTAGTACGTCTTATAATTACATCTTTTAAGTGTTCAACATAAGCATCAATTATTTCTATTATTCCAAGTAGTTTTGGACAGCGATTAACAATTGCTACCATGTTAAAACTATAATTAATTTGAAGTTCAGTATTTTTTAAAAGATAATTTAGTATAAGTTCACGATTAGCATCTTTTCTACAATCAATTGCAATTCTTAAACCATCTTTATCAGATTCATCTCTTACTTCTACCATTCCATCTATTTTTTTATCAATTCTTATTTCATCTATTTTACGAACTAATTGAGCTTTATTAACTTCATATGGAATTTCTGTAATAGCAAGAGTAAGTTTACCTTTAACATCTTCCCATTTGGTACGAGATTTAACTACAATTCTACCTTTTCCTGTTTCATATGCTTTTCTAATCTCATCGATTCCTTCTACTATTCCTCCAGTTGGAAAATCTGGTCCCTTAACAATATCCATAATTGTATCAAGGCGACAATTTGGAGAATCAATTCTTTTTATAGTAGCATCGATTACCTCAGCTAAATTATGTGGTGGAATATTTGTTGCATATCCAGCACTTATTCCCATAGTACCATTTACAAGTAAGTTAGGAAATTTAGCAGGAAGAACAGTTGGCTCAAGTTCAGTATCATCGAAGTTAGGTGCCATAACTACTGTGTCACGATCTAAATCTTTTAAAAGTTCATTAGAAATTTTAGCAAGACGCGCTTCAGTATAACGCATAGCAGCAGGAGGATCTCCATCCATTGATCCATTATTACCATGCATATCTATATATGTTGTATTTTGTTTCCACCACTGACTCATTCTTACCATTGCTTCATAAATTGAAGAGTCTCCATGTGGATGGTAATTACCCATTACATTACCAACAGTTTTAGCACTTTTACGATATGGATGATCGTATGTGTTACGATCTTTATACATACCATATAAAATACGTCTTTGAACTGGTTTTAATCCATCTCTAACATCGGGAATTGCACGATCTTGAATTATATATTTAGCATATCTTCCAAATCTTTCTCCCATTATTTCTTCAAGAGAATAATCATAAATTTTATCAAGTATAGCTTCACTCATAATTATCCCCCTATCTCATAATCATCTTCTAAAGAGAAGATTACATTTTTTTCTATCCAGTCTTTTCTTGGCTCAACTGCATCTCCCATAAGTACACTTACACGACGTTCAACAAGTGCTGCATCTTCTATAGTTACTCTAATTAAAGTACGCGTTTCAGGATTCATTGTTGTTTCAGCAAGTTGTTCTGCATTCATTTCACCAAGTCCTTTATATCTTTGAATTTCACATTTCTTATCTTTAGTTATCTCTTTCATTTCTTCTATACTATATGCGTAATTTGTACTTTTACCACTTGTAATCTTAAACAAAGGAGGAAGAGCAATATATACTTTTCCTGCTTCAATTAGTGGTTTCATATAACGATAGAAAAATGTTAAAAGTAGACATTGAATATGGGCACCATCATCATCGGCATCGGTCATGATAATTACTTTATCATATTCACAATCATCAAGTTCAAAATTAGAACCATAATCAGCACCAATTGTATAAATCATTGTATTAATTTCTTCATTTTTTAACATATCATCAATTGATGTTTTTTCAGCATTAAGTACCTTTCCACGAAGAGGAAGTATTGCTTGGAATTTTCTATCTCTTCCTTGTTTAGCAGAACCTCCGGCAGAATCTCCCTCAACTAAAAATAATTCATTCTTATTTTTATTACGAGTTTGAGCAGGAGCAAGTTTACCAGAAAGGTTCCTCTCTTGTTTTTTAGTCTTACCTTTTCTTGCATCATCTCTTGCTTTTCTAGCTGCTTCTCTTGCTGTTTTACTACGTAGAGCTTTTTCAATTATGTCAGTTGCAATCTTTTTATTTTCTTCAAGGAAGAAACTTAATTTTTCAGATACAAGCGACTCTACTGCAACACGTGCAACTGGAGTACCAAGTTTACCTTTAGTTTGTCCTTCAAACTCTAGTAATGCTTCAGGAATTTTAAGAGATATTATAGCAGTTAATCCTTCTCTTACATCACTACCTTCAAAAGTTTTATCTTTTCCTTTAATATAACCATTAGTTTTTGCATAATCATTAAATACTTTGGTAATAGCTGTTTTAAATCCTACTTCGTGTGAACCACCATCTACAGTTTTAACGTTATTTACAAAAGACACTATGTTTTCATTATATGTATCTGTATATTGAAGAGCTACCTCTACATCGATATCATTTTTAACTCCTTCAAATATAACTGCATCATGAATAGCATTTTTATCTTCATTTAAATATTTAACAAATTCAAGTATTCCTTTTTCATAACAGTATTTTTCACTTCTTCCTGTTGCTTCTTCTACTACTTCTATAGTTAATCCTTTTATTAAGAATGCTGACTCTTGCATTCTTTCACAAATAGTTGAATAATTAAAACTTGTTGTTGAAAATATTTCTTCATCTGGTAAAAAAGTTACTTTAGTACCACTTACTTTTCTAGATGGTCCTATCTTCTTTAGTGGACTTTTTACTTTACCACCATTTTCAAAAGATATTTCATACTCTACTTTTTCACGACAAATATTAACGGTCATCCATTTACTTAAAGCATTAACTACACTCGCACCAACTCCATGAAGTCCACCACTTACTTTATATCCTGATTCTTCAAATTTACCACCAGCATGTAAAATAGTATAAATTACTTCTGGAGTACTTCTACCAGACTCATGCATATCAACTGGAACTCCACGACCAAAATCCTCAACAGTAATACTTTTATCACTATTAAGGGTAATTTTTATATAATCTCCATATCCATTTATCGCTTCATCAATTGAGTTATCTACTATTTCCCAAACTAAATGATGAAGACCACGTCTATCGGTAGAACCTATATACATTCCAGGACGTTTTCTAACTGCTTCAAGTCCTTCAAGGATCTTAATAGATGTTCCATCATATTTTGCCATATAACCATCTCCTACATCATTATATCAAAGAATAAACCGAAAAATAAAGGAAATAGACATTTCTTGACTTGTCTATCCCTTTAATTCTTCCAATTTTTTATCTAATACTGAATACAAATATATATGAGTATCTTTACCTAATTTATGTTCAATATATTCTTTATATCCATTTAATTGTTTTAAGTAATTATCATCATCTATATTCTTTAATTTATAATCTATAATCATTACTTTATCTTTATATACAAGAAGTAAATCTATTATACCATGTAATTCTATATTATCTTTTTCATAAATAAATTCGTACTCTTTATATATATCACAAGTATTAAAATCAATTCCACTTTCTACAAAAGATTTAATATAATCTACATATTCTTCATCTATATATGAATAATCTGGATTTTTAAAATCAAACAATTCAAATAAGTAATGAATATAAGTACCAAATTGCATTTTAACAAAAACGTCTTCATCAAGCACTTCATGACTTCCTTTAGAAAAGTGTTTATTACTAATAAAATTATTATCTATATTAATTTCAATATTTTCTATTACTTCATCAGACTTCTTTATCAATTTTTTAAAGTCAACTTTTTTAATTAAATTGTAATCTCTACTTATACCTAAGCTCTCTATATCAATATCTTTTATATAAGGACTAACAGTATAATAAATACTCTTTAATATTGAATTGAATGAACTATATTTTATTCTTATATCATCTGGTACTAACTCATTAAATGATTCATTTTCTTCTATTGAAGTTACTAAAATCATCTTTTCTTTAGCACGTGTTAAAGCTACATAAAATAATCTAATTTTTTCACTTATTTCATCAATTAAGAAATCATCTTTATATAAAGTCTTATATATAGTTGTACCTATTCCATCTTTATAATATGGAAGAATCATTCCATATTTATTACTAAATATAAATCTAGAATTTAAATCTTTCATATTAAACTTTCCATAGAAGCCACTAAAGTAACAGATATTAAATTCAAGTCCTTTAGATTTATGAATAGACATAATTTTAACACTATCTTCTCTACTATCATTAAAGTTACATTCTAAAGACATATTATCTCCATTCAAATTATCTAGGAAGTCTCTAAATTCTTCTAAAGTACATCCAAGCACTTCATATTGTTTACTTAGTTTTAGAACAGATTCAAGTCTAATATCTAATTTATATGTATCTCCAACAGTAATACTTTTTTCATAGAAATTAAATGAATCAATTATTAATTCAATTATTTTAGAAATAGATAATACTTCAATATCAGTACATAAATATTCTATTTGTTTATATAATTCTGATTCTTTATAATTATCTTTTACAAAATATTCAAATATTTCTTCGTCATCTAATCTATATAAATAACTTCTTAGAATTGAAATAAAAGCATATTTAAATTCAATATCTATTTTTCCTTTAATTACTGAAATCATTAAAGTAATAATATTTTTAATTATATTTATTTCATTATCTTGAGTAATATCTGTACTAGTATATTTTTCAATTGGTATATTTAAATATTCAAATATTTTTTTATAAAGATCAAAGTCTTTAGTACGATGAATCAATATACAAAAATCACTATATTTAGCATCATGAATTAATCCTGTATCTTTATCAAATATAGGATATTTATTTTTAACTTTAGTCTCTATATCACGAGCAATAGTAAATATTTCAATTTCTTCTTTAGTAAATCCACACTCTTTATCATAAATATAATTTAATATATCCATGTTATAGTCTTCATTTGTTTTTCCTGCTTCATTATAAGAAGTATTTCCAAATATCATTTGATGAGATTCTTTGTATTCAGCTCCACCTATATTATTATCCATTACTGGATTAAATATTAGATTGATATTATCAAGAACTTCACTACGACTACGGAAATTCTTTAAAAGATCTATCTTATATCCATTGTCATTATTAGAATATTTATCATATTTATTTTTAAAGATATTAGGGTTAGCATTACGGAAACGATATATTGCTTGTTTAATATCTCCAACCATATATACATTATTATTCTCTATTAAATTAATAAATATTTCTTGTAGATCAGATGTATCTTGATACTCATCTATCATTATTTCTTTAAATCCATATTTGAGAGTATCTCTAACATCAGGATTATCTTTTACTACTTTAATAGCTAGTTTAGCAATATCAATAAATTCAAATGTATTATTATATTTTTTATAATCCCAAATCATTGAATCAAGTTCTCTTATTATATCAATAAAAACAATTGCATAACTTTTAGTACTTAAAATAGTACTCTTTATTTCTTCTTCACTATTAAATGAAATATATTTAATTAAATCTGCTTTTTGAGTTGTAATAGATTCTTTTAAAGTTTTTAATTCTTCAGAACTATTTCTTGGAAGATTTGGAATTTTTTCTTTAAGAGCAGTTAACTTTTCTTCTAAAGTTTTTGCTCTAGAATATTTATTTATAACTATTTCTAAATCTTCATAAAATTTATTTTCTGCAAGAGATAATAATTCTTGTAAATCATTAAATAAATGATTAAATTTACTATTTACTTTATCTAAATACTCGTTAATTCTACTATTAATATAGTTATCATTATAATAAGTATCTATATAATTATTTAAGTATTCCTCTTTTTCTGGAAGTAAATCCATTTTACTAGATAGATTTAAAATAGCATCTTTTATTTCTACATCATCTTTAACACAAAAATCAGATATTAATTTTAAAAAGTCTTCTGTAGGATTTTCATAATATTTATCAAAAATAATATCTAAGTATTCTCTTCTTTTATTATCAATAATATTTTTATCAGCTACTGTTAGATTCTTATCTACATCTAGTAAATAATAATACTTTTTTACCATAGAAAGACTAAAACTATCAAAAGTAGTTACATATGATGCATCTATTAAATCGAGTTGATTAGAAAGAGCAGGTTCGCTTTTAATTTTCTTTCTAATTCTTTCTTTCATTTCAAAAGCTGCAGCATTAGTAAATGTTAATATTAACATTTCAGAAATATTAGTTCCATCTTTTAATTTTCTTAATACTCTTTCAGATAAAACAGCAGTTTTACCAGAACCAGCTCCAGCTGATACGATTATATTAGTTCCTTCTTTATTAATCGCATCCATTTGTTCTTCTGTCCATCTAGGCATCTTCTTCACCTCCTAGATAAGATAAATCTTTATATTTTTTAAGTGAAACTATATCTTCATTTTTTCTAAAACAAATATCTCGATACTTACAATATTCACATCCAACTAAATCATCACCTATTTGTTTAGGATTAATATTAAATTCTCCTTTTAAGATGTTATCTCTATTTTCATTTATTTTATTATCGATAATATCTACCAAAGTATTTAACTCTTCATCATTAATAATTTTAGTATATCCATTAAATCTTCCATCTTTAGTAAGTTTCATACTTTTAATATAAATACTATCTTCATATGTTGGATCAAATATTTGGACACGATCTATATCACTACTACTATATCCAACTAATTTTAAATTATTTTCTTTTTGTTCTTCAAGAGTTTTTTCTTCATCTATTTTTTGTTCAGTACTTAAGACTTTTTGTAAGTACATTCCAACAAATTTAGGTTCCTTTACTAAATTAGAATTAACTACTAAATACCAATATATTGGAAGTTGCATATCTATACCATATATAACACTTCCTAAATTTATATCTGGATTTCCTGTTTTATAATCAATTAATGCAACTAAATCATTTTTATACATTAATTTATCTATAATACCTGTAAATCTAACTTCTATATTATTAATACTTTTATCAATAGAAATTTTTTGTTCTAACATGTGTTTAGTAAGTCCTGTATCTTTATGTAATTTCTTAACAAAATTAATAATAAAAGATAATTCTTTTTTTAGTTTAATTAAAAGTATTTCTTCTTTAGGACTTAAAATATATTGTTTTAAATATTTATTCCATTCACTATCTAAATCAAAATTATCATCAAGACATATACTTAATAAATAATGAAATAGATTTCCTATCTTTTGTTGAAATGATTCCTCATATTTATTAATTTTTAAAATATTTTCCAAATAATATCTAAATTGACATTTATTATAATTATTAATAGAGGAATAGGACAGTACTAATTTATTGTTTAATAGTTTTAATAATAAATCAGAATCTATTCCAGTAAAAGAATTATTATATGTAGAATAATCTATTTTGTAGTTTGAATAATACTTAGATAATTCTTTACTATTAATTCCAAATTTTACTAAATCATCTATATATCTACTTAATTTAATTTTTGAATATAAAGTAGAATAACTATTGGTAAATATTTCTTTCTCAGCTAAATAAATATTATTTTCCGCTATTAAATTAGATTGATAATATTTTTCTTCTAAATGATTTAAAGGATAAGACATATATAAGTATTTAGTTTTATTAATAAAATCAATTACTTCTTCTTTAGCAGTCTTATTCTTAATTGTAGAGTTCTCCATTCCAATTAAATCTTTTTCAGCGTCTTCTAAATAATCTTCATTTTTATAAATAGTTGGTAATTCTCCTTGATTAAATCCAATTAAGAAAATATATTCATCATTAAATGTATAGTTCTTAAAAGGTAATAATTCTACTTTATTTTGTAAATTTATACCAATACTAGTATTTAATATTTTATTTGTTACTAATTCTAAAATGTTTTTAAACGAATATTTATTAAGATATTTATTATAGGTATTACATATATTTAGAATAATACCATTAATTGATTGATCGGATTCACTAGTATATTTATTAGAAATAAATTTATATGCATCATTAAAAGATTTAGATGTTTTTAACTTGTCTAAAAAATCTATTCCTATCATTGTAGAATATACAGAATATCCTGTATCACTAACTGGTATATTATAAAATTTTGATAACTTATTTATTACATTTGAATAACGATCACTATAATTAATAATTTTAATCTTATTTATATCTATTCCACTCGTGATTAAATCTCCTATTTTATGGAATACATAATCTATTTCTTCTTCAATAGTAGGAAATTCAAGAACTGTATTATTATCATTTTTATCTTTATTTTCTTTTATAGTATATGAGTATTTATCCAATCCTTTTTTTAAAAGATTATCTAATTTATAATCTATTATTTCTATATCTTTATCTTTTAAAAATATATTATATAAAGGATTTATTATTAAAAGATTATTATTTAATAACTCATTTTTTATATTATATAGAGTATCTATTTTAGAATTATTTTTAACTTCATCTATATAATACATACAGTTAATTATTTCTTTAGCATTAGTTTCTCTAATTACATAATTATCCATTAAATAAAGAATTGCCTCTTCATTATAATCAAAGAAAACATTTTTTATAAATTCTTCACGAGTAATTATTTTAAGATCATTAATTTCATTAGAATTTTCTTTTTCTTTTAATAATCTTTTCTTTATATAATTAGGAGCGATTATAAGTTTTGTTTTAGTCATTTTAACCTCCTATATAAAAAGTAGATTTCTCTACTTTATTTATCAATAATAAACATACTATCTCCGAAAGAGAAGAATCGATATTTTTCATCTACCGCAACTTTATAAGCATTAAGAATATTTTCACGTCCAGCTAAAGCGCTAACAAGCATTACAAGAGTTGATTTTGGTAAATGGAAATTAGTAATAAGATTATCTACTATTTTAAATTTATATCCTGGATAGATAAAAATATCTGTATCTCCACAAGTTGGAACTAATTTACCATACTTTGTCATAACTGTTTCAAGAGTTCTTACAGTTGTTGTACCAACTACTACTAATCTATGATTAGTCTCTTTAGTTTTATTAATAATATCTACCGTCTCTTGTTCAAGTTCATAATACTCACTATGCATTTTATGATCTAGTATGTTATCTGTATTAACTGGTCTAAATGTACCTAGACCTACATGAAGAGTTACATAACAAAGATTAATTCCTTTGTTTTTTAGTTTTTCCATTAACTCCTCTGTAAAATGAAGTCCTGCAGTTGGAGCTGCTGCACTTCCTGGATTTTTAGCATAAACTGTTTGATATCTATTTTGATCTTCTAATTTTTCATGAATATATGGAGGAAGAGGCATTGTCCCAAGACAATCTAATACTTCATAAAGTATTCCATCATATATAAGTTCAAATACACGAATTCCTTCATCTTTTTCTTCAATACACTTACATTTTAAAGAACCATCTCCAAAAGAAATAATTGAACCTACTTTTACTCTTTTAGCAGGACGAGATAATGCTTCCCATTTATCTCCTTCAGTATTCTTTAACAAAAGAACTTCTATAACTGCATGAGTATCCTCTTTTTCACCAATTAAACGAGCAGGAATTACTTTAGTATTATTCATTACTATTGTATCTCCATCTTCTAAATAATCAATTATGTCATAGAAGTGTTTATGTTCAATACTACCAGTATTTTTATTAAGTACTAACATACGAGAAGAACTTCTATCCTTTAGAGGAGTTTGCGCGATTAATTCTTCTGGAAGAAAATAATCAAAATCACTAAGATTCATCTTCATCACTACTTTCTAGATCAAACAAACTATTTTGATAAGTCTTATTAACTTGACGATATCCTTTTTCAGTAACTACTCTACCGCGAGGAGTTCTTTTTAAAAATCCATTTTGAAGCAAGTATGGTTCATAAACATCTTCAATAGTAGTTGCTTCTTCTCCAATTACACTAGCAATTGATTCAAGTCCAACTGGACCACCATTAAATTTTTCAATTATTCCAAGAAGTAATTGATGATCTGTATCATCAAGTCCAGAATCATCTACTTTTAATCTTTTTAAAGCTTTTTTAGTAATTTCTTTATCAATTATTCCGTCTCCTTCTACAAGAGCAAAATCTCTTACTCTTCTAAAAAGGCGGTTTGCAATTCTTGGAGTACCACGAGAACGACGAGCTAGTTCTTTTGCTGCATCATCTTCAATAGGCATATCTAAAACTCTTGCAGTTCTTTTTACAATCTCTTCAAGTTCACTAACAGTATAATATTGTAGTTTTGCAATAATACCAAAACGATCTCTTAAAGGAGAAGTAAGATCTCCTGCACGAGTTGTTGCACCAACTAATGTAAATGGAGGAAGATTAATTCTTATATTTCTTCCACTACCTTCTCCACCAACTATAATATCTAAAGTAAAATCTTCCATAGCAGGATAAAGAATTTCTTCTACAAAACTAGGTAATCTATGTATTTCATCAATGAATAATACATCTCCTGGTTCAAGAGAAGATAGAATCGCTGCTAAATCACCACTTTTTTCTATTGATGGACCAGACGTAATTCTAATATTACTTCCAAGCTCATTAGCTATTATATAAGCAAGAGTTGTTTTACCAAGTCCAGGAGGACCATATAAAAGAACATGATCTAATGGTTCATCTCTTAATTTTGCTGCTTCAGTAAATACTCTAATATTTTCTTTAACATCTTTTTGTCCAATATATTCATCTAATCTTTCAGGACGAATTGATTGTTCTTCTAACATTTCAGTTGCTTGTTCTTCTTCTGATAGTATTCTTTCCATAAATACCTCCTACTTATATAATTATAATTTATAATTAAATTTCTTACTTCTAACACTTATTATTATACAAAAAAAGAGTGCATTTGCACACTTTTTATTATAAAAGAATAAAATAATTCTTCATTATTATTACTATTCTACTTCACAGTTTGACCAACAATTTAAAGGTTGATCATATCCATTAACAATAGAATTTACAATAGGAAATAATATATTAATAATAAAAATAATAATAAATGCTAATAAAGCAATTCCTATATTTTTAAACAATTCATTTTTAGACTTTTTGTTTTTAGTAAAAATATATATACCTTTAAGTACAAAATATAAAGGAATTACATATAAAAGAATATGTAATACATCTTTTATAAATCT
The DNA here is from genome assembly GCA_017541325.1 of Bacilli bacterium. Lineage (GTDB taxonomy): Bacteria > Bacillota_I > Bacilli_A > RF39 > UBA660 > RUG11788. The sequence goes on from JAFXZI010000012.1 coordinate 106,216, forward strand.
TGCCCTTTCAGAAATATCACAACAAGAGATACCACCTCCACCCGGAAGTGTAAAAAATCTAACTAGAAAGGCAATAACTAATACTATAATTATTATTAATTTAAAATTCTTAATTCTTTTATTCATAATACTTTCCTACTTTAATAATAGTTTTAAAGATTCTTTTACTTGATCTTCTATACTTAAAGATTTATCTAATTTAGGAATTACTACTTTTATCTCTTTATCTTTATATCCTAATCCTTTTAATACTTCAATTAATTCATCAGTTGTATTATCTACTTCAGTACTACTTACATCCATATTAAGTTTTCCTTTTAAATCAAGAATTATTTGTTTTGCAACTTTATCTCCAATTTTAGGAAATTTCTTTAAATATAATACATTTTCTCTTTCAATAGCATCCGCTATTCCTGCAACAGATCCTGTTGCAAGCATTGGTAGAGCCATTCTACATCCTAATCCTTTTACGCTTATTAGTTTTAAGAATAATTCTTTTTCTTCTTCTGTTTTAAATCCATAAAGACCTTCTTCATCTTCTCTAACTAAATGATAGACATAAACTTTATATTCTTTATCTATTTCAAATGAATAAGGATTACCTGTATATATTTGATATCCTACTCCATTATTATCTAAAACAATATAATTACCTTTAATATCTGTTACTTTTCCAAAAATATAATTATACATATTTACCTCCTATATAATCTATATATCATTACACTTATTCCATATGCAAGTCCAAGTATTAAAACTGCCCAAAAAATAGATATATATATTGGTTGGCTTAATACTCTTAAAAATGGATATGGTCCATCTACTACTTTTAATATATTTAAAATAATTAATACTATTGCATATAAAACTACTGTTCCTATTCCATATTTTTTATCACTTTCTACTATTTTAACTTTATCAAAACAAGTAAATGCTACTACAAATATAATAGGACATATGAAATGATGAAATAACATTGTTCCATATAATAAGAAATAATAATAATTAAAATTATACATTGGTGCAAGTATAAATAATACTACCAAGAATGTTACTGTTAAACATACTGCCGCAATATATTTAAGTATTGATAACCATTTAGGTATTTTCTTTTTGTTAATAACAAAAAATAAATATAAACTAGATGCAAAAAGTGCCAAAATATTACTATCTTCTGTAAAATATTCAATACTTATACAATTGTTAGTATTAATTGAAATCATAAAACCAACTATTTCAAATATAACTACTAAAACATTCAGTATTATAGATACTTTCTTTTTCATTTTAATCATCTACCTTATTATTTATTACTTCTCTACTAATTATTTTATCATCTATATTACAATATCCTAAATATCCATTATATTCAGATATTGCTCTACTAATTCTATTTTTATGGAAGAAAATATTAGATATATATTTATCATTCTTTTTATCAAATTTCATAATATCATTATCAATAATTATATTATTTGATTCTATTAATAAATAATCTTCATCTGACTGTTCAAATTCATATAAATGATAATAATATGCTTTATCTTTTTCATAGTATTTTTCTACTATAAAAATACTACCATCATCTCTTCTATATTTTCTAACATCAGAATTAATTTTTGCTAAACTAGCATCAAAATTTGTACTAAATTCATGACCATTATATGAAAATGAACCAATATAACTATTTTCGTTTATAGCCTCGATTCGATCTTCATTTAAAAATTTATTTATTAAGTAATCATCTTGTCTCTTTAATTGATTATATTCGTGTTTTAAACTACTTTCATTTTGTTTATAACTATTGTTTTTATTTGTAATTCCTTCTATATTTTTTATTTTTGAAGAAAGTTCTGCTTTTCTTTTTTCATTAATAAAGAAATTATTTTCAGATATTATTATTCTTGGATTAAGAATTCTTCCTCCTTTTAAATAATTACAGTATAAATACTTATATAATGTTTTATTATTCATTTTTAATATTTCTATACCACTTAATAAGAAAGATGTTTTATCCTCTCTTACAAATCTATTAGCTTTTATTTGTAATTTATTATTATTAATTTTTCTATCTAATGTAATTAATTCAGCACTGTCGAAAACAGAAATATTTTGATTATAATTTTGTATTACTTCACTTCTTAGAGGAAGGTGTTCTCTGTTAAATAAATAAACATTATAATTACCAAAGAATCTACTTTTTAATACTCCACCATAATGATATAAATATGAATCATATCCTAAATCTAAACATATAACTTTATTCTCTACTAGAATAATATTCCATGCATAACTTCTATTATTACCTTCTACAAATAATGATCTAATTCCTAATCTATCCATTATTTCTTTAAAGATTGTACTAAATCCATAACTAGTAGCTTTTCTAGTTAATAATCCAAGTAAAGTAGTAGATTTTCCTTCAAAAAGAGAATCTATATCATATTTAATATATCTTTTTAACTTATTATAAATATAATAAACTTTTTCTACATCATTATAATCTTTTTCAATAAGTTCTCTTTCAATAAGTTCAAATATTGTTACAACATTTATTAATTCATTACGAGAATAATAATTTTTACCTTCATAATACTCTTTATTATTAGTTCTTAATTCTCTTTCTTCATCATACCCACCAGCTACCCTAAATTTTAAATTAGGATAATCTATTATATTTAATAATAAACCAGATTTAATACCTACTGTGTTATTTAATCTAATAGTTAGTTCCACATTATTATGAGACTTTATAAAATTATTTATATCTACAACATCTTTTTTAGTAATAGTACTTAAATTTATTTTAAATCTTTCCATACTACACCACCAAATCATTTAGACAAATAATAGAATCTTTATATACAATTATTTTTAAAGATACTAAATCATCTATTAAAGCTTTATTCTTTTGATATTGAGCTTCAGATATAGATATTGTTTTTAAAGCACTATATTTATTAATAAAATCTAAATCTATTATTGAAGAGTTATCAAGTCTTAATGTATCTATTAAAGTAAAATGATATAGTGCACTTATATTACTTATATTAGAAAAACTAAGATCTATTTCTAATAAATGTGGTAATTGTTCTAAAAAAGATATTGAATCAATTGACATATTAATTAATCCAATTGTATTTAAATGTTTAAATCTCGTAACATCTAATATATTATTGATAGTACAATTATTAATAATTAATTTAGTTATTTTAAGTTTTGAAAGTATTCCTAAATTAGTAATATTACAATTAGTAAAAGATAGACTTTTTAAATTATTTAAACTAAGTAAATTATCTATATAGTCTTTATCTATATTAGTATTACTAATTTCTAATATTTCAAGATTATTAAAATATTTTAATATTTTAGAATCTATTTTATTAAAATGATTAAATAAACCAATAGAGTCAAGAGATAACTCCTTGACTCTATTTAATTCTTCGTTGGTGAAATTAGTACTAGTTTTATTTAAATAGTCCATAAGATATAATTGTAATTCCAAATAAGGAATATTAATCATACTAACACCTTCTTATTCAACATTATCTAATTTAACACTTACTAGTTTTGAAACACCTGATTCTTGCATTGTAACACCATATAATGTATCAGCAAATTCCATAGTTTTCTTCTTATGAGTAATAAGTAAAAACTGAGTTCTATCTTTATAATGTTTCAAATAGTTACCAAAAGTTTCAACATTAGCTTCGTCAAGTGCTGCTTCTACTTCATCAAATAAACAGAATGGTACTGTTCTTACATTTAATATTGCAAATATTAAAGAAATAGCAGTTAAAGTTTTTTCTCCTCCAGATAAAAGTGTTATTGCTTTTAATTTCTTTCCTGGAGGACTAGCATTAATTAAAATATCACTTTCTAAGACATTATTAGGATCTACTAACTTAATATTAGCGTCTCCTCCTTTAAATAATTCTTTAAATACTTTTCTAAACTCTTCATCTATTGCTTTAAATGATTTTTTAAATTCATATTCCATAACAGAATCCATTTCACTAATTATTTCAAGAAGAGTTTCTTTGGCATTTAATAAATCATTCTTTTGATTAGTTAAGAATTCATAACGTTCACTAACACGTTTGTACTCATCTATAGCAGCAAGATTAACCATACCAAGTCTCTTTATATCATTTTTTAAAGTATTAACAAGTTTTCTTGCTTCATCTACTTCTATATCTAATTTATAATTATCTTTTGCTTTTTCATAAGTTAATTCATAGTCTTCACTTAAAGTATTTAAATAATTATCAAGTTTAACTTCCATTTTTGATATAGATATTTCTAAATCTTTTAATTCTTTTTCTAATTTAGAATTTAGAGAATTATTCATTTTACTTTTAGCAGTAACTTCTTCAATTAAACTATATAATTTTTCACGTTTTTTATTAGAACTATCTAGATTTTGTTCAACTTCACTTTTCATTCTAGATACTTCATAATATTTTTCCATAATACGATTTTCTTCATCATTTAAAGAAGAATCTATTACATGTTCTAAACTATTTAAATCAGTATTAAAACTATTTAATTTATCATTTAATACCATTATTAAATTGTTAGCATTCTTAATTTGTTCTTCAATATTATATAAAGCACTCTTCTCTTGATATAAATTATCTTCTAGTAACTCTACTTCTTTACTAGATTCACTTATACTTATTTCATATTCATGAATTACTTTAGATACTTCTTCTTTCTTTATTTTTAATTCTTCTAATTCTTGTTTATAAGAAATAATACTTTTAGAGAACTTTAAACTTCCTCCAGTAATACTTCCACCTATATTAAATAAATCTCCATCTAAAGTAACTATCTTATATCTATTATTAATCTTACGACTTATACGTGTTGCGGCATCTATATCATTAGATACAATTATATTACCTAAATTATTAGCGATAATATTATGGTACTTTTTATCATATCTAACAAGATTAATAAAACTATCAATAAAACCAGAATCATTACTAATAGAACTTAGTATTTCTGGATCTATTCCTCTAGGTTTAATCGTATTAAGTGGTAAGAATGTAACTCTACCTAAATTATTCTCTTTTAAGTAATTAATCGCTTCTTTTGCACATTCTTCAGAGTCTACTACTACGTTTTGTTTAGAACTAGCTAGAACTACTTCTAAAGCTTTAGTATAATCATTATCACTTTCAATTAAATTACCAAGAATATCATGAATTCCATGTAATCTTGGATTATTTAAAACAGATTTAACCCCAGTAGACAAACTATTACCATTTTCTATATTATTTGTAGTTATTTCTATTTTTTGATTTATATCTACTAAATCTCTTCTTTTATAATTGTATTCATTTACTAAATTAGTATACTTATTCTTTTTAGAAGTTAATTCATCATCTAATTTTTTAATTTCTTTTTGTTTATTATTTAAAGATTCATTTAATAAATCTAGATCTTTATTACGTAAATAAATATCATTTTCTGTTTGTAATTTATTTTCTTTTAAAATAGATAAGCTATCATGTACTTTTTGATCAGTTGCATTATATTTACTACGTTCTTTAATTAAAGCTTTTTCTCCATTTAATTGTTCTTCTTCACGAGTTAATGCAAGTAATTTTTCATGATATTCATTTATTTCATCATCAAGTTTTGATAATTCGTTTCTTTTATTTAATATTTCAGTATCAAAACTATTAGTATTAACACTAGTATTAAATATTTCAGTAGAAACTTCATCTCGTCTATCTTTTGCTTTTAAATAGTTTTTATTAATATTTTCTATTTCGAAAGCCAAAAGTGCAACTTCTACATTTTCAAGTCTATCTCTTTTATTTAAGTACTCTTCTGCTGCTTCTTTTTGTTCTTTTAGAGGTTCTACTTGTACTTCTAGTTCTGCAATAATATCTTGTACTCTACTCATGTTATCTCTAGTCTTTTCTAATTTATGTAGAGCTTCTTCTTTTCTCTTTTTATATTTTAAAACGCCTGCAGCTTCTTCAAATATGCTTCTTCTATCTGTAGTAGAATTAGAAAGTATCTTATCTATTTCACCTTGTGAAATAATATTAAAAGATGATTTACCAATTCCGCTATCCATAAATAAATCAGTAATATCTTTTAATCTACATTTATCTCCATTAATAAAATATTCATTTTCTCCAGTACGATATACTCTTCTTTTTACAGAAACTTCATTATATGGAATATTTAAATAATTATCACTATTATCAAAAGTTAAAGTAACACTAGCTACATTTAAAGGACTACGTGATTTAGAACCAGCAAAAATTACATCTGTCATACCAGAGTCTCCTCTTAGTGATTTAACAGATTGTTCTCCTAAAACCCAACGTACTGCATCTACAATATTACTTTTACCAGAACCATTAGGTCCAACAATACAAGTAGTTCTATTATCTAAAGAAATAGTTAACTTATCAGCAAAGGATTTAAAACCAGATGTTTGTATTTCCTTTAAATACATAGTATCACTCCTATTCTCACTAATTAAAATTATACAATTAGATAGGAAAAATGTAAATAAAAGGACCAAAATAAAAGAAATAGATATCTATTTCTTTTTCTTATTATCTTTATTCTTTATTTTATATTTAATTACTCTATATATTAGGATTAAGAAAATAATTATTACAACAATTAATAATAAATATAAAATCATATCTCTAATAGAAATATTAATAGAGAAATTATTTCTTCTTTTCTTTTTATTCTTATATACTTCTCTTTCTTGTTTTTCTTCTTTTTTCTTTTCAATACCATCATCTTTATTTGATTCAGTTATCTTAGCAAGAAGAACTGCCCTTTTAGTTGATCCACTAGAGTCACAAGTAGACAAAACTATTAGTTTATCAGTAGAAACTAAAATTGTATCTGATTTATTTTTAGCTACACTACCAATATATTCTATAATATCTTTATTATAATTATTTCTAATCCTAAAGATATCAAATACATAGTCATCATATGAACTAACTACAGCATAATTAACTATTTCTACATCATATATTTTGTTTGAAGTATAAAGAGTTCCTTTTAAATGTTTAGAAAAGAAATCTTTGTTTTCATATTTCTTTATATCAGTAAACATCGTATTAGAATTCATATGATGTCCATAAATTGCCGTATATTGGTCATTAAAATTCTTATCATTACGATAATCCATAAAAATACTACCAGAAGTAGCATATTCATGTTTATAGTTTCTATCTAGATATTCACTATTATCTTTCCCTTTTACAACAGGGTAATCTATTTCTGTATCATCAATAGTAATCCATCCAACAATATCTGGATTTATTTCTTGTAAATCATCTAAATAAAATACTTCCTTTTTATCTTCATCTGTTTTAGCAATTGGTTTAAGAGACATTATTTCTTCATCTAGTTCTCCACCTTTTTGAACTAGATAATTATCATATAATGCGTAGATACCAATTAGTATTATTAAAACAAAGAAAATAGTAATAAGGAATTCTATTATTTTATTTGTTCCTTTTATAATTAAATTAATCATCCTTATTACCTATCTTTCTTAATAATATCAAACCAACTATACCTAAAATAATTAATATAATAAACGGAAGTATATCTAAGAATACTCCTGTTATTGCAACATCATAATCTCTTCTATTTATAATTATGATATAGTTATCTTCATCATTATCAGTAGTTGTATAATTATTAATTACATCATAAGTAGTTTCCCAACTACGAGAACCAATCTTTTGAATTGAATAATGTGTTCCAATTGGTATTTGATTTATATTATTTTCAGTACCAATTGTTATAGATTGATCTTTTTTCAAATATATATACACAAAATTATCTTTATCTTTAACAGTATAATAATTAGAAGTATTTATATTTTTTTTATTAAACTTAATAATTGGATCTTGTCCATCAATATAATATCTATCTCCTACTTTACCATTTATAACTAATTTAAATTTAAAATATTCATCTGTTTTAGATAACTTTCCTTCTGTAGTATTAGTAATTTTAATATTAGTATAATTATGATTATGATTAAAAATTAAATCACTTTTAGAATTATCTGTTACATTATATGCTTGTCCATATACAGATGTAATTCCTGCACTACCATATAATACATATATATAATATTTCTCGTTAGATATAGAATAATTTTGCATATCACTTGATGAAATTTCTTCTATTAAATATTTATATATACCATAATTAGTATAATGAACATTTGAAAAATCTATTTCATAATCATAAGAAACTATATTATTATGCCCTTTAACATTATTAAGAGTTACTACAACTTCTGTAGGCTCATTACTAACACCACTTTTGTTATTACTATCAGGAGTAATTCTATAAGTGAAAGTATTAGATACAGTATTATTAGTATTTAATATTTGATCAGTTAAAGTAATACTAGTATCATAAGCTAATGCTTTAACTGGTAATAAAACAAATATAAAAATAAATATAAAGATTATTCTTTTATTCATTTTCATATTATCCTCCTCCTTAAATACCTCTTATTTGTAATTTTCCTATTACTCTTCCAACAATATCTTTTTTCTCAATCTTTCCAAAACTTCTTGAATCATTAAAATCTAGTCTAAAATCATTTGTAACAAAATATTCATCTTCTCCTAATATACAAGGATAAGTAACACTTGATCCTTCTGAAAGTTCTGTATCATAAAATCCTTGTATTTCTTCTCTAAATCCATTAATTAAGAGAGTTCCTTCTTCAATTGTTATCATATCTCCATTAGTTCCAGATATTCTATATATATTATATTCATTATCTTGTTTAACTAAAACGACATCTCCAACGACATAGTCTTTGTCCAATCTATAATAAATTAATAAGTTTCCATCTGTTATATATGGTGACATAGAACTACCATTCATACGATGGACTCCAAAAATAACAAAGAAAATAATAAATATTAAAACAAGAATAACTGCAATTTTAATTAAAAGTATTAATAGATTGTTCTTAGTCTTTTTCTTTTCATTATTCTTTGCTTTTTCTTTTTCTATTTCTTTTTTATCATTCTTTTTCCAAAAATTCATATTATCACCACTATTATATTACTATATTTAAAATATCATATTTTTGATTTTTTATAAATGCTTTTCAAATAAAAAAACTGCATATGCAGTTTTTTATATTATTCTTGAGCACTTAAACGTTTATTAATATAAATACCAATTACTGCAAGACCTATTAATAATACGAATGGTAGAATATTAATAAATATACCTGTTAATACATCTGATTGATAATTGTTTATATATGCAGTTGTATTATTTGTACTAAAGTTTGATGCATTTGTTGCTACTGTAGTTTTAGTTGTAGTTTTTGCATCTGTAGTACTTCCATCGATATATGTTTTATAATCTGTAGCACCTGTTTCAGTAATTGTATAACTACCATTAATTGGTATTTCATTTATTGTTCCATTAAGTCCAATTGTAACACTTTGTCCATGCTTTAAATATAGTGTTGTAGTTGTACCAACAGTATAAGTTGAACTGTTTACTGTAGTAGTTCCATCTGTTGAGTGATCACCTGTTACTGTATAAGTATCTCCTGCAGTTCCTGGAAGACTTACTGTAAATGCAAAGTATTCATCTTTATCAGCTAAATTACCAGTTACTCCTTTAGATAATGTTATATAAGTTAATTCAGTATTTGATTCAAATAATAAGTTAGATACTTTAGTTCCATTTAATGTAGGTTGAACAATCATAGTAGCATTTTTAGTTCCTTCTGGTACGTTATTTGCATCTACATTATATCTTACTGATACAAACAGATGATATTCTTTAGTATCTAAAGGATAAGCAGTTGCATCAGTTGATGCTGTCTCTTTTACAATGAATTCATAATCTCCAACTTTATCAAATACTACACTTGATAAGTCAATAGTACCAGTTGCAGTAGCTGTTCCACTAACTGGAACTACATTATTAAATACTACAGTTGGATTAGTTGAAGGAAGTGTAACTGGTTCAGGATTGGAAGCAGCAGCCGTAACCGTATAAGTAAATGTATTAGTTACAGGGTTAGTTACATCATTAACCTCTCTTGTAATTGTCCATGAAGTTGTAGTATTTCCTGTAGATGTTGCTATTGTAGTAGTTGCAGCATTAACAGGCGTTGCATTCATTCCTAAAATAATTGCAAATATTGTAAATAAGTATTTTTTAATATTTTTCATATTATCTCTCCTATTCTATCTAATTTAAGATTATCACTTATAATATTATCTATCAACGTAAATTTACATCTTAGAATGTATATTTTACATCTATTTCATTTTATTTTTTCTAAATAAGATAATTGCAATTGGTCCAATTGCAATAAATGAATATGCAAATTTTAGATCAATTTGTCTTCCTGTTGCCGGTGATTGTTCTTTATTGTTTACAAATGTAGCGATGTTACTAGTAGAATTTATTGTTCCTGTAATTGTATCAGTTGTTGGTGTATATCCATTAGTAGTTTCAGTAATTGTATATACATCTCCTACTTCAATGTCTTTGATTAATATATTGTTTTGACTAGATATATTTACTGTAGCAACCCCGTTTACAAAAGTAAGTTGTGACTGTTGAAGATTTCCTCCTACATAATAATCATATGATCCATTTATACCAGTACCATTTTTTGTAATATTTATTTCTAGTTCAAATAATTCATCTACATCTGCCATATTTCCTGTTACTTCTTTATTAATTTCTAAATCACCAAAATTTGAATTTAATTGCCATACGGCAGTATAAGTAACATCTGCTGTTACTGTAGAACTTATTGTTGGAGTCCATCCCATAAATGTATATCCTGGACGAGTTGGTGTTCCAACAAATTGAGGAGTATTAGTATTTACTTGTAAATTATTATAGACTTGATCAGCAAATACTTCTTCTCCAGTTACTCCATCTGTATAAGTAACAGTATAGACATCAACTGTAGATATTGTATATGGATTATTCCAAGAACCATCTCCTCCATCAAAAGTTACATTTTGTTTTAAATATAGTGTTGGTCTAACTGAAGAAGTTCCATTTGTTCCGTTTGTATTTAAAGTCCCATTTGTATTTATTTGATATACATAGCTAGATCCATTAAGAGCTGGAGTAATTGTCCATTGAGTTGGTTGAGTTTTTTGAGAATCAGATGTTGCATTTGCAGTTGCAACGTTTCTTAACCAGTTATTATTAACACAATCAGCATTTGTACTCCACGAACGAATTTGTGTATTTGTTATACATGTATTTCTAGATGTTGTTCCATTTCCCGCAGTAGCAAGTCCATAATCACTTACATACATTAATCCTAATTTTCCAGTCCATGTAACTGCTCTTGATGTATTAAATGCTGATCCAGTAGATTTTTCAATATCTAAGAAATCTTTTGGTGTAGCATTATTAGAATTACTATTACCGCTTATTCCTCTAATATGCCAATTTGCTTCTGCAATCATATCTTTATAAGTTGTTTGTAAAGTATTAATACTTGCTGTAGTTGTTGATTGCCATCCATTATTACCAACTTGTGCAGGAGTATATACAGTTGTTCCATAGTAATAACTACCCATGTTTCTAAACATGTTTTTAGAATCTTTAATATAGTTTTCATCACCAGTTCCAGGTACAACTGTATAATTATGAGCTTGGGTACCATCCGCTAGTAATCCAGTATTTAAATAATCTGTTGGATTCATAAGCATCATTACTTCTGAATCAGACCAGTCATTACTTCCTGTACCAGCTGATGATCCAACACCATTTCTTTTATAGTCAAAAATCCAATTACCTAAAGACTCATCTCTTATAATCTTTACAAGTTTTTCTCCACTTCTACCATGAGTGGCATCTTCAAATACTCCAATTATTCTCCATTTTTCTCCATTAAACATAATATAGTTACAAGGATTAGAACCAACATACCTTAAACTATTATCTCCTGTAACATTGTCATAGGCTAATGTATTTGTACATGTTCCATTAGTTCCTAAATTAATAACATCTGTTGTATTTGTAGGATAACTAGATACTAGTCCTGTTATGTAATCACTTAGGAATTCGTCAGCATAAACATAAGAAGGCATAACAAAAGTAATTAATACACTAAGAATCAATATTAATTTCTTCATATACGTTCGCCTCCCATTATTATTATTCAATTATATTATAATAGAAAAGCGCACAAAAAAAGCATGTTTTTTGACATGCTTTACACAAAAGCGCGTAAATTGTTATTGTAAAATAGCAATTAAACTTATGACAAGCAATGTAATTATTACAATTGTTGTCACAATAATTAGTTTTTTATTACTCTTTTCTTCCAACATATTACTTTCATAATCATCTGGATCATATTCAACACCATTAGTATTAACTAATACATGTTCTTTTTCAGTCATATCAATATCTTTAAGATTGTTCTTATCTTTTATTTCATCTTCATAATATAGTGTATCTATTTCTTTTTTTTCACCCATATTATCACCTATTTTCCAAATATATTAAATAAATCATGACATGTAATATAAAATGCTAGAATCATTAACAAGATAAATCCAACTAAATTAATACTTTCTTCTACTTTTGGATTTAATGGTTTACCTTTTATTTTTTCAATTATTAGTAAAAGAATTCTTCCACCATCAACAGCAGGAAATGGAAGTAAATTGATAAATCCTACATTAATACTTAAAAGTGCAGTTAATTGAACTAAAGTTGCAATTCCATACATTTTTGCTTCTCCAACTGTTGAATATATAGCAACAGGTCCACCTAATCTATTTATACTAAGATTTCCAGTAAATAATAATTGAAGAACTAATACCATTTGTCTAATTAAAGCACCTGTTTTTTGGAATGTATATCTAAGTGCATTTAAAACTCCATGTTCCATTTCTGTTTTAAATGTTATTCCATAATAGTAATGTTTTTCTCCTTCTTCAGTTTTAGCAACTGGTGTTACTTTATATTCTTTTCTCTTTCCATCTCTTTCAATTTCAAATGTAACATCACTTCCAGCTTTAACTAAAGAAAGTCTTACTTGAATATCTTCACTCGTTTTAGTTTTAGCTCCATTAATAGAAATAACTTTATCTCCTTCTTGTATTCCAGCTTTCTCCATTGGATATCCTGGAGTTAATTCATTTACTACTGGATCCATATTAGGAGAACCAACAAATAATCCAATTGAGAATAAAAGGATTAAAGCTAAGATAAAGTTGTTTCCAGCACCCATTACTAGAATAATGAATCTTTGCCATCCAGTTTTTGCAAACAACTTTCTTTTACGAGGAATCTTTTTACCATCCTCATCTGTTTCTTCTCCATCTTCTCCAGCTAAACTACAATAACCACCTAATGGTATTGCACGAATAGAATATTCTGTTTCTCCTTTTCTTCTACCCCATATTTTAGGTCCCATACCAATAGAGAACTCATGAACAAATACTCCAAACTTTTTAGCAAAAAAGAAATGTCCAAACTCATGTACTAAAACAATTACTCCCAGGATAATTGCAAAGTATATTAATGTTATAAAGGCTTCTATCATAGAATCACCATAAATAATAATAGTCCTAAAGTAACAAAGATAGAACTATCTAAACGATCTAGTATTCCTCCATGTCCTGGGATTAAATTAGAGAAATCTTTTTTATTATAAAATCTTTTAATGGCAGAAAATACTAAATCTCCTATTTGTCCAACAATAGTAAGAACTAAAGTAACTACTGAAATAACTACCAAGTTAATACCAGGAGTTATAAAAGTAATAAAGAATAATACTGATATTATAGTCCCCATAATACTACCACCAATTGATCCTTCAATTGTCTTTTTAGGAGATATACTTGTTAATTTTGTTCTACCTATAAACTTTCCTGTTACAAGTGCAAAAGTATCAGTAATACAACTAATTAAGAATATATATATAACATAACTTAAACTATAATTTCTAAGTAGTATTAATAAATTTAAACTAATACCAATAAATAGTGTTGCACCTACTAGAAATAATGCATCATCTACATTATATTTCTTATTATCATTAATAAAGACAATTGGAAATAATAAGAAAAATATCATAAATGCAACTAATCTATAATCTACAGTTATTATAAGATTACTAGATGTATAATTATTCATCGTTAAAAATGCAACTAAAACATAAGAGAACAATTCCATAATAAATGGTATTTCTCTTTGACTACGTCTAACTTTAAATATTTCATATAAAGCCATAATTGAAACTAAAGTAACTAAAATATCAAATGGTAATCCTCCAATTACTAAAAGAGGAACACATATACATATAAGAATAAGTGCACTAATAATTCTTGTTTTCATCTAACCACCAAACCTTCTTTTTCTTTTATTATATTCATCTATTGCTAAATCAAATTGTTCACTTTTAAAATCAGGAAAATATACATTAGTAAAATACATTTCTGAATAAGCAAGTTGGTATAACATAAAATTACTAATTCTTTCTTCTCCACTAGTTCTTATTAAAAAATCTATAGGTGGAAGATTATGATATAAATAATTATTAAAATCAAAATTATCTAAATCTACTTTTCCTTCTTTGTAATCAAGAGCTAATTTTTTAGCAGCATCTTCTATTTCAGCTTGACCACCATAATTTAAACAAATATTAAATGTACCAACTGTACCATTTTTTGTTCTCTCTTCTAAGGCATCTATAGCTTTTAAAACATCTTTTCTTAAGTTATCACGTCTTCCAGAAATAATAACTCTAATCCCATTTTTTTCAAACTTAGAAACTGTACTTTTAAATTTCTTTATTAATAAATCCATCAAGTATCCAACTTCATCTTCACTTCTTTTAAAATTTTCTGTTGAGAATGCAAATACACTTAAATATTTAACACCACATTTAAATATATACATTCCTACTTCTTCTAATGTTTTACTACCTTCAAGATGACCTAAACTAGGATTCTTTCCTCTTTCTTTAGCCCATCTTCTATTACCATCCATAATAATTGCCACATGTTTTGGCATAACTTTATCTTGCACAACATCACCCTACTTAAAATTATAATATACTTTGACTCATTTTTAAAGAAAATAAAAAAATATATCAAAGATATATTTTACTAAAAACTTTCTATATTTATTTTTACATATTTATTGTTATCTAGAAAACTACTAGCTTGAACTAAAGTTCTTATTGCATTAGCTGTTTTACCATTCTTACCAATTACTCTTCCCATATCTTCATTATCAATCATAACTTCAATAAGGATTTCATTTTCATTGTCTGATGGAAATTCTTTTACATTAACAGAATCTTTATTAACAGCAACTGCTTTTACTAATTCTAATGTTAAAGCTACTAAATCCATAATTATTTACTCTCTTTCTTTTTAGAATCAGCAAATTTTTGCATAACTCCAGCTTTACTTAATAGATTTCTAACAGTATCAGTTGGTTCTGCACCATTGTTTAACCATTTTAATGCTACTTCTTCATTAATATTAACTGTAGCTGGATTAGTTAATGGATTATAAGTTCCAACTAATTCAATATATTGACCATCACGAGGACGTCTTGAATCACTGGCAACTATTCTATAAACTGGTTTTTTCTTTGCACCCATTCTAGTTAATCTAATTTTAACTGCCATATTTACCTCCCACATCAAAACTTCATAAATATTATATATGTTTATTAAAAAAGTGTCAAGAAATTTTTGTTAACAATAAAAAAGAAGTATTAGAAATCTAATACTTCTGGACTATATAACTTCTTATATAGCTTAGAACTCTTCATTAATTCTTTGTGATTTCCAGAATCAACTACTCTTCCTTCATCAACCATATAAATTAAATCAGCATCCATAATAGTAGAGAGTCTATGAGCAACTATTACGATAGTATGCGTTTTAACTAAGTCATCTATAGTCTTCTTTATATATTCTTGTGATTCATTATCAAGTGCAGATGTAGCTTCATCAAATAAAATTACTTTAGTATTTTTAAGAAGTGTTCTAGCAATCGCAATACGTTGCTTTTGTCCTCCTGATAAGTTAACTCCACCTTCACCTATAACTGTTTCATATCCTTCTGGTAATGACATAATATAGTCATCTATATATGCAAGTTTACAAACATGTCTAACTTCTTCTAATGTAACATCTTCTTTAACTACTTTAAAGTTATCCATAATACTTGTATTAAATAAATATGGTGTTTGTCTAATAACAGAAATATTATCTCTTAAACTATCTTCTGTTAAATCTTTTATATCAATACCATTTACAAGAATACTACCATTAGTACTATCAAAGTATCTTAATAATAAATTGAATAAAGTTGATTTACCTTCACCAGATTTACCAACAACAGCGATCTTCTTATTAGGTTCAATCTTCATATTAAAATCTTTAAGTACTAATTCTTCATCATCACGATATTTAAAGTCTACATGATCAAATGTAATATTTACTTTTTTATCTTTAAGAACTTTAGTTCCAAATTTTTCATCTGGATATAATTTATTATTAATGATTTCATCTATTCTTTTTAGTGAAACTGTTACTTTATTATAACTAATTCCAAATTCAGATAATGATTCAACTACATCATCTATTCTCCATATATACTTTTCAACTACGATAAAAGATGCAAGTGCTATATTACCATTAAATACTTGATATCCTAAAGTTAAAAGTATGAAAAATTGTATTACAAAATAACATAAGTTATTAAGTCCATAATAAATAGTTTCATTTACTCCAACTTTTCTTTGCTTATTAAATAAATCTTCTATGTTAAGAAACATTCTTCTATTAATATTATCTTTTATTCCTAATGCTTTAATTTCTCTTATACCAGTAATATTTTGTGTTGCCACTTTAACATATTTATCAGACTCTTTTTTAATATCTTCATGTATTCTTTTAAGTCTTGGATAATATACATTTGAAAGTAAAAACATAACAACACATAAGAATAATAATTCAAGCCCTACATATATAGAAACTGTAAAAGTAATAAAGACAATTATAATAGCAATAACTAAACGACATGTTAATTTAATTAATCTATTTAAAAGATCTAAGATTCGATCTGGGTCATTAGTCATACGGTTTATGAATTCACCAACCCCTATATCTTCATGTCCAATCGCTACCATATCAGATACTTTTACATATAAATCTTTTGTAACATTTTCCATGAATTTCTTTTCTAATTTGTTATATAAAAGACCTGTAGGTATTTGAATAAATACCCAGGCAATTAGAATTATCGAACTCCACATAATTAAATATTTAAAAAATAAACCTTGATTTCCATCTGCAAGAGCTTGGAAAGCATTAGCCCATATGAAGGCATTTAATAATGGTTCAAAGTATTTAAGGACAGTAAGTATTAAATAAGTAATAAGTTTGGCTTTATCTTTCTTAAAATATCGAAACAATATTTTAAAATGTTTAATTTTTTTCATATCTTACCTCCATAAAAAAATAACTATTTGGCATAGTTATTACAAGTTTATCTCAAGATTATAACACGTGAGAAAACTCACTAATAATTCTATCACCATTAAGTTTAAATATATTTTTTTGAATTTTTATGCTCATTTTCTCACTCCTCTCTTTTTAAAAATTCAATATAAACTTATCATAGATGCAAAAGGATGTCAACAACTTTTTGTTAACATCCACTTTTTTCTTTTTTTGGAAATTTTTGTTTTCCAATTGATAAATCTCTTGTTCTCTCAGCAACTTGATCTTCAAATTCTTGAACAGTTTCTAATCTTCTACTTTCTTGTTCTAAAATTATATCCACTTCATCTTTAGCAATTCCTTCTTGATGAATTAAACTAAAAGTAATTAATGAATTAAGATGATTACAAGTTTGTTTAGCTTGTTGATATCCAGAAAATACTTCATGAACCAACCAAGCATTTGTACATTCTCCATCAACAATATCAGGAACTTCCATCATTCCATTTAATGACTGATAAGTTTTAAATGGAAAAACTACTTTATAAGCAGGAACTTGTTTTCCATCACCATAATATCTTGTTCTTTCTTCTGTTACAAAACATTTAGTTACAATATATGCTGATATTTGATAATTTGGCTCAATTCCATCTACACCAGCTTTAAATCCCTTACGTTCTAGCAATGGAAGAATTGCATATTTTATTGGATAATTCATTCCTATTTCCATAATACTCTCTCCTTTTTTGTTAGGTTATTATAACACAGTTATTATTTTTTACAAGTAGAATCTATTCTCCATCATAAATATATTCATATGTTGATTTTTTACCATCTCTATTTATTAGGCAAATCGCACAATTTTTAGGAGTTTTTTCTTTAGCATACCACTCTGGACTTTTATGAAACCAATCCATTAAAAATGCTTTTATAACCGCTCCATGCGTAACAATTATTAAAGTATCTTTATCATCTCTAAAAATAGTATCAATAAATTGTTTAGTTCTAAGTGCAACATCAAAAGGGGCTTCTCCCTGTGGAAGTCTTGCATAAAACTTTCCTTCATTTTGATAATAATTATCATAAAAAGAAAATTGATCTGGATATTTTTCTTTTATTACATCTATTTCTTTATCACTAAAAAGTCCATATCTTTGTTCAATTAATGTAACATCTTCTCTAATATCTTTAATATCTAAATAAGAATTAATAATAGATGCAGTCTCTCTTGTTCTTTCAAAAGGACTAACCCACATAACAGAATTATCTAAATCTATCTCATTATCTTTTAAATATTTTAATAAAAACTTTCCTGCTTTATCAGCTTGTTTCCTACCCTTATCAGTTAATATTACTTTATGATCAGGTAATCCTATTTTATAATTTTCTTTAGTGTTTTGCATTGATTCTCCATGTCTAACTAAGAATATTTTCATATTACTTCTTCTCCTTTTTGAACAAATTCTAAATACTCTTTTGCTGTTATATGTTTATTTGGCTTTATAAATTCATATATTTTTATCTCATTAAGTTCTAAATCATTAATATTATACTTTTTCAATGTATCTATATATTTTAAATATTGATATTTTAATAATTCTTCAAGAGAAGAAAACTCATGTATCCCTCTATTAAGATAGTCAGCATGTTCAAACCAATTCCATTTATCATTTTCTTTATAACATAAAAAACTATGAGTAGGATAATTATTGTTATAAGATAGATCAACTATTTCAAAAAATGTTTTAACTTCATAATTATTTTTACTAAACCATTCTCTTTCAAATTCAACTTGATCCCAACAATTGCCTATTTTATTTTTTTCTATATCAGAACTACTAGATAAAATGTAATTATTAAACCAATCATCATTAAAATTCGAATCATTTTCTCTATATATTTTTCCACTTTTAGTTAAATATCCATAATTAATAGATTCCATATATTTTAATAGTTCTTTAGGATTATCTATATTCATTTAATCACCCACTAATCTAAACCAATCATTATTTAATTCATCTAATTCTTTTTGCTTATTCTTTAATTTAATATTTATTTCATTTGCTTTATTATGATCTAAATACACTTCTTCAGTTAAAAGACTCTCTTCTAATTTTTTAATTTCTATTTCTAGTTTTTCAATTTTCTTTTCAAGATTTCTTATTTCTTTATTATTAGATTCTTTTCTTGTTTTCTTAATGTTTCTTTCTATAATTATTTCTTCTTTATTCTTTTCTTTTTCAATATACTCATCATATGTATACGGAAAATATTCTACATTAAAATCATTAAAAATTAATAATTCTGTAGATAGTTTTCTAACAAAATATCTGTCATGTGATACAAATATAACAGTACCTTTATAATCATTTAAAATATTTTCTAAATTTTCTTTAGATATTATATCCATATGATTAGTAGGTTCATCTAAAAGTAAAATATTTGGTTTATTATATAAAATCTTACATAATTCAAGTCTGACTTTTTCTCCTCCAGATAATACTTCTATTTTCTTAAATACATCTTCTCCTTTAAAAAGAAAAGCTCCAAGTGCGCTTCTTACTTCTTCATTAGATAGATTAGGATAAGTATTATGAAATTCATCAAAGATAGTATTATCTTTTGAATTAAAAACTAAACTTTGATCAAAATATCCTACTTTAGCATTTACTCCATATTTATATTCTCCTGATATTTTAGGAATTAATTCATTTATAGTTTTTAAAAACGTACTTTTACCTGTACCATTTTTACCAATTATACCCAGTTTTCTTCCACTTTCTAATTCAAAATTAATCTTACATAATGGCTTATCATATCCAATTACTAAATCATTAACAGTTAAAGCAACACGTCCGGTTTTAGTGATACTATCCAAATTAATTTTAAAACTTCTTAAATCTTCTTTATTAGGTTTATCTATAATATCCATTTTTTCTAGTTGATGAAGTCTAGACATAGCAAGTCCTGCTTTTTTAGGTTTATATCTAAATCTTTCATAAATTGTTCTTAATTTTTTAATTTCTTTTTGTTGTTCTAAATAATCATTCATTAAATTATTAAATCTTATATTTTTTTCTTTTTCAAAATTTTCATAATTACCAACATATTTAACAGTTTTACCATAATCAATATCATAGATAATATTAACTATATTATTTAAGAATTCACGGTCATGGGAAATAAGTATTAGACTTTTACTATAGTTTTTTAGATAATCTTCAAGCCAAATAATAGTTTCAATATCTAAGTGATTAGTTGGTTCATCAAGTATTAGTAAATCTGGTTTTTGAAGTAATAATTTCATAAAAGCTATTTTTGTTCTTTGACCACCAGAAAATTCTGATATTTTTTTATTTTTATCTGATTCACTAAATTTAAACTTATTTAGCATTACTTCTATTTCTTTTTTGTAGGTATATCCTCCTAAATTACGGAATTGATTTTCTAAATCAGTATATTTACTAATAACATCTATAGATGCATTATTATTCATTTCTTCAACTAGATTATTCAATCTATTTTCCATATCAATAATCATTTTAAAACTCTTTAATAATTCTTGATATAAAGTAATATCTAAATCATCTAAAGTAATTTGATCTAAATAACCAACATTAAAAGAACCGATTTTAGTAAGTTCAAACTTTTCTTCTCCAATTCCCTCTTCTAACATAGAATTATCTATTATAGCTTTAACAAGAGTTGTTTTTCCTGTACCATTTTTACCTACTATACCTATTCGATCTTTATCATTAATATCAATATTTATTTCTTCTAAAATAGTATTACCATTTAAAGTAACTGCACCATTTCTAATTCTAAATTTCATATTAACACCTGTATTTATTATAACAAAAAAAGGAGTACATTACTCCTTTTCTTTTACCTTTTTCTTAGCTAAATTAACATTTTTATATTCATAATCATCAGTTACTTCTTTAATTACTTTGAAATAATTTGGAATAACTATTTCTTGATCTTCAGAATTAAGTTCTATTTCAAGTATTGCATTATTATCCCAGAAAGGATATACATCTAATTCAAAGTATTCATTTTTATAGCTAAGACAGTATCTATCTTTAATAATTTGATTTTTAGTTGGATCTGCATTAAATAACTCTTTCAAATATTCATCTTTAGTAAGTCTTTTTTCAACTTCTACTCTAGTAGCACCAGATACATTTACTTTACGAGTTTTAGAATAAGTATAATTACCATTAGATCCTCTTTGTCTTATTCTAACTTCTTCTCCATCAGGACTCTTTAAATATGTTTGAATAATTTGAACTTTAGTACAATTAGGTAGTTTTTCTAATAATTCTAAATCAGGCATTTCTATCAAAAATTTTCTTTCTATTTCGTAAGGTTCTGGTTCTCCCAAAAAATGACTAATCTCAATAAGTAATCTCTTTATCTTAGTATCAAAATCAGTACTGTTATCAATAATTCTTAAATGAGGATGTCCAGTCCAAGCAGAAATTGTTTTATCATCAAGCCTTATTGCTTCTTCTTTTGTTTCCGTTCTAGCTTTATTTCCTAAATTATAAAATTCTTCTGCTCCTTTAGCAGCAGTTACTAAATGAAATACTGCATCATATGAATCTCTTAATTCTACTTCATTTAATCCTTTAGATTTTAGCATAAATTGAAAATCTTTATTACTAATATATGCTTTGTTATCTAGAGCACCACGATCACAAACAATTAATATTTTATCTTCTTTCATATTATAAGCACCTGTTGTAAAAATATTTTCTTTTGCTAGTTGTAAATCTAAAACAGTTGACTGATAATCCATATTAGATTTAGAATTCCATGGAGTAAGTCCTCCTGTTATTAATTCGGTAGCGGTTTCTGGTACAAATATTACTCCGTATCCTTGCTTAACAAAGAAGTTTTGTATCCAATTCATCGCAGTACTTTTACCGGCACAAGGTCCTCCCGTTAGAACTATCTTAAATATTTTTTTCTCGGATTCATCACTTCCAGTCATTAATAATTCATCTAATGATATATCAAATACAACTGATAGCATTTGTAAGTTCTTGATAGATGGTCTACTACTTCCATTTTCCCATTTACTAATTGCTTTATTAGAAACACCAAGTTTTTCTGCTAATTCTTCTTGAGTAAGTCCCATGTTAGTTCTAAGACAATATATGTGATTACCTAATTTAAAATCTTTCATAACTACCTCCATAATTAGAATATCATACTTATATTATTTTTATTCCAAAAAGAATATCTACCAATGGTAGAAATTAAAAAATAGTAGTTGCCTACTATTTTATTTTATTTAAAAGATTATCTATTTCTTTTTCATTTTCATCTAATAATTCTATTCTAAAATTAGTAATACCAATCTCTTTCATTCTTTCTATATCATTAAATCTATTAATTGGTTTTGGACTAATAATATGAGTTAATCCATCATAAATAATTTTATATTTATCATTATTACGATCTATTAAATAATTAGATGAATTATAATTACAACTATTATTTTTAAGTAAATCATATTTTAAAATCATTAAATCAGGAAGAGTATATACAACTACTTCTATATTTTTATGATGATTATAATAATTCATAATATTTTCTATTTCAGGTAATCTAAGTTCTACAGATAAAGTAATTAAATTAGAATATTTTGATAAAGCATCAATACTATAGTGATTAGTAACATTTAGATAATAATCTCCTATTCCATGATTTTTATATAAATTACCTAATTCAGTAGATAAAGTTCTTTCTACTAAAGAATCTCTACCTATCCTAGATGTTTTAAAAAATACTTTATTATTATCTTTGTACTTGTTAAACAAATTAATATCATCTACATAAATTCTATCTACTTTATCTAGTACATATTTAAGTTGATCCTCATTTCTTACTAAAACCGATATATTAATATCTTTAGTATTATCTATATTTTTATTATCTTTTATTTCATTAATTATAATTTCATATGGTATTTTAGTTCTCTTATTATTTAATTCTTCTACCATAATTCTTCTTATTTCATTAATATCCTTTAAATTAATAAATATATTATCATCCATATCTATATTAATAGAATTAATTTTATATGCAGTATCTTTTAATCTATCAATATGTTTAATAATATCTTCTTTAGTAATAGGTCTATTAATTGATGCAGAAATATCTCCATATTCAACTTGTCCAGAATTTACTCCATCACTATAAGAAAGAACTAATTTATTGTTTAGTTTAGCTTTTATTTTTATATTAATTCCAATATATTTTTTATCATAATTAATATATTTATCTCTTACTTTAGTATCAACTGTAATATTTATAGTAGAATCTTTTTTTATACCATCAAACTTATTATCAAGTAAAATAATACTGTTTTTTTCACCTTTATTTATTAATTTTTCTTTTTCATTATAAATAAAGTTCGCAATCATACCTTCATTTATTTCATTAAAACGAATTCCGTCTCCTTGATTTAATTCTCTATTTAATTTGATTTTAATATATTTTTTAGAAACATCTAATACTTTACCTAGAAGAACTCCTTGATGATTTGAAGTTAAATT
Source organism: Bacilli bacterium (assembly GCA_017541325.1). Taxonomy (GTDB): domain Bacteria; phylum Bacillota_I; class Bacilli_A; order RF39; family UBA660; genus RUG11788. The sequence goes on from JAFXZI010000012.1 coordinate 130,288, forward strand.
ATTAATAATATTAAAATTATCTTCATTTAAAATAAATCCTTTTGTATATTTACGATTAAAGATAAGTTCTAAATCATCATATAATTCTTGATTAATAGTAAGTTCTTCTCCACGATAATATTTATCTAATAAATCTCTATACAGTTTAGTAACACATCCAACATATTCAGGACTTTTCATTCTTCCTTCTATCTTTAATGAATATATAGATGAATCAAGCACCTTTTTTAAAGATAAAGATGTATTTAAATCTTTTGGAGATAATAAGAATTTTCCATTAGTTTTAATAATTTTTCCATCACTTTCAAGTTTATATGGAAGTCTACACATTTGAGCACATTCTCCACGATTACCAGATCTATTTAAAATGATTGATGAAAACAAACACTCTCCTGAATAAGAAATACATAAAGCTCCATGAATAAATGCTTCTTTTTCCAAAGATGTAGTTATACTATCTATTTCATCTACTGATAATTCTCTTGCAAAAACTGCTCTTTTTACACCTAAATCTTCTAATAAATTTAATTCATTTTGGTTAGTATTATGAACTTGAGTAGATGCATGTATTTCTAAATTTGGGAACTTTTTCTTAGCAACATATATTAAACCTATGTCTTGAATTATTACTGCATCAACTCCATTTTTATATAAAAACTCTAAATAATTAATTGCATCATCTATTTCACTTTCATATATTAAAGTATTAACTGTAACGTTTACTTTAACGCCGTATAAATGAGCATATTTAATTGCTTCAATTAATTCTTCATCTGTAAAATTACCAGCATAAGCACGTGCACCAAATCTTAATCCAGCTAAATATATTGCATCTGCACCACTGTGAACTGCTACTTTAAAACATTCCATATTTCCAGCTGGTATTAGTAATTCTTTCATATTACACCTCATAGTTATTTTAACATAAAAAGAACTGAAATCAGTTCTTTATCTTATTTTTCTATAGACTTTACTAGAAGCATCTACAAATTCCATAATTTGATCGTGATCTCCTGTTACTAAACCACTGTTCAAATTTCTATTTAGTTCATCTTCTGTAATTACTGAAATAGGTTCTGGTGATATTTTAAACATACGAGCAAATCTACTTAAATCGGTATCTAAATTTTCATCTGTAAACATTCCATTATATATTAAATATTGAATATATAATCCACCAGTTAATTGAATTCTTTTATTAGTTCCATCTTCTGGGTCTAAATAGAAAACTTCTCTACCATCACTTGAAATTCTATCAAATGCGGGGCATTCCATATAATCTCCACGATGGTATCTTCTCAATAATTCATTATTTTTCATTGACTCCCTTATCTTTGTTCCTGGAGTCTCACCTTTTCTTAAAGAAAATGCAGGACATGAATAGACAACGTCTTTTATATTAGTAAACCACCATACAGGTTCTTTTTCTACTAATACACGTTGTGAATATGGTATCAGTTCTAATTGTTCCCTTCTATATTTCATTTGTTCAAATTGATCTGGTAAATATGAATAAATTTCAATTGTACCACTATTCAAATTATAAATTTTTCTTTCCATAATACTACACCTCCCAATGGGTATCATATTATAGCACATTTTCCCCCAAAAATCAAATTACATAGGCTCATCTATTTTAAGTATTTTCTTTGGATTAAAGCCTGTATTTAGTAATTTCCTATCTTTATTTAGTTCCTCATCACTCATTGGAATACTTCTATATGGAACAAAATAATTACCCGCTATGATTTCATTATTATTATTAAATGTTAATATTCTTAATTTAGAATCTAATACTTCAACTAAAGGTATGTGATCAAAAGATGCATTTCCACTTGCATATAAGGAACAACCTCCATCAATATTTAAATAGTTTTCTCTTTCATTATATACATATCCATATGGACTGTTATTTGCAGTGTGTCCAACTATAGAAAAATATTCTGGATTTCCAATTCTACATCTAAACGGGAAATCCATACTATCTTCTCTTGCCCAAACGTAAAAATAAACATCATCACTATCATCAGCAATAGTTAACTTACATTCATCTTCTACTTCCATTGGACATTGTGCATGAACAAGAACTATTGGTTTATCATCAATCTTTTCTTGAAATTTATGATATATTTTTAAATTAGAAATATATTCAGCAACTTCTAATATAGCTTTATCATTACAATCTAATAATTCATCTAATCCATTATCAGTTACTCTTCCTCCGTTTAAATACCATAATCTTGACGCATCAAATAAATGTTTTTTCCTCTTTTCAAAACATTCATACATCAATAATTCGTGATTTCCACCTAAATATTCAATTCTAAAAGACCCACGATTTATTCTATTAATTACATCAAGTAATACCTCTGCAGATTCTAAACCTCTATCAAATAAATCTCCATTAATATATAAAGTTATATCTTCATTTTTAGAAATATTATCCAAGTATCCCATAATAGAATAATATACATTACCTACACCATGAATATCACTAAATATAAATTTACGAATAATATCTCCTCCAATCAAAAAAGGGGTATTAACCCCTTCTTAATTATTATATCTTATTATCCAAATAAATGAAAATTATATAATTGATTCATTATATGTGGCAATATATTTATAAGTATAAAACCTAAAGTATATATACTAAGTGGAACAAGTATAATATGTTTCTTACTTTTTAAATTATTACTTAAATTATGTAGTATTACAATAAGTGTTGCAATTATATATAAGCCTATTACAAAACTAATATATACAAATATATTCCTTGGATTATCCTGCATTATAGGATTACTTAAAACCGATGATAAGACTGCACCATTCATTAAACACAATCCAGTAATACTATGAGAAAACAAAAATATTAATCCAAAGACTGGAACAAACATTCCAATAAAGTGCCCTGCAATAAAGAAGATATATCCTCCAATCCACATACCAAAAGCTGTTTCACCAGGAGCTCCAAGTCCTGATACAAATCCTACAATTGCAAGAACAATTACCATTAAAATATCAATATTAATATCACCTAAAGTACCTTTTAAAGTATTACTGTTAATATTACTTGATTTATAACTTTTTACTACACCATGATTTAATCTTTCTAAAGAATTATATGCTTCTTTAATAGCTCTATCTGGATTTGTTTCATATATTTTATTTAATTCTTTGATATACATATCAAATTCTTTTCTTCGTTCCATATATACTCCTTCTAATAAAAAAGATTTAGGAACCTAAATCTTTTTATATATTATTTTTCACTTATTGCAAATACATATAATAAATCAGTATTTGTAGGAATAATAAATTCTGTTCCATTTTTTTCTTGATTCTCTAACATTAATATAGGTTGTTGTAATGAATCTCTTATCTCTAACATATCATTAAATGAATCTACTTCAACTACTTTATATTTATCTAAATCAAATCTAGTATTAATTCTTTGGATATATGAATGATAGTTAGATACAATTTTCTTTAGTTCAATTCTATATTTATCATTAGATGATCTGTGATTACTTATATATACACATAATAAGTTAATTGCAAATATATCTAATAATAACATTACTACTGGAGGTATTAAATACATAAAGTCATTATATTTTTTATCACATATTAGAATACTATCATTACTTTCAACTAAGTCATCATTAATATCAACTGCCATTGTCTTTGTAGTTAATGGTATTACTAACGAAACTACAGAATCATTACTTTTCTCTTCTGAAAATTCTTGACATGATCCAATTGTTTTAACATGAAGATTAACTGTTAAAGTACTTTCTATATTACCTAAACTATAAGTATTTACAAATTTCTTTATTTTATCATTATATTTATTATAATCAATTTTAATATTTTCATTAATATTTATATTACTCTCGTTATTAGAATATCCAACTTTAGTTTTTACTAAAGTATCATTATAATTATATAATGATTTATTTGTATTCTTATCTTTTACATCAACAAAAGCTTCTATATAGTATGAATATGTAAAATCAATATTCTTTTTACCAGTATCAATTGTATAATTGAAGTTTGCATCAATATAATCAATTAAACTTGCAATATATTGCCTTTCGTTTTCAGCATACTTTTTATCAAAAAATTCATTTTCTTTCAAATATACTTTGTAATCAATATTACTATTTTCTACATATTCTACATATTTATTTTTTGTTTTGCTAAAAAATATTCCTGTGAAATATATAAAAATAAGCGTCAATAGTACTATTACACATATGTAAATAGTAATAATACTTTTTTTTCTAGCACTATCTTTAAACATCTTATTTACTTCATCTTTTCGCATAATAGTACTCCTTTCTATATCTTTTTATTTTTCAAATAATGATCTGAACCATAAAGTAGGTACTCCGATATATTTTATCTTTATATTTACTACTCCTTCTATATCATCAGCACTCCTGAATTCAGAGTCATTATCTTTATTAGCGTCACCTTTTGTAATATAACTTGTTTGTCCATTTACAGTTCTAATATCTACTATTCTATGAACTGTTTTAATTCCATTATAGTTAAAAACTATTATTTGTCCTTTCTTAAGTGTTTGTCCTTCATATTTCTCATATATAATTGCGTCACCCTTATCAATAGTTCCTGTCATACTTTTAGAACCTATTACTATAAGTCCATATTTAAACTGACAAGATATTAACATTACAAATAGTGTTAATATGATAAATACAACTGCAGTCACAATTATATTTTTCTTGTCTTTATCTCTTTTTGCTGCAAATTCTTTCTTTTTATAAATACTTTCAAAGATAAAGAATAATATTAATGGTATAAACATTCTTAAGAAAGATCTCATAAGAATATATATTTTTGGAATAATAGGAACTAAATATAAAGGAAGTGTTGTTATTAATCGATAAGCTATAATTCCTTTAGATCCATATCTAGTAACCATATAATTAAATAATAAGTTACATGATATTGATGCGAATAGAATAAATCCAACTACAAGTAGAAAATCATCTATTCTATTTAAATCATATATTCCAATATTTACTAGTAAATCAATTAATGTCATCATTACAAGTATTAAGAACCATGATGGATTAATCTTTTTACCTTTATGAACTAATACTGTATCTTGTATCATATATCTTCTTCTTATTAGCTCGGATACGATAATTGTTATTGTTATTGGAATAAATACATTTATTATATTTTTTAAATTAAATATATATTTATTCTTTTCGAATCCAAAATATAAACCTAACAAGTAGAATAAAGCTACATATATTACTCCAAATATGATCATTAATATTAATGTTTTCTTTTCATATATTGATTTAATACTTTTTCTTTTAAACAGAAAATGTGAAATCATACAATATGCAACTAATATTAATGCTAAAACCATTCTATTGATAACACTTGATGCAAAGAGGATAAAGAATAAGAATATGATCATTATAATTTCAAAAATATATATTTCTAATTTTTCTCTTCTCATATAATCCCTTCTTTATCTACTTTCCATTAAGTATTATTAAGCAGCAGGACTTGCTACATAAGTAACATTAATAGTTGTTGTTGAATCTTCAGCTTGAACTGGTGTTTTAATTAATTTAACATCAACTTTTACTTTAGCAGTTGCTTGAGCATTTAATGTTTGAGCTCCAGTCCATTCAGCATAACTACCACCACTTGGTTGATAATATACTTTTACTTCAAAGAATTCACCTTTTGAATTAGTTATTGTAGGAACAGCAATTGATGCATTTACATCTGTTTCTTTATTTTTTATTTCAAACTCTGTAGAAACTGTTTCATTTAAAATCATATTTTCAATTGTAAATGTTGCAGTTGTTGCATTGTCTGCTGAACTAATAGCAGTTACTTTTCCAGTTACTCCAGAATTTACACCATCGTATACAACTTTTAATGTAGTGTCTCCAGCAGCTGCTGTTGCATTATTGATCTTTAATGTTTGACTTGATACTACGGCATATCCAACTCCAAGAACTAGGACTAAAGCAACTATAGCTAAAGCAAAAATACTTTTTCTATTTTTCATCCTATTCTCACCTCCATATCTTCTTTTACTATGGGAACTAACAATAGTCTTAATACCGTTCCCATAGTATTAAAAACTTTTAATAGTTTGAATGCCTATCCTAAACTACAATTAAATTATAATGCACAAAAATGTAAAAAATCTATAGTTTTACGTAAAAAGTATTTCATTTTACACTTATTGTGTTAAACTATAATTGTAAAGATAAAAAAGGATTGTGAAAAATATGAATAGAAAGTATTACTTTTTCCTATTCTCTATTTGCTTTTTAGTATTAATAATGGGAATTGGATATGCAACCGTTAATGATGTTACTTTATCTGTTAACGGTACGGCATCAGCTGATGAAAACGGAACAATAAAAATAACAAATGTTACTTTAACTGGAAGTAGTAATGTAACTGCATCTAATCCATCTTGGACTGATACAACTGTTAGTTTTTCTGCTACATTTAGATTAGGTAATAATGATGCTTCTGCTACAGAAGAACATTCAGCTACTTATCATGTAACTGTTAGAAATGATTCAATACAAAGTTATGTCTTTAGTTCAGATGTATTTAATCCTGATATAAATGTTACTCAAGTTCCTCGAGGTGAACAACTAAACTACTCATATGAAATATCTGGTTTAACTCTTGGAGAAGAAATACCTGCAAAAAGTACTAAAGAGTTTGATGTAACCTTATATATGTATCCATCAGGAGGAGCTGGAACATATTCAATTAATGTTGATGCAGATGTAGAAACTGAGGAAAATAACGATGGTATTTTAAATGGATCTGTTAATGAACCAAGAACAGGTGATTTATCAGGAACTAATACCCTAGCTCATTTTACAATCGATGTAATGAATTCATATCAAACAGCAAAAGAATTTACCTTATCATTAAATAATAATAATTTTGAAATAGTAGATCAAAACGGAAATAGTCTCACAAATCCATTTACTATAAATGCAAATACAGATTCACAAACCTATGATATATATATAAAGATCAAAAACAATGCAACATTCCCTAACGATACTCAAAGATTTAACATATTACTTCATCCAACAGATGATAGTCCTATAACAATTGGAACAGTAATTATTACAGTTGATGTTGATCCATCTATGACAGATTACGAACCACCTAATATTACAAGTTTTACTGCAACAAAAGGTAATAATACAAAAACAATTACATTAAACTGGGCAGCAACTGATAACTTTGGAGTTGACCATTATAATCTATATATGTATAACAACAATAATACATTAGTTAAACAACAACTAGATATTACAAATACAACATATACATTTGATAATTTAACTAATGGAACATATAACTTTAAACTAGAAGCAGTTGATGGAAGTGATAATACTGCAACTCAAACAATTGCAAATACAGCATATACTTGGACATATACAGTAACAATAAACTGTACAAACTGTAGTGCTAATCCAAATGGTGGTACAGTTGAAGCAGGACAAACTTATACAACAACGTTTAGTGGAACAGGAAATTATAATGCACCTACTAGAATGAACAGTGTTTATATGTATGACAGTACAACTGGAGAAGAAACTCAACTTACTAATGGGCAATATACATATTCAACAAATACTCGTATTTTAACAATTGAAAATGTTACAGGAAATATAAGAATTGCTGCACAAGGATATCAACAAACATGTTTAGTTGAAGGAACTAAAATACTACTATATAATGGAACAACAAAAAATATAGAAGATATTAATTATGATGATTTACTTGCTGTATGGAATCATGATACAGGAAGTCTAACATATGAATATCCTCTATGGATTGAAAATGAGCATGAATCTAATAAATATATAGAAATAACATTCAGTGATAATACAAAACTTAATATAGTAAATGATCACGGATTATATGATGTAGAACATAAAAAATATATTAGAATATCCGATGAAGAATTTAAAGTTGGTGCTAGAATTGCAAAAATTACTGATGATGGGGATTTTAGTGAAGTTACAATTACTAACATTCAAGAAATAAATAAAAAAGTAAAATATTATTTTGTAGGTAGTACAACATACTTTAATATAATCGCAAATAATGTTTTAACTACTGATTCTAATACTTTAATATCTAACTTCTATGGTTTTGATGAAAAAGCTAAATGGCCGGAACAAAAACAATATATTGTAAACGATTCAAACAACATCTTACCATATGAACAATTTAAAGATGTATTACCATATTATTTATATAAAGGTTTTAGAGCTGGAGAAGTAGGATTCTTAGTAAATAATAATATTATTACAATAGATCAATTTAAATATTATTTATCAGATTTAATAGTAAGTGATTATTATTTAAGAAAACCAATTAATAAGAATGGAAAGAATTATTGGATGGTAACTACTAGTCTTGATGATTTAACTGACAAAGAAAAATACCTATATAAAGAAGGAGATACTTATACTCTACCAGAAAACAATAATGAAAACTTTATAGGGTGGTTAAATACATCAGATAATAAAATATATCAAGCAAACAATAATATAACTGTTAATCATGGTATTCATTTTATTGCAAAATATAAATAAAAAGGACTAAACTAGTCCTTTTTTTGTTCCCATTCTTTAATAATATTTTTCATCTCATTTATCAAATCATTAATATCTTCATTCATATTCCAAACAGAGTCTTCACTCAGTACTCCTGCTTTTATATTTTTTATTTTATTACTTTCATATTTTTCTTTATCTAAAAACCAGTTTTTACTTTCATAGTATTTATTTATTAAATAAATATCTTTCTTTTTATTCTTAAATGTATTTAATGCGTTATCTAATTCTTTAATACTTAGTAATATATTATTTAATCTTTCTTCATTTTTATTAATTCTTTCTATCATTTGTATCCTCATTTATTTTATTTATAATTATTTTTGTTTCTTCTATAATATTATTATTTTTATTATATTTAATTAAATATTCTAATAATTTCATCAATTCTTGTTTGTTATCTTTAAAAACAGATAAATTATCTTCAATACAAAATAATAATCTATAAATAGAAATATCTTCTTCTCCTTCAAACACTTCATCAATTAAATCAAGTCCTGATTCAACAACAACTTCTTCTAGTTTTCCATATTTGTTTGAAAAATCATTTACTATTTTTATATCTTTAATAATAGATTTATAAAAGATGATATGTGACAATTGAATGCTTTCTTCAGACACTCCATATTCATGTTCATTATAATCTATATTATTATGGATACATATTCCTTCATACTTATCACCAAAAATATCCTCTAATAATATTTTTTTATCATCATATTTACCTAAATTCTTAAGCATAAAACACCTACTTATTTCTCAATGTTCTTAAATAATCTTTTTGTTCATTAGTAATTCTATAGCTTTCAATAGCTTTTTGAATAGTCTTATTATGTGTCCATTTATCTAACTTATGATTTTCTATATAAGGAATAGTTGCATCATATTGTTTGGCAAGAGCAGTCGCAAAATACCATGCAATCATCATATTTACATAGTATTCATTTGATTTAATATTAGATACAAGTTCTAAATAATCTTTTTTAAACTCATCATCTAAATAATACTGCATAAGCATACCTATTCCAAAACGAATAGTATATGTCTCTTTTGATTTTATCCATTTTTTTATTTGTACTATTAACTTATCAATATGTTTTTTAAATATTTTAGGAGACATTTGATCACATGTTGCCCAATTATCTACATATGGTAAAAATTTGTTTATATAGTTAATACATTCATCATAATCTTTTAATTCAGAAATAATAAAAGCATGCAATTGATTTTCATCAAAATATTTGTGAGGTAACTCATCTAAAAAAGATTTATAATCTTCTTTTGCTATTTTCTTAGAGAGTTTTCTTAAATCAGGAGTACGTATACCAATTATAGTATCAGGATCTCTTGTAGGAATTAACTTTATTTGAAAATCACGATATTTTATATCTTGTAAATTAAATAATTCTTCATTTATAGAACTCATAACATCACCAAGTAAAGTATAACATAAAAAAAGATGAATTAATCATCTCTCTATTTATTAACTTCTTTTAATTATTTTTGAATAACCTTCTTCTGGAACAATAATATTATGTTCAGCATCTTCTGGTAATGAATGATTATATTCAGTTGTATAATATACGTGAGCTGGACTTCCTATTGGTATTTTAATAGATGAATCTGATCCAATTACTCTTCCAATAAACGAACTAATAATTCCTCTTTCCATCCCTTGATTTAATAAAAAGCCATATTCATTATCAGAAATACCATGATATTCATTTCTTAAAAAAGAATATATTTTACTTGAACGTGAAATACCATATGCATTATCTCTTATAGTTCTAGTAGAAACATATAATTCAAAATTTTCCATACATACACACCTTTCACCTATATTATATATATTTAAAATATTATTTCAATACTAGTTTTTATTATCCTAATTTATCTCCATTTTCAACGATTTGATCAGGTTTTATTAAAACAACTCCTTGTTTACTATAAGTTCCTAAAACCAATACTTCAGACATAAAATTTGCGATTTGTCTTGGGGGAAAATTAATTACTGCTAAAACTTGTTTTCCAACTAAATCTTCATTTCTATAAACATCTGTTATTTGAGCAGATGATTTTTTTATTTCTATCTCTTTACCAAAATCGATTGTTAATTGAAACGCTGGTTTTTTAGCTTTTTCAAACACTTTAGAGTCTATTATTGTACCTACTCTAATATCTAACTTTGTAAAATCATCGAATGTAACCATATTGATTTCCTTTCAAAATTATTTTTAATCATCATCTTTAATATTAGAAAATGCTATACCAAAGCAAAGACCAATACTAAGTCCAACAGGTAACCATAAACTAATATTATTTGTAGCAGAACCAATTGCTGTTCCAACACTTATTCCTATACACATTCCAATTGGCATCCAATAACTATTATCTTTTTCCTCATCATTGTCATCTTCTTCAACTTTTATTTTCTTTTCTTTTATTTCTTTATTATTCTTTTTCTTCATAATTATCTCCTCTATAATAATATCATTTAGGAGCAAAGAACATATGTTAAACGGTGTATCAAATCAATATAATAGGTTCTTAAGAACCTATGTTGAAGATAAAGATATATCTGTTGATATTATAAAAATATTTTACATTTAAATTTAAAAGTAATCTGGTCTTCTCATTTTTTTACTTAGAGCTCTTCCTTTTACTTCTGGTCCATATACTCTTTCTAAATAATCATCATTCAATAATTTACAATAATCAGGATCATAATAATATGAATCATCAACTGACTGACTTTCATTACACTTTCTTAGGTACTCATCATATAATATATTTCTTTCTTCATAAAATTTTTTTTCGTCAAAATGTCTAAAAAAAATTATATCAACATATCTTTCAAAATCTTTAGCAGTACCTTTTTTAAGAGCATATTCTTCAGGAGTTATATCTCCCATAACAATATGTTCTCCATCAATATGTAATATTACAAATTCAGCTCTACAATTAGATAAAGCTCTAAAATTTATAGATTCTTCTAATGTGCAGTTTTTTCTATCAAACAACTCTTGTCCTCTTGCCATAATTCTTCTTTTATACGCTTTTTTATTTTCGTATGGTTGTCTTCTTAAAAAACTGAATTGTTCTCGTAATTCATCTTTGATTGTCATATCGTACACCTCTTTTTATAAATATCTTTAATACAATCAATTCTTTATTATAATTAAACTAAAAGAATTAAAAAATCTCTTTAATAGCGTGTATTATAATGATGATTTTTATGAATGTCAATGCAAGTTTTTTTATAGTCTAATTTTGTGACTGTTTATATGAAAAAAAGATATAAAATCTTTTCTTTTATCCTTTTAAAATTATTTTTCTTCATAATTATATATTCTCTAATATACAGACACTCTCTGAGTGACTAGACCGTGGGTCTTTGCATGGATATTACCAACAAACTACCAACCTAGTCTATTGGTTTTAGATATGTCATTTCTAGTTATTATCTATTCTAATTAATTCGACTGGACTTATTTTGTTTTCTTTTTTGTTTTTAATAGTATTTATGAAATATCCATCAGCTCTTAAATCGTTTTTCATATTAAATATTTCTTCATAAGAAAACCAACCAATATCGGATATTTCCTCGCCATCACTTTGTATATTTTCTTTAACTAATTCAGCATCAAAAATAAAGAGAAGCAAGTCAACGTTTTCCAAATTTTGATTTATTATTTCTAATATCCCATTTATTTTTGCTGTACATCCAGTTTCTTCAAATATTTCTCTTTTAGCTGCATCAATAACATTTTCATTATCGTCAACACCACCCGCAGGAATATTCCACTTTCCTTTACATATTTTTTTATTTTCTTTTACTAATAGAAATTTACCATCTTTTTCTATTAGTCCTCCAGCTACTATTTTTTTCATATTAATTTTTCCTTTCTAAAACTGCGATAGACTCACAATGGGTGGTCACCTATTCAGGAATAGGTCATTCAACCATGTTTCATATTTAAAAACATGTTCCTATACATAAAACTGCAAGGGTTGATTGCGTATCATGAACATATGTTTTTTTCATTTTTTTAATCAAATTAGTTTTATAGCCTGTAGATAATCTTCATCATTAAAATCTACATTGTATACAATATCGCCAGAATTAAACATATCCATATATTCATCAATAGATACATATTTTGCTTCACTTACTTCATTATCAGAAAATGACAAAATATTTATATCGATATTATCTTTATATAAAAATATGTCTTTTATACTATGTCTATCATCATCTATTACATTTTTGTAATAAATTATTTTTTTTCTGTCTAAAACGATTCCTAGTTCTTCACTAATTTCTCTTTCTAATCCTTCAATAGGAGTTTCTCCCGCATCTATTGCTCCACCATTACATTCCCATTTACCAGGAAGAACTTTTTTCCTATCTGATCTTTTAGTTATTAATATTTCATTATTCTTATTAAATAATACTAATTGTACACCTATTATATATTCTCCATCTTCATATGCATCAACATGTCTTATCTTTGTTATACCCGTCTTATTTTTGTTTCTATCATAAATATCTACATACTCTATTTTTCTCATATTTATCTCCTCTCAAGTACTGTGATTGATTCGCAATGATAAGTTCTAGGAAACATATCTACTGGAGTAATTTCTTTTATATTGTAGTTTTTACTTAAATCGTTTAAATCTCGCATAAGTGTTGCTGGATCACATGATACATATATAATTCTTATAGGATTTATTTTTAATAATTGTTCTCTTGTTTTATTATCAAGTCCGCTTCTAGGAGGGTCTACTATTACTAAATCTATATCTTTAAAACTATCTATATTATCTTCTACTTTTCCACATATAAAATTAATATTGTCTACATTATTTAATTCTTTATTTCTATTAGCATCTTCTACTGCATCTTTTACTTCTTCTATACCAGTTACTTTATCTACATAATCAGATATTAATATACCAATAGTACCAGTACCACAATAAAGATCTAATGCATTTTTATAGTGTTCATTTTTAATTTTATTTATTACAAGTTCATATAGTTTTTCTGTCATATAAGTATTAACTTGAAAGAAAGAATGATTAGATACATAAAAGTATTTATCAAATAATTTTTCTTTTATATATTCTTTTTTACTTACTAATTGATTATTAATATATATTACATCTATATCATTAAACTCATTTAAGAAATGATCATAATCAAAACTACCATATAGACTAATCATTACTTCGTTAAGTACTGATACTTTTAGTGTTGCTTCTTCTATATTACATTTAGTCTTTTCTTGATATTTTTTTAATCTAGGTAAAATTTCATTAATCTTTTCATTAACTAAATAACACTTATCTATACTTACAATATCATTACTTTTATTTTTATATAGACCTAGTTGATTACCATGTATTGTTATTTTTCTACGATAGTTATAGATATTATCTGAATAGATTATTTTATTTATTTGTACATCTTTTTTTAACATTTTATTAACTAGTTCATGTATTTTTTGTTCTTTGAACTCTAATTCATTTTTATAATCCATATTTAAGAAAGTACATCCTCCACATTCTAGAAAATATGGACAGATATTATCTATATGATAATTAGACTTTTTAACGTATTTTGATACTTTTGCTTCATAAATATTCTTTTTATGTTTAATTACTTCTATATCTACTATATCGTTAGGAAGTGCTCCTTCTATAAAATAAATATCATGATTTATTCTTACTATTCCTCTACCAAAATGATCTAATTTTTCAATTTTTAAATTGTTCATAAAATCACCACTACAATTATATTTTACTATTTTTTATAATTAAAAGATATAAAAAAGACCTCATAAAGAGGTCTAATTTCTATTTCTTAACAGATGGTGCAAGTTTAATAATCTTTGATGTTTGAGATTGTGTAGATTGTTCTCTTACTTCTGTTAATGCAATCATTTTATAAATGTTTTCTGCATCTTTTGTCTTATCAGCTGGAGTATTATATGCTATATCAGCATAGATAATTCTAGGATTCATACTATTCTCTTGAACATATAGTACTTCATAATCAAATCCTGAATATGTACCAGTAAATAATAATCCTTTTTTACCTTCAATTGTTTTTTCACTTGAAGTTGCTACAAATCCTCTTGTTTGAAATTCAGAAGCTAAAGCAACAGCATCAATATCACTTACTGAATATCCATCTAAATGACCAAATAATGCTTGAGAAGTTCCAGTAGCATTACTTAAAACAACTCCATCAGCAGTATTCTCTACTGAATATCCTGATAATAATTTAAATTTATAAGCTCCAACACTAACTTCGTTATATTGAGGTGTATCAACCTTTGCAACTGTAGTTCCACCTCCACCATTATTTCCAGAACCTTTAGAATCTTTGTCATTCTTTCCTAAGAATAATATTGCAACTATAACAACTACTAATATTGCTATAATAGCAACTAAAACAACTACTAAAGTATTTCCTTTCTTTGGCTCAGTTGGTGGTACTGGACTAGCTGGTGCAGGATTTACTGCTGGTGCTGGTTGTACAACTGGTGCTGGTTGTGTTGCAGGCATTGGATTTGGTGCAACTGGTGGTGTTGGTTGTGGTGGTTGTACAGGATTTACATTTTCTACTGCACTACCACATACTTGACAAAATTTATCTCCTGGATTTAATGGAGATCCACATTTTGGACAATTCATATTTCTTAACTCCTTTTCTATCTTTTATTCTAAATTAATTATACTACATTATTTGATTTCTTCAATATTATTTAATCCCTCTTTAATATTATTTAATATTTCAGTTCTTTTTTCTTCTGTTAATGCTTTAGTTTCATATTGAAAAACAAATGTATTTTCTTCACTAACTTTTATAAAAATCATTACTAAATAATTATGTTCTTCTACATCTTTATATTCAACTTCTTTAATATTTAAAAAAGCATCATATTTCCCAATCTTTATTTCATCAATTTCACTATCTACTTCTTTTCCACCCATATCTTCATAATAGGCACTTAATGAAATTAAATCTTTATATTTTTTAGAAGATAAATATATATATGATTTATCAAAAGTCTTATTACTTAAATATCCTACTTTTTTATCTTTATCATATTTATACTTGTAATCATCTAAAACTTCAAAACTATAATTATCTATTTTATATTTTTTATAAATAACATCATTATTTTTCTTTCTTGTTACTAAAAGTATTAAAGATAGTATAAGTAATAATATAGATATACAAACTATTACAATTATTAATTTCTTCTTCATAATATCACCTATACCTTAAATGAATTAATAATAATATCAAATGATTCTTGATATAAATCAAATTCATTAGAATTAGCTTCAAATACTATTAAATATAAATAATCGTCTTTTTGATATTCTATTATTTCTATTTGTTTTCCTTTTTCATAATTCTCATATAAGAAATAATACTTATTCTCTTTAAATTCATTATAAACTTTATTATAAGATCCATCTTCTAATGTTATTTGATAAGCAATAGATTCTGCATTATCTAAATCTAAATCAAAAGAATAATCTATTTTTTTAATTGCAACTACAGAAGTGTTATCAGTTGTAACTAATTCTATATAATCTTTTTTATTAGTAAGTCTAAAAGTATTATCATAATTAAACTTAATACCATTTTCATTATAAGTATTTATTTTAAATCCTTTATTAGAATTTACTTTTATAAGAAATATTACAAGTATTAAACAAATAATTATAACAAAGGTTACTATAAGTTTTAGTGATAAATTAATATTTAATTTTTTCATTAATTTACCCCCTCTACTATAACAATTATAAATCCAAGATTATTTTTAATAGTAATTGTCACATTTCCTTTTTTAAACACATTAGTTGCTACTTCTTTATAATTTTCTTTTATAAGATTCTTAGTATAAATATTTATAATCATATCATTATCAAACATATTGTCTGTTGATTTATATCTTACTATCAAATAATTATCTTTAGTATATGCACTATATAAATCTATAGGTATGTAATTAGTTATTACAGGAAGATCTAAATACTTTTCCCATACTTTTTCTTTTACTTTATTAACTACCTTAATATTATCTATTTTTAAACTAGATAATTCTGTTGTTTTTATAGTATTAAATTCAGTATTATTTATTTTTTCAATTACATCTTTTAATACGGATATATCTATAGAATTATTTATTCCGCTGTAATAAGAATCAATACTAGGCTTAACATCATTATTAATACCAATTACTAGTCCCTCTGTATTAAATATTGGACTACCTGTATCTCCATTAGTAAGTGGCAAAGATGTTCTTAATACATTTATATCATCTTTTATAGTATTTAAATATATTCCTGTTTTAATAGTTGATGTAAGACCTATAGAACTACTAATAATAATTACTGGATCATTCTTCTCTATTTTAGATGAATCTCCTATTTTAACAGGATTACCTATCTCTTCTTTTAATTTTAAAATTGCAATATTTAAATCTGGATAAATAGAAACAACTCCATCTATTAAAACTGCTTTTCCATTAATATCTGCATATATACGTCTAGAACCATTTTCTATCATAGAATATAATGAATCATACGTAGTTACTAAAATTCCACTCTTGATAAAAAATCCTGTTGAGTTACCAGTTGGTAAACCTAATTCATTAACACTATTTATAACAACTATACTATCTTTATTATCAAGATATACTTTGTTAGTAATATTTCCATTTAAAGCTTTTAATTTATTATAATTAAAATCACCATATCCTGTTGGAATATAACTAACTGCATTATTTAATTTATTAGTTGATTTATTATTTATTGATCTTTCAGTTTTATCTATTATTTTTAAATATGTTTCTAGATCTCTTACCCATTCTATATTTATATTAAATATTTTGAATTGTTTGCTTTCTTCTTCATAACGAATTGAAAGTTCAACAATTGCATCTAATGTGTATTTTTTATTTCCATATGTAAGAGTTACATCATCTAAATATGATTTAGTAATTATTTCTTCTTTAGTTACATAATCATAAGCTATTTCTTTTAATTCTTTAAACTTAAATTCTCTTGAATAAAATAACATATGTATTGCATCTAAAGTAATACTACCATTTGAATATTCCTTATACTTAGGACTGTTATAAAAATCATCATATTCATCTATACTCATAGATGGAAATCTAACAAGATATTTATTAATATCACCACTATATTTAATTGATGATAAATCTGTTTTTGTTAAAGCATCAAGATATTTTTTAATAAGTTTTTCTATTTCTTTTTTATCTTTATTAGACAAAATATACTTCTTAGTTGTATCTATCTTATAATCATTACTTGTATTACTAACTAGTTTATTTGTTATTTCATTTGTTGAAGTAGATAAATCAATATCTAAATTAAAATCAGTCTTATAATTCTTTGGAACACTTATAATTATTAGAATTATAACTAGGGCAAGTACAATTGGAACAATAATCAATAATTTCTTTTTCATACTATCCCCCCAATTCCTTTAATTTTTCTTGTGTTAGTTTATACATTTCAACAGATAATGGTTTAGCATTATTTCCATTTGATAAATAATCAACCATTGCTTCAGCAAAAGTTTCTGCATATATTACATTTCCATTATCATCTTTTTGATTAGCATAACCACTTATTTCTATTCTAAGTTCTTCTTCTGTTTTAGGACTCAATCCTTGACTTATTAAACGTTCATTTACATTTTTAGTTGCTCTTTCTACTAAATCTTTAGAAAAAGTATAATTAAAGAACGTATTATGAACATTTTGATAATCAGTAATATTATCTCCTACTAGAATATTAGCATTATTCATTCTAATAGTAATATAATAGTCAAGCGCATGAGCTGTTTCATGTACTATAACATCTTCTGGTCTAGAATTATCCGGATGGAATTTAGCATTTAAATCCATTTGATAAGTTTTAGATAACAAATCATAATCATTAAATAGATTAACATTTAAATAAATTCTTCTTAAATAAGCATAATAATTATCAGATTGACCAATTACTTTGGTAGTAAAATCTGCATACACTCTAGCTTCTCTATTACCAACTAAATATGAATCTACTAACTTTTCTTTTACTGGATGTAATCTATAGAATTGTTGTAATCTATTAGATAGATTTTCCATATACTTAACATCAATTCCACATGTATATGAATATTTAAGATCTAACTCTTTATCTATTTTTTTATTTAAATCTTCATATTTTTTATTATTACATGCTTTATTACCATCTTGTTCCTTTTGTTTTAAAACCGCTACTACTTGTTTAGTAAAAGCATCAATTGATGGAGATGAATTAAATTCATAATCTCCAAAATATAATGGATCAAAATCATTTATAACAACTTCTTCTGGATCTTTACATATTTCTGCTTCTCTATTTTGAGAACAGTATTTTTCAATATCAGAAGTATCTACATATTCTTTTTTATTACTCATTAATATTATTAATAAGACTATAATTAATGCAATAATAACAATTATGGCACAAGCAATAATTACTCCATTATTATTTGTATTCTTACTTGAAGTTTCTACTTTTAAATCTTCTTTTTTTAAATCTAGATTACCCGTTATATCTTTTAAAATACCAATATTTATTTCTTTTGTCCTTTCATCAGGTGAAACTCTATATCCACACTTTGGACAAAACATAGCATTGTCATTTAAATTATTACCGCACTTAGGACAATACATTTTAGTACTCCTCTATTTTAAAGTTTAGATAGTCTTCTAGATTTTTTTCAGTTATTGGTATTTTTTTATTACTCATATATACTTTTACATAATCGTTTTTTCCAATTTCAACAAAAGCATATAAAGTATAATATGTATTTAAATATTCATTTTTATCTTTATCATATAAATCATAACTTGTTATAAAATAATATAAATTATGATTATTATAATTCTTAAATTTAACATCTGTTGATTTTGCGTTTTTATAATTTTCTCCTAATGGAGAAGTATTAGATTTATATGAGTTAGCACGTTCTTTTATAGAGTCACTAGTTCCTTCTATAGATAATGATACATATTGACTTTCATTAATATCTTCTTTTGAAAAAACAACTGTATTTATATCTGAGTCAACACTTGCTTCTTCAGGGATTTCACTTGGTACTTTATATTTTAATTTATATCCATGTTCATATGAATTATTCTTATTTTGTTTGATAGATCCAACTATATAATTTCCTTCTTCTTTAGAATGAACAAATTCAGCTTTATTTTCTTCTATTTTCATAGATTTAATTATTTTCGCAATAGCATTAGAACTAATTGCTTTATCGTTTGAAACAAAGGAAATAGTAAGAGTATTATTTCCATCCTTAAATGGTATTGCAATATACCATTCATCTCTTAGTGTTTTAGAATTATCTAAAATACCAACAGAATAATATGTTGCATCAAAATAATAATATGTTATATCTCCATATTTCATTTCTTTTATATCTGAATATATAAAATCTGTATAACGCTTATCTTCACTTAATGAAACTAAATATGTCTTTTTAGAATTTAAAAATGCTTTTGGTTTTTCAGATACTATAAAAGCATTAAATTTAAGTGTTCTATCTTCGCTTAATAATTGTTTTGCTCTATAAGATAAGATATATTCATTTACGCATTTTGGATAGGCGAAAGATATTTTAGTATAGTCATTTAATTGTAGATATGTATCGATCATTTCATCATCACAATAAGTTTTTACGCCCCTAGCATCAGCTCTTACTATTGATGGATTTTCAGTTTCATTTTTCTTCTTATCAAGAGTACTATTTCCCGTAACTTGAATAAATACTCCTCCACCAATTAGTAAACCACCTAATAATATAATAATTAAGCCAATTATCTTCTTCACACTATCACGCACCCTACTATAAAAAGTATATAACAATTATTGTAATTTAACAATTGTTTTTAGTATGTATTTCATAATTAAAGTTGATTTTTAAGTGTTTTTTTGTTAAAATCATTATTAGTTGAAGAAACGAGGTGAAAAAATGCCAAATATTAAAAGTGCTAAAAAAAGAGTTATCACAAATAAAAAGAAATCAGTAGGTAACAATACAGTTGAAACAAGTAGAAAAACTGCTATTAAAAAATTTGAAAAACTAGTTAAAGCAGGAGATAAAGAAAACGCAAAAGTTGCATTAAATGTTGCTATTCAAAGAATTGATAAATCTGCAAAAGTTGGATTAATTCATGCTAATAAAGCAGCTAGATTAAAATCAAGATTAACAAAATCATTAAATACTATGGAGTAATACAATTACTCTTTTTTTTATTTCTAAAATAGTATAGAATTAATTATAGGTGAATATAATGAAGAAGTTTTTTATTAAAGCATTTATATGCCTCATTATATTAGGTGTTTGTTATTATTATCGAGATAATATAGTAAAACTTGTTTATGATAGTCTAACTGATAATATTAAAATAAGTGAATTAAAACCAAACGAGTATTATCGTAAGGTAGATTATCAATATGTACAAATAACTAATGATTTTGAAGCTAAAAACTATCAGCATTTATTAAATATTTACTACACTATCGTAAGTAGTGGTGCTCGTGAATTTACTTTTAAATGTGGTTATGATAATTGTTTAAAAGACGTTGACTATATATCTAATAACCAACAAATATTATCAAATATAAATTCCTTTGTTCATCCATATAATAGTTTTTCTTCAATAGAAACAAAATATAATACTGTTGGCCAAGTAGATGTTATTGTTAATAAATTATATACAAAAAGTGATATCAAAAAAATAAATGAAAAAATTGAATATATTAATAAGACATATGTTAAAAATGAAACTAATAAAATAACTATTATAAGAATAATACATGACTATATAATAAATACTACTAAATATGATTCAGATAGAAGTGACTTACAAATAGTTAATTATAAATCTAATATTGCATATGGTCCACTTATTGAAGGTTATGGATTATGTGGTGGATATACTGATGCAATGGCTCTATTCTTAGATTATTTCAATATTCCAAATTATAAAGTTATAAGTGAAAATCATGTATGGAATGTAGTTAATTTAAATAATAAATGGTACCATCTAGATCTTACTTGGGATGATCCTGTAGCACCTTCTGGTAAAAATGTTTTGGAACACACATTCTTCTTAATAACAACACAAAAATTAGATGAATTTGAAAAACAACAACATATATATGATAAAAAAGTATTTGTAGAAGTTGCAAATTAAAAAGAGAAGTTAATCTTCTCTTTTTTTATTCTTCTCTTTTTCTTTTCTTTCCCTATACTTTATTAAATTTTCTTCTTTAATAAACTTATATACACAACTTACTACCAAGAATGTAGGTAAAGCAATTAATATTCCAAAGATATTAAACAATCCACCCATTACTACTACTGCAAATATTGACCATAAAGGTTTAACATTATTTGTTTTACCATATACATGTGGTGAAATAAAGTATCCATCAATATTAGGGAATATCAAACAAATAATCAATGTTGCAATAAATAGTTTTGTAGATATTACACTAGCAAGTATTACAGCAATAATATTAGTAATCCATCCACCAAAATATGGTATTACTGTTGTAAAAGATGCAAGAAGTCCAAGTAATAACCAGTTTGGATGTCCTACTAACCAGAATAAGAATGAGTATTCAAAGAATTGAATAACCATAAATATTGTTAATCCTTCTAAGTAATGTCCTAATTCATTATCAATGTCTTTTAATAATTTAAATGCTTTTTTATTTCTTACTAATAAATATTCTTTAAGTGTCTTTCTAATATGATCCATATCAATTAAGAAATATATTGTTACTACTGTTACAATAATTATTTTACCTAATAGATTAGCTGTATGAGATACAAATGATACAAAACCAGTTTGAATATAATTACCAAACCAACTAATCATACCATTTAAGAATTCATTTATTTCTGACTGATATGGAGTAATATCTATATCAAATTTACTAGACAAATCCCCAATAATAGTTTTAGTATTTTCTGTTAAATTAAGTAACTGTTCATATAT
Organism: Bacilli bacterium; assembly: GCA_017541325.1. Taxonomy (GTDB): domain Bacteria; phylum Bacillota_I; class Bacilli_A; order RF39; family UBA660; genus RUG11788. Next base: position 153,059 of record JAFXZI010000012.1, read on the forward strand.
TAAAGGTACTGTTAATCCAACTAATCCTACTATAACTCCGAGAACTCCTAATACTACAATTAAAACAGATAATTTTTTATTAACTCCTTTTCTTTGTAACAATCTAACTAACGGAGAAAAGGCATATGCTATTATGAACGCTAAAATATAAGGAAATACTAGATTAAAAATTCTTACTAAAAGTGAGAACCAATAATCAATAGTAGCAACACCTATATACATGATTCCACATAATATTAAAATATTTAATAATTTATAATTTACTCTATTCTTAAACATATAATCATTCCTTTTCTAAAAGAATTGTAATTGGTCCATCATTTATTAAACTTATTTCCATTTCTGCACCAAATATACCAGTTTCAACTTTTATTAATTTACTAAGTTCTTGATTAAAATAATCATATAAAACCGTTGCTTTATCTCCACTTAAAGCTTTTATATAACTTGGTCTATTTCCTTTAGTAGCATCTCCATATAAAGTAAATTGTGATATTGATAAAATCTGACTATCTTCTCTATTAATACTTTTATTCATAACTCCATTTTCATCATCGAATATTCTTAGATTAATAATTTTATTAATCATATATTTAATAGTATCTTCATTATCTCCTTCAGTAAAACCTACTAAAAGAACCATTCCTTTATCTATTTTACCAGTAATTTTTCCATCAACCTTACACGAGGCTTCTTTACTTCTTTGTACGACAACTCTCATCTTATGATTCGCACCACCTTTTCAATATATGATAAATTTTCTAAATCTCTAATGTAAGTATTTAAATGTTCTAAATCTCTTACATATATATCTAAATCATAAATAGTAATATCACCTTTACGATTAGTTCTAAAACTTTCAAAACTTATATTCATAGATTGGGCTTTTTTCATAATATCAAGAAGGGCATTTTCATTTTTAGATTCATTACAATATACAAATATAGATGTAATAAATTTATTAGTAGTTTTTTCATCATTCCATTCTACATTGACCATTCTATTGTCTAAAAATTCTAGATTATGACAACATTTTCTATGTACACTAATACCATTTCCACGAGTAATATATCCAACTATCTCATCTCCTGGAACCGGATTACAGCAGTTAGCTAGATTAACTTTAACCTTATCAATACCTGCTACTATTACATCTCCTTCTGTATGTTTAGGTACTTCTTTGAATTTAATATCTTCTAAATCTTCTTCTTTTTTAAATAATAAATTAATTACATAAGTAGATGAAAATTTATTATTACCTATATTTAAATATAAATCATCTAAGTCTATTATTTTAGCTTCTTTAATAAGAATCTTCATATTTTCATCAGTAAAAAAATCATTAAATGCTATTTTTTTCTTACGAAGTTCTTTTTCTAAATCATTTTTTCCTCTTTCAATATAATTCTCTTTTTCACTTTTAGAGAAAAATGCACGAATCTTATTTTTAGCACGAGTTGATTTAGCTATATTTAACCATTCTTTAGATGGTCCTTGTGAATTTTTATTAGTAATAATTTTAACTATATCATTATCTTGTAATTCATAATCAAGTGGTACAATACTATCATTAACTATTGCACCAGTCATAGTATTACCTACACCACTGTGAACAAAATATGCAAAATCTATTGGAGTAGACCCTTTAGGTAATTCAAATATATCTCCTTTTGGAGTAAAAACATAAATATTATTATTTAATATTTCATCTTTAACACTATTAACAAACTCTTCACTACTCATTCTATCTTCATTTAAATCAATTATTGATTTAAAGAATTGAAGTTTAGCTTCTGTTGAATTAGCATTTCCTTTTGTTAAATCTTTATGTTCTTTATAAGCCCAATGAGAAGCAACTCCATTTTCTGCTATTTCATCCATGTCATGAGTACGAATTTGGATTTCAAATAAATATCCATCTATTCCAAAAACAGTTGTATGTAATGATTGATATCCATTTGTCTTAGGCATTGCTATATAATCTTTAAAACGTTTTGGAATGGGTTTATATTTAGCATGAATCATTCCAATTATAGAATAACATTCAGGAATAGTATCAACTAGTATTCTTATTGCTAGAAGGTCATATATATCACTAAATTTACGTCCTTTTTCTAGCTTTTTATAAATACTATATATACTTTTACTACGTCCTTTTATTTCATGTTTAATACCATTATCATTAAGTAGTTTAGAAACACTTAAAAGCATATCATTTACTACTTTATCACGTTCCATCTTTGTATTATTAAGTTTATCTGCGATGTCATAGAAAACATCTGGTTTTAAATATCTAAGACATAAATCTTCTAATTCTGATTTTATTTTATGAATACCTAAATGATGAGCAATAGGTGCAAGAATCTCTAAAGTTTCACTAGCAATTTTCTTTTGTTTTTCTTCGCTTTTTGCCCAAAGAGTTCTCATATTATGAAGTCTATCTGCAAGTTTAATAATTATTACTCTTACATCTTCACTCATACCAACAATTATCTTTTTGTAGTACTCAATTAAAGCTTCGTTTTCAGTAGAAAAATGAATTTTACTAATCTTAGTAACACCATATACTAAATTAGCTATCTCTTCTCCAAAATTCTCTTCTAATTCCTCTTTTGTTACTCCAGTATCTTCTATAACATCATGTAATAATCCTGCACATATTGTTTCAGCATCAGCATATACAGTTGTTAGAATAACTGCAGTTGCAAGTGGATGATAAATATATGGTTCTCCACTTTCTCTAAACTGACCTAAGTGATGTTCTTCACCAAATTTATAACAGTCTCTAATTAAAGGTAATTTATCAGCAGTAATATAAGTACTAGCTTTATCTATTAAATCATCTATTGTATATAATCTTTTATTACTCATAAAATCACCTCCTATATAATATCAAGTTCTTCTTCTATTATCTCTTTATCTTGATCTTTAATATCTTTTTTTACATATTCATCAATTTTTTTGTTTTCTATATTTAAAATATCATCTACAACATCAGATAAAACTAAATCTTTTGCATTTCTCCACTTATATTGAATTAAATAATTCCATATATCTGCTAGTTTAATATAATCATAATCTTTATGTATTTCTTTATATTTAACTTTTAATGCAGGTTTAACACGATTATATAATTCAATAGCACTGTTAAACTCTATATCTTTTGCCATAGAATCAACCTCTTTCTATTTTTTTACTATTCTTTCAAATTCGTTCTCAATTTCATATATATTTGTACAACTCATAAAACAAATAACACCGTTATCATGTTTTAATAATTTATCTGCATCTTTTACAGATATTTTTTCTGCACCTTTAATTCTTTTAATTAATGTATCACTTGATACTCCAGGATATTCTTCTTGTTTTTCACGATCACAATAAATATCCATTACATATGCTTTATCAGCTAGACTAAGAGCATCAACAAATTCATCCATTAAAGCTTCTGTTCTTGAATAAGTATTAGGTAAGAATACTGCTACTATTTCTTTATCTGGGTATTTTTGTTTAGCTGCTTTTATAGTTACAGCTATTTCAGTTGGATGATGTGCATAATCATCTATTGTAATATATTTACCTATTTTTTTAATTTTAAATCTTCTTTTAGCACCAGTAAACTTAGCAATATTTTTCTTTATATCACTTAAACTAATACCATAGTAATTTGCTACTATAATAGCACTTAAAGCATTTTGAATCATATGATTTCCATATAATTTTAGATTAAATGTACCAAATTTCTTCCCATCTATATAACATTCAAATTTAGATCCTTTATCAGTTAATGAAACATTTTTAGCAACAACATCATTATTATCATTTAATCCATAATAAATAACTTTTTTATCAAATTTAATATCACGCACATTTTTATCATCACCATTAGCAATAATAAGATCAGCTTTATTAGCAAATTGTCTAAATGTATCCTTTATTTCTTCTATTCCTCCAGGATAGCATTCAGTATGATCAAGTTCTATATTAGTAATAATTGCAACAGTTGGATGATATGCAAGAAGATGTTTATTGAATTCATCACTTTCAATTACAAAATACTCGTTAGTCTTAGTAGCATGTCCTGTACCATCTCCAACAAAATAATTACATCCAACAGTATTATTGAATATTTCACTAATCATTAAACTAGTTGTTGTCTTTCCATGAGTACCAGATACACCAATTGTTTTAAAAAGTGCTGTAATATCTCCCATAACATCTTTATACTCTTTTAAAGTTAATCCTAAATCTTTTACTCTTTTTATTTCAGGATGATCCATTTTAAACGCTTTTGAATAAGTTACGATTGTATCTTTATCTATATCATGAGCACCATAAAATATCTTTATTCCTCTTTTTTCTAAACCATCCATTGTATATTTATATCCTTTAGCGTCATCATAACCAGTAACAGTATGTCCCATATCACTAAGTATATTAGCTAAAGAACTCATTCCTGACCCCTTAATACCTATACAATAATACTTCATGTAATCACTCCTATTCACCTATATAACAATTATATCATTTTATTAATTAGATTTACACTTTTTTTATTAATACGAAGATATTAAATTGACATGAATTATCTTTTTTTTATAAAATTATTTTAGAATAGGAATGATGAGAAAATGGCAAGTAAAAATAACAAAATAGAATTAAAAACTTATATTATTTTTATTAGTACTTTATTACTATTTTTATTTCAATCTTTATTTCAAGTTATTCCAATTACTATTTTTAATTTAGATACTAAAAACTTATCGATGTTAAATAAAACTTATCTTTTAGTTTTTTCATCAATTTGTACTCTATTAATAATAACTGTAATATATAGAAAAACAATTATAAATGATATAAAACAATTCAAAAATACAAATAAAAATGAATTGTTTAAAAACATATTATTCTGTTTAAAATATTGGGCGCTTAATCTTCTTATTATGTATGTATTTGTATATATTATTTCATTGTTTGGGATAAATGATTCAATAAACAATTCTAATATAAAAGAATATATAAAAGCTAATCCATTATTAATGGGAATAAATGTCGTATTATTTTCTGCATTAATAGAAGAAATAATATTTAGATTGTCTTTTAAAACTGTATTTAAAGATAAAATATCATTTATTTTAGTTTCTGGAATTGTCTTTGGTGGATTACATGTTTTATCTATCAATAATCTAATTTATTTAATATATTTAATACCTTATTGTTGTTCTGGTATTATTTTAGGTTATATTTATTATGAAACAAATAATATTTGTTATTCTTATCTAGTTCATTCAGTTCATAATCTAGTATTACTAATACCAGAAATAATTGCCTTAATGGAGGTGATTTAATGACTAGTAGATTAGAAAGAAATAAAAAGCAAAGAAATAAAATTGTTAAAGACGTAGTAAGTGAAAAAACAAAAAGAATATCTATTAAAGTAATTAAAATATTATTCAAAATCTTCTTAGTGCTACTAATCATCTATCTATTAATTAGATATGTAGGTACATCAGGATTAGTAGTAAGAGAATATATGAAAGAATATGATAATCTTCCAGAAGAATTTAATGGTCTGAAAATAGTCCAAATAAGTGATTTAAATTATAATAGTAAAACACTAGATATTAAAAAATTACAAAGAATAGTAAGAAAAGTAAATATTTTAAAGCCAGATATTGTAGTCTTTACTGGAGACTTAATATATGGAGAAATAGATAATAAAGAAATAAGCAAATTAACAAAGGAATTATCTAAAATAAATGTTACTTTAAATAAATATTCAGTAACTGGTAAAAATGATAATAAAAACACTCAAATTATATTAGATAATGCAGGATTTATAAATATAGATAACAGCTATGATCTAATATTTAAAGATGGTAATACTCCTATTCTAATAACTGGATTTACTAAAGATTTAAAACTAGATAAATCTTTTGAAATTTTTAAAGATGGAGAACTATCTAATATATTTACAATAGGTATTATGCATAATCCTGATTTAATAAAAGATATTAATGATTACCACAAATTGGACCTAGCATTAGCCGGATATACTCTTAATGGATTAATAAGAATACCTAAAGTTGGTGGTATATTTAATTATAATTGTGACTATTTCGAAGAATATTATAATATTGATGATACTGATTTATATGTTTCAAATGGTGCTGGTACAAGAGAATATCCTTATAGATTATTTAATCATCCAAGTATTAGTTTATTTAGAATTAAAAAAAGCGATTAATCGCTTTTTTATTTTATTATTTTGTATTCACTAGCTTCCCCATATCCTGAATCCAGAAAAAGAATACCTTTATGTCCATCAAAATTAGGATAAATCTTATTATATAAATCAAGTGATTTAAAGTTAGGAATATTTATATAAACATAATTCCCATCATTCATAGTTAAAAAGAACCTTGTCTCATCATATGAAGATGGATCATATTTTATTTCAGATATTTGTTTTAAAACGTCAGTATCTAAAGCATCTAATTTTTTGACAAACCTATCATATACGGTATCAGAAACATGATTTAAAAGAGTTGGAACACCTAAAAAGTCTTTGTCACTAATAACCACTTCTCCATTACTTAAAATATAATTTTGATTAGGAAAATCATATAATAGTACTTTTTCCTCTACTATATTTATTTTAAAAATATTAAAGAATCTTCTTTCTATTTTAACATCTTTAATATATGGATTGTGTTTTAACTTCTTTTTCATTTTACGAGTTGATACTTTAAAATACTCTGGATAATTAGTTAATCCTGCTTCTTCTATAATTGTTTGATCAGATAATATATTGTTTCCAGTAATAATAATATTATGTGTTTTAGTAGATAAAAGCATTTTAATACATAAAATTAGAACAATTAATACAACAAGAAAAATTAATAAAGGTACTATTCTTATTTTTTTCTTTTTTACTTTAACTTTTCTTGTCATTGTATCACTACTCCCAATTTACAAATTCTTGTTCAATTTTTAAATCTACCCCATAATTTTCTTCGACTGTATCATGAACTAAAGAAATAAGTGTCTTAATATCATTAGCAGTTGCACCACCTATATTAATAATAAAGTTTGCATGTTTATCACTTACTTTAGCTCCTCCATGAGTAAGTCCTTTAAGTCCTAAATCTTCAATCATTTTACCAGCAAATCCATTTTCTGGATTTCTAAATACAGACCCAGCTGATGGATACTCAAGAGGTTGAGATGCACGTCTCTTTTCTTGTCTTTCTTTCATAACAGAAAGTATCGCATCTTTTTTACCTTTTTTAAGTCCTATTGTTGCTTCTAAACATATATATCCTGGATTTTGTTGTAAAAACGAAGTTCTATAATGGAAATTTAGTTCTCCATTTGTCATCGTAATAATTCTATAATCAGGAGTTAAGACTTTTATTCTTTTAACGATATATCCCATATCACTCTTATAAGCACCAGCATTCATAAATACTGCACCACCGACACTTCCTGGTATACCACTAGCAAATTCAAGCCCAGTAAGTCCTTTTTTAGCAGCAAACAATGCTAATCTCATTAAATTATATCCAGCACCAACTTTAATAGTTTGAGCTCCTAACATAGTTAATTCATTAAACTCGTCAAGTTTGATAATAACTCCATCATATTCAGAATCACTAAACAAAGTATTACTTCCATTACCTAATACTTTATATTTTATATTTCTATAATTACATAATTTAATTAATTCAATTAATTTTTGAGTATTTTTAGGATAAACTATATATTTTGCGTTTCCACCAACACAATAAGTAGTATATTTTTTTAAACTAACATTTTCTAGTATTTTACCTATTTCTCTTTCTTTTAATACTTCTAAAAATTCATCCATTATACTACCTCCGTTAATTATTTATATGACATATATTTTTAGATGTAATTACTTAATCATCCTACCAATAAAATTATAACATATAAAATAAAAAAACGACAATATGTCGCTTTTATATTATTAAGTTCTTTCATCTATAATATTTCTTATTATTTCATATATTTTAGATGCTGAATCAGGACAACCTAATTTTTTATTAGCTTCTACCATCGATTTATATTTTTTAGGATCATTTAAAATATGATCTATTGTATCTAATAATAGAGCTGCAGATAAATCTTTTTCTTTAATTACTATACTAGCACCATTATCTTCAAGCACTTGAGCATTTTTTTCTTGATGATTATGCGTTACATATGGAGATGGAATAAGTATACTTGGTAATGCAAGAGTAGTAATTTCTGCAATTGTAGATGCTCCTGCACGAGATATTATTAAATCAGTATTTTTCATGACACCTAACATATCGTATAAATATGGTACAAGTTTAACATTAGGAATTGATTCAAAATCTTTATATTCATCATAATACCCTTTGCCAGTAACAAATAATACTTCATAATCTTTATTGTTAAACATTGGAATTATTTCTTTCATCTTTTCATTAATTGTTTTTGAACCTAAACTTCCCATAACAAATAAAACTAATTTTTTATCTTTAGATAAATCATATTTACTTTTATCTACTTTCTTAGTAGTTAATACTTCTTCACTTCTTGGATTACCTGTAAAAACAGTATTCTTTTTATTAAAATATTTAAAACTACTCTCTAAAGATACTCCAACTACATTTACTTTATTCTTTAATAATTTGTTAGATAGTCCTGGAATAGAATTTTGTTCATGAATAAATGTTTTTATTCCTAATGATAAAGCAGCCTTAATAACAGGAAGAGTAACATATCCACCTATTCCTAAAACTATATCAGGATTAAAATCTTTTATTACTCTTTTTGCTTTTTTGTATGCTTTTAAATAGCACTTAATAACATTAACATTCTTAAAAGGATTATGTCTATTTAGTCCTTTAATTTCTAGACCAACATAAGTAAAACCCATTTTAGGAATAATATCTGCTTCCATTCTATCAGTAGTACCAATATATAGAATCTCACTTTTTGGTTCACGTTCTAATATTTTATTAATAATAGCAATTGCTGGATAAATATGTCCACCAGTGCCACCAGCACTAACCACAACACGCATATCATCACCCTAATTAAATTATATCATAAAACATATAAAAAAAACGACTATATAGTCGTTTTATTTATTATTAAGGAGTAATTACTTTTTGGTAACCTCCGTCAAGTTCTTCTTCTCCTTCTTCAACTGCAGGAGTTTCTTCTGGTTGAGATTGAGCAGCTTGTCTTGCAGCTTCTTCTGCAGCAGCTTGTTGTCTTGCAGCTTCCTCAGCAGCTTCTCTTTCTGCTTGTTCTCTTGCAGCTTGTTCTGCAGCAGCTTGTTGTCTTGCAGCTTCTTCTTCAGCAGCTTGTTGTCTTGCAGCTTCTTCTGCAGCAGCTTGTTCTGCAGCAATTCTTGCTTCTTCAGCAGCAACAGCTTGTTCTGCTTCTTCAGCACTTAATGCATCTGCATCTGCATCTAGTTGAACTTGAACATCTTCTGGAGTTTGAGTTTGAAATTGTACTTCTTCTTGAGTAGGTTGAATTTCTTCTACAGGAACTTCTCCTTCTTCAATTCTACCTTCATCAGCTTGATCTAGTTCTTCTTGAGTTCCCTCTTCTGCTGGAGCTGTTTCCTCAGCTGGAGTTCCTTCCTCAGCTGGAGTTCCTTCCTCAGCTGGAGTTACTTCTTCAGCTGGAGTTTCTTCTCCTGTTGTAGTTTCTTCTCCTGTTGTAGTTTCTTCTCCTGTTGTAGTTTCTTCTTGAGTTCCATCTTCAACAGGAATTTCTCCTTCTTCAACTCTTTGATCATCAGTTTGATCTATCTCATCATCAGATGTATCTTGATCACCTTGTCCAGTTTCTTGTTCATCTACTGGATTATCATCAACAGGTTCCTCTCCCTCATCGACTTGTTGATCATCTGTTTTTTGTTCTTCTTCTGTTTCTTGTTCTTTATTAAGTTCTTCTATTTCTTTAATCATCTCATCAGATGTATTTTTCATTTCTTGTCCTACACTAATTGCAGCACTAATTTCAGCTTGAATTTGTGAAATGTATCCTGATTTAAATGATTCAATTAATTGAGCTCTTGCACTTTCCCAACTAGTTCCAAATCCTAAAGCAATTGCTTCTCTATCTTCAGCACTAATTGAGTTTACATATGCTTCAGCAGCAGCTTGTGCAGCAGATTGGATTTGAGCATCACCAGTTGATACAGAAACTCCACCAAATGCATATCCATATGCAAGACCATTTGCAAATGACATTTCATCAAGGTTATAAGTAGCTCCATTAGCTGGATCAGTTACACTTGTTCCGAAACTGTAATCTCCAGAATTTGCATATGTATTACCAGCAGTTGCACCAGCACCTGCAGCATTTTCTTTTGCAAATTGAGCTTCTATTCTTCTTTGTTGTTCTTCTACTTCTTCTCTTTCTTCTTCTGTTAAATCATCTTCTCCAACTTCTTCAGTATGTGTCTCTTCAGTTTCTGATATTACGTCACCATGTGCTCTTATAAAGTCATCTGAATATTCTCCAGCTGGATATACTCCATAAGCACTATCATCTAATGCTAAACGGAATTCTGTATGACGTCTATTATTAACTAAAGTAGCAATATCATCACGAGTTGGATTACCATAATGATCTAATTGTTCTAATTGTCCATGTGCAGCAGCAATTATTTCTTCCATACTTGGACGAAGATCTTGGTTAATTGTTCCCATCATAGTATCATAATTTGTTACTAATCCTTGAACACTTGCAATATGTGATAATTCTTCTAATAATTCTGCTGATAATGGAGCATTAACTTGACCAGCAACACGAGTAGCTAGTTCAGTTTCTCCAGAATTATATAATTGGCTAACAATGTTTAAGTTAATGTTTGTAATTTGGGCACTTGAAGCTGCAAAGTGAGTAGCTTCCATATTGTCTAATCCCATCATTAATTCTGTAATTCTTCCGTTAACAACATCACATAATCCCATTCTATCAACAAGTTCAGTTATACTCCAATAAGCATCTCTTTCTTCTTGTGTAGAATTTTCTTCATTCATTACTTCACCAGTTGGAAGTAAGTCTACTAATGCAGTTGAACTTTCAATTATATTTTGACGATAAGTTTCTTTTTCTTCTTCAGTTAACTCATCATAATTTAAATGATAAATGTTTTCAACTAAATATCTAGTTTCTGCTTCTGAACCATTTCCATGGAATACAAGGAATTGAGTATGGTCTACATCAGCAGATTCTACTAAGTTTAATCCTCCATATACTGTATCAAATGCAAGTAATCTTGCAAGAGGACCAGCAGTATCTATAGTAGCATCATCTAATACATAATGATAATATGTATCTCTAATAACTTGATCAGATGCTTCTGTAGTATGTTCTTTATTAAATGTTAATACATCGTTTTCAAATTGAACAAAGAAAGCTTTATCTTCTTCACTATGGAAGATTTCTGCTAAACCACTTGGTTCAACAGAATTCATATAATATGTAATCATCTTGCTACGAGCAGATTCTAATAAATCTTGAGCTTGATCTGAAGTAATATCATATGTTCCAAAGATAGTATACATATCAGCTGGTTCAGAATAATTAGCAAATGTAGTTAATACTAATGCTTCTTCAAATGTTAAATCTAAATATGTTTCTCCATCTTCTTCTAATCTAAAGTTTCCTTCTTTATGAGTTTGTGTATGGAAAGTAGTAACTAATTCCATAGCTTCTTCTGAAGCAACTCTTCTTAAATCACTTTGATCCATTGATGCCATTAATTGCTCAAACTCAGTTGGAGTTACAGCAACAGTTTGATCTTCAGCAGTTTCTGCTTCAGTTGTAGCAGTTGTAGCAGCTTCAGCAACAGCTTCTGTTTCTGCTGTTTCAGTTGCTTCTGTTTCTGCAGCAGCTGCTGTAGTAGCCTCTGTTTCAGCTTCAGTTGTAGCAGTTTCAGCAGCTTCAGCAGTAGCTTCTGTTTCAGCAGCAGCACTTACTTCTACTGCAGCTTCTTCTGACTCTTGAGTTCCATATGCTTCATCTACATCTACTTGATTTTGAGTATTATTAAGGATTGCTGCAGTAGCTCCAGCTCCTCCAGCAGCTCCTAATACTCCACCTAATACACCTGCAGCAACTACAGTTCCTGCACCATATTTTTTCTTTTCTTTTAGTTCCTCTTCTTCTTCTTCGACATCTTCATCGTCGTCATCAGAATCGTCACTTAAATCTTCATCATCATCTGAAGTTCTTGCTGCTTCTGCAGCTGCAAATTCAGTTTCAGCAGCAGCAATTTCTTCATCAGTTTCTGCTGTTTCTTCAATAATTCCAGCATCCACTAGTTCACTTACTTTTCTTGATATTTCTGCATCAGAAGCCTCTGCTTCTAATCCACTATGATCTCTAATAAAATCATAGCAAGCATCTTTACCTATAACTCTTTCAGTAGTTCCACCTTCATAATAAACTAGAAAGTCGAAGTCTCTTTCTCCACTTTTAATTGGCTTAATTCTTAAAATATCCATTTATTACACCACCCTTTATTAATTAGTTAATCTCTTAGCACCAGTATAATCATATCCAGCATTTAATAATGCAGTATCGTTATACTTGCTCCACTTATAATCTATATAAGCTTCTTTAATTACCTTACGGCTTCTATATTTATAACTACATACTGTTTTATAGTTAACAGTTCTTGTCTTTTCGTATCCAACTATTTGATCATATGTTGTATAAAGAATTGTATTCTTTGTTTCAAATTTAGTACATTTAGTTGTTACTGAACTTCCTGTTGTAATTGTATCTGTAGCTGTTACAGTTGAAACGCTTCTTGTATATTTCTTCCATGTTGTATATGGAGTTGTTGTACATCTAGTTCCGCATCTATCCCAATCCATTCCAACGAATACATATTTAACTGATAATGTATCTGTTGGTGGAGATGATAAGCTTACTAGTCCAACATAATTCCAATCTCCTCCAACTTTGATTGCATATGTTTTAGTTGAAGTTGTAGTAGTTCTATAATAAGTCCATCCTGCACAAGATTTTTCAGAAACAGTTCCTGTTTGTTTTACTTGTTTAGCAGTAATTGCTTTTCCTACTGAATAAGTATAACCTGAAACAACTTGTTCTGAACCAAGATCTACTGACTCATAAGTTGAAGTTTTCTTAAATTCAGGTGGGTTCTTACAATCATATTCTTTTGTAGTCCATGAAGACCATGCACCATACTCTGTATTGAATTTCTTATAATATTGATATTCATAAGTAGGTGTTTTCTTTGTTACTTTTATACTACATACATTTGTATTTCCTGCATTATCTTTTACATATCCATATACTGTATGTGTACCTTCAGTAGTTATTGTATAACTTGTATTGTTAGCATAAGTTGTGCTCTTACCAATACCAAATGAATTCATTCCACTTGTTACATCAGTTTTATATTTGAATCCTATAACGATGTCACTTGTGTATTCTCCACTTGATGTTTGAGTTCCACTAATAACACTTAATGCACAATTTGGTTTTGTAGCATCTCTCTTAACACTAATACTACATGTTGCAACATATCCATTAGAATCTTTTACATATCCTTTAATTGTATATGTTCCATCTTTAGATATAGTATATGTAGATTTGTTATCGTAAACTTCACTAGTACCTAATCCAAATGATTTAATAGTAGCACCATTTGTACTTGTCTTAGATTTAAATCCAATTACTACATTTGATACATACCAATTGTTATTTCCTTTAGTTCCAGAAGTAACAGTTAATTCACATGATGGATGAGATACTACACCATCTGGTTTAACAATCTTAATAGTTGTTTTACATACTTTAGAATGTCCAGCTTTATCTTTAACATATCCATATACTGTTGTTGTACCTAACTCTGTTACTGTTAATGCAGTATTTCCATTATAGTCTGGAGTAGATTTCTTAGATATACCATATGATAAGATACCACTAGTTTTATCTATTTTCTTACTAAATCCAACTTTAACTTTTCCAACATATTCACCTTTAGAATTCTTAGTACCACTAAGAACTGAAACTGAACAGTCTGGATCTACTGTATCTTTCTTAACAGTTATAGTACATACTGCTGTTTTACCATTAGAATCTTTAACATAACCATAAACCTTTGTCGTTCCTTCATTAGTTATAGTTAAAGCACTATTTCCATTGTAATTAGCAGTAGATGATGTTCCTATTCCGTATTTAACAATTTTAGCACCACTAGTTGTTGTTGTTTTAGATTTAAATCTAACTTTAACATTTCCAATGTACCATCCATTGTTTCCTAATTGTCCAGAAGCTACTTCAAGAACACATTTAGGTCCTTTAGCTGTTGGAGTTGGTGTAGGAGTTGATGGTTTCTTTGGAGTTACTTTTGGTGTTGTTTCTTGTTTTTCACAAACCCCATTTGGATTTGTACAATATGAATAACATCCAATGTGTACTAAAATATAATCTTCATCATCGTTACATTTTAAGTATACTTTCATCAAATACTCATTTTCTTGTTTTGTTACTAATACATATGAATGTTCAGCATCACATGTATCTCCATTTTTATCAGTAAACTCAAGTAGTAATTTCATATCTAACATTTGTCTTAATGTTAGTTTAGATTCACTACCTACAGTTTGAGGTAATCTCTCAGTTGTATAGTATAGAATTCCTGCTTGCTTCATTTCTTGAATGTTAGCATTGAAAATTCTATTTGTAATAGCAGATAAGTCTACAGTCTTTTCGCTACTACTTCCATTACCACCATTATTACCGTTTCCACTATTGTTATTTAGTGTACTGTTAATTCTTGCTGGTAATAGCCATAATAATAATAGAACGAATATTATTATTAAGATTAATTTTAATAGGAAATCTCTTATTGGAGTCCCTCTCTTTACTTCCTCATCAGCGTACATTTTAATCTCTCCCCCCTTTGAGTTGTTGATTATTATAAGTCGAAGAACCTTTTTTGTCAAGGTTTTCATGTATTTTTACAATAGTACAGCCACTATTAAAATTATCTAAGTGATATTCTTCTACATATCTGTGTTTTTTTAACATATCATGCACTTCCTTTTTTAGTATTCCTTCACCAATTCCATGAACTATTGCTATCTCATTTTTCCCCATTTTTAGATTGTCTCTGATAAATTCATCAACAAGTATTCTTGCACTTCCTCTTATCTCTCCATGCAAGTCTAAAACCGGTATATTACTTTGCATCTAATTCTTTATATTTAGTCATTACTTCATCAAGTTCAAAGATTGAATATCTTCCACCAATTCTCGTAACTGATAAAGCACCAGCAATATTTGATATTTTCATCGTTGTAAGAAGATCATATCCACTAGCAATACAATAAGTAAATGCTCCATGATATATATCTCCTGCCCCAGTAGAATCTTGATTTTCTACTTCAATGCTTGGAATTAGCTTGTATCCATCAGAATAAGTAAAACATCCATGATCTTCTAATGTGATAATAATTTCTCCAGTAAAAGCCTTTTTTAAATCATCATATATTTTCATCAAAGTTCTAACATTACGATAATCAACTTTTTCTTTAGTGAAATCTTCTGCAAAATCTTTAGAACATACAACATAATTACATTTCTTTGCAAGATCAACAGTATTTTCTCTTAAAGAACCTGCATCAATTATTTTAATAGCATTAGGATTCTTTTTAATTGCTTCTTTAGCAAATTCATATTCATATCCATCGAACAAGATAATATCAAAATCTTCATCTTCAATATCAAGTTTAGTCATAAATGTATTATTTCCTTTATTAGTTAATATTGTTCTTGTTCCTTTGCTAGTATTATTAATAATATAACTACTTGTAGTTACCACATCTTTATTAACTTCTAAATACTTAGTATTAACTCCAATAGATTTAAACTCTTTTTCTATCATTTGTCCATAGTAGTCATCACCAACTACTCCAGCAAAATAAACTTCTAATCCCCACTTAGCAAGTAAATAAGCACAATTAGAAGCACTTCCACCACCACACTCAACTTTTGGATAGTCAAGTCTTACTTTTTTATTTTCTTCTGGAAAGGACTTAAGAGGAAGAGTTACATCATATGCAGCATTACCTATACATAAAATCTTCATACCCTTTATCACCTTTTATTATAGTATAGCAAAAATTACTAGATGTTAAAAGCATTTTTACAAATTATGTAATAAAAACGTCAATAAATAAATTCTTTATTTTTAGCAATAAAAAAACTAAGATTTCTCTTAGTTATTTTATAAGTTTAGCATGAAGAACAATTCTTTCACTATGTCCTTTCGCACATGTTGATAAAGTCAGTATTTTATCATCTTTATTTAGTTGAATATCAAAGTTATAAATACTCCTATTTTTTAAAGTATTAAGAAATTTCATATAATCTTTATCACTTTTAAAAATAGTTTTTATATAATAGTCTTCTACTTTAATTTGATAGATAGAAAATACTTTATATTTGAATTGTTCTTTATCAGTAATAAATGTTATTTCCAAATTATCATTATTTAAATACCAATCTTTTTTTAAAGTGTTTTTTAAACTTCCCATCATTGATCCATTTTTCATATTATGACCATAAATAATTAAATTTCTATCTTTTCCATTTAACTTATTACGATAATCCAAAAATAACCATCCAGCAGTATTGTATTCTTTTTTAAAATTGTGTTTTAAATAGTATGAATTATTGTTTGTTTGAACAATTGCATAATCAATATTAGTATTATTTACTTTTAAATAAGCGACTGTATCTTTATTTTGTTTTTTCAATTCATTAAAATCTATTTCAATTTTATTATCATCTTCTATTTCTACTAGTTCATTTATTTCTTCTTTAATTGTTTCATTTTCAATTAAGTCTTTTTCTCTATTAGAAATATTGTTTAAAGAAATAAAACTAAATAACATAGCCGATATAATAAATACAATAACTCTTTTCTTTTTTTTCATAAATCCCCCTAATTTGAAAAAGACTATTACTAGTCTATTTCTTTTAATCTTTTTTTAAGAAGAATAATCCACTTAAAACACTACCTAATCCAAATAATGACATTGCATAATAAATATTAATATCATCACCAGTTTCTGGATTAGTTCCTTTTTCGTTAACCATAGTAACTTTTACTTCATGTTCAGAGTCATATGGATTAAACCATCTAATTCCAAGTAAATTTTGATAAGGTCCATCTTCATGAACTGCTTGTGTAGAATATAAATATAAGTACATATCATCTGGATGATGATCTTCATCTCTTATTAGATAATAATATAAATCTGCATATTTTTTTGGAATTTTAGCATGATGGTCACTAGTATACCAGTGTTGTGCAAGTTTACCAAGAGTTGTTCCATTTCCAGGATCAACAACATATCCTCTTTCATTAGTTTCTGAATAAGCATAACGTCTTGCCCAATTACCATTATCGAATTGTGCAGATGTATAATTTTTTATTGCATATTCTGTAACAAATCTTATTTCTGTATTTGTTAAATCCGGATATTCTTCTTCCACTTTAGTTCTATGATATATAATATCTAAAACTCTATCATACATTTCTTTTCCAGACATTGTTGGATCAGCATCTGGTATAAAAGTTAAAATATTATCTTCTGTAACTATTACTCCATCATAACTAATATCATGTGGTTCTTCCCAGTTTTGATTAATACAATAAACTTCTTCTCTTGAACCATCTTCGTTTTCAATATAGAAAAGTGGCACTCCTTTATAATGCCAACATACTTCATGACTATCATCATGAACTACACCAGCTGTTACATCAGTAATTTTTATTTCAACAGTAAATTTTTGATCATCAGCAAGTAAATATCCTTTTGGAGCAAGTACTTCATGTAATGTATATTCTCCTTCAGGAAGTAAAATATTATAATCTTCTTCTCCTGATACCCATTCAGCTACAACATTACCATCTTGATCAAGTATTTGAAGAGTTGCTCCAGCTAAATAGTTACCATGTTCGTCTTCTTTCTTTATTAAAACTGATACTTTAGGTACTTCGTTTTCAGAAGACTCATTTTCATCTGTTTCTTCATCTAATGTTTCTTCGTTTTCACTACCATTTAATTCTTCAGTAGTGGCTTCTTTATTAAGAACTTCTGGTTCTTTTTCATCATTCGAAACTACATTAGAATCTTCTTTTTCTTCATTGTTATCTATATTATTTTCTTCAACTTTTTCTACTACTTCATTAGATTCAGTATCTTCTTTAATTAAATCTACATCTTCAATAGCAAATGTTGTTAAAGGAAATAACATAAGATTGCACAATAAAGATAATACAATCTTCTTTTTCATTTTTTCCTCCCAAAACTCCCTATAAATTGCTTTCTATGATAACACACGAAAAATTATTAATCAATTAATTTTTAAATAAAAAAATCCATTTAAAATGGATTTTTTATTTTTTAAAATTTCTTTTTGAATTCGCCCTTTATTCCTATCCCATCACTTTTAACCATAAAAGCACGAATATCAGATCTTTTCATATGTCTTTCTAATTTAATTAATTCATATTTAGTTAATGCTGTATAAATAATATAGGTTCTAGAGTCATCAAAGCCACCTTTAGCATGCCAATAAGTGAAATCTCTATCTAATTCATTTTTAATAAAATCATTAATCTCTTTAGGATTTTCTTTACAGAAAATAAAAGCTGTAGAACATATATTTTGTTCATGTAATTTATCTACCATAAGATTATCTACTGCAGAATATATAATTGAATAAATCATTATTTCAATACCATATCTTATTCCTGCAATTGCATAAATAAATAGATTTATAGTAAGTCCTAATTTGCCTACAGATAAACTATTATTCTTTTTAGATAAAGCAACACCTACAATATCTGTTCCACCTGTAGATGCACCGCTAGATAGAATCATTCCAACACCAATTCCTCCTAACAGACCACCTACTACTACATTAGTTAAAATATCATCCACTAACAATTTGTTTGGAAGAGTTGATAACATAATTGCTTGGATAGTTACTGCAAATAAAGTACGAAAGAAAAAATTCTTTCCAACTGATTTATAGGCTATATAAAATAAAGGAACATTTATCATATAATAGATAATACCACTAAAATCAAACGAAGTTTTAATAGAAAAAATATCTATAATAATACTTCTTAACAATTGTGATAATCCAAGAATTCCACCAGTATATAGATGATTTGGAACTACAAAATAATTAACTGCAAAACAAAATAGAAATGATCCAAATACTACTTGAAATAAATCTTTTAAATCCCAACGAAATAATTCTTTTATTTTATTCATTAAAATCACCTCAATCGCATGACAATTATATCATTTTAAAAAATAAAGTAAAGAGGTATTAAAAAAGTAGATTATTATCTACTTATTTTCTAACATATACTTCTTTATTTCCGTATGAATCATCTATTGTTAATTTATTATTATTAATCTTATAAGTTTCTTCTATAGTAGCACCTTTATCTACAGTAAAAGTTAATGTATTTCCTTTTGTAGTATATTTGAAACTAATATCTACCCCATCTGCGGTTAACTTACCTGTTCCATCTTCATTAAATGTATATTCCATAATTGGTTCTTCTGTTGTAGTCCAAGTACCAACTATAGAATTATTATTACTATTATTTTCACATCCAGTAATAATAAATGCTGTGGTAATTAAAAATAATACTAATATTTTTTTCATAAAACCTCCTAGTTAATAAACAAATTATTATCTTGTTTATTTCTTTCACAATATAAATATTATACACCTAAAAAGACTAGACTTCACTAGTCTATTTCATTATTTAGTTAAATAATTCTTTTTATTAATTGCAAATTTATATATTAATCCAGCAAACATTATAATTATTAATAAATACAATAAATAATTATTCATTCCAGTTTTTGGATTCTCTTCAGCTAATACCCAATGAGCTTCTATAGTTACATTTTCAAATGGCATAACAAACTTATTTGTACTAATACTATAAACCCCTTTTTTATCTTGTGATATATCTTCTTCATTAAATGTTACTTTTTCACCAGAATCAGTAGTAATAGTAAGTCCACCTAATTTTAATCCTTTTTTTGCACTTACTTTAAAATTAATTGTATCTCCACCACGAGCTTTTTCAACTACTTCTATCGTTCCATTACCATCTGTTTTAGTTCTAATCATATATAAAAGATCATCGCCAGAAATAGATACTGCAGGTCTTACTCCATTACCAATTGGAAATGGTAAATATGAACATTCTCCTCTTCCTAAAGCACATAACATTCCTTCGTTTGAAATATAATAATCATTATACTCTGCTGAACCATTACCAAACTTAAAGCCGCTACCTAGCCAATAAGTTGTACTATATAACCATTTATATTTTTCTGATATATAATCTTTTATATCCATTTTTCCTATATAAGCATCTGGATTTTGGTATGAAGGATCATCTGGATATTCCAAGTTTACTTCTATTGTTTTGTCACTAATAGTTTCTAATATATTTAGTATTCTATCAAGCGTTACAAAAGAAACACTATCAATTTCAAATCCTTGACTTTGTAATTCACTTTTATATCCATCAAAATATTTTTTGAAATTAGAATTATCAATTATTATATTTCCATTATCATCATATTCATTTTCGTATGTTGTATTATTTTCGTGATAACCCCATTCTGGATTCATATAAGTAATTCCATATAATGGAAGAATAGATTTACCTTCTCCATTTAGTTTTGTACCAACTGCTTTTTCGTCTTGTCTTATATGATTAGTCACTATATTTTCATATACTCTACATCCAATAACTTTTACTCCATTATCAGTTTGTTCTGGCATTGGATAAACATAATATTGATTGTATCCTTTACTAGTTGCTAAAGAATTACAATAATCTGTTGCTTCGTCAAAAGCATTAGGGTCTTCGCCATCATATGTTGGATTATTTTCATTTATAGCAATATAATCAATTTTATCACCAACATATAAATTGTATTTAGTTAACATTGTAATTTTATTATTTTTATTTTCTAATACATAGAATGACTCTGATCCACATTTTATTTCACTACCTATATCTTTTCCATTTCCACTAACAACTGTACACATTTCTTTTGCAGATACAACAGGTGTAAATACTATGAATAAAATAATTGTTAAAATAATAATTTTATATTTCATTATTACACATCCAATCATATTATTTTCTACCTATATCATAATAGATATATTACTTATTTACCATTTTTTTATAATCAATAATGTATATATGTGTAAAGAAAAAAGACTAGAATGCCTAGTCTATTTGCTTCTTCCTCCATCATCATCTAAGTCAGCATCCGCTTCTTCATCAGTTACCATTCTATAATCATTATAACATGTTTTATACCAACTCTTTTTTATTATATCTAATATAAGTTAATATTATAAATACAAATGTAATAACTAAACTAATAATAATCATATTTATATCAATGCTTGTTGTTGAAATAACATTTCTAACATCGGCTAAAGTATAAATACTAAAATATTTTAAAAATTCTACTTTTGTTGATAATTCAGACAACATGTTTAATAAATAAAATATAAATACCATTCCCAAACAAATTCCTGCAGTCTTTTTTGTTTTATGTAAAAAAGTTGAGATAAATAGATTAATTCCAAATAATGGAAGAGCGATAAATATAGGCGTAATACTTAATAAAACAAATTCTTTTACTGAAAAATCCTCACTTATTGTTAAAGCTATATAATTAAATAATCCAAATAATAATATGAGTAATAATATATATATAATTCCAACTATAACTTTATTTGTAACAATTTTAGATCTTGTTATTGGTAACGAATTTAAATACTCTATTGTTTTATCATCTTCTTCTTTTAATAAAATTGTTCCACCTAAAGTAGATGAATAAAAACCAATCGCAAGTAAGACAAAAACAAATCCCTCTGTTTTAACCCAGCCAAAGGCAGTTGAAATAGATTCTAAATCCATATTAAACGCTTTTAATACTTCAGCTGGAAATACTTTAAGTAATTCATCTATATCTTTCATACCTTCATCTGTAATAACATATGGATAAATTAAATATACTACTAAAAACATAATAACTAGTATTAATAACCATATTATAAAAAACTTCAAATTTACTTTTAATTCTCTTTTTAACATATAATCACCTACTTATAATAATTAATAAATAAATCTTCTAATGGAACCTCTTCGATTAATAAGTTGTCTATATTATATTTTGATAATCTTGTAATTAATTCATTAGATTTAAGATTATTTATAAATATTACTTCATTATCAGTTTCTTTATATATTTTTAGTTTTATTTCTTTTTTAATTTTTTCTATTTCTTTTGAAGAAATTCTTAAATAAGTATAATTATCTTTCTTAATATTATCCATTTTATCTTCTTTAATTATTTTTCCATCTTTTATAAGTCCTACTCTATCACAAATATTTGATACTTCATTTAAAATATGAGAAGAATATAGAATTGTAGTACCTTTTTCTTTTTCTTTTAAAAGTAAATCATGAAATACATTTTGCATAATTGGATCAAGTCCACTAGTAGGTTCATCAAGTATAAGTATTTTAGGTTCATGCATTAATGCTAGAACAATTCCAACTTTTTTTAAATTACCTAATGATAAATCTTCTATTTTTTTATTTAAATCTATCTTTAATAATTTAACTAATTCTTTTTTTCTTTTACTTAAATCTTTATGATAGAAACTTTCATGATAATCTAATAATTCTGCTACAGTCATATCATCGTATAGATTAATTTCACTAGGTAAATATCCAATTATTCTTTTAACATTTATATCATCAAATTTTAACATTTCTCCATTAATAAATATTTCACCAGATGTTTTATTAATAAGACCCATTATAGTTCTTATAGTTGTAGATTTACCAGCACCATTTGGTCCTATAAAACCATATATTTCTCCTTTATTAATTTTTAAAGATACATCTTCTATTCCACGAGATGTTCCATAATATTTTTTTAAATGTTTAAGTTCTATAACCGTTTCACTCATATTATCACCAAATAAATTATAACATAAAAAACAAACTAGTTTTCGTTAGTTTGTTTTATTACTTAGATCCTGTACTATTATCTTTTTTTGTTCGATCTTCTTGCATTATTGGTCTTAATACTAAATCGTGCATTATAATAGCACTCCCATAATCCCAAGTGCCAGCAATATCATCTATTATTTCATATTCTTTGTCTCTTACCATTCTTTGAATCATTTTATATGAAGTATCTTCTTTAGCAGATAAAATAATTGGTTTTTTCTTAGCATGAGCTTTTACATTCATTACTCCAGTTAAATAATCATGCATTTCTCTACGACTTGTTTTAACATCTCTATCTGGTGATGAGGCAATATCTGATAATTCTATATGTTTTCTATTTTCTCCATATATTATGTACCAATCTTCTCCTCTAACAACTGTAAGTTGAAGAATTCCATAACCATAAGTATAAGATAAATCACCAACTGTTTCAGATTCTTGCATAAGTTGCATTTCTTCTGGATAAGCTTGTCCTTCAATTGTTCGAATAAATCTTACAGTATCTCTTGAAATAAAAAAACCAGTTTCTTCTATTATTCTTCTTCCAGTAGTTTTATCTGTCATAACTTTTCTCATACCAACACATCCTATAATAATTATAGCAAAAAAAAGACTAGTTTTGTCTAGTCCTTCAATTATTTACTTTTTTCTTTTTCTGCTTTTCCATATATTTTAGCTTTAGATTCTTCTTGAAGTTCATATCCATATTCAAAAATATAAGCAAAAACAAATGCGATAAGAATTTCTATTACGTCAACTAAATCAAAATTAATGTTAGCATGTGAATTCAACATAACATCAACTACTATATTAACAATTATTGGTAATACTAATAAAGCAATCATGATATGGGCCATTTTTCTAATATGTTCAACATTATCTAAAGTAAATGGTGTATCTTCTGTATTAATATTGTGGAAGAATTTTATAAAATGTTTCAAGAAACGAATTATTAATATTATGATAACGATTATAAGTATAATACATATTTCAATAGCAACCATAATTGTAGATTCAGTCTTCTCATTTTCAAAAAATTCTTTTATATCCTTCATTTCCTTTGGATCATCTGTTTTAGCTACTACTTGTTTTCCTGACTTAATAGTTATTCCATTTTCATTTTCTTCTAGCTTTAATACACTTTCATTATTGAAAATTAATTCATTATCTTTAATGTCCATGTTGTTAATTAATACTGGCATAGCAATAGCACCAATTATTGCAAATACTAATCCAATATAACAAAATACTTTTCCAATTTTAGCTAGAACTTCAATAATTTTTGTTAATGTTTTTAATTTTTTTTGTTTTTCTTCTTTTAATTTTACGGTACTCATTTATTATTCTCCTTTCATAGTTTTATTTTATCATATATCTTACAAAAAAGACTAATTTAATTAGTCTTAACTACTATTTCTGTCTAACCATGCATCACAAATAAATTGGGCTAACTCTGTTGCTTGTTTTTCCCAATCGTCTGAAACAACTTCAAACTTGGAGAAAGTATAACCAGATGTTTTCGTAGTAACCTTATCCACAGGGAACCCTCCAGATATACCTAACAAATTTCCACTAATTTTAAAATTGTCTTTAGAAAAACTATAGGCAAAACATTTATAATCATTAAAAGTGAACTCGCCTAACAATTCTATTTTATCTGGTATACTACTCAATTCTGTTGGATATGCTAACCATCTAATCATATTTGATTTTGCAAGTTGTTCTTGTGTTATATCAGCCATATATTTTTCATTAGCACCAAGCTTTTCAAATATTCCATATACCAAAAATAATTTTTCTTGATTATTTTTAAATAATTCTAATTTATCTTTTGATATATCAATATTATTTATTATTTTATATTTCATAATATATATATCAGCATCATTATTGTTTCTTACTTTATCTATCTCATTAATAATGGAACTTATTTCTTTGTTTTTTAAATAACATGCCAAATCTACTATTATTTCTAAATCATAATAAACATTAGGGTTAATATTTCCTTCTTTTAAATAATTTAATATTCCTGTTAATTTTCTTTTTGTAGCATTAATTAATATAGATTTTAACTCATCATCAAACTTTGTAAATTCAGGATCCTTATTAACAATAATTAATGCCATACAATTAGCTATACCATTATCAACTCTATCATATACATCAACTAATGTATGAATCAACATTTCAAATTTAGCTGCAAAAATTGGATAATTCTCTAAATTTGTCAAAAAAGGTAATTTATCACATGTTGATTCGATTAACATACAACACAACATAAAATAATACTTATCTGTTGTTTTATATAGTTCATCAATTAAATATGGTAATTTCTCCATATCAAACTGATTAATTTTATCACTAAAAATATTTTCAACCCAATTATTAAAATTATTATCATCAATATTAATATAATTAATTAATATTTTTATTTTTTCTTTATTATTTATATCAATATCATTTAATTCCTTTATAATATCCTCAAAAAGCATTTATATTACTCCTTTCTTAATACACCTATAATATAATGTTTTTTTATTTATTTATTATTTTTACTAATTTACTAGTTCCTAAACGAGAAGCACCATTTTTTATAAATTCTTCTGCATCTTCAAATGATGATATTCCACCAGCTGCTTTTATTTGTTTATTGGAATTTAAATGCTTTTTAAATATTTTTATATCTTCAATTGTTGCTCCACCCTTAGAAAAACCAGTAGAAGTTTTAATAAAGTCAGCATTTGAATTTGAAACTATTTCACACATTTTTATTTTTTCATCTTCTGTTAATAAACAAGTTTCAATAATAACTTTTAAAATTCTATTTTCACACACTTCTTTTATAGAGTTTATTTCTTTTAATATTTCATCGTACTTTTTTTCTTTAAGTTTTCCTATATTAATAACCATATCTATTTCATCAGCACCATTATCAATTGCATCTTTTGTTTCTAATACTTTTATTTCAGTTGTGTTATATCCGTTAGGAAAACCTATAACAGTACAAATTTTCATTTTATCTTTTACATAATCTTTAGCAAAAGATACAAAACTAGGTGGAATACAGATAGATGCAGTATGAAATTTAATTGCTTCATCACATAACTTTTTTATATCTTCAGTAGTAGATTCTGGTTTTAATAAAGTATGATCTACCATTCTTAATATTTCTTCTTTATTCACTTTTTCATCTCCAATATCAAACTTTAGAAGGTCCAGTATTCACATTATTATTAGTATTTACTTCTTCATCAACTGCATCAAGTTTTCTTTCTAAAGAAGCATTCATTTTACTACTAATATTTTTTCTCTTATCAGGATCAATCAAATCATCTACAGATACTCCTAATTTTTCAAGTAGCATTTCACTTGCAGATAAAAATTCAGGAACTCCGCCACTGTTTTGTCTTAATTTTATTAAATGTTTTTCATCAAAAACAATCAATAATTTTTTTTGTAAATATCTAAAGCAGGATTCTGCTTCTGCAGAGGAAAATTCAGTATCATTTAATAAACAATCTTTATATCCCTCAACTATAAAACTGCTGATTGCATCCATAGTAGATAATGTATCCAAACTAATAGATTCTTTACTACTCAAATTTGGGAAATTCTTTTTTATAAAATGTTGTGTTTTTATTTCTTCTAAAATGAGTTTATCTAGGTTATCTTGTTCTAAAAACCTATGATTAATTCCTATTTTCTTTAAGCCTTCATCCAATTTTTTTAAATAGTCTCCTAATTCAAATTCTGGATCATAAGTCATTCTATACTCTGAAAGTATAATAGTTTTTTTATAATCAGCATGCAAATGAGATAGAGCATTATTTAATATATTCATCGCTTCTTCATCTCTATAAAGGTTTTCTTTTTCTATTTTTTCTAAAATTAATTGTACTCTTTTAATGTTAGTAATTAACATATCAGTATCATATAATTCTTCAATATCTTTACCAATAAATCTGTCTATTTCTATGCTTTCTTTTACCCTTTTGCAAATGCTTGCATTACTATCTTTTTCTAACTTAACTGGTTCAAATTTAACAAATTGTAATGCACTAATCCCCATTGATTTAGATGCATTATCAACTTTAGTAATGTAATCTAAAACTTCTTTGGGATCATCTCTTTCACATATACATCCACATCTTTCAAAAAAACTATTATCAAATACTACTTCAGAAGTTAAATCTATAGTATCAAGAAGATTATTGTTTTTTATATATTTAATCTTATCTGCTGCGAGTGTTATTATTGAATATATTTTTTCAAAACCATCATCGATTGATTGTGAATGTGGACCTGTATCAATTTTTCTACCTGTTTTTTTCTCAAGTAATTCTTTTAATGCATTTTGATTTTGTTCTTTTCCTGAAGAATAAAACTTATAACCCAACATACTCATAAAAGGCGGAACAACCTCTGTTAGCTTTTCTCCACTATAACCAATAACAGTTATATTTGGATTAATTTTCCTTACCTCTTCAACATCTTCTACTGGAGATAAAATAATTGTATCAGATGGTAAAGTTAATACCCCTCTAGCAAAGAAATCGACTATATTACAATTCACAATGGCATCTTTATTTTCAGATACAAAAGAAGAAAGAGGAATGATAATAGCGTTCTTTTTTTCACGCCAATCTCCGCCCTCGTGAAATGTTGGAAAGTAACAAACTCCAAAATGTGTAGTATTTCTAAATGATTTTAAATAAAAATCACCGAAAGAAGTGTGCTTAACTTCAACTTTATTTGTAAAAATTGGAGGTTTAATTAATCCATCTTCTGGAAGATAGTCGGTTAAATGGATTAACAAATAAGAGTCTAGTCCATCTCTCTCTGACATACCAGATTCTAGTGAATCGCTTTTCTCAATTAACTCTTCTGCGGTTAAATCACGTCCTGCTTCTTTATTTTTTTCTTTTATTAATTCTATTTTCTTTTTTAATAAACTCGTTTCATTATCCATATTATCACCACTTTTATTATATCATTAAAAAGACTAGATTATTCCATCCTACTCATTTTTATTAACAAATTCACCTGCATTATGTCTTTTAGTATCACCATTAGATATTAATTGTCTTTCTGCATTTATAATTTTCTTTTTAAATATATCTTCTTCATCAAATTTTGTTTCATCTTTATACAATTCTTCAAGCATTCTTAATAATAAACTAGCTTGATCTAATCCACCATTCATCCTACATATATCAACTGCTTGAAGAATATCATCAATATATTTACTAAATATATTATTAAAATATATATTCATTGCTTCACCTTGATATTTTTTTATGTCTTCTTCATTTTCACATAACCATGATGCAGCTAAAAAGTTCTTATACGCTTCGTAATAATCTAAATTATCCTTATATTGTTGAGCTACAATTAATACTCTTCTTAATCTATCATTTTCTATAGATTTCAATTCTTTAAAATCATCAGATGAATTCCATAACTCAAGATTGTTATAAAATCTTTTTTCTATAGTATTACTAATGTCATAATTACAATAATGACAATTTGGACATTCTTGTATTCCAATTCCTATATTATCTGTTGCTGGTTTTAAATCTAAATCTGGATAACCAAAATTGTGACTTGATAATATTTCAGAATATTGATTAACTTCTCCACAAACAGCACATTTTTTTTCTTGATTAATAATTTTCATTTCTATCATCCTTTACGATAAAAGTATATCAAAAAAAGACTAGATCCTTCTAGTCCTTTTCTAACTAATATAAGATTTTTTTCTAGTTACAAGTAAGTATGAAATAACACCTGCTGCTAGAATTCCTGATATTATATACATATAATCATTTCCTGTATTAGGGTTATCAATATCAGGATAAGTTAATACTTCACATAAAGATGACTCTATAACAATTTCACTACGTACTGTTATTTCTTTATCAACATATTCATAAGCCATAAACTTAGATGCTTCATTTTGATTTGGATTAGCTATATAGTTGTTATTTTGATCTAATGTTAAATATTGTGTATTATTATCAGGTTCGTCTAATAAACTATATGTACCAATATAAAATCTATTGTATTCATCATTTTTAACAGGAGTAATTAATACTCTATTAGTATTTAATTCATTACTATTAACCCATCCATTATTACCAGAACGTTTATATATCCAGTTGATATTATCACCATTAATATATGCAGTTAAGGTTAATTTTTTATCTTCTGATTCGTTAGTAAACATTAAATAGTTTTTATAAGAATTATAATCTTCATCATCAGTTGGTACACTTGATGCAGTCCATTTAGTATTAGTAGCAGGAGCATCTTTCAATGTATAAAATGATTTATTTCCATCAACAATATTATATTCAGTTTCAATAGCGGCTGCTTTTGATTGGACATTTCCAAGCAAATACATATATTTACTTGCACGATTTATGTCTTGATATAAATTCTCAGTAACAAATACATAAGTATGTCCAGCTTTTATATCTGTTGGTGATATTTGCATCCATTTCTTTATTGTTTCTTTTTTATAATTAATATCTTTAGATGCAATATCATAATATTTACCAGCTATAAGTGCTTTTACTTCATAATTTATTTCTTTTAAAGTACCATCTGCAAAAATAGGTAAATCTTCATAAACATAATTAAATCCATTTTTATTATTTAGAGTTATTTGTCCATCTGTAACTTTTTTACCATCTGCAAACAATTGAAGTGTTATACCTTCTTCTTTTTTTGATTCACAACCATCACATTTAAAATTAATACTAATATTTCTTTTATATTTACTATCTTTATCAATTACTACTTCATCATCTGGCATAGGACACATTGATTCTTCAATAGTAACTGCTTCACCTACTTCTACATAAGTATCTATATATTCATATGCTTTAAATTGAGCTGCTCTATCAATATTATTACCTGCTTGATATTGATTTTGACCACTTAAAGTAATATATTGTGGTGCATTATTAGGTTGATCTAATAAACTATAAGTTCCTATATAGAATCTTCCTTTAGAAAGAGGTACTGGAGTTAATGTTACTCTATTTGTATTTAATTCATTATCATTAACCCATCCACTCTTACTAGAACGTTTATAAATCCAATTAACATTGTCTCCATTAAGATATGCAGTTAATGTTAATTTTTTATTTTCTTCGTTTGTAAACATAAAGTAGTCTTTATATTCATTATAATTTGGATCAGTTGTTGGAACTTTAGATGCTACCCATTTAGTATTCTCTATTGGTTCTCCATCTATTATGTAATATGATTGTATTCCATTAATAATATTGTATTCAGGAAGAACTGCAGCTCCTTTAGCAGTTACATCTCCTCTTAAATAAATTACTTTACTAAAACCATTTTGTTCATAATTCCAATTATCCGTTGTAAATACATAAGTATGTCCATCTTGAATATTCTCTGGAAGTACTTGGGCCCATTTTTGAATTCTTTCTGTTAAATGAGTTTGGTGTTTTGGATTTAGTAATCTATAATTACCATTTTCTAAGACTTTAACACTATATTTTATTTCATCAGGGGATTCTGGACCAAATATTAATAAATCTTCATATGTATGAGTATAGTTATTAGATTTATTTAAAACAACTGGATCTCCTTCGATAACTCCGTCTTTAAATAGTTGGATAGTTATATCTTTTCCAACTTGATCATCACATCCATTATGATTAAAAGATATAGTTATATCTTTATAATAATCACTTGATGCATAAACAGGAGTGCAAAAACAGAAAATTAGAAAAAATAATATTAAAACATTACGTATTTTTTTCATATACCCACTCTCCTATTTTAAGGATAACATTATCATTATTATTTATCAATATTTTCAATATATTAGATACTATGTTTACAAAAAAATAACATAAATGTTATCTTTCAAATCTTACAGTTATGTTACCATTACCTAAATTAGGTAAATTATCTATATGTCCTATTTTAGTATAACTATATGATGTATCAAAAGACTTATAAAAAATAACTAAGCAATTATTACCATATAGCATTACATCACCAGCATTAATTCTTTTTGGATTTGATGCATTTGTTGGTAATGTATTATCTAAATAAATATATTTTTCATTACCATTTAATTCACTCATAGTAAATTCTTTAGGTAATAAATTAACAAAACTCTTTGCAGTTTCATTATCTTCTAATACTATTTTATATTCTTTTTTATTTATTATTGTTTTCACAGAATTAATCACCTCTTTAGAGTCATTAGATATATTTATATTCTCATTTATAAATGATTTTATCTCTTCATCACTAGCACTTCCTGAAAATCTTTTACCATCTTTAATAATTAAATCCGATTTATAATTTCTTAAATCATTAACACTATTTTTTATATCACTACTTCCTGATGTACAAAAAGGAATAATAGTTTTACCTGTAAAATCATATTTATCTAATAGAGTTAAAATAATTTTAGGATTAGTTCCCCACCAAATAGGATATCCTAAAAAAATAGTATCATATTTACTTATATCAATATCATTTTTTATTTCAGGTCTTGCATTATCATCATTTTGTTCTCTATTAGCACGACAATCATTATTATAATCTAAATCTTCTTTTTTATATTCTTCTTTTGGAATTATTTCAATAATATCACTATTGGATTCTTTCGCTATTTTATTAGCTATGATTTTAGTTGTTCCAGTAGCTGAAAAATATAAAACAACAGAATTATTACTTGTTACTATTTCATTGTTTTCTTTTTTATTTTCTGCTTCTTTATTATCTTTTTTATTATTACCACATCCAGTAATAGAAATAACTAAAACTAAAGATAAAAGACATATTAATACTTTTTTCATATTAACCAACCCACTCTTCTATTTTAGATTTAGAATTTTTTGCATCAGATCCTTTAATAGCAATTGCATCATTAAGTACATTGGCAGAAGGACAAATTCTTTTTATATCACTTACAATACTTCCTAGTCCTGATCCTTCATGAGTTGTTACAATTCTTATAGTTTTACCAGTAAAATCTAAATCTTTTATTGCTGTTTCTATTTCTGGTGCATATGTACCCCAATATATTGGACTCATAATATATATAACTTCATAACTAGATATATCATTTAATTTTTCTTTTATAGGAGCATTACCAACTCTTTCTTTAGCTTCTTCAATACATGTTTTATAATCTTTTGCATAAGGAACTAATGGTTCTACTTTAAATATATCTCCATGTGTTATATCTCTAACAAATTCTGCAATGTATTCTGTATTACCTTTTTCTATATATCCAACTGAATAATTTTCATCAGCTCTACTAAAATAAATAATTAAACTTTTTTTATCTTTCATAATGTCATCTCCTATATGAATTATAACACAATAAAATTTTCCTCATAATAGGTCACTATAAAATTGACATAGATTAATTATTATTATAATCTAACTTATAGGGAGGTTTATATATGGAAACACAAATAGATCTAGAAGTTCTTTTAGCAAGATTAGTATATATAAAACCAGAAGGTGTTACATATAATGATGTTGTCGATTTTAAAGACAAAGCAATCAAGGCTTTAAGAGAAAATGGGGTTCATGTCGTTTTCTATGGAGTTTCAAAAAATGCACTAGAAGAGACTGTAAAAGATTATCCAGATCAATTTTTTATGACATCTTTTCCAAAAAACACTTACTATGGATATATACCATTCTCTAGTAGTGAATATAATCAACATTATTTTGATAGTAGAATTAGTAAAACAACTGCTAAAATATTGGATGATGTTACAGAAGAATATAAACAAGAACATGAAAAAGGAAGAGCTAAAATAATAGAATATCAAAATTAAAAAGACTAGATTTCTCTAGTCTTTTTTTATTATAAAAAACTCACTATATTTTTCCTTTAATTCTTGATAAATTGCATCAATTATATCTTTTTCTCCTTCAAAAGAAACGACTAGTGATACTTCTGGTGATATATATTCATCTATTTCAAACTTAATATTATTCTTTTCATATACATGTCTTTTTCTTACTAATTCAACCGACTTTTTATAGTTTAAAAAATCAATAATTGAATTAACTGCTTCATCATCTTCATATGTAATGGGAAGAGATTCTTTTCTTTCTATAAAAGGATTATCAGATAAATTATCTTGTTTAAAGTCTAGTTCTTTAATTACTTTATTATTACTCTTATTTATAGTTAATCTAAGCATTGTATTATCATCTTTTTTATAAATTGTTCTTACTTGTTCTATCGTTTCAATTAATCCATATTTATTATCTTCACAATAATTAAAGAATGGTTTTAAATCACTTACTTTTAAACAATATTCTTTTTCTACATTACTCACACTTATCTCCTTTTATTTTGTTCTATTTACAGAAAAACTCATCTTACTTAATAACTTCTTATTAAAGAATAGTATTACTAATAATATTACAACTCCTATTTTTACAAAGAACCAAATAAAACCATTTTTCCCCATTGTTGATCCTTCTTCAAAAAATTCTTGAGGATTATTTTCATCATATTTTATTTTTATTTCAGACTCTGGTACCTCATCTTTTACAATGGTTATAGTAATATCTTGTTTCTCTCCTTTTTTATCTTCGAATGTATATATATAATCAATAAAATCTTCACTTTCTTGTTCTTCTTTTTTATCAACATAAGTTGCAGTAGTATCAATATAGTCTTTTGCTTTAATTGTTTGCTTAATTATCATTGAATCAATACCAATTAATACTAATAAAACAATTATAATAATTCCTATTACTATTCTATTTATAATTATTTTAACTTTATCTAATATTTGATTTGCTTTCTCAACAGTTTCCATTACCTTTTCTTCAGTTATTTCATTATTCATATTATCACCTAATTTATTATATTTTTATTTATATTCTACTATTTCATTAATAGATTTTCTTATACTATGTAATGGATTAACTGGACAATCATCTGTTTTATATCCTAAAGGAAGTAAGCAGACAGGAGTATATTCTTTTGGAATACTTAATTCTTCTCTTAATATTTCTTCATCAAAAGATTCTACCCAAATATTATCTACTCCAATATTAGTAGCTTCTAACATCATATGTGTTGTAACTATTGAAGAATCCATTTCATAAGTAGAATAATCACCTTTATGATATGCTTCTTCTTTATTACCACATATAACTAGTACTATAGGAGCATTATATCTACATCTTGATGCTTTATCTATTCTATTTAATCCATCATCACTTTGAACAACATATATTTTAATAGGTTGATTGTTTTTTGCAGTAGGTGCTAATCTTCCTGCTTCTAATATATTATCTAACTTTTCTTTTTCTAACTTTTTATCACTGAATTTTCTAGTAGATGTTCTTTCTCTAATAATATTGTTAAATTCCATATTAATCATCCCAATCTTTATATTTTTCTACTCTCATTTTTAAATGATATTTTTCCCTTAATTCTGCAATTTCTCTCATCATAGGAGATTTATGATGTATATTTAATGCTTCTTCATCTTTCCATTTGTCTATTAATAAAATCGTCTCAGTATCATCTAGTGGAAAGAAATAATCATATCTAAGATTTCCTTTTTCTTTTCTTATTTTTTCAACTAATCCACTAGAAACCATTTCATCAATAAAATTTCTAGCAGAACCATTTTCACCTTTATAATAAATGTTAATAGTAAGACTCACTTTATCATTCTCCACAATTATTATAACAAAAAAAGACTAGATATCTCTAGTCTTTGTAGTTTCTATTTTTTAAATTCTTTACCTCCTACATATAATTTATATCCATTCAAATTAATATTACTATTAGTTGAATCTGCATTAGTTAACGTTTTTAAATAAGTATCTCCTGTTAATGTAATTGTACTTGTTTTATCTAAAGTTAATGATACTTCTCCTTCGTTACTATTATTTATTGCACCAATGAAGGAAGAACCATTAGATAATTTTATTGTTAATTTAGATATTTCATCTACAACAATATCTCCTTCTGCTTCTTGATTAGTTAAATTAAGAGTAACTGTTCCACCGTTACTTCCAGAATTTCCCCAAGAATCTTTTTGAATTCTTAAAAATTTTCCAGTAAAATCGTTATTTATAATTTTATTGTTTTCTAGATTGATTGTTGCAGTAGTATTAGTTACATAAAAACTATCACCCTTGTTTGTTATAATTGTAGAATTTTTAGAAGTGAATACCGCTTCTCCATCAGCAGCATCTCCACTCATAGATTGGTATAGGAAAATGTTTTTGTACGTTGTAGATTGTCCGTTTAATGTATTATTAGTATCAGTTAATTCTACATTTTCAAGAGTTACACTGTTTTTCCCTTCAATAACTACTCCTTCAGAAGCTGTTGCAGTTAAAGTTGCATTTTTTACAGTTATATTAGCAGTTGAATAAATAGTAGGTGATCCTTTTCCAGTTGTTTTATAAGTACCTTTATCTACAGTAACAGTACCTCCTCCTCTGTCAGATCTAATAGCTGCACTACTAGTACCAGCTGTTGTAATAGTTAAATTTGTAGCATTCATGATTCCGCCACCTGTTGTCATTATTCCTCCAGAATTATCTTTACTAGTTGTAATTGTCGAATCAGAAATATTTACTGTTGTTCCATCATTTTGAGAATTATTAGTAGTTGCTGATCCACCATAACTAAATACACCATTTGCTCCTGTTGCATCAGTTGTTATTTTGGCATTTTTAATAGTTATATTTGCACCATCTTTTGCAAGTATTGCAGAATTAGTTCCATAAAAAGAAGTATTATCGCCTCCATCTGAATCTCCTGTTTTACTTACTGTTATATTTGATAAAGTTGAGTTTATATCACCAGATATTAAAATAGCATTTTCATCACTATTTGTAGAGTTATATTCGCCATCATCAATATCTTCATCACTTGTTATTTCTTTAGATGCAGTATATGATGCTTTAGTATTATTCATATTTTGTTGATTTCTATTATCATTATTAGTATTTGTTTTATTACCATTTATTATTAAATACCAAAGTACACTAAGTATAATAATTAGAACTAATATAATAATTATATATGTTATGTTTTTCTTATCTTTCATATTTTTTCCTTTCCTTAACTATTATTACTATTTTGTTCATTATTATTGCTTGGCATTTCTGGTGGTTGTCCATTTTGATTGTTTTGACCATTTGGCATCTCTGGTGGAGTTCCTCCGTTCATTTGAGTAGGTTGATTATTATTACAACTATTTGAAGTTGTTGAATAAACATAGAAAGCTCCTGTTGATATAACTGCTCCAACTAATACTCCTATAATAAAAACAATTATTTTATCTTTCATATTTTACCTCCATTCATTGTATAATTATCTATCATTGTATTCTATTCTTTTATTTTATCATATATCATCTCCTTACATAATAATCATATATTATTAACTTGAAATAAAACTGAAATTACTAATTTAATTTAATAATTATTTCTTTTTCTTTATATTCATTTTTATCAGGATATTTTATCTTTAATTTTATAGTATCCCCTTTTTTCTTATTGTTTAATACTTTTCTAATTGAATCTACAGA
This sequence comes from Bacilli bacterium, assembly GCA_017541325.1. Classification (GTDB taxonomy): domain Bacteria; phylum Bacillota_I; class Bacilli_A; order RF39; family UBA660; genus RUG11788. The sequence continues at coordinate 189,806 of JAFXZI010000012.1, forward strand.
AGTAACTTTATTATCATCAATTGAAACAATAATACTACCTATTTCTAAATTAGAATTATCTGCATTACTATTAGTAATAATTGATGTTACATAAAATCCCTCAGGAATTTTCGAATTTGAATCATTCATATATCCTTCAATTCCTAAAGATACTCCTTCATCATCTTTTCCATTTATTAAATCTTTAATTATATCTTCAATATCAGATATAGGAATTGCAAATCCCATTCCTTCTATACTAGATGTTGTTCTTGAAGAATTTGATGAATATTTGATTGTATTTATTCCAACAACTTCACCTTTACTATTTAGTAAAGCTCCTCCACTATTACCACCATTAATTGCTGCATCAATTTGAATCATTGATTGTACATATTCATCAGTTGAAACTTCTCTATTAATTGCACTAACAATACCTGTCGTAACAGATTGTCCATAACCTAAAGCATTCCCAATTGTAATAATTCCATTTCCAACTTTTAGTTCATCACTATTACCTAGAGTTGCAATTTTTATTTGTTTTAGTGTCTCGCTACTGATATTCTTTTTCTTAACAGATACAATAGCTATATCTTTTCTTTTCGATACTCCTTTAACCGATGCATCATAACTTTCTGTATCAACAAAAGTAACTGATAATTCAGAAGTATCCTCTACAACATGATAATTTGTAAGAATAAATAATTCACTATCACTTTCTGCAACTATTACTCCTGATCCTGCTCCTTCTGCTGTATATCTATTTGGTCCAAACATTCCAGAATTAATAATTGTTTTACTAGTAATTGCAACAATTGATGGCATTACCTCATCCACAACATCTGAAACATCTGTAATATATACTCCACTAGATTTTACATTTGCTGTTGTTGTATGTTTTAATTCAATTGTTTCTTCTAGATCAGCATTATTAGCATTTTTTATCATATTAGATTTTATTCCTATTATGAAACCAAATAATATTAGAACTAAAATACAAATAACTACTACATAAACATAATTATTCTTTTTGTACTTTGTACTTATTTTTGTTTTTTCTTCTTTTTTCATTTTAATTTCCTCCTATTATTAATTTAAAATTTAAAACTGAAATAAAACTGAAAAACAACAGATTCTTTCTGTTGTTTCTTTTTTGTAATAAGTATTGATTGGTGTGAGTTTGGGAATACTTATTACTCTATCGACTATACTATTATACATTTTTTAACAAATCATATACTTTATCTACATTGTTACAAACATTTTGGGAATGAGTAACTATTATTACGCATTTGTTTTCTTTGTGAGCTAGATTGTTAAATATCTTTAATATTTCATTTTCTGTTTCTTTATCTAGATTTCCAGTAGGTTCATCAGCAAGAATTATTTTAGGATTATAAGATAAGGATCTTGCAATTGCAATTCTTTGTTGCTCTCCTCCAGATAGTTTTAGTACTCTTCTTTTTGCAAGAGATTTTTTTAATCCTACTTGTTCCATTAATTCAATCGCTTTTTGTTTTTTATTTACTTTTTTTAGATTATTTATATCCATTGATAATATAATATTTTCTTCTGCTGTAAACTGTGGCAACAAATTATAGCTTTGAAATACTATACCTATATCACTATTTCTATACTTATCTAAATTCATTTTTTTTAAATTTTTTCCATCATATAGTATTTCACCATTATATTTTTTTTCAAGTCCACTAATTAATGATAATAAAGTTGTTTTACCAGAACCGCTCTTACCTTTAATAGCATATGATTTTCCTAGTTCAAAAGAAATATTTAAGTCTTTAAATACATATTCATCTTTAGCTGCATCTTTATAACGATAACTTACATTTTTTACATTTAATATACTACTCATTAACTTCTCTCCTTTAGTATTTGAAGTGGTGAAAATCTTGCTATAGCAATCATACTTGCAAGAGATGATACGAATGTTAATAAAACACCTATTCCAAGTAATTCACCTAATACTTTAAAATCTACTATAGCATCAATACTATCTACTTCATTTACTTTTGCTATTCCAAAATCAAAATTTCTAAAACTTTTATTATTATTTTCTTCATTTGAATTGTTTTCATTATGATTGTTGTCAATATCTCCTCTACCAAAATTTTTCCCTATATCATCATACTTAGCATTAGCATTTTCTATTTCATTAGCTAATAATTTATTGGATACAGGAACACTTAAAAATGAACCAATTCCAGCTCCTATAAGTAGTCCAAATATTGAAACAATTAATAATTCAGACATAAATTGTAAAGATACTTTACTTTTCTTCATTCCAATTGTTCGTAGTACACCTATTTCATATTTTCTTTCTCTAATATTAATCATATTAATTACAACTAAAACTACTCCTCCAATTATTAAAGTAATTATTAAGAATGTAGTTGCGAATATTTTTACGTTATCTACTGATTTTGTTGCACTTTCTATCTCATCTATATTACTTGTAATCATGTAATAATCAGATAATCCTTTTTCTTTAACCTCAGTACTAAATAATTCAACAGACTCTTTATTATTTAAAATAAATGTAGGTGTAATTGTTACAGATAAATCTTCATTTCCCAATAATATTTTTTTTACAAAACTAACATTAGTTATTATTTCATTTGCACTATTTGTAAACATGGTAGACATATTATTTGAACTATCAGTATTTTCTTTATATATTCCTGTTATTGTTGCTTCATATGTATTTTTATCATTTTTAGGATCTACAAAAGTTATTTTATCTCCTACTTTTAATTCATTTAAAGAAGCAAGTTCCTCACTTATAACTACGGAATCACTTTCAAAATCACTAAACATTTCTCCATCAGTAATTGTATAATCTCCATTTACAAATTTACTCATGTTTTCATATGATTTATATCCTATTAAAGTAAAGGCACCATCTTGTGCTTTTTCATTAAAAATCTTTTCTGTTGTTTTTCTAGTTGTTGTAGTTCTTTTTTGAGTTGTAGTTGTTGATGATTTCCCTCCTGGTGGAGGACCTCCTGGATTGTTTCTACTATTCGAACCGTTAGTTGTTGTAGTTTTCTTAGTAGTAGTCGTTGTATCAGTTGTTACTTCTGTTTTTTCCTTTACTAAACTATCCGTTGCCTCTGTAAGATCTTTTGCATCAACAGACAAATCATAAGTATAGTAAAAACTACTAATATAATCACTTTTCCCATACTTTTCTATTTCTTCTTCAGTAATACTTTCAATACTATTAAAAGCATTGATCATATCTTCTTGACTTGCATTGTCTTCTCTTAACTTTTCCATCAAATAATTACGATTCATCCCAATTGTTGCTTCAATTTTATTCTTTTCTTGATATGCACTAACTATATTGTTTGCACTTTCTCTTATAGCTAAAGTAATGCTTGAAGCAGCAGCTATTACTATTATTATTATTCCTATTAAAATGTTTCTTCCTTTACTCCTTGTAATATTTTTTATCGCATTTTTAAATATATACATGTTTCCTCCTTTATTAGTTACATTAATAAATTATTACTTTATTCTTAAATGAAACTGAAAAATAAAAAGAATCAAAATTATTTTTGATTCCATATTACTTTAAAGGTAGTAAATTTATCAGACGAAGATGCTGATATTTTTCCATTATGTTTTTCTACAATGTTTTTTGCAATTGCAAGACCAAGTCCATAATTATTTGAATTTCTATTTCTAGATGAATCTACTTTATAAAATCTTTCAAATATTTTTTCTTCATCCTCTTTTTTTATAGGTAACCCCGTATTCATTACTTCTAATACTATTTGTTTATTCTTTTTATATAAATTTATATTTACTTTTCCTTTATTAGAGCAATGATTAATAGCATTATCTATTAATATAGTAAGTAATTCAACTATTTTATCTTCATTACATTTTAAATATATATTACTTTCTATATTATATTTAGTTTTTATTTTATTTTCATAAAATAAACTATCAAATGATAAAGCAGCACCTTCAACAATTTCTGATAAGTTTCTATCTTCCATAATTAAATCTTGTTCTTTTTCGGCTCTGGCTAAATCAAGCAACTCAGTAACTAATTTTGTCATTCTTTCAGATTCATTTTTCATATTATGTATCCATTTTTCATCTTTGTCATTAAAGTATGCATCACAACTTGCTATCATAACCGCAAGAGGAGTTTTAAGTTCATGAGATGCATCTGCAATAAATTCTTTTTGTTTTTCAAAAGATTTTTTTACTGGATCAATAATCCAATTAGTAATTAAATAAGTAATAATAAATATTATGATTTCACAGAAAATAAATAAAAAGATATAAGTAATTAATTGATCAACTAACATTTTATTAATATTCGAATTATCTATTATTACAAGCTCATTATTAGATGTAAAAACATAAGAAAATTTATTATTATATAGATTTCCAACATAATAATTACTTTTATGTTTTTCAATTATTTTTTTAGCTATTTCTTCTACTTTTTCTTCATCTATATCTTCATCAAAAGTATTATTAATTATCTCTTTATAATTACCATCATCATCAAGTATGATTGTATATACAGTAAAATCTAAATATACTTGTCTAACATTTTTATCTTCATCTTCTCTTTCGGGAGGTAGTTCTGGTTTGTGTTTAATTTTGTTATTTCTTCTAGATACATTTTGTAAAAAATCAGAGATAGCTTTGTCTTTTTCAAAATATGTTTTAGCATTTGATGCAATCATAATACCTAGAGTAAAAACTGTTAAAAGAATAAATATAATAGAAAAGACTTTAATTCTTAATTTCTTCATCTTTTACCTCCAAAATATACCCCATATTTCTAATAGCTTTTAAATTAACTTCTGACCTAATTAATTTTAATTTTTTTCTTATAAAAGATATATAAGCTTCTAAAGAATTTATGTCACACTCTGTATCATAACCCCATATTTTTACAAATAGTTGTTCTTTTTCCATAACTCTATTAGCATTGTTCATTAATAACTCTAAAAGTTGAAATTCTTTTCCAATTATTTTTACTTTTTGATTTCCAAATTTATTACTTAATTCCATACTTTTAATATTTAATGTAAGATCCCCAAGTTCAATAATGTCATAAGATATATTATTGTTTTTTCTAAGTTGTACATTTACTCTAGCCATTAACTCATCCATATGAAATGGTTTAGTTAAATAATCATCTGCACCATTATTAAAACCTATCATTTTATCATCAATAGTAGTTTTAGCAGTAAGCATAATAATCTTTGAATTAATCTTTTCATTTTTTAATTCTTTTAATATTTCAAAACCGTTTTTTCTAGGTAACATGACATCTAGAATAATTAAATCATATATATCAGTTAATGCTTCTTCTAATCCATTTTCACCATCAACTTCAATTCTTACATCATATTTTTGAGTTTTTAGCATACTAGATATTGCATCAGCTAAATTATATTCATCTTCTATAATTAATATTTTCATATAACCACCACTAAATCAATAATAATTAATTAAACTTAAACGTAACTGAAATAACACAATTATTATATCACAAAGAAAAAAACTAGATTTCTCTAGTCATTATAATTATTCATTTTTGATTAATTGTATTATAAAGTCCTTCTATATTATATCTAATTCTTATCCTTACTTTTATATTCATCTCTTAATTTCATCCATAGTTTTCCTAATTGATTATTTCCATCTCTATTAGGTCCCCAACCCCAAAAAGAATCTTTTGGAGAATCTTCTACTATTAAATAATCTTCTGTTTGTAATAATTTCTTTTTTACATATGGATTTTGTTCTATTTTAAGTCTAAGTAATTCTTCCATTATACCTACTTTAACTTCATTCCAATCTTTTCTTTGCTTATCTCTATTTGCATATGCTATTCTTTGAGCTTCATCTGCTGAATGAGAATGTTTAATCTTTTCAACTAATTCTTCGTCACTACCCATGAAACTAGCTGCTTGATATGCTTCCTCAACAGATGAATATAAATAACCATTCCATTCTACTTTAAATGAAGAAAAATTATCAAAAGTATAGAATTCTCTTGGATAAAAACCAATTACTTCATCCATCTTTTCACTTAACCATGGATCTCTATATTGTTCTAGTTTAATCATAATATCACTCCTAACTATATATTATTATACTTTATCTGTGTTTACCACTAAATATTTCATCAAGCATTTTATTATCACTTTTTGGATTATTTAATTTAACTCTCATAAAACTATCAACATCATTTGGATATGTAGATATATCAAAGCCATCTACTTGCATATCCATACGACATATTAAATCAACAAACTTATCTAAAATTCTACTTAATATTTTATCGCTTTTAACTACTGTAGTAGCTCCATAATAATTCTTATATCTTCCAAATAAGTAATCTGGAATTATAATATTATTTACATTATTATCATTTAGTATTTTAGTAAAAAGTGCTAGAGATAATACAAAGTTTGGAGGAACATCTCTATATTTTTTTAAACCAGAATTAACCTTATTAACTGTTTCCTTATATTCTTGTTCTTGATATTGATAATTCCTATCTCTACCCATTTGTACAGAATAAATATAACAAGTATCACGATCAACCGAATATCTAACTAAAGGAAGTCCATAGACATTACCATTTTTTTCCATTTCAAAAATCATACAATATGGAGTTTCAAGTCCTGGACTTTCTACTTCTCTTTGAGCAAAAAACTTACTATCATCTATATCTACTACATGAGTTCTTTCTTTATATGGTTCTAATTTATCTTTTTTAAACATCTGTACTCTTTTATTAATAAATTTAGCTAAATCTTCTGCATCAGTATTAGTCATATTTAAAAGTAAATTATTAAAGAAAAAACTTAAATCTTGATAATCTTGTAAGTCTATATCTCCATAATAATCATTTAGGACTTGTACATATTTTTCAAGCGACTCTTCTAACTCATTAATATCTTTTACAACTATTACAGGTTTATAATAACTTTCTTGTTCTCTTGGATTTATTAAAATCGTACCATCATTATTTTCAATTTTATATTTTCCTTTATCAATAAGACATTGAAAAAAATAAGGAACTATATCATCTGGAACAGTAAATAAAGTTTCCATAAAAGGCCTCCTTCTCTTCAAAATAATTATATCAAAATATTAATATATTACTCTACTTATTTAGTTTTTTGTTAAAATTATTATATAATTAAAGAAAGAACAGGAAGGTAAAAATGAAAAAGAAAATTATTATAATACTATTTATTATTACACTAGCGCTTGCATCATCAATATTCTATATGTATGAAAGTAGAGATTATTCTATTAAAGAAATATATATAAAAAATGATTCAAATCAAAAAATATTTGCAAGAATTTATAAACCTAAAAAGAATAAAAAAATGCCTATAGTAATATATTCACATGGACTAGGTGCATCATATCGAGCTGGAATAGATTATGCTAAAGAATTAGTTAAATATGATATAGCAACTATAACATTTGATTTTAGAGGTGGAAGAAATAATAATAACAGTGATGGTTCTTCAAAAGATATGTCATTTTTAACTGAGATGGATGATTTAGAAACAATAATTGATTATGTAAAAAAGTTAGATTTTGTTGATAAAGACCAAATAATCCTAATGGGATCAAGTCAAGGTGGTGCAATATCTGCATTAATATCAGCTAAAAGAGATGATATAAAAGGAACTGTTTTATTATATCCTGCACTAAGTATACCTACTCATGCTAGATATAGATTTAGTAATAAAAATGACATACCAAAAAGTATAAAAATGACTAATAACATAACAGTAGGTTCTAAATATTTTTTAGATATTTGGGATATGGATGTATATACAGAAATAAAAAAAGATGAAAAACAAATATTAATTCTTCAAGGTACTAAAGATAATCTAGTTTCACCAGAGCACTCTAAAATGATAAATAATATTTATAAAAATAGTGAATTATTTTTAATAAAAGGTGCTGGTCATGGTTTTGATGGGAAACATTTTGAAGAAGCTATGATTCATATAATTGATTATTTAAAAAATATTAAAATAATAAAATAAAAGACTAGACAACTCTAGTCTTTTATTAATTTAATAGATTTTTTAAATTCTTCAAATCCTGTATAGCATGTTTCATCATTATCTTTATAATTATATAAACCTATAGAGAAATAATGTTTTCCATCATTTATCATATACTCTTCACTTATTTCTTCTTCATCTATTTCTTTTTCATAACACCAAGTTACTCCATTTAATTGTACTTCATCATAATTCATATAATGACCATTTATATCATAAAATTGACATTTCCCAACAGGAAGACCTTTTGGATTAGCTAAAGAAACATTTATATAAATCCTACAAAAATGTTTATCATTTTTTGTTTCAAAACCATATGATCTATCTTTTTGATAATCAGAAAGATTAAATTCTTTTGGAATTTCATATCTTAAATTAATGAGTTTAAATCTTACTTCTTTATTAGTCTTTTGAATAATATTCATTCCCATTTGATAAGGAGATACTTTAAAAATTAATGGAATTAAAGTGAAAATAGTTGTATATAATACTAATATTACAAAGACAAATGATGTAATCGTTATTATAATTCTTTGTCTTATATTACTTTTTTTATCTTTAATAAGAAAGATATCTTTATATGAATATAATTCTATTTCACTATCTATTTCATATCCTTTTTCAGGACTCGATAATTTATAACAAATATCTTTTTTAGTATTATCATCACTATTTATTTTTAATAATATTTTTTGAGCAACTCTTCCATTAATATAATAATTATCATCGCAATAACTCTTAACAATCGCTGTAACTATTTTCCCTTTTCTTCTTACAATTATATTTCTTATAATTCTTTTTATGGCAAAAATATACATAAAAACACAATCTATTATTATTAATATTAAAAAATATAAATTAATAAATAAATCATTGGTCACATTTATAAGTGGTAATATTAAAAAAAGTATTGGCATTGTAAAAATTAACGTTATACCAGAATTAATAAAGTTAACATTTGCGTCTTTACAATTTAATCTTTTCTTCATATTATTCACCTATTATATATTTTATCATCATTATTAATATAATTAAATATTTGTTAAAAAAAGACTAGTTTTATCTAGTCTAAATTATCAATTAAAGAAATATATTAAATTTTTATTTATTAATAAAAAACATTACAACAAGAAAAATTAAACCTAATATTATCGCTCCTATTAATTCTTCTAATTGATATCTAGCTTCCGCTTTCTTTGCCTTTCTTTCTTCTTCACTTATTTTTTCATTTTTATATTTAGTGCTTGCTATTATCCATACAACAATCCAAATACCACAGGTTAAAAAAGAAAGCAAAATATTAATCCAAACCTTTTGAGAAGAAACCCATTTAAAAAATGTATTCATATTATCACCCGAACTTAAAGTATCATAATATCTTAATCTTCCGAACATTTCTATTTTAACTTTTCACTTATATCTTTAGCTATTTTTCTAGGGCCCCTTATCGCTTTAATTCCCAACTTATTTAAAAATTCAAAAGTATATTCTTTATTATCTAATCTCTTTATTAATTTTATTCTCATAACATGATTCATAGATACATTTTTATCTTTATATTCATATGGAATATTAACTTCTATTGCTTTACATTTATACATAATTTTAGAATATGGATCTGCTACATATAAATAAACTGTATCATTAATATGAATATCACTTGATTGTTTCCAAATAATTTCATCTGTATTATTAAAACAGTTAATAACATCATAGTATTTTGGATTGGCTGGTACTATCCAATCTTCTGGTTCGCTTATAAGATTATATGATTCATCTAATAATGATACTATTTCTTCATCTTTTAATGTATCATTTAGTATTATTGAAATCCAGTCTGTCTTGCTCATGTGATATGCTTCATAAAAGCCTTTTTCTTTTAACAATTTTTTAACCTTGTTTTCAGCTAATTTAACATTAATAATTTCTACTTCACCTGAACCATTATCTAATTTAGATAAATCTAAATTCATTATTATTCCATACCACTTATTATTGTTTTCGTTTCTATAAACCCCGTATCCAGGAAATTTATCCCATAAAAATTCAGGTTCATTATTATATTTTTCTTTAATATATTTATTAATTCTATTTGCTTGTCCATTTATAAAATAATCTGTTTCGAAACAATGCTTTCTAATATCAATCAAGATGTTTTTATAAGACTCTCTAACATTATTTACAAATTCACCAGTCATTTTAGTTCTAATATTTGTATATTCTTCATCAACCTGTAAATCAATTACTTTACCACTTACAAGGCCTTTATCGTCGATATTAATAATTGCTTTAAATTCATTATTTAAGAATTTTTTTTCAAAGATGTAAATATTTTTTTCTTTTTTAAAACCATATTTTTCTAATTGTTTAAAGTTAACACTTGTTCTTTTAAATACTTCATTTTCTATATTCAAAGTAATCACCCATATATATAATTATATCACTAAAAAGGAGAATTTTTACATTCTCCTAATATCTTAATCTTCCGATTATTTTGTTAATTCTAATTTTTTAAATTGTTTAAATTTATTCTTACCATAAACAAACTTTTTATCATTTGTATTTTCTGGTAATTCAATTACTTCAAGAATATAATCATGAATATTTACTAGTAGTTTTAAACCATCTTTTTTGATTAAATAATATGGTGTTGTATCATTTAGTGCATCAACAGTTTCCATTGCACCTGCACCAATTATCCAGTCACTTACTACTCTAGCAAGTTTTCCTTTATTTTCACTTCTTAATAACTCGTAAATTTCCCAAGGTTCAGTAAAATAGTCTTTTAATATTTGCTTATAACCTTTCCCATTCATTTCATATTTATCTTTATCTAATTCTTTCTTCATAGATAAAGCAGGTAGTGAATTATCATTATCTAATAAATAATCAACTGTAAGATTAAATACTTTTGATAATTCTTGTAAATTACTTACATCCGGAAGTCCTTCATCACTTTCCCATTTAGTTATTGCTTGTCTTGAAACATTCATTATTTCAGCAAGGCTTTCTTGAGATAATCCAAATCTTCTTCTTATCTCTTTTAATTTTTGGCCCAATGTCATAATATCTCCTTCTTTCTGACTTTAATTTTACATTGATGTTTCATTTTATAACAGCAATATTGCTTTACATTTATGCTACTTATCGTGGCAATTAATATATCTATATAATATTTTACCACAGAAAAAGAGAATTTTTACATTCTCTTAATATCTTAATGTTGCGATTAATTACCTTTTTCTTTTATAGAATATGTATCTCTCCTAATAGAAATATTAAATGTTGTTTTCTCAAAAACAGAAGAACCTAAAACAAATGCAAATTTGTGTTTTTTATTATTTTTAACACATTGTAACCTACTTAGTTTCCTTATAATAGACTTTTCTACAGATAAATTTATCAGTAGCTGCTAATACACCAGGTAATACTAGTAAAATCAATAATGCTGCAACAAATGTACCTTGTGATATGGTTTCACATATTTTAGCTGCAATAGCAGAAGCAAATCCTGCAACTACTAATGTAACAATTATCAAAATTGATGAAGAGCTAATTATAGTATGAATAGACCCGTTGTAGGCATTTATTATAGAATCTTTTACTCCCATTGTTAATCTTGACTCTCGGTAATACTCAGTATATACAATAGCATAATCTATTGTTGCTCCCATTAAAATTGCTTGAACTATTAAAAGTGAAATAAAATATACTGAACCACCAGATAGAGATATAGCACTCATAGTAGTATATACTGCTGTTTGAATAATTAAAACTAGAACCAAAGGAATAATTAAATCTTTAAAAGTTAATGCAACAACAATAAATATAAATATCATCGTTAAAATTGTTATTCTATTTAATTCACCATTAAATGTTTTACTCATTTCTACTGCCATTGGAGAGTTACCAACAACATAGATATCTTCTTTATCACCAATTTTATCATGAATATCATTTATAAAATCAAATGTTTCCTGTTCTTCAAATGGATAACTTGTATTTAATACTATTCTAGAATATTTGGATGATACTATCATTTTTTTTGATTTATCTACAGTCTTTTTTGCATCAATTATTATGTTTCTTTTATCTTTATCAATGAAATTATCAAATCTAGAATCAGTTAATATGTCATCATTTATATAATTGATAAATTCTTCTATGGTCATTTTCCAAGAATCATTGTATTCATTACTACTTCCATAATACATATAAACTAAATCAATTAATGATTGATCTAAATTATCACTCAATACTTTCAATGTTCCAAAAGTTTCATTTGAAGTATATTTATAATTATTTAATGAATTGCTCATTAATTTATTAATTGTATTAAGTTTTTCTTTCTTGCTAGAATCAAAGTTATTTGAATAGTTTTTATTATTCATCACATTATTTACAATAAAATTAACATAGTTATATAAAGATATTTCCTGTCCATTTTTTTTATATTTTGAATTGTATAAACTAAATAGTAAACTTATTTTTTCGCTATCTATTCCTAGTAATGAGCTTAAACTAGAAGCACTATATTTTGCATTATTTAATGTACTAGTCATTACCTCTTTTACTAGATTTAATTCTTTTAGTTGTGATGAACTAATTTTATCTTTTAATAATTCATTATTGGAATTATTTATTACTAAATTACATAACTCCAATGAAGTTAATTTTGTATCTTTAGTGTTATAGTCATAAACTCCATATATCATTTTAGTTTTTTCTTCACTTGTACCTGTAATACTACTAATTTCGCTATAACTATATAAAGTATTTGTATTGTTTACAACCTTATATGCTAAACC
>JAFXZI010000013.1 GCA_017541325.1 Bacilli bacterium
AAATGAGTTTATTGATAAAGTTGATAAAGAAACTGCAAAAGATATCTTAAATCCTGTTAAAAAAGGTCTTATTAAGCAATATAAAGATGAAGATATAGATAATCTATCTACTTATTCAAAAGAACTTGCTGAAGATAATATAAGGAAGGATTTAGAGATTAAATCACTCACTGAAGAAGTTAATAGTTTTAGATCTGGTAAAGCATATAAAGAACAAAATAAAATTATAGCTAATCAAAAAATTATCATTAATCAAAAAGATAATGAAATCAATACTTGGAAGAATAAATTTGAAGAATTAGCAGAGGAATTTAAGATGTTTAAGAAAAGAATTCAAGATAAAATATTCTCACTAACAACCAAAATATTTGATATTCTTCATATACCTTATTCTTGGTATGAAGCAAATGATATTGATTATGCTATTGATACTACAAGAGATTATTTAAAGAAACATTCAAAATCTAAAGATGAATTAGAGAGATGATTTATAATATTATCAGTTTATATGGTAAAATAATATTGTTACGAACTGGTATATTTATAAATTCCAACAAAGGAGGAACGATATATGGGAATATATAAATTACCTAAAAATCAATGGACTAAAGATGGTCGTAAATATAAATATTATTGGAATGAAAAAGATAAGAGCGGAAAATGGAAAAAGAAATTTTCACAAGCATATAAAACTAAACTAGATGCAATGAATGCTGAAAGAGAGTTTTTAAATAATAAGGTTGAGTTTGGTGGAGATATGGATATGACATTTGGTACTCTTACCGACCAATATATTGAATCACAAAAAAATAAAGTTCGAAGAAGAACTATGGAAACATATTTAAAAAGAAGAAGATATTTTACTAGTTTTGAAAATGTTAAGTTAAAAGATATGGATGGTAATCTATATCATAAGTTTCAGCAAGAGCTATGGGATAAGCCTATTAAATGTTCTAGTAGAAACGATATTCAAAAATTTCTTAAGATTATTCTTAACTGGGGTATGAAAATGTACGATATCAATTTAATGCGTTTTTATAAGAAAATAGAATTCTTCAAAGATCCAAATGAGATGAAAGAAGAAAAAGATGTTTATACCTTTGAAGAATTTCAAAAATATATTATGGGTGCTACTAATCTAAATGATAAAACAATGTTTGAAATGTTATATTATTGTGGATTGCGTCGTGGTGAATGTCGTGGACTACAATGGTCTGATATAGATTGGAATAATAAATTAGTATCTATTACTAAACAAGCTAATAGCGTTAAAGATAGTCAAAAATATTATGAACTAACACCACCTAAAACTCAAAAGAGTATTAGAACATTACCTCTTACTGATGTCTTATACAATGACTTAGTAAATCTTTATTATGAGAAAAAGAAATACTACGGATTTAACGAAAAATGGTTTATCTTTGGAGAATTAGATCCATTAACATTTGGTATGATGCATAGAATAAATAAAAGAATTGCTGAAAGTGCAGATATTAGAAGAATACCACTACACTCTTTTAGACATAGTTGTGCATCTCTATTAATAAATACAGGACAACCAGTAACAACTGTATCTAAGTATTTAGGACATGCTAGTACTAAAGAAACTTTAGATACCTATGCTCATATGTTTCCAAATAATCTTACTAACGTAAAAAATACCATAGATAATTTAAATCTAGGTATTTAGATAAACTTAAATAAAAAATAAATTTGGTATCTGAAAATAGGTTTTTGGTATCTGGCTTGGTATCTAGAAAAAATTAAAAACCTCAGAAAACCTTATAAAACAAAAAGTGTTCCCTCTTTCGAGGGAACTTCAGGGGGTTTTGGTTGAATTACACTATCACATTAAGACCGTAATAGTGTTTCATCTTACATAAAGATTATTGTCTATCTTTATGTAATTTAATAATAATATAGAATATAAAAAAAATCAATTCTTTTTATTGAACTGATTTTATTATTTTACATCTATTTTTTCTATTAACCTTATTTTTAAAGGATTAGAATCTTCTTCTTTATTTTTTAAAAATTCTAGTGAGTCTTTTTTAGCTTGAGATAGAATCTTATAATCAGATTTTAGATTTGCTATTTTGAAGTTCATATCTCCAGATTGTTTAGTTCCAAAAATATCTCCTGCACCTCTTAGTTTAAAGTCTTCCTCAGCAATTTCAAATCCATCATTAGTATTTTCCATTATTTCTAGTCTTTTAACATCTTCTATATCACTTATCAAAACACATTTAGACTCTAGTTCACTACGTCCTACTCTTCCTCTTAATTGGTGAAGTGTAGAAAGTCCAAATCTATTAGCATCAAATATAACCATCATAGTTGCATTTGGTACATCTACTCCTACTTCAATTACAGTAGTACTTATTAGAATATTTACTTTATTTTGTTTAAATTCGTTCATGATTAGATCTTTTGCTTGAGATGCCATTTTACCATGAACAATATCAATATTATATTTAGATCCAAAAGCTAGATTCATTTTATCTCTTAAATTATATACAGTAGTTAAATCAATATTATCAGATTCTTCTATTAATGGTGCGATTACATATACTTGATGTTTAGCTTTTAATTCTTCATACATCATAGAAAGTACATCTTTTACTTCACTTGTATTTTTAACAACTGTTTTAACCGGTTTTCTTCCCTTTGGCATTTCTTTTATTATAGATACATCCATATCTCCATATATAGTTAGTGCATAAGTTCTTGGTATTGGAGTAGCACTCATATATAAAACATCTGGTTTTTTACCTTTATTTTTTAGATTTGCTCTTTGATTAACCCCAAAACGATGTTGTTCATCTGTTATTACTAAACCTAAGTTATTATATTCTACTTCATCTTGGATTAAAGCATGAGTTCCAATTACTATATTAATAGATCCATCTTTTAAACCATCATAAATAGGTTTCTTATCTTTCTTTGTAATAGATCCAGTAAGAAGTTCTACATTAACTTTTTTACCCTTAAATAGGCTTTTAAAGTTATTGTAGTGTTGAATAGCTAGTATCTCAGTTGGTGCCATTAAAGCAGATTGATATCCACATAGTGCATTATAATACATTGCAAGAAATGCTACTATAGTTTTACCTGAACCAACATCTCCTTCAATGATACGATTCATCTTTTTACTACTATTCATATCATCTATTATTTCTTTTAATACATTTTTTTGATCTCCTGTAAGTTCAAAAGATAAACTTTTAATAATATCATCTAATAAAGATATATCTCCAGATCTTGCTATTCCTGCTTCTTTCTTTTCATTTTGAAGTCTTAGATAGTTTACTTTAAACATAAATTCAAATAATTCTTCATATTTAAGTCTTATACTAGCTTCCTTTATCTTATCGAAGTTAGGTGGATTATGGATTATATTAAGTGCAGTTTTTTTATTAGAAAAATCATATTTATCCATTAAATATTTTGGAATATTATCTTCTATATCATTTCCATATTTTAATAAACAAGTATTAATATAATTACTTAAATTTTTTTGAGTAAGTCCACTTGTACTATGATATACTGGTTCTATTTTATCTTCTTTTGATAAAGTACCAAACTTTATATCAGATGCACTAATAATATTTTTAGTTTTATCATATTTACCGATTACAATAACACTAGTACCAATAGTAAGTTGTGGTTTTAAAAATGCTCTATTAAAGATAGATACGCCTATAGGACCATTTGGACTAGCTAGTCTAAAGTTTAACTTATTAAGTCCTCCTTTAAATCTTACTATTAAAGGTATACTTTCTACTTTACCATCCATTATAACTTTTTCGTCTTCTTCTATATTATCTAAGTTACTACGTTTTAAAACATCGTATCTAAATGGGTAATGTGTTACTAAATCATCTACTGTAAATATCCCAATTTTATTAAATAAAAGTTCAGTTTTAGGTCCGATTCCTTTTACTTCTGACAGATTAACCATTCCCATCACTTCCTGCCGTATATTATATCATAAAATCTTTATTTTAAAAAGAAAAAAGATTCTTTTTTTAAGAATCTTTTTTATCTAAACTTTCATAGAATTCGTATCTCATCTTAGCATTTTCTTCATTTTGATTATAAAGTTCATCTGCTTTATCTGGATTAATCTTTTGTAGATTACGATATCTTGATTCACCTAGTAAGAAGTCTTTATATCCATTAAATTCTGCTTTAGAGTCTAACTTAAATTCTTTAGTTTCAGGATTATATCTAAATATTGGGAAGTATCCTACTTGAGTAGCAATGCGCTCCTCTTCAATAGAATTACTCATTCCTTTTAATATTCCTTGTGCAATACATGGAGCATAAGCAATTACTATAGATGGTCCATTATAATTTTTAGCTTCATTTAATGTATTTATTGCTTGTTGCATATTAGCACCAAGTGATATTGTACCTACATATACATGTGGATAAGTAAGAGCAATCTTTGCTAAGTCTTTCTTAGCATTTTCTTTACCAGCTGATGTAAACTTAGCAATACTTCCTACTTTACTTGATTTAGAAGATTGTCCTCCAGTATTAGAATATACTTCTGTATCAAGTACTAAGATATTAATATTTTCTCTATTAGAAATTACATGATCTAGTCCATTAAATCCTATATCATATGCCCAACCATCTCCTCCAATAATCCAGAAAGATTTGGTTTTGATAAAGTCTTTCATTTCTTTTAATTCTTTAATCTTTAAGTTATCTACTGCTTCATATAATAGACAACTGTTTTCATATGTAGGATTCTTATAGTAACTTGCACATATCTCTTGATAAGTTTTTGGAATACTATTAATATTTTCTTCAATAATACTTCTAATCTTATCTTTACGAATTCGATCTGCAACTTCCATACCAAATCCAAATTCAGCATTATCTTCGAAAAGTGAATTTGCCCAAGGTACAGAGTAAGGTGTAGCTGGAATTCCTCCACCATAAATTGATGAACATCCAGTAGCATTACTAATTACTAATTCATTTCCAAATAATTGACTTAATAATTTAATATATGGAGTTTCTCCACATCCTGCACAAGCACCACTATATTCGAACTTAGGTTTAATAAATTGACTTCCCTTAACAGTATTTGGATTGAATATATTCTTTTTCTCCGCAATATTTGTAAATAAATACTCATTATTCTTAATATTTGCTTCTGTTCTAACTTCTTCAGCAGGTTTAAGATTAAGAGCTTTATCTCCTCTTTTACCAGGACAAGTATTTACACATAGTCCACATCCAGTACAGTTTTCTATATTAATACCAATTATAAACTTAAAGTTTTGATTTGGAATATTAGCAGGAATTGCTTTTTCTTTTAATTCATCTGGTAATTTCTCAAATTCCTCTTCATCAATTATAAATGGTCTAATTACACCATGAGGACAAACGAATGAGCATTGGTTACAAGTAATACATTTAGAAGAATCATATGTTGGTAACATATCAGCAATATCCTTCTTAATATCTTTACTCTTTCCACCTTCAAAAGTACCATCTATATATTCTTCTACTTCAGATACTCTTAATTTATCTCCCATTTTAGCATCTATTAAATCAAATATAGTTTTCTTATAGTCAGCTTTCTTATTAAGTTCCATCTTAGATGTATCTACTTCTACAAGATTTTCTATAGCTTGATCTATAGCTTTTATATTTTTCTCTACTACATCTGGTCCTTTATTACCAAATAAAGATTCTAGATTTTCTTTTAGTTTTTCTTCAGCAAACTTAAATGGAATAATCTTACTTAACTTAAATATAATAGTTTCCATTATAGTATTAATTTTATTACCTAGACCTACATCAAATGATACTTTAGTAGCATTTACCATGTACATCTTAATATTCTTTTCTTTAATTATCTTTTTATCTCTATTAGTCATAGAGTTAAATAATTCTTCTTGTGTTTTAGTAGTATTAATAACAAAAGTACCATTTTCTTCTATATTATCTAACATATAATATTTATTTAAATAATTATCTTTTGTACAAACTACTAGAGATGGATGATTTACATAATATGTACTTCTAATTGGTTTCTTAGAAAATCTTAAATGACATCTAGTAAGTCCTCCACTCTTTTTAGAGTCATATTCAAAATATCCTTGAGTATATGCTTCAGTATTAGTACCAGTTATCTTAATAATATCTTTAGATGCAGTAACCATTCCATCTGATCCAAATCCATATATTAAGATTTCATGAGCTCCATTAGTATAGTCAAATTTCTTTTCTTTTAAACTCTTATTAGTTACATCATCAAATATACCAATAGTAAATCCATTAAATTTCTTAGTACTATCTAGAAAATCATATACTGCTTTTATTTGATATGGAGTAGTATTCTTACTAGATAGTCCATATCTACCACCAACAATATCTATATTTTTACCTTTTAAAGCATCTAGTACATCTAAATATAGAGGTTCTGCAGAACCATTTTCTTTTGTACGATCAAGTACTGCAATTTTCTCTACTGTTTTAGGAAGTACATTTAATAAATACTTACTACTGAATGGTCTATATAAATGAACTTCAATAAGTCCTAAATCTTCTCCATTTTTATTTAAATAATCAATTGTCTCTTTGATTGTTTCACATACTGAACCCATCGCTACTATAACTTTTCTAGCTTTTTTAGATCCATAATAATTAAATGGTTTATATTCTCTTCCTGTAATTAAACTAATCTCTTCCATATAATTATTAACAATATCTGGTAAATCATCATAGTATTTATTTCTTGCTTCACTTACTTGGAAGAAAATATCATCATTTTGATTTGTACCACGAGTAACTATATTGTTAGATAGTGCACGATTTTTAAAATCTTTTAGACTTTCTTCATTAATTAATTTCTTTACTTTATCCATATCAAGTAATTCTACTTTTTGTAGTTCATGACTTGTTCTAAATCCATCAAAGAAATTTAAGAAAGGAATTTTTCCATCTAAAGATGCAAGATAAGCAATACTAGTTAAATCCATTACTTGTTGAACAGATGAATTAGCAAGAATTGCAAAACCAGTTTGTCTTACTGCATAAATATCTTGATGATCTCCTAAAATAGATAATGAATGACTTGCTAGAGTTCTAGCCGCTACATTTATAACTCCTGGAAGCATTTCTCCTGCAATCTTATACATATTAGGAATCATTAATAACAATCCTTGTGATGCTGTATAAGTAGATGCAATTGAACCATTTTGAAGAGCTCCATGAATCATTCCAGCAGCACCTGCTTCACTTTCCATTTCTACAACTTTTACTTGATCTCCATAAAAATTCTTTTTACCTTCACTACTCCATTTATCTATTAACTCTGCCATAGTAGAAGATGGAGTAATAGGATAAATTCCAGCTATTTCAGTAAAATTATAAGAAACATAACTACATGCTTCATTACCATCCATAATTTTATAACCCATAAAATATCCTCCTAACCTACTCTATAATTATATAATAAATATAAATAAATATAAATAAAAAAAAGAGATTATTTAATCTCTTTATTTTACAGTTACTTTAAAGCCATAACTCTTTCCACCAATTTTAGCATATACAGTTGTACTTCCTTTTTTAACACCTTTAAGATTAAACTTATTAGATGCAGTAGAAGTAGCAGTTACATAACCTTTATTTGCATATGTAAATGTTAAATCATTTTTTGTATAGAAAGTAGTCATTTGTGTTGCAGTTAAATTAGTAGTTATAGTAATTGCTTTTGTTTGACCAACTGTAAGCGTTTGTGCCGATATAGCATTTATTTTAGTTATACTTGGTTTTACTACCTTTATTGTACAAGTAGTACTTTTTCCACCAGCAGTTGCTGTGATAGTAGTTGTTCCAACTGCTTTAGTAGTTACTTTTCCACCTGCAACAGTTGCAACACTCTGATTTGATGAAGACCAAATAACAGTACTTCCTGATAGAGAATTTGCTGTTAAAGTTACGCTATTCCCTGCAGTAATGTTACCGGAGGGACACCCCGATAATGAAAGTCCGTCTGTTACTTGGATAGTACAAGTAGTCTCTAACCCATTATCTGTTTCAGCAGTAATTACAACTGTACCAGTTCTTACACCTTTAACAACTCCAGATGAAGAAACTGTTGCAATTGATGTATTATTTGATGACCATTTTATTCTAGCACTTGAATAATCTGATCTTGCTTTTAATGTATATGATTGATTTACTAAAATACTTGAAGGACAATTTGTAATATTTAATGAACTAGCACTAGTTCTTTCAACTGTTACAGCTGCAGTTGCTTTTTTACCTCCTGCAGATGCAGTTATTCTTGCATCTCCTGGTCCTACAGCAGTAACAACACCATTTTGGTCAACTCTTGCAACATTATTGTTACTTGAGCTCCATTTTACTGTATAGAAATCCTTCGCACTTGTTGGATTAAATGCTACGCTTAATGTTCTTGTAGAACCTTGTTTTAAAGTCAATTGAACTGTATTCATTTTTAAACTATTTACTGCCATTGATCCTACAGAAATAGTACATGTTGCAGTCTTTCCATCATTAGTAGTTGCAGTAATAGTTGCAGTTCCTTTTCCTTTAGCAGTTACTGATGTTCCACTAACAGAAAGAATATTACTATTTGAACTTGACCATTTAACTGATTGATTAGCAGTTGCTGGTGCAACAATTGCTGTTAGAGAAATACGATCTCCAACTTTTAATGATTTAACACATCCATTTATTTTTACACTAGATGCTGCTTTAGGATCTACTATAATAGTAGCTTTTGCACTTTTTCCATCATGTGTTGTTGCAGTAATAATTGCACGACCTTCAGATAAACCTGTTATTTTACCAGTATTATCAACAGATACAATTGATTCTTTATTACTCTTCCATGTTAATATTTTTAAAGCGTTAGCTGGACTAATCATTGGTTGTAATTGTCTAGTTTCACCAATACCAATAGTTTGATCAGTTAAAACAATTGTATCTACTAGGACTTCATCACTTGTTACAGTTACAGTTGCACTAGATTTTCTACCGTCTGACTCAGTAACAACGATTTTAGTAGTTCCAGCATGTACCCCTGTAACTAATCCTGTTTCATCTACTGTTGCAATTAATTCGTTATTAGATGACCAAGTAAATACATCATCTGATAAAACATTTTTAATTACTAATTGATGAGTACCATCTTTTTCTAAAGTAATACTTTCTTCTTTAAATATTAATTCAGTTTTATTAGTGTTTACTAATACACTTACTTTTTTAGATTTTTTACCATTAATACCTACCCAAATATTAGTAGTACCAACTCCAACACCAGTAACATTTCCACTATCATCAACAGATGCTACTTTAGCATTTTCAGAAGAATAAGTTAATTTATTTTTAACTTTTTCTTTAGCTGTTACTTTTATTGGCTCAGATTCTCCTATAATAACTGTAATATTTTTAGTGTTTACAGTATATTTATTAGCAGAACTAACTAATAATAGAATAATAATTAATAAAATGAATACTATAATAATTGGAATTAAAAGTAACCATTTATTAAATTTCTTTTTACTACCTGTTCTATTATCATCAAATCCACCAAAACTTAAATTATCATTATATGTTCCTTGATTATAATTTGGTTGTTCTTCATTATAAGAATTATAGTTGTTATAATTACCGTTTCCGTTATTATAATTTTGGTTGTTATTGTTATTATAATCGTTATACATGTTATTATTTTGATTGTTTGGATTTCCGTTAGAAGTCATATTATTACTCATGTCTTGATTATAAGTTCCGTATGTATTGGTATTTGGATTTGGATTAGTATTATTATTATCATTATTTAACATACCACTGTCGTTTCCGTACATAATGACACCTCCACTAATAGTATTTTATCACATTTTACAAAAATAAAGAAGATATACTATCTTCTTTACACACTATTTATGAACAACCCATGCATCTGGTACAATTCTTGTTTTAGGTTGGAAATTACCATTCATAGGATGAGTTATAATACTTCCATTAACGCTCATAGCACTAGAAGTACCTCCATCTAAGTTAGCAGCATTATAAGCACCATATCTTAATAAAATATTAGATAAGTCTTTCATATCAGCTCCTAAAGATGATTTTTGTCTTCCATCTATTACTAGGAATAATACTATTCCATCTTTTCTTTGAGCAATAGCACTACGAGGAGCAACTCCCCAACCACCATTACCTTTTACATATGATGATTTACCATTAACTATTAAGAATGGTCCATATTGAATAGCATCTCTAATTCCTGATTTCATAGCTTCATCACAAGTCATAGTTCTAGATAAAACTAATTTATTTTCATTATTAAATCCAATTAGTCCTCCAACACTAAACTTATATCCTGCGTTATTAATTATTTTTTTACCATTAGAAATAACGCATCCACGTGGAACTCCACCTTTACTATTGTAATCTGGATCATAGAATCCTGATGCATTCATTGAAATAACTGAACCAGAATCTTTTTCCATAGTATAAATCATTTGTCCTTTAGCAGTTTCTACATCACTACCAATATATTTAGAAGGTGCAATATGAACCTTTGATGGATCATATATAACTGCCATTTTTCCTTTAAAGTTCTTTTCTTTAATATCTATAATTTTATATAGATCGTTTCCTTTATCTTTTTTAAGAATCTCTTCTTCATATTGATTTGCATATACAGAAATAGTAACATCTCCACCAGTTATTTCAACTAAGTCTGGATTTGTATCTTCTTTAACCTCAATAACATCATTATCATATCTAATTGCTTCAATAGTATCATCATCATAAATCCATGTAGCTAGATATTGATGTGATAAAGTAGTCATAGCACTTGTTACATACCAATCTCTAAATCCGTTATATGGTCCATAGAATAAGATCATTAATGTAGATGAGCAACCAATATATCCAATAAAGAATATTGTTAAAACTATCTTTTTCCATAATCTCATTTTTTTATAGTTTTCATCTTTTTTATTATTTATTACTAGAACAATCCCAGCAAGTAATATAAATAATGATGCAACATCTAACCAAACCATAAGAATTGATAAAGGTAAGTTTATTAAGTTATTACTATGAAGTGAAATAATATAAAGATATGAAAATAAAGGTATTAGTAAGAATGATAATAATATTAATCTTACTCCTGTTTTTCTTCTATTTTGTTTTTTTCTATTTTCTCTTTTCATAACTACCTCTATTCTGGATCAATTCCACTATAAATACCATCTTTATTAACATCTATCAAATCTTTATATTTAGATTCAAATAATTCTAATTTTTTAAAACTACCAGAAGTATCTGCTTCTACCATTTTATTATATAATTCAATTTGAGAATTAAATTTCTTAACATCACTAACAAAGTAATTATTAGTTTGTTCATAATTAGTAATATAAGCTTCTTTTTTATTAGCTAAATCTTTATTTTTAAAATCTTTTTCAAGTAAACTATCTTTTAATTTTTCTCCAGTAGATACAATTTTGTCTAACTTTCCTTCATATGATTTAAAAATTTTTATAATATTTTCATATAAATCAGGTATATTTTCTAGATAATTTATCTCTTCTAAAGCTTTATATACTTTTGTTCTTTCATTAGAAAAATCTTCTAATGCAGTTCTGAATTCATCATAATCTTTCTCAATAGTATTCTTTAATTCTTGTTCTTCTTTCCTTTCATTTTCAAGACTTATAGTGTAATAAGTACAAAATATACCTAAACCTACAAATAAAATTGATATTAAAATTATAACTACTCTTTTCATTCTATTCACCTTCTAAAATAATATCATTTAATAACTAGATGTTCAAGTTATCTACCCATAAAAGGATATAAAATTTTTGAAAATTTTTCTAATATTACATTTGACTTATTAACAGCGTAACCTTTACCTAAAGCTTTTCCTCCTATAGTTAAAGCTGCGGTAAACGAAGTAATAACTACTGATATAAGTATTCCTTTTGCTTCTAATTTACTTATTAATTGAACTGATATAGCAGCAGCACAAGAACCACTTATTACTCCACAAATATCTCCAATTACATCACAACATAAACTAGACACTTTAGCTGAATTATTAATTAATTTTAAAGCTACTTTACTACTTTTAATTCCTCTTGCACTCATTGCATGAAAGACAGAACTATCGGCAGTAGTAGATGCAACACCAATCATATCAAATATTACTCCTAAAAGAATAAATACTATTATTAGAATAATACTTATAGATAAATGTGCATTAGGTATAATAGATTCTGAAATACTAGATAATAATACAGATATTAAAAAAGCTAGTACAGTTACTATAAATACCCATCTATAATCAAAAATTTTCTTTTTATTTTTCTTCTTTCTCATAAAAATACTCCTTTTTTAAACAATAAAAAAAATGGCTATTAACATGATTAACCTTATACCTTAGGTCAAGTTGGATTTCCCCCGTATCAACTATACCGTTACCAGTATAGCGATTCCTCTTTACTGATGCGAGTAGTAGGTCGCCCTATCTACGACTTGATTACCACTTAGAGCATACTATAAACTCATATTAAAAACACCCTAGGAGTTTTCCTCACCAATTCTATTATTATTAGACTTTTTTGCAATAATTGTTTCATGTAGCAATACAAAGTAATTACGTCGACTTAATTACTTGGCTGTCTCAATCCCCAATTATCACTCAAGTCAAGCTACACTATTCATCTTATAATCATAAATAGGTTAGTCCCAATTTGTAGACATTGCCATATAGGATCATCTACATCCACAAAGAAGGAGTCAGCGAGTAAATGGAACGGTTGCCGTATGCCTTTACGATCGTCCATAAACTCTTCAATCCAGCATTCACCCCAAGTTGGGCACCCAAAGCAAACACCAGAAGCTTCAACTATGTGCTCTTTAACGAATTTTTAGGCTCGTCTTCATAATAATGTATTGACTAGGATAATGTGCCATTACATAAGGAGATTATATCACAAACAACAAAAAAAATCAAGTTGAACACTTGATTTTATAATACATTTGTTTTAGAAAGGCATTTTGAAATTACCACTAGACATTTGTTTCATCATTTTCTTCATGTCTTCAAACTGATTTAACAAACGATTAACATCTTGAACACTTCTTCCACATCCTTTAGCTATTCTTTGTTTACGACTAGCTTTAATTATTTCAGGATGACGTCTTTCATAAGGAGTCATAGATAAAACTATTGCTTCAATTCGAGCCATATCTTTTGGATCAATATGAATTTGATCAAGTCCAGCTTTACGAGCTCCTGGAATAAGTTTCATTAAATTTTCAAGTGGTCCTAGTTTTCTAATTTGTTTCATTGAAGATAAAAAGTCTTCCAAATCAAATTTACCATTTTGCATTCTTTTAGCAGTTTTCTCTGCTTCTTTTTCATCAATTGATTCTTGTGCTTTTTCAACAAGAGATATAATATCTCCCATACCAAGAATTCTACCAGCCATACGTTCTGGATCAAAGGAATCTAGTCCATCCATTTTTTCACTTATACCAATAAATTTAATTGGTACATTCGTTAAATGACGAACTGATAATGCAACTCCTCCTCGAGTATCTCCATCTAACTTAGTTAAGATAACTCCAGTTAGAGGAAGAGAATTATTAAATCCTTCTATTACATTGATAGCATCTTGTCCCATCATAGAATCTATTACTAAAAGTATTTCTTGAGGAGATACTTCATCTTTAATCCTATTAAGTTCTTCCATAAGAACTTCATCTATATGTAGACGTCCTGCAGTATCTATAAGAACATAATCATAGTGATTTTCTTTAGCATAATTAATTGCATTACGAGCAATTTTAACTGGATCTGTTTTACCTTCATCATATACTTCTATGTTAAGTTGCTTGCCAAGGTCTTTTAATTGATCTATTGCTGCTGGACGATATACATCACAAGCAACCAATAATGGTTTTTTAGCATGTTTTTTTCTTAAAAGCAAACCAAGTTTACCAATAGTAGTAGTTTTACCACTACCTTGAAGACCAACTAACATAAGTATTGCTGGATTTCCTTTAAGATTAAGATCTTCTTTTTCACCACCAAGAAGTTCAGTTAATTCATCTTTAACTATTTTTACAAATACTTCTCCTGGTTTTAAACTCTTTTGTACTTCTTCACCTAATGCTTTTTCTTTAACATCGTTAACAAATTCTTTAACAACTTTATAGTTAACATCAGCTTCTAGTAAAGCAAGTCTTATTTCTCTAGTCATTTCAGATATGTTCTCTTCAGTTATTTTTCCATATCCTTTAACTTTTTGTACTACATTTTGAAGTCTATCTCCTAAACTTTCAAACATATAATATCACTCTCCTGTTGTTTATTTTATTGTCCTCCACCCCAGAACTTAATAACATTACTGTTACTTGAAAGTGGAGATGGATTAGGCATCTCTAGTTTTACAATTACAGGAATCTTAAAAGCATTACCAAATCCTAAACAAGTTCCTGATTGCAGTGTCTTTTGTTTTTCAATAACCTCTTCATTAATATTAGGTACCATTTGTCTAATGTACTCTGAATCAAGTGGGTTATTAATTTTAAATATTAAGAAATTTGAACATTGAGATATAACCGTATCAGAAAGTTCTACTGGACGTTGTGTAATTATTCCTAAAAGAACTCCATATTTACGTCCTTCTTTAGCAATACGTTCAAATATATTATATCCAATTAAGAATGTATCTTGGTCCTTCTTAACATAACGATGGGCCTCATCTATTAATATATGGAATGGAATAGATCCACGATTAGTTATTGTCTTTGAATAATCAAAAATAATACGTGAGAATATCTTTGTAATAACAGCCGCTACTGAGTCATCTATATCATCCATATTTATATTAATAATTTGATATTTTTTACCTTGACTAATAAGTAGACTAGCTAGATATTGTTCAACTGTAATATATTGAGGATATTCAAATAACTTTCCATAAGGACCAGTAATAAGTGAATGAAGTCTTACTTTAATTGTTACTGCATCAGCATAAGTTTGAACATTTTTATACCATCCTTCAGAAATAAGAGTAAATTTAAGTGCTCTTTCTAAGTCTTGTAATGTATAACGTACATTAGCTTGTGGTTCATAATCTTCAAACTCTGGTCTAATAAAACTTGATGCGTATTCAGTAAATAAGATTCCTTCTGTAAATGTACCAGTCTTATCTATATTAAAACATTCTCTAAATTTTCTAGTATATCCAACTCCTTGGATAACTGCTTCCATATTAAAATGTTCAGTTTGACATTCAGCAACTATTCCAAAGATATCATTTTTCTTTTCAGCTGGCGCTGCATCACTAAATAATACACTTATAATTGCACTTGCGATTAAGTGATCTTTAAATTGTGTTGCACGTTCTCCTGACTCTGCAAATACCCTAGCAAGTTTTAACATTCTCTCTATCATTGGTATTTGAGTATGAGAATTACATGCAAGAAGTAATGCTATATCATTACTATTTAATAACCAAATAGGTATTCTTAATTTTTCTGCTCCTGGTTCATGTTCATTACTACTAAAAATACGATAATTATAATTAGGATTAATTTGATTAATATCTTTAAATGCTTGAGTATACTCACCAGAAATATCAAACAAAATAAAGTTTGCACGATATGGTTTAGCAGTATCATTTAAAAATACATTTTGTATAAGTCTTGCAACTCCACAAGATTTACCTGCACCAGAATTACCAAATATTGCAAAATGGTTACTAAAGAATTCATTTACATTTAAATAAACTGGATGTCCATTATATGAAGGATTTTGTCCTAAATATAAAGATTCATTATCTTTCTTACCTAAAACAAGAGGTATCTCTTCTTTATTAATCTCTCTTATAGTTGCATCCATCAAAGGTTTTCTAATTAAACCAATACGTAATTTTTCTCCTTCAAATTCACCTAATAGTTTAATTTTAATCTTACCATTATCTATTTGGGTAATTTCTCCTAATACCTTTTTTTCAGAGTCTTCAATTATTACATGCACACTAAGCAAATTTGTTTTAATTTCTACTCCTGGTTTTAAAGCTACATAGATATAAGCTTCATCCATATAAGTAATTTTCTCAAACATATTTATTCCCCTTTTCCTCTTATAATATATCTTCTATTTTTTCATAAGTAGTTTGGTCTACTTTATTTTTTAATAGTTTTAGAACTTCTTCTCTTTTTCTTTTAAGACCTATTACTTTTTCATAAAAATCCAGTCTTTCTTCTACTATTTTTATTTGATTAAATATTGCATTACGACTAACTCCATAGTTATCTGCAATCTCACCAAGAGATAAATCGTTTAAATAATAGTCATCGAAGTATTCTTGTTGTTTATCAGTAAATAAATCTCTATAGTAAACATATACTTCACTTAATAATACTTTCTTTTCCATATTACATCATATCCTTAAATAATCCATATATATATTTTTCTATATCAAATACTTGTAAATCTTCTTTTCTTTCACCAAGTCCAATATATTTAACAGGAATTCCTACTTGTTCTTTTATTGCAAGAACTATTCCACCTTTAGCAGTACCATCTAATTTAGTAAGTACTATTCCTGTTAT
Organism: Bacilli bacterium; assembly: GCA_017541325.1. Lineage (GTDB taxonomy): Bacteria > Bacillota_I > Bacilli_A > RF39 > UBA660 > RUG11788. Next base: position 16,648 of record JAFXZI010000013.1, read on the forward strand.
ATTTGTAATCTCTTTAAAAGCGACTGCTTGACTAATCCCATTTTGTCCAGTAGTTGCATCTATTACCAAAAGAACTTCGTGTGGTGCATCAGGAATAAGTTTACCAATAACACGATTAATTTTTTCAAGTTCATTCATCAAGTTAACTTTGTTTTGTAGTCTTCCTGCAGTATCGATCATTACTACATCAGTATCATCTTCTAATGCTTCAGTTAGTCCGTCATAAATAACACTAGATGGATCAGCTCCTTCTTCTTTTCCAAAGAAGGATGCCCCAACTCGATTAGCCCATTCTTCAAGTTGTCGAGTTGCTCCTGCTCTAAAAGTATCTCCTGCAACTAATTTTACTTTTTTACCTTCATCTATCATCTTATTAGCAAGTTTCGCTATGGTAGTAGTTTTACCTACTCCATTAACTCCTACAAATAAGATAACAGTAGGTTTTTTCTCACTAAAATTAATCTTATTAACTATAACTGAATCATTAACATATATAATGAATAATTCATCTACGATAATCTCTTTTAAATATTCAGTAGACTCTATATTTTCATGTTTAACTCTTTTACGAAGTCTATCCATAAAAGATATAACAGTATCTACTCCAATATCAGCCATAATTAGAATTTCTTCTAATTCATCAAAATACTCTTCAGTAATTTTATGATATTTATTTGTAAGATTTGCAAGTTTTGATACAAATCCTTCTCTACTTTTAGTTAATCCTTTTTCATAAACTTTAACTTCTTCTTGTAGTTTTTTCTCTTCTTCTAATTCTTTTTCTTCGTCTTTTTTAACTTTTTCTTTATGTTTCTTATATTCTTTTTTTAGACTAGGATCAATTTCTTTAGATGTTTCTTCTACTATCTCTTCAAATCTTTCTTCTTCACCTTCATCCAAAACCGCAACCACATTTGATTCATCGGATTTGTCTTTTGCAAACATGTTTTTGATTTTATTAAATAAACCCATATTAATCACCATTTAAATTATAACAAAACTAATTAAAATTATAAAGAAAAAAGACCTAAAAAGGTCAATTAATCTACTTCTGTTAAAGTTCTATAGAATGTTTTCTTCTCTAATTTATATTTAGCCTCATCTACTTGAGTTAAACTTAATATATTAGTTCCACTCTTTTTAGAATATTCTTCTAAAAATTCTTTTTCTATCATAAATCTATCTAATACCATATTTCCATTAATAGAATAATTATAGAAAGTCTCAGTTTGTACATCACTACCAGTTGCTTCTTTTTCACTCCATTTAGATACTTTATATATTTTATAATCTTCTACTTTATCATATCCATCTTCATTAAAGATTAGATAATTTCCACATTTAATAGTTATCTTTTTACGACTATTATCGTCAAATTTAATAACACTTTCATATTTATCACATTTCTCTTTTTTATTATATGGATTAGTTAATTCATCCATATAGTCAAGTTTAATAGCATCAGCTAAAAATACTCTAAAAGTAAATCTAACATCTTCATCATGTAAATGTGTTGCAGAAATAGAAAAATCTTTTGCAAGGTTTCTAAAATTCTTATTTGGTATAGAATCATTTCCTTTGAAAAATAAATTAAGTACTACTATTATTACTATTGCCATTATTAGTAATACTAGAACAAACTCTCTTAAACTAAAACCTTTATTATTCATTTTAAACTCCATATATTTTACCTACTTTTTCTTTTATACTAGGATCAACTGTCCCTATTCCATTTAAAATTGTTTCTATTGCTTTAGAATAATTACCTTTATAGAATAATTTTTCAGCATTAGATAACTCTCTATCTATTTTAGCATCTCCTGATCTATATTTGTTACAATATATAATCAAATTTTCACATAAATTAGCATCCCTAATCATTTCATTAGTAGCATTATAAACTTTTAGTACTAGGTCCCTTGCAGTATCAACTCTAGTATTAAGTGTTGCAATAGCGATAGGTTTATTTTCTAATTCTTTAATAATTTCTGCTATTGCTTCGTTAGCTTCATTTAATTGAACGAAGTATGTATCACTTACAATAGGTAGTTTATAATCTCTCATATGAAGTTTACTCTTTGATAACATTTCTTGAATATCATTTAATTGTTCACGAGCACGCACTTCATCATTATACATATTACCAAGAGATTTTAATGATACATCTAAATCATCTTCTATATTCTTAAGATTTTCTGTATATTCAGTTAAATCATGATTAATTTTAGAATATGGAGTCTTACTACTAGATAGTTTTCGAATAGATTTATTATATTCTTTCTTTAAAGCTTGTAATCTAGAATTAACATCATCTATAACTTTAATATCATTATCTGTTAAATCATACATATTCTTAATATCATCTATTTGCTTATATATGTCTTTAACAACATTAACTGTCTTATTAAGTTTATTACTAAAGTTACCTATTTCATCTTCATATTCTTTACGAGCAATTTTTTCTTTTTCAAATTCACTAAATAAAGAATCTAAGTACTCAAGCATAGTTTTTAATTCAAACATACAATCTACTAAATTAAGTACTTTTATTCTATCGTAGATTTCATTTACTTTCTTCAAAGATTCATCTACATTATATTCAATATTTAAATAATCTAATGGATACTCTTCTTTTTTCATACTTTCATATGTTTCTTTAATTTGTTCAATTCTTTTAGGTATTACTTTAGTAGCTAAAAGAATAAGATCCGGGCTCTCATCTATAACAATTGACATATGATCTACCATAGTATCTACTGCTTTTACTATATGCATTACTTCAGAATAATCATTTACTTCCATCAAATCTTCAAAATCTTGAAAACGTTTCTCTATATTTTCAAATTGAAGTTCAATTATTCCTTCAATACCAGTATAATTTTCTTTATTAGTTTCAAATACTTGGTTAAGTTCACGATATTTTGCTTTAAGTTTAGTAATAATATCACGGTACTTTTCTTCACTACCATTAATATCTTCTATTTCTTTTAAGATATGTCCTACTTTATTTTTGGTACGATATAAGAATAATTCTGCTTTAGAATATTCTGTCGCAAAACTTTTATAATCTTTTTTATCTATTAAAATATCTAAATCTACTATATTATCACTCATTTTAGATATATCTTCATTTTTAACACGATCAAAGACAAGGGACCATTCTTTATATTTTTCTTCCATTTTCTCGTTTTTTATAATTGGTTCTACTTTAGCAAGTTCTGCAACGATTGGTGCAGTTTCCAATGAATTTTTCTCTTTATCAAGATAAGAAACACAATCACGATATTTCTTTACTTTTCTTGTTTTTACAAATAAAAATAGAAGCACTAATACTACGATAGCCACTATTATAAATGTAATAATTTTTAAAACCGCAATGTTCATAGTAACACCTCTACTCTATAACAAATTATAACACTGGATGTCATCATTGTAAATAATTTGACTTTTAGTAAATATTCAATTATAATTATAAACGCATATTCAAATGAACAGCGTTATTTTCTATATATAATGTGTTTATTAAGTTTATTAGTAACCTAAGCTGTTCTGGTGAAAATATTAAAATAAACTCCCTATATATTAGAAATAATAGTCTTTTGTTTATGTAAATAAATAAAGGAGGAAAATTATGGCAAGATATACTGGACCTGCTTATAAGAAAGCAAGAAGAGTTGGTTTTTCAATTTCTGAAAATGGAAAAGATATAGCTAGACGTCCATACGGACCAGGACAACATGGTGCTGACCGTAAAGGAAAACAATCTGACTATGGTGTCCAATTAAAAGAAAAACAAAAATTAAGATTTCTTTATGGATTAAATGAAAAACAATTTAGAAAAACTTTCAATGAAGCTGGTAAATTAAAAGGTATTCACGGTGAAAACTTCATGAAATTACTTGAGTCAAGATTAGATAACTTAGTTTATCGTATTGGATTCGCATCAACTAGAAGAGCTGCTAGACAATTAGTTAACCATGGTCATATTCTTGTAAATGGTAAAAAAGTAGATATTCCATCTTACAGAGTTAAACCAGGAGATACTATTAGTTTAAAACATCCTGAATTAGTTGTTGTTAAAGAATCTCTTGAAAAAGTAGTTAATAGAGTTGAATATGTTACATTTGATGCTAACAAAATGGAAGCTGTATATGTAAGATATCCAGAAAGAAGCGAATTAACTTCTGAAATTAATGAATCACTTATCGTTGAATTCTATAACAGATAAAAATAAAAAGACCAATTATTGGTCTTTTTTTGTGTATAAAAAAAGAAATTAGTCAGCTAATTTCTTTTCAATACTTTTTACTACGTTTAAAGCTTTTTTCTTAACTTCAGTTGCAGCTTTTTCTACAGCTGGAGTTCCTTTTTCTTTAGCAGTTGCTACAAGTTCAGAAGCTTTTTCTTTAATTTGCTCTGCTTTAGCTAATGCTTTTTCTTTAACTTTTTCTTTATCTAAATCTTGAAGTTCTGCTTTTAAGTTTTCAATTTTTTCTTCTAGATCAGCTCTTACTTCTTCTTTATCAAGATTTCTAACTTTTTCAACTAACTCATCTAGTTTTTCTTTAAGTTCAGCTCTTGTTTCTTTACCACTCTTTGGAGCAAGTAATACTCCTGCAGCTGCACCTATTCCTGCACCTAAAACAAATTTTCCAAGACCTCTTCTCTTCTTACTCATCTTCAAAATCCTCCTCATATTTATTTTTCTTTCTATTAAACAACCTCTTGATTGTTCCTAGAGCACCTTCTACAAATTTATCAGTAACTACTGATAGGCTATCTCCAACATTTTCTACTGTTTCAAATAGTCCATCTAATGATTTAGATTTCTTCTCTAAATCATCAAGTATGTTATTTGTATTATCAATAGTTTCAATTAGTTTTAGTCCTATAATTATAAATATTACTAATAATACTGCTAATAAAACAAATATTATAACTGTTAATAATTGTAACAATACTTCCATACCCTATTACTCCTTATCTTCATACATAGAATCTACTAAATCAAATAGATTACTTTCTAATTCTTCTGTATCTTCATGTTTATCTTCTTTTGATTCACTATCAATTACTTCTACATTTTCTTCTACCGGTTCAGGACTGCTTCTTCTTTTAGTTGTTTTAGTACTGTTGTCCTTATAATCTACATTATATTCAAGACCAAGTTCGTTGTAATATTCATCTGCATCTCCAATTGTTACTTTTTCTACTTCAGGAGATGTATTTGTATTTAAATCATATACTGTATCTTCGGTAACTTCAGTAGTAGGTTCTTCTTTTACTACTTCTTCCATTGAATTAGAAATATCTATACTTAAATCTCCATATGCTTTTTCTCTAATTGTATCTAAATCTAATTTCTTATTAGATGGAGTTGATAGTCTAATTTCTCTTTTACTAACTACATCTTCTTTTTTATAGTTCTTATCTAAGATACCATATACTGGTGAAATAACTGGTGTTGGAGTAAATTTTTTCTTTTCTTGTCTACCTTCATATAATCCGTGTGGTTCTTCTTTACTCTTTCCATATACTTCTTCGTATTTAGGTTGTTCTTCTTCAACTATAACTTCTTTCTCAACAACTACAGTATGTTCTTCTACAGGAACTTCTTTCTCCTCTTCTACTGCTTCATATTTTCTTTCTTTTTCACGACGAGAAACAGGTGCCATTTCAACATATTCACGAGTTTTTTCATCTACTTTAAAGTCATCTTCATCAAAATCCATAGATATTCTTTTTTCTCGTTCTTGTTCTTCTTCTAATTTCTTACTAACGTCTTCTTCTACTAAATCAAAGATATCATCTTCTACTTTTTTTTCAACAGATCTTGATTCAGCTTTAGGAAGTTCAATTTTTTTTGCTACTGGTTTTTCTTTCTTTTCTTTTGGTTCGCTTACTTCTTCTTCTACTTCAACTTCTTCAAAGAAAATATTTTTAACTTTGTTTAATAATCCCATAAATACACCTCTTTTATGAATTAAAATCTGATACTTCTATTTGAATATTCTCATCATCTATTAATTCCTTAGTTGTTTTAACTTCTTTTCCTGTAGCTGTTTCTAGATAATCTTCTGAATTTCCTTCAGATTTAAATAATTTAAATTCCTCTTCTTCATAAGAAATTTGGTTTTCTCCTATCATGCTTTCAATTACCTTGTCATTATATTTAAAACTATTTAAGATAACACACATTTTTCTAATTGTTCTACTTAAATCTTTCTCTTTTACATATGTTTCTATTTTAGCATAATTATATTCCATTTCTACAAAGAATTGGTCATCTTCTTTAGTAATATTTATATATCCACTTTTATCATCTTTAACTAATAATCTTGAATAATATAATTTATCATTAATTTCATAATCACGTTTAACCTTATTATAATATGCAATTAAGTCAACATACATATACATCCTATTATTATGATAAGATAAAACATAATTTTGTTTGTTCTTTTTAATTAAACTAACTTCTCTAGGTAAATAAAACTTATATCCAGAGAAATTCTTATTACTAAGACTTGTTTCATATACTAAAACATCATTAATCAAATCATCATAGTCTTTATCTTTAATTTGATTAATACTACATCCTGTTATAAGAAAAACTAAAGTAAGTAGAATTAATATTTTCTTCATAAATTCACCTACTCATTATAATTATAGCATAGTTTTATTTTTTTGTGGCAATTAGATAATAAATATTATTACCTTTGCTTGTAAATTTTTTCTCATATTCAGTCATAATAATATTTTCTTTACCAGAATTGTGTAAATCAAAACTAATATCCTCAATAATATAGCCATATGTTGATAAAGATATTATTGAGTATTCAAATAAACTTTGATTGTCTGTTTTTTGAATTATTTCTTTTTTATTTTTAAAAATACTATCATATTTATTTAAAAATATATGGCTAGTTAATCTTCTATCAGCATGTCTTTTCTTTGGCCACGGATCAGAAAAATTAAGATAGATTCTATCTATTTCCTTATTAAATGCCTTATCTATATCTAACGCATCCATTCTAACAAGAATAAGATTTTTTAAATCAGCTGGTACTTTTTCACAAGCACGGGCAATTACACTATCAAACTTTTCTATACCTATGAAATTTATATCAGGATTTTTTATAGCATTCTCTATTATAAAATCTCCTTTTCCCATACCAATTTCTATATATATTGGATTAGAATTATTAAATAGTTCTTTCCATTTACCTAAATAATCACTACTATTTCTAATTAAAAAAGGACTATTATTTAATATTTCTTCTTTGTTTTTTACATTTCTAAGACGCATCTTCTTCACCTATTATTATTCTATCAATTATCATAATAAAATCAAGGTTTTTACCCATTTCTAAGGTTTGCATTTATTATTTAGTTAAGGTATACTTTTAATAGTTAGGAAGTGTATTTATGAAGTTTGTAACAGATATAGATAAGAAGAAATATGACACTTTTGTAAAAAAACATGAAAAAGCTCACTTTTTACAAAGTTATGCTTGGGGAGAGTTCTCATATAAAGCAAGAAATCTAATACCTCATTATGTAGGTATAGTTGATGATAAAGATAAATTATTATGTGTTACTTTACTATTACAAAAAAAATTACCACTAGGTTATTCATATTTTTATGCACCAAGAGGATATGTAATAGATTTTTGGGATAATAATCTATTAAAGAAATTTACTGAAGAAATAGTTAAATATACTAAAAAAAGAAAAGGTATATTTATTAAGATAGATCCAGATATTATTTGGAAAGAATACAATTATAAAGACGAAGAAGTAGAATTAAAAAAGAATCCTAAAGAAGTATTTAATGCTTTAAAAGAATTAGGTTATAAGCATTTAGGTTTTACCAAAAACTTTGAAACTATGCAACCAAGATACAGTTTTAGAATAGATTTAAATCAATCTATGGAAGAAATAGAATCTAAATTTAATAAAACCAATCAACAAAGAATTAGAAAAGGTAGAGAATTAGGTGCGATTATTCGTAAGGGAGATATTAATGATATAGATGAATTTAATCATTTAATGGAACTTACTGAGTCAAGAAAAGATTTTCTATCTCATGATTTAGAATATTATCGTACTTTATATGATATATATACTAGAGATAATGATATTGCCCTATATATGGGAAGTATAAATTGTGAAAAAGTAATTGATAATTATAAATCTGAAAAGGAAAATATCTTACCTGAAATAGAAAGACTAAAAAATACAGAAAATTTAAGTAAAAGTAATAAGACTAAATTAAAAGAATTAGAACAAAGAAATGAAAAATTAAATGAATATATAAATGAATATGAAAAAGCTAAAGATGAATTTGGAAGTACTATTACACTAGCCAGTCAATTTGTAATAATATACGCTGATAAAGCATGGGTTTTATATGCAGGAAATCATAATGTTCTTACTGATTCTTGTGTAAATTACACTACTTATTATGAACAAATGAAATACTGTAAGGAAAACGGTGTTAAGATGTATGATCAATTTGGTACGATTGGGGATATAAATAGTAATAATCCTAGATATGGTCTTCATATATTTAAAAAGAAATTTGGTGGAGACTATGTTGAATTTATGGGAGAATTTGATTTAGTTACAAACAAGTTTATGTATTTTATATTTACTAAACTAGTACCAATATATCGTAAGTTAGTAAGATCTATTACAAAATTAAAAAGGAGATAATATGGAAATAACTACTTTAACTAGTAAAGAATTTGAATCATTTGCTAAAAAAAATAAATATGTAACTTTTTATCAAAAAGAATCTTGGGGAAAGTTGAAAGAAAAGAATGGATGGAAATACGAACTTCTTGGTATGAAAGATAAAGACAAAGTAGTTGCCGCTACTCTTCTTTTAGAAAAAGATATGCCTCTAGGTTTAAAAATGTTTTATGCACCACGTGGATTCCTAATAGATTTTCTAGACACTAAACTATTAGATAATTTTGTTAAAGCTATTAAGAAATATTTAAAAGATAAAGGTGCTGCTTTTTTGAAAATTGATCCATATGTTGTTCATCTAGAAAGAGATGTAAATGGTGATGTTGTTGAAGGTGGTACTGATAATACTCCTTTAGTTGATCATCTAAAAGAACTTGGTTTTATTCATCATGGATTTAATATAGATTCAAGTAAAGAATTACAACCTCGTTGGATGTTTACTTTAGATTTAAAAGATAGATCTGTAGATGACTTAATGATGAATATGATTAAACCTACTAGAAAAAATGTTAAACAAACTATAAAATTAGGTCTAACTATGGAGTTCATTGGTGAAGAAGGTCTTACTGAGTTTAAAAAGATTACTGATCATACTGGAGATAGACGTGGTTTTATTGATAGACCATTATCATATTATCAAGAAATGTTTAAATATTTAGGTGATGATATTAAAATACTTTTATGTTACTTAGAACCAGATAAATCAATAGGATTATTCCAAAAAGAAATAGATACTATTAATGGTTTTTCTGATATAACTGATAAAAGGAAAGAAGAAATTGCATCATACGAAAAGAAAATTAATGAATTAAAAGAAGTAAAAGAAAAACATGGAGATAAAATACCACTAGCTGGATCTATGTTTATATCATGTGAAAAAGAACTACTAAATTTATTTGGTGGTGGATATGATGAGTTTATGAGATACGATGCCATGTATGGAATTCAATGGGAAGCAATTAAATATGCTAAAGAAAATGGATATGAATTATATAACTTCTATGGTATAGAAGGTAATTTTAAAAAAGAGAATAATCCTATGTATGGAGTATATGAATTCAAAAAAGGATTCGGTGGTAAAGTAGTTGAACTAATTGGAGAATTTGATCTACCTATTAGTAAATCTAAATATAACTTATATAAAGCAGCTTTTGGTACTTATAAAAAAGCTAAAAATTTGAAAAGTAAAATTAGGAGTAAAAAATAATGGAAGTAAATTTAAAAACAATGCCTAAAGATGTTTTATTTCAATATCGTGAAGATGGATATGTTTGGAAAAGAGACCGTTTTGAAACAAGAGATGGAAACTATGCAAATGATACACCAACTACATATACAGAAATATTTAAAACTACAAATTCTGGAGATATAAAATGTGTTTGGAGTGGTAGTCTTACTGATAATCCTGGATTATATGGAGAAAATGGATTAGATTCAGAGAATATGTTTCATATATTTAGTTTTGATCAAGACTGTGGTGCTAAATTTAATCAAACAATGCCACTTACAGTAGCACCTCAAGAACTACAAGATCAAGCACTTGCTCTAGAACCAGAAGTTAGAAGAAAATAAAAAAGATACTTAATGTATCTTTTTATTTTTTTCTTTTTTTAGTAGTTGTTGTTTTATGAACAACTTTTTTTGCTTCTGCTTTTCTTTCTTCTTCAGCCATTCCTATAGAGAAGAATGCAAATCCTAATCCTCCAAATGCTGCTACTAATACGTATATTGGAATTAAGATTGCCCATACTAAGAAGATATTAGCATCATGGTTAACTAGTCCTTGAACTGTACCAATAAATTCTTCATTAGTAATCAATAATAAGAATAGACCACTAAAAATACATAAAGCAATGAAAATAAATATAGCATCCCATATAAAAGCAGTAAGTAATTTTTTTCTTAACCTCTTATTCATTCTCTTCCTCCTATTATTATTTTATAATACTTTTTTATAAATAAGCAAATAAAAAATAATACTATTTACAAGTATTATTTTCTTTTTATAATATTTTTTACTTTCTTACCAAGATTATAAATATTATAAACAAATCCAGTTTTAATTTCGAATTGTCCAATTAATTCTACTACATTTCCATTAAAACCTTTTTTAATTTCATACATCCCATAATATTTAGAATCTTTATTAAAGTCCCCTGTTATACCATAAAAGTCTACCCATTCAAATCCTTCTTTATAAGCATCTTTTATATGAGCATCATACATAGCATATTTAGGAGTAAATCTTCCATATTCTTTTAACATACCACTACTAAGTGTTAAATACTCTTTTCCAGAACGAAGAGATAAAAGTGCTCCTATATCTTTTCCGTTAGGATTTTCTTTTTTAAACTTTTTAGCAACTTCTAATTCTTCTTTATATTTCTCTATTTGTTTAAGATTACTTTCTTTTTGATTAGTTAACTTAGAACCAACTATACTTGTCTTCATCTTTTCTTCAATTACTTCTTTTTCTTTTTCTGCTTCATGAAGTAATTCTTCAGTATCTTTTAAATATACATCTGGATCTAGATAAGCTATATAAATAGTCATTAAATCTTTCATGTGTTTATACATTTTTTTATAATATTCTAAACTACGAGACTGAAAATCTTTTCTTTTACTAGTTACATCAAATATTTCAGTCATAGAATCTAAATCTTCTATTTTACCAACTCTTACTTTAAGACCTTTTTTATAACTAGCATCTATATTCTTTCTTGTACTTTTAGAAAACTTTTGCTTTTTAGTTTCATAATCTTCATCTAATTTTAGACGATATTCCCATCTAACTTGATAGGTTTCAGTATATAAATTAAATCCAAAATACTTATATCCTAATTTCTTAAGATTTTCCATCGTTAAATCATCTTTATCTTTATCTTCGTTTAAGATTTCTCCTTCACTAGAACGAAAACGATAGACTACATTAGGATCAATTGTAATTCTAAATCCTTTATGTTTTTTTACATATTTAATAAGTTCATCACTAAAATATTTTAATAAATCAAAATCATGATAATCAATTAAATATCCTCTTGGTGCATAAAAAGTTTTTTGTCCAAGAATTGATTTTTCTTCCAGTATTAAAGTAGCAGCGATTACTTTTTTATTTTTCTTAACTCCTACTAAATGAGGAATACTACCTAATTCGCGTTTTAAATTAGCTAATTCAATTGATTGCATGAAAGAGGTTTGTTCATAATCTTTTGTAAAATCTCTAAATTCTTTTTCAGTTAACGTTGTAAATTCCATTATTTACCTCCTATATTATCTAGTATCTTATATATAACACCATTCTTAATACTTACAAAGAAGTATACTATCATACCTATAATAAATTCAACTATCAAAATAATTAAATTTATAAATCTATTCGTACTATTTATTGGTATTATTATCTTTAATAAAACAAGCACAATTGCTAAAACAAGAATTGCCATAATTATATCAAGTATTACTTTAATAGTGTTTTCATAATTAATCTTATATTTTAAATTAAAGAAGATTAAACTAATTAAAACTGGAATGAAATATCCAAGAATTATTGATGTAATTGATCCATAATAAGCAGGAAGTCCCATTTTATTTAATCCTTCTAATAAAGGCATCTTTAAAGATATATTAATTAATAAACCTATAAACATTATTATATATAAGAACTTATATTCTTTTAATTCTATTAGATTTTTACTACATATTAAGAATAATACATAGAAAAATACTAGGAATATATAATAACCAAAAGCAACTGATCCAAATTCACTTTTACCATAAAATACATTCCAAATATTACCAGATAAAATACTTATAATTACTATTATTGGTAATCCTATAAATAATACTAATTGTAATGATTTATTTATCTTTTGTTCATTAGTTTTATATCTTTTATTAGTAATTACATAAGCAATTATTCCACTTATAAATACTAGTATTAATTCATTTAAATAACGAGCATAGAAGGATAATATTCCAAATACTTCATACGCATCATATATATTATACTTAAAGTTATTAACCAAAACTTTTACTAAATACAAACTATCATATCCAGTAGAAATACTATTAAATAGATCAAGTAAGATAAATGGAACAGAATAATTAATTATTAAATTAATTAGTTTTTTATCTACTTTTATTTTACTTTTTATTATTCTTTTCTTATTAAATTTAACTATTACAACTTTTAAATAAATACTAGATATTAAACTAGCTATAAAAGAAGATGTAAGTATTAATAATATTAAGTATTTTAATTCTAAATTAAATACTTTTAATCCTATTAAAGTAGAAAGAGTAATTAATACTGCTTTAATTATTCCTTCTAGAATATCTGCAAGACTAAGACTTTGATTTAATTCTTTATCTTCTACATATCCTTTATAGATACTAATAGGTGTAGTAAATAGAATATAAAAAGCACTAGCTTTAATTACAAAATCCATATCTTCTACTTTAACTAAATATAAATCTCCAACTATATAATTAGCGAGATTATTAGAGAATATTAATAGTATTAAAAATACTATTAAATTAATAACATACATAATATATTTAGATATATTTAATATTTTTAAATCATTATTATATTTAGTTATCAATTTAGATGATGCAAAAGAAATACCAGTAGTAGAAAAAACTGTAAGTACTAAAATAATACTATAAGCATATCCATATAAAGCACCACCAAGACTACCTATAATTAAGCATAGTGGTATTACATATAAAATACTAAATATTTTTAATAATATTAAGATAAAAGATTTTTTGTTTAGATTTATGTTGTTCATATTATTATCTCCTTAAATGATAATATTATCTATTATTATTGAATCTATCATATACTTCTTCACACATATTGTTATTATTATATTGGCAATATTCAGTTAATCTACCATCAATAGCTGCAATTACAAATATTAAAATAAACAATGCTATTACTAAAACTACAACTTTTTTAAAGAAACTATCTTTACTTATTAGAACATATAATATACTAAAAACTAATGGAAGATATAAAGATAAAGTATTAGAGATCTGTGGATGAGTATCCAAAAATGAGATATACCATGAACCACCACCTACAAAACCTTTTATACTAACAAGTGTAATATGCTCTAAAAAAACTAATACAATTGCAATAATTACTAATAATATTTTTTCTTTTAAATTCTTTTTCATATTATTATCTCCTTAATTAATTATAACATAAAATAAAAAAGAAGTGATTATTCACTTCTTAATGCTTCTACAGGATCTTTTTTACTTGCAATTTTAGCAGGAATAAGTCCAGCGATTATAGTTAACAACATAGAAATTACTATGAGAATTATTGCACCAACTACAGGAAGCTTAGTTAAATGAGCAATTCCTGTAAGATGTTCAACTATTATATTAATTGGAATATTTAATAACAATGTAATAAGTATTCCAAGTACTCCAGAGAAAGTTCCTTCAATAAATGTCTCTGCTTTAAAGACGCGAGATACATCTTTTTTACTTGCACCCATTGCACGTAAGATACCAATTTCTTTTGTTCTTTCAAGTACACTTATATAAGTAATTATACCTATCATAATAGAAGATACAACAAGTGATATAGCAACAAATGCAATTAATACATAACTAATAGTATTAATAATATTTGTTACACTCTTCATAAGGGCACCAACTACATCAGTATATGTTAATTTATCTTCATCTGTTTTTCCTTTGTTATAATCATTTATAAAACTAATTATTGCATCTTTAGATTCAAAATCTACTGGATAAATATTAATCATATCAGGATTATTTAGATCAATTATTCCTAGTTTAGCTAAATTACTTTCATAAGTAGATGTTTCACTATAAGCAGTTATTAGAGCTGCTAATTCTTCTTTTGATAAAGAAGCTAAATACATTTTTTCTTCTTTTGTTAAATTGTCCATAGAAAACTTTTCATCGCTGAATTCAAGCCCAGTAAAGACATTCTTTTTAGGATTAGCTTTTTGTTCTTTTGCAATATCAGAATTATTAATTCTATTAATTGTATATTCAGTTAAACTATGTAAATATCCAATTGTACCAGTAGTTGCCATAGTAGAATCTTCATTTACTTTAATAATACCTACTACTTCAATGTCTTCTGCTTTAGATAATTGTTTTCTCATGTAATCTTCATCATTTCTTTTATCTATCCAAACATTAGATTGTTTTTCATAATAGTCTGTATTTAATAATAACTTAAATTTAAGCCCTACTATTTCATCATATTCAAAGTCTCTTGTTTTTACTTTATATTCTTCACCTTTATACATTGCAGACATAAACTTAGTCAAATCTTCTTGATTAAGTAATCCTAAAGAATATAGAGCATAGTCACTTACATTATTATTTTGATCCATTACTAATACTACTTCATTGTATTTTTTTGGCCATTTACCAGCTACTAAATCATATTGAGTTTTTAAAAAAGATTCATTTCCAGTAAGTTCAACCCAAGAATTCATTTCACTCATACCCATGGTAGAAAAAGCATTATTATTTACTCCTTCTGTACCAGGAATTCTTAAATTATTCATAACTGTACTTGGATTAACTTGAACTATTTCTTCTTTATAATCTGCTTTATATAAATTTAAATCAATATTATATAGATATTTTATATCAGTAACATAATCTTTTATTTTAGAATTGTTTTTCTCTAAATGTTTCTTAAAAGATACCATATCATTAGTAGTAACTCCTTTAGAAACACTCTCTAAAATATCTGTCATAATACTATTTGTATAAACTTTTTTTCCATCATTTTCTTTTACATTATCATCCATCATTCTAATAAACAAACTAGATGTATCAATACTCGCTTTTTCTATTACAAGAGGATAACTTGCTAATGTATCTTCTTCTACACCTTTAATATATTTATTAACTCCATTTGATAAAGAAAGAATTAATGCAATACCGATTATTCCAATTGATCCCGCAAAAGCTGTTAAAAAAGTTCTTCCTTTTTTAGTCATTAAATTATTAAGTGATAATGATAATGCAGTTGTAAATGACATATGTGTCTTTTTATCTTTACCTAATTCTTCTTCCTCTTCTTTGTCATTAACAGGATTAGAGTCATCAGTTATTTTTCCGTCTTTAAGTTTAATAATTCTTGTTGAATATTCTTTTGCTAGTTCTGGATTATGAGTAACCATAATAACTAATCTATCTGATGCTATTCCTTCAAGTAGTTCCATTATTTGTAGACTTGTTTCAGAATCTAATGCTCCAGTTGGTTCATCTGCAAGTAGAATATCAGGATCATTTATTAAAGCACGAGCTATTGCTACTCTTTGCATTTGACCTCCGCTCATTTGATTTGGTCTTTTATACATATGATCTTCAAGTCCTACTTTTTTAAGAATTGCTTTTGCACGTCTTATTCTTTCTCTTTTAGAGACACCAGAAAGAGTAAGCGCAAGTTCTACATTACGAAGTGCACTTTGATGAGGAATAAGATTATAAGTTTGAAATACAAATCCTACTTTATGATTACGATATGTATCCCAATCTCTATCTTTATACTTCTTAGTAGATTTTCCATTAATAATCAAGTCTCCTGTAGTATATTGATCAAGTCCTCCAATAATATTTAAAAGAGTTGTTTTACCTGATCCAGATGGACCTAATATACTTACAAATTCATTTCTTCTAAATTTAATATTTACATTATCTAGAGCTTTTTGTTTAAAATCTCCAACTTCGTATGTTTTACTTACTTTTCTTACCTCTAACATATAGAATCACCTATGGTAATTTTATAAAAAAACATAATAAAAATCAATAAGATTAACTTATTGATTTTATATTTATTTAACTACTATATTAACTATTCTTCCTTTGATAACTATTACCTTAACTATTTCTTTTCCATCGATGTGCTTTTGAACATTTTCTTCATCCATTGCTTTAGTTTTTATATCTTCTTCAGAATCATTTACATTAACCTTTATAGTAGCACGTACTTTACCATTAACTTGTACCGCTATTTCTTTTTCTTCTTCTACTATTTTAGATTCATCATATACTGGCCAAGTACTTTCACAGAACTTATCACCTAATTTATAATATTCATTTAATTCTTCAGTAATATGAGGAATAATAGGATTTAATAAATGTAATAATACTCTATAATCATCTTTAGTAATAGATTCATATTTATCATATTCATTTAACATAATCATGAGAGTTGATACAGCAGTATTAAATTTTAAATTAGTTAAATCTGATTCTATCTTTTTAATTGTTTTATTAACAAGAACTTCATCAGTAAATCCTGATTTATCATTTAACTTATCTCCAATTTTACATACTCTTTCGATATATCTTCTACATCCTTTAAGAGAATCTACACTCCATGCAGCATCTTGAGTATAGTCTCCAATAAACATTTCATAAAGTCTTAATGTATCTGCACCATACTCATTTACTATATCATCTGGATTTATTACATTTCCTTTAGATTTAGACATTTTTTCTCCATTTGATCCTAAAATCATACCATGACTTACTCTAGTCCAAATCATTTCTTTATTTGGAACAAGGCCAAAATTATATAACATTTGTACCCAGAATCTTGCATATAATAAGTGTCTTGCAGTATGTTCCATTCCACCATTATACCAATCTACTTTGTTCCAATATTTCATAGCGTCCATACTACAAAATTCTTTATCATTATGAGCATCCATAAATCTTAAGAAGTACCAGCTTGATCCAGCCCATTGAGGCATTGTATCAGTTTCACGTTTAGCATATGCACCACATTTTGGACATTTACAATTTACCCATTCAGTTATTTTTGCTAAAGGACTTTCTCCATCATCAGTAGGTTCATATTCTGCTACATCAGGTAAAACTAATGGTAAGTCTTCTTCATTCATTGGTACCCATCCACATTTAGGACAATTTATCATTGGAATTGGTTCTCCCCAGAATCTTTGTCTTGAGAAAATCCAATCTCTCATCTTATAATTATTAACTCTTCTTGCTATTCCTTGTTTTTCTAACTTTTCTGTAATTGCTTCTTTTGCTTCTTCAACAGTAAGACCAGTAAATTCTTCAGAGTTAATTAACTTACATCCTTTACCTAAATAATCTTGTTTTTCAAAAGCACAAGTTTCAGTTTCTCTTCCATCGATTACTTGAATCATATCCAAGTTATGTGCAACAGCATATTCAAAGTCTCTTTGGTCATGTGATGGTACTGCCATAACCGCACCAGTTCCATAACTTCCCAATACGAAATCTCCTAAATATACTGGAACTTCTTTACCATTAACTGGATTAATTGCCTTAATACCTTTAATTTCACATCCAGTTTTTCCTTTATTTAACTCTGTACGATCCATATCAGATTTCTTTTGAGTTTCTTTAATATATTCTTCTACTTCATCTTTATTCTCTACTCTAGGCATTAATTCTTTTATCAATTTACCATCTGGTGCGATAACAAAGAAAGTAATACCATAAACTGTTTCTATACATGTAGTAAATACAGAGAATTTTCCTCCTCCTATAATTTCTACATCAAGTTCTACTCCACTAGATTTACCAATCCAGTTAATTTGACCTAATTTAACTCTTTCAGCAAAATTTGTATCATCAAGTCCCTTAAGTAAATCTTCAGCATAGTCACTCATTCTTAACATCCATTGTGATTTTTCTTTTTGAATTACTTCTGTACCACATCTTTCACATACTCCACCAGCTGAATCCTCGTTAGATAACACCATCTTACAAGTAGGACACCAGTTTACTGGTATTGTATCTTTATAAGCCATTCCATGTTTATAAAATTGTAGGAATTGCCATTGAGTCCATTTATAATAATCAGGATCTGTTGTAGAAAATTCTCTACTCCAATCAAATGAAAAACCTAATTTTTTCATTTGTCCTTTAAAAGTTGCTATATTTTCTTTAACAGCATCTCTTGGATGAATATGATTCTTTATAGCATATTGTTCTGCAGGTGCTCCAAATGCATCAAATCCCATAGGAAATAATACATTTTTACCTTTCATTCTTAACATTCTAGACATTGCATCATGAGCAGTATAACTTCTTACATGACCTACATGTAATCCAGATCCACTTGGATATGGAAATTCTACTAATACATAATATGGATCTTTTTCTTTATCTCCATTTATAGCTTTAAATGTTTCATGTTCATCCCAATAGTTTTGCCATTTATTTTCTATTTTTGCTACGTTTTCTAATTTCATCTTTTGTCATTCCCTTCTTCTTTAAATAGTTTCCTAGAATACTATAACTTATAAGTATTACTGGAATAATTAGAACACCACCTACTATTAATTCTATATAAATATTATTAACAGGTATTGAAAAAATAATTGTTAATATTAAAGCTATATCAAAAGCACAAACACTACCTACCATTTTAAGCAAATGTTTATAATTCATTTTTGATACATCTAAATTATATTTATAGAGCAATAACTCTACTTCAGTAGGTATCTTTTCTTCTTCATCTTTATCTTTTTTCTTTTTCTTAGTATCTCTACCTCTAAGTAATATTTCATCTTTTTCATTAGAAAATTTACTTTTTATACTCTTCAGGAATTTAGATTCCTTTTTTTCTTTTTTCTTAGTTTTCTTTTTCTTCCTTTTACCATCTTTATCATATTTATTAATCATAAATATATAGTAAAATCCATATACTAATATATATATTATTAAAAACATAATAATTATAGAAATTATTTTTTCCATAATACCCTCCTAAAATAAAAAAGATGATACCTATAAGGACGATTTCTCGCGGTACCACCTTAATTCATAGAATAAATCTATCTCAAATACTTAACGCGTATAACGATTTACTTAATAATTAGACAAGTTCATAGTTTTTAACTACTAGTTTTCACCAAACACTAGTTCTCTACAAGTATATTACTATTACTACTTCTAATCAGCAATTACATGTATTATATTAGATTCTATCCATATAATCAAGAAGTTTCTTAAATAGATCGACAAATGATTTATCTAATCCTTTCTTTTTCAACTTCATAAGAGCAATTCTCTTCTTTTTAGTTTCACCTTCACCAAAGATGATTTTAGCTATCTCTTCTTTTAACTTAGTTTCAATTTGTAAGTTATTTAAGATATCATCAATATCATTTGCCATAACGTGCGATGCAGATAATTCAATATCATCCCCCCTAACGTTAACAGTAAATTGACCAACAGTAGGAACATTTTTAACTTCTACAATGAAATCTTGTCCTTCAGAATAGTGCTCTTCTTTTAAAGGTTGATCTTTAAAATATGCAGATACTTTATCAGTTTCTTTTGTATTTCTAAATCTAATCTTATAATTACGTCTTTCAGGAACAATACCACTCTTTCCTTCAGATGCTCTTACCATTACTGAATAGTTATTAGGTAAATAGTTATAAGATATTTCTGTTTTTAAGAAATAACCTTCTTTATATAATGAACTAATACCATCATCTTCATACATATTATAAACATTACTTGCACCAGCAAATACTTGAATCTCTAAATCAGTTGGTGCTGATGTATTATTTATATTACCTTTTAATGATAAAGGTATTATTGCACCTTCTCTTACGAATACTGGATAATCTTCTTCTTTATAGAAAGCTATGAATTTATGCTTACCAAGATACTTTTGACCAGTAAAGAAATCATACCAAGTTCCTTCTGGAAGATAAAAATGGTGAATAGTACGATTCATTACTAAATCTTTCTTATTAAGAATTGGACAAACGAACATTTGGCTTCCAAAGAAGTATTCATTACGATAAATATCATCATCATAGAACTTTGGATACAAGTAATATAATGGTTGGAATATCATTACTCCTTCTGTATAGTACTTATATGCTTCTGTATATAGATAAGATATTAATTGATGACGAAGTCTTAAATAATCATCTGTAATCTCTGCAGTTTTCTTATCCCATTTCCATGGTTCTCTCTTATAATATTTTCCTTTATCAGAATGAAATCTTAAGATAGGAGAGAAACATCCTAATTCTACTGAACGAATATATAACTCAGAGTCTTCAATTCCTCCATGATATCCACCTATATCATGACTCCACCAACATACACCTATATTAGATGCTGATAAGTTAAAGAATGGAATTGATTTAAAATTATCCCAGTTTACTTCTGTTTTTCCAGAATAAAGAACTGGATATCTATGAGCAGCAACCATACCACTTCTACCAAAAACCATTCCTCTTTTTGCAGGAAGTCTAGATAAGTCTTTATATAAATAATGATTTAATAACCATGTTACTTTCATATCAGGATTATCTGCATCATAATCATTCCAAATAAAGTCTACTCCAAGTCCTTCTAATGGATGTATTAATAGTTTTAAATATACATCTATAAATTTAGGATCATATGGAGCAAAAGGAATAACTCCATCTTCATTTGGTTGTAAATATTTAATTAATTCATTATAAAAATGTTCATATGTTCTAATACCATTTTTAGGATTTGTACTTAATCCTAATCTAATACCTTTTTGATGCAAATTATCAATTAATTTTTTAGGATTAGGTATTAAATCAGTATTAAATGTATAACCAGTATCATATACTTGTTCATCACTATTTGTAACAAGTCCTTGTTCCTTAACTACAATTTCATTAGGAGCATGTTCTTCTTTAACTGGTGTTTGTCTTAAATGCCAATCTTTATCTAATAAAAATACTGATAATGGCATATTGTTTTCATTAAACTTTTTAGCAATGTGTTCTATTTCATCTGCTGTATAAGGTAAATTACGACACCACCAGTTACCTAAAACATATCTAGGTATAAATGCTGGCATTCCAGTCAATTTAAAATAGTCTTGCATACAGAAACCAAAATCTTTTCCATAAACAAAAACATATATATCAATATTTCCTTCTTCATCTGGATTTTTAGGTTTAATAGTACCATCTAATTCAAATCTTAATGAATTAGAATCATCTAAACTAACGAATCCTTCTATTGAATATAATCCTTTATTTAAAGGAGTCTTTACTTTAAAATTCTCTAAAGTAGAGTTGTTTCCATAATAATTTCTTACTTCAGGGCATCCATAATACCAGTAGGATTCAGTACCATTTACTTTAATATTTAAATTTTTCATAGAATTTCCAGATGTACCTTTAAAAGGTTTATTTTTAGCATAACTTAAAGAAAAGTACTTAGTTTTCATTTCAATAAATAAACTATCTTCCTTAACTTCGTATTGAGGCTTATCAAAAAGCCTATTTAAAACCAATTGAGTTGCATCATCATGGAATAATCCCTTTGGACTATATTGAAGTCTTACCAATCTATCAGTAAGAAGAGTTATTCTATAATTTGTCCCTTGATATACAACATCAGCTTTAGCTTTAAGTTTAGTCGGATCGATAGTAAATTGTTCGCCTAAGTTATACATATAATCACCCCGATTACTCTACTATTACAATTATATCATAAGTAATCAAGTATCTATAATATTTTTTATTTTTTTGTTATAATATTTTTGGTGATTTTATGAAAGCATTAGTTTTATCTGGTGGAGGAGCTAAAGGAGCTTATCAATTAGGAGCTTGGAAAGCATTAAAAAAATTAAAGATTGATTTTGATATTGTAACTGGTACATCTATTGGTGCTGTTAATGGTCTTTTTATAGTTGAAAATAAATATCATACTTTAAAGAAATTATGGTTAAAAAAAGATATGTATAAATACTTTGGAGAAGACCTACAAAAATTAAATGATAAAAAGAAAGCTTTTAAAATATATAAAAATAATTTATTAACAGGAACCGGAATAGATACAGATAAATTTGAACAAATTATAAAAAAGAATATTGATATAGATAAAATATATGAATCAAATATAAAATATGGATTAGTAACTTATAATTTATCTAGTAAAAAACCAGAAATTATTACGAAAGAAATTAAACACAAAAAAGATATAGTAGACTATGCTATCGCATCTGCATCAGCATTTCCTATTTTAGAACCAAAAGAAATAAAAAATAAGAAATATATAGATGGTGGATATTATGATAATCTACCTATTAATCTAGCAATTGATTTAGGAGCGGACGAAGTAATCGCAGTTGATTTAGAAGCAATTGGAATAAAAAGAAATACTAAAGATAAAAAGACACATGTAACTCTTATAAAACCACAAATAGATTTAGGAGATATCGCAGTATTTGATAAAACTATTAATAGAAGAAATTATAAATTAGGTTATAACGATACTATGAAAGTATTTAAAAAACTTGATGGAGACTATTATACTTTTAAAAAGAATGATTTAAAAAAGAATTATGAAAGATATAAAGATAATTTCTCTTATGTTTTAAAAAGAAGACTTGGAATAAATAATAAAAGAGTAATTAGCGAATTAAATAATATTCCTATTTATAAAAGATTATTTGATAATTCTTTTGATGATTTTCTAACTATGAATAACTCTTTAGAATACTTAGGACAAGTATTTGAACTACCTATAGAAATAATATACGATATAAAACTATTTAATCATGTAATAAGAATTAAATATGCTAATAATAATGATAAAGATCTAATTAAATTAAATAGTATAAAAAAATTAGATTTAAAAAATGTAGTTAATAAAAAACAAGTAGTAAAAACTATCTATACTTATCTTTTAAGTCCAGTAGAATTTCATAAAGAATTATATGAATT
The DNA here is from genome assembly GCA_017541325.1 of Bacilli bacterium. Lineage (GTDB taxonomy): Bacteria > Bacillota_I > Bacilli_A > RF39 > UBA660 > RUG11788. The sequence continues at coordinate 40,155 of JAFXZI010000013.1, forward strand.
AAGTATTTTGTTTCCAAAAGAATATATGGCTGCAATCTACTTATATACAATTATTTAAGATGGTAAATAAATTTAAATATAGTGATTCTAATAAAAGATATTATACTTTAGATTATTTTTATAAACATAAATTTAATTCTAAAGTATTTAAAGCAAGTATAAATGGTGGATTTACTTGTCCAAACAAAGATGGAACAGTAGGATTTGGAGGATGTATCTACTGTTCTAAATTAGGTAGCGGAGATTTTGGTGGAAATAAAGAAGAAGAATTAGAGGTACAATTTGAAAAAGTTAAAAATCTAATTAGTAAAAAATGGCCTAACAGTAAATATATTGGTTATTTTCAAGCTAATACAAATACTTATGCACCACTTAATGAATTAAAAGATAAGTATGAAAGAATATTAAAATTAGATAATGTAGTTGGATTAAATATCGCAACTAGATCTGATAGTATTACAGAAGAGTGTTATAACTACTTAGAAGAATTAAGTAAAAAAACTTATCTAACTGTAGAATTAGGATTACAAACAATACATGATAGAACATCTATGTTAATAAATAGATGTCATACTTTAACTAATTTTGAAGAAGCTGTAAAAAAGCTTAGAAAAAGAAATATCAATGTAGTAGTTCATATTATAAATGGACTTCCTTATGAAACTAAAGAAATGATGATAGATACAGTTAAATATTTGTCTAAACTTGATATTCAAGGAATTAAAATACATATGCTACATGTAATAAAAGATACAAAACTTGCTGAAATGTATGAAAAAGAAAAGTTTCATATCTTAACAAGAGATGAATATGTAGATATAGTATGTGATCAATTAGAGTATTTAAGAGAAGATATAGTAGTTAATCGTATAACAGGAGATCCCGATCCCAAAGAATTAATCGAGCCAACTTGGACATTAAAGAAATTCGTAGTTATGAATGAAATAGATAAACTTATGGTAAAAAGAGATATTTACCAAGGAGATAAATATACAAAATAAAAATATCCACAATTCTGTGGATATTTTTTTATTCTTCTGCTTCACGATAATCTACAACATCTAATTTTTTAAATACATTTTTAGAATAATTATAAGTATAATATTCAAATTTTTCTTTTGTTAGACCATGACATTCTCCACCAGTACAATCTGTTTTAGATCCTTGGTCAACTCTCTTAGTTATTACTAGATTATTATTATAGATATGTGTTTCAAATTCTATTCCTTGTTTTTCATCAGTTTTAACATTTACTATTTTTTTATCAACAACATATAATTGTTTATCTTCTTTATTTATCAAATCATATTCTTTAATCACATTATTATAAATATATATTAATTTATTATCTTTATAACCAGAATTATAGAAATCATAATCTATATGAAATTTATCTACTCCTTTAGTACTAATGTCATATCTATAGAAGTTTTCACTATCAGTATAAACAATTATATTATCTTTAAATGCGACTATATTAAAACTTGGATAAGACTTATTAATATCAATAGTTTCTACTTTGTTATCTTTAGTATCATATATTAATACTCCTTCTTCTCCTCGATAATTAATAAGTACTCTATCTTCATCAATTAATAAATTATCTAAAAATAACACTTCTTTATCAAATATAACTGTATTCTTACTATCTTTAATATTATAGACCCCAATTTTTTCATCACAAGTTCTATATATTAAATCTTCTCCAATAAGTTTTCCTTGATATTGATAGCAAATATCTATTTTTATTTCTTTTAGAGTTTCTCTATCATATAGTTTTATCTCATTTTTTGTTTCTTCATAGTCTAATAAAATCAAATACTTACTATTAACTTGTATTGAAAAATTATTTGTTCCATATTTTATATCTATCTTTTTATCACTGCCAGTACTTGCATCATAAACATGAATATAACCATCTTTGTGGAAATAATATACTAGATTATTATATGTTGCCATTCCAGCACCAGCACTTTGATCAGTTATTGTAACTCTATCTCCATTATCATTATAGAAAAACAACTTACATGACTCATCATTATTTAATCCACAAATAAAGTCCGTATCTAAGAAAATCGTTTGTTTCTCTACTTCTTTTTCTACTACTTTATTTTCTGTTTTCTTATTATCAGTATTCTTAGAATTATCTTCTTTTTTATTATTTATAAATAGTACTATACCTACAGCAATTATAACTATACCAACTACAATAATACCTATCATTCTTTTTTTATTCATATTAGTCTCCTTTACTACAATTACTCATCGCACCTAAATCATATATATGAGTATATCCTGCTTGTTTAAGTGATTCAAATGCTTTTCCGCTTCTACCACCACTTATACAATATACAATTATAGGTGTATCTTTTGATATATAATTCTCTTCTAATTTTTCTACTATATCTTGATATTCAATATTAATAGCGTTATCCAAATGACCTTCAGCATATTCATCAGGAGTACGTACATCAATAATCATATAATCATCATATGTTTTTATAATATCTATATCACTACAAGATATTTTTCCCATTTTTAAAAGATTGTCTGTTGCATCTTTATTATTACATGCAGTAAATAGAAGTAAGATTGCACTAATTAGTAATAACTTTTTCATATTATTCTCCTAACATCTTTTCAAAGTCGTCTTCACTCCATATAGGAATACCTAACTCTTTAGCTTTATCATATTTACTTCCAGGATTTTCTCCTACTATAACTGCACTAGTTTTTTTAGATACAGAACCAGCTGCTTTTCCACCTAGAAGAGATATTTTTTCTTCTATTTCATCTCTTGTATATTTAACTAGAGTTCCAGTTATTACAAAAGTTTTTCCAGAGAAGTTTTCATTTTCTTCTACTTTTTCTCCAGTATATGTCATATTTATGCCTAATTCTTTTAATCCATTTACTTGATCCATATTAAATGATAAAGCAAAATAATCTTTAATACTCTTAGCAATAATTCCACCTATATCAGGGATTGCTACTAATTCATCAAAGTCAGCATTTATTAAATTGTCTAATGTATCATATTTCATCGCTAGTAACTTAGCGGTTTTTTCACCAACGTTTGGTATACCTAAAGCAAATATTAATCTTTCTAGAGAATTATGTTTTGATTCTTCTATGGCATCTAAAAGATTATTAATACTTTTATCTCCATATCCTTCTAATTCAGTAAGATCTTTTTTATGTTCATATAATTTATAGAAATCAGTAAATCTTTTAATAAAACCTAAGTTATAAAAGTCTTCTATTATTTGATCTCCTAATCCATCTATATTCATAGCTTTTCTACTTGCAAAATGAATTAATCCTTCGATATGACGTCTATCACATCCTTGATTAAAACAGTAATAATCTACTTGTCCTTCTTTTTTCATAAGTGGAGAATGACATATAGGACAGAATTTAATCATTTCAAATGGTTTTTCTTCTCCAGTACGTCTTTCTTTTATTGCTTCAACAACCTCCGGAATTACTTCTGCAGCTTTTCTAATTGAAACAATATCCCCAATTCTTAAATCTTTACTTATTACATAATCTTCATTATGAAGGGTAGCACGTCTAATAGTAGATCCTTGAATAATAACTGGTTCAAGTACAGCATTAGGAGTAATTTGACCAGTACGACCTACAGTAAATACTATATCAATAAGTTTAGTTAATACTACTTTAGCAGGAAATTTATAAGCAGTAGCCCATCTAGGATACTTGGCAGTATATCCCATAATCTTTTGATCTGGAAGACTATTTAGCTTAATAACTATTCCATCTATATCATATGGTAAATCATCTCTAGTTTCTTGTTTTTCTTCAATATATTGTAATAATTCGTCAATATTATGAACTAATTTATTGTTCGGATTTACTCTAAATCCAAGATGTCTCATATATTCTAATGCTTCCATATGTGTTGTAATACCATAATCTTCAGGATTTGGAAGGTGATAGATCCAACATTCTAGTTTACGTGATGCAGCAACCTTACTATCTAGTTGTCTTACAGATCCAGCTGCAGCATTTCTGGCATTTTGTAAAAGTTCTTTCCCTTCAGATTTTCTAACTTCATTTATCTCTTCAAGAACTTTTTTACTCATATAGATTTCGCCACGTACTTCAATATCTACTTCTTCAGTTAAAGTAAGTGGTACAGTTTTAATAGTTCTTACATTCTCAGTAATATCTTCACCAGTTACTCCATCTCCTCTTGTTGCAGCCCTTACAAACTTTCCTTTTTCATATTGTAAAGATACGCTAAGACCATCTATTTTTAATTCACATACATATTTAGGAGTTATTCCTTCTTTTTTAATACGATTATCAAAAGCAATAATTTCACTTTCATTAAAAACGTTCGAAAGTGATAACATAGGTATTTTATGTGTTACTTTTTCAAACCCTTCTAGAATTTTTCCTCCTGCTCTTCCAGTTGGAGAATCATCTCTTTTTAATTCTGGATGAGCATATTCAAGTTCATATAATTCTCTCAAATACTTATCATATTCTTGATCAGTTATAGTTGGTTTATCTAAAGTATGATAATTATAATCAGCTTCATTTATAATATTTATAAGTTCTTCATAACGTTTTTCAAGCATATTAATCACCTATTTAATTATACCATTTTTTAATTCTTTTAACATTAGATAGATTACCATTTCTTACAATATCACTCTTCCAAGTATAATCATATGGACGAGCATAAAACAAACTATGTGGATAATTCTTACAACGAGATTGATAGTCATAAGCAACATCTATACTACTCTTATCTTTTGTATATCCCATTCCTAAAAAACTATCATGACTTTCACTCATCATTACTGTTAAATCAGGATTATGTGTAAAAGAATCTGTTAATACCATTAAATGTTGTTGATAACTTTCTATTACTGATTGATCTCTTTCAAATATTATTTCTCCATAAATTATCAAATCATCTTTTGACATTTTTAATCCATTTAATACTCGAGGGAAGAAATGACATGAATGTTCATTCCATCCATATTTACTTGCTTCTTCAGGAAGAGCAATACTTTTAGCAGCATCAAATCTAAATCCTCTAACCCCACAATCTATTAATTCATCTAAAAAACCAATTAATCTATCTTGTAATTCATAATTACTTAAATTTAATCCAGGAAGTCCATCTAAACATAAATGAGTTACTTCCCATCTATTTTCCCAATTAGTTACATTTCTATATGGTTTCCAATAATTAGGATTATTTCTTAAAGAAGGATCAACTTTATCTGAAATACCTATTCCATTATCTCCAGGAGCCATATGATTACATACTACATCTGCAACAATATCTATTTCTCTACTTGATGCTTCTCTACATAAATTAATTAAATCTTCTTTACTACCATATATATTTCCTATAGAAAATCCTAATGGTTGATAAGGTTCATACCATTTTAGACTATCTCCGTTTTTAAAGGGCTGTACTGGAGTAATTTGAATAAAATCAAATCCTTGATTTTTTATATCATCTAAATTACTACTTATATCTCTTAAATTCCAATTTAATAAATGTAATCCTCTCATATCCACCTCTATTATCAATTAAATTATATCATTAAAAAAATACTATATTAAATAGTATTTCTTTTATTTTTTTAATTCCATAATTTATCTGGATATATTCCTTTATCAACCATATCTTTAAAGGCATTTCTAACTACTTCTGCATCTTCTTTATATGTTACTCCATACCATTTAGCAGTAGTAGGTATTACCTTCATATTTATTCCTTTAGCACTTGCATATTTATCAAGCACATCAGGAAGTAAATATTCTTGTGTTAATGGATCTTTCATATTTTTAAAGAAATCATTTATATCTTCCACTAAATAATCTACTAATTCTTTTCTAAGTCCATACATTAACATTGATACAGGATGATCTGCTTCCATAGTATATTCTTCTTTAGTTTCATCTAATGGTTTACCATGAATAACTCCATCTATTTTTTCTACTTTACTTTCAACTAAAGAAACTAAGTTATCTCCTTCTACAAAACAAACTCCTCTTTTAACACTACCATTATCTGTAATAGTATTACCTATTTGATATCCAATAATAGAGAATTCATCTGTATTTTTTAATGAATCAGCAAGTAAACTAAATGGTTCTCTTCCATAATAGTCATCAGCAGAAATAACTGCGAATGGTCCGTTTATATATTTTCTTGCACAATATAAGGCATGTCCTGTACCAAGAGGTTTAGTTCTTTCTTTATCTACTGTAACTCCTTCAGGTACATCTTTATATTCTTGAAATGCATATTCTACTTTTACATGTTTTTCTAACTTATTACCTATTTTTTCTTTAAATAATTCATAATTCTCTTCTCTTATAATAAATACAACTTTATTAAATCCTGCTTGTACAGCATCATAGATAGAATAATCAATAATAAATTCTCCATTTGGTCCCATTGGTTCAACTTGTTTTAGTCCACCAAATCTACTACCCATACCAGCAGCCATAATAACTAATGTTAATTCTTTATCCATAATTCCTCCTATAATTTATTTATACTTTTATGATTTTTCATAAGTTTCTTAATTCCATAAGGATGTTTAAAAGCTATTGATAATGTACTCTTACCTACCTCCAATACTTTACCAGTTCCAAACACTTCATGATAAACATTATCACCTATATTATACTCCACATCTTCTTTTATTTCATCACTATGATCAAAATGTGGTCTTTCATCTAGATCAAAGAACACTTTTTTAGTTGGTTCTTCATCTTTAAATTCTTTATCTATTAATTCTTCTCTAATTTCTTTAATAAATCTACTCTCTTGATTAGATTGACTACTTCCAAACATATTTCTCATACGAGCATTAACAAAGAATAACTTTTCTTTAGCCCTTGTAATCGCAACATAACATAGTCTTCTTTCTTCTTCAAGTTCAGATAAAGTTCCATTATAAATAGAATTAATATGAGGAAATAATCCATCTTCCATTCCAACTACAAATACATAAGGAAATTCTAATCCTTTAACAGAATGCACTGTCATTAAATTAACAGTATTAGGATCATACTTATATTCAATATCTGTAACTAAACTTATATCTTGTAAAAAGTCATTTAAAGATATAACTCCTTCTCTATCTTCAAAAGCTCTAGTAATAGATTTAAATTCTTCTAAGTTTTCTAATCTTATATCTGCTTCTAAACTTTTTTCGCTAATATATTCTTCTTTAATACCAGATTTTTCTAATACATCATCAACCAAATCAGTAAGAGTCATATCATGACTATCATTTATTAATTCTTCTATTATATTTTTAAAAGCCATTTCTTTACCAGAATCAATTACTTCATACATACTCTTTTCTTCTTTTAAAGCTTTTTCTTCTAGATTAAGAACACTTTTAGTACCAATTCCTCTTTTTGGAACATTTATAACTCTACTTAAACTAATATCATCTTGAGTATTATTTATTAATCTTAAATAAGCAAGTAAATCTTTAATTTCTTTTCTATTATAGAATCCTGTACCACCTACAATATGATAAGGAATATTTTCATTTAAGAATGCTTCTTCAAGTACACGAGATTGAGCATTAGTTCTATATATAACTGCGATATCTTGATAATCACAATTTTTAATTAATTCTTTTATTTTTCTAACAACATAAAAAGCTTCATCTTTTTCATTATATGCTTTATAGTAAGAAATCTTTTCTCCTTTTCCTTTATTAGACCAAAGATTCTTATCTTTTCTTTCTTTATTATGACTTATTACATCGTTAGCAGCATCTAATATATTAGTTGTTGATCTATAGTTTTGTTCTAATTTTATTACAGTTGCATTTTTATAATCTTTTTCAAAATTTAATATATTTCTATAATTAGCACCTCTAAAACCATATATAGATTGATCATTATCTCCAACACAACATATATTTTTATATTTTGAACTAATCATTTTAGTTAAAATATATTGAGCTTCGTTTGTATCTTGATACTCATCTATTAAAATATATCTATATTTTTCTTGATATCTATTTAAAACATCTGGATACTTTTTAAATAGTTTTATTGGAAGAAGTAATAAATCATCAAAATCTACTGAATTACTTTTACTAAGTATTATTTCATATTTTTTATATACTGTTTGCACTATTTCTTCTATATCACTATTTGCATATTTTTCATATTCATCTGGAGATATCATTTCATTTTTAGCACTACTTATTTTATTTCTAATATTTGTAGGATTAAATTGTTTTGAATCTAAATTCATCTCTTTTAAGATTTTTTTAACTACGGTTAATGAATCATCACTATCAATTATATTAAAATTATTTGTATATCCTAAAAGTGGTGCATTTTCTCTAATTATTCTTACTCCAAAAGAATGGAAAGTAGATATTTGTGCAGAATTAATTTTATCTCCAACTAGTTTTACTAATCTATCTTTCATCTCTCCTGCTGCTTTATTAGTAAATGTAATCGCAAGAATATTATATGGTGGTACTCCACATTCTTCTATTAAATAAGCTATTTTAGTAGTTAATACTTTTGTTTTTCCACTTCCAGCTCCAGCAAGGACTAAAATAGGTCCTTCAGTTGTTAATACTGCTTTTCTTTGTTCTTCATTTAATTCATTTAGATCCATATAATCCTCCCGTTTATAATTTATTATAACTTATCTTGAAAATAAAAAGAAGAGCATTAACGCTCTTCATCTACACTTAATTTGAACTCCCAAGCATCATTACCATTTACTATAACAAAATATCCTTTTTTGTTTTCTATTTCTTCATAATACGCTATTGGAATTCTAAGTTCATTTTGGACATCTAGTAGTTTTTCAATACTATCTACTTCCATTACATTATGTCCTTTTAAATTAATTCTATTCTTAACTTTAACTATTACATCACTATTATTATTTATTATTTTATTTAATTGTTTTATATATTTAGATTGTTCTCTATCACTTCTAATAACACTAGAGAATTCTTGAATAAATAATGCAATTGATACAATAAACATAATTACAGAGAAAATCATAAAGAATGTATTTCCTGTTATTTCTATATTATCTTCTGTAATCTTATCTTTTATATCTTTAGGATTATTAATATTAATATTTATAGAATTATTAATTAAAGGAACATCTACTTCCATTGCTTTCATATTATGAATAGTATGATCTCCATATTTAGCAGTTACTTCAACATTCATAACCACTTCTACTTTAGCATCTACTATAAGTCCTAAAGAAGCTCTATATTGATTTACAAAATCATTATACATAGAATAATCTATTATATAATGTCTATCTAAATGAATATTATTACCTCTCATTACTTTAGTATCAACATTTTCAAGTTGATATGATTTTTTTAATAATAAGTTACTTCCATTATTATTGTTCTTATCATTTATTACTATAGTTGCAGTAGTAAAATATGTATATTCATAATCTAATTCTTTGCTAAAATTAAAATCATATGAATAATCTATATTAATATTATTTATTAATTGAGCTGGATATGTTTGTCCCATATCTAATTTCTTTGTTGGATAATAACCATTATCTTTTAAATTAACTGAATACTTAACATCACTTTTTTCATTATAATCAACTATATTTTTAGATTCGTTGTATTCTATATCATTTGAAAAAATAAATAAAAAGATAGATCCAAAAAACAATATAGATATAAGGATTATATCTATAATCATTCTAAATCTAACTTTTAGTTTAACTTTTTTATTAACCTTACTAGTCATATTATCACAACCCTAATCTATTCTCTTTAATTATATAATTATAATCAAAAAAAATCTACACAGTTTGTGTAGACTTTTACATTTATACTTTTTTAAATATTAATTCATTATATTTTAAATAATTTCCAACTACTTCTACTTTTAAAACACCTTTATAATTTGGAGAAGCTGGTCTTTTTATTTCTTCAGAACTTTCTTTAGGATATGTTGCATTAATTATTGCTTCATAATGATTATCTACTTTAGAAATTGTTTCAAGTTGGTATTCAATATTACTTGTACCAAATCCATCTCCTACTTCATATCCATAGTAATAACCTTTTTCTATATATGGTTTAGGATCAAAACCGCTCGCTTCATCTTTTTCTGTTCCTATTTCTTGCTCAACTGTTTTTAATTCTTTATTAAAATATTTTTTATAATCAGTATATTGTTCTTTACTTAATAATGTATCTCCGCCGAATGGACTACTATTAACAATCTCCAATTTAACATTATGCAAGCATTCATACATTTCAACACTTATAGCTGGAATCATATCAGTTCCATTTTCAAATTCTTCAGTTCCATATCCTTCAGCAGCAAGGTGCATAGAGCACGCTTCAGATCCTCCTTCTCCTTCTCCATTCAAGAATTTAATAAAGTTTGTTACTTCATTCTTAACTAATTCTTCTTCATTTGGGTTAGTAGTACCATTATTATTGTTGTTATTTGTCTCTACAACTCCATTTTGATTTGTCTTATTATTAGAATTATTATTGTTAGATGCTTCTTTATCTTTTGGATAAAAAGTATATCCTACAATACATATTAAACCTAATATAATTAATAATACTCCTATTTTTTTCATTAATTGTTCATCTCCTTTTAATTCTTCTATTTCCTTTTTTTTGATAATTTGTAGTAGTTCCTATAAATCAGTAACACGCTTCATATTCTTAATTATACTAAACTTATTATACACGTTTTTATCTTCAAAATAAATATTATAGTTTTGATTAATAATACTTATTCTCTTTAAATTGCATAAAAAAAAGTATCTTTTATAGATACTTTTATTTTTCATCTTTTTGTATTCTTTTAAGTATTTCACTCATAATAATATATTCTTCTTTAGTAAATGGTTCATCATGTTTTTCTTTATATACTATTTTTTCAACTTCAACTGGTACTTCAACTTTTACTTCTTTAATTATTTCTTTTTCTACCGGTACAGGTATTTCTCTTATGATTTCCCTATCAACAGGAATTTGTACTGGTACCTTTTGAATTACAGGTTTTTCAACAACTTTTGTTATTATTCTCTTTTTACTTCTATTAGTTACAATTATTCCACCATTTTCAAGTAAATAAACTATTCTATCTGTTAGTAATGCAATTATCCATAAAACAAATACTATATTAGATAATTCTACTAAAGAGATCATCGTATTACTTGAATAAACTGATGTTATTTCATATACGTCTAATCCTTCAGTTCCAACTGTATGAATTATAAGCATCATTAAGTACATAATAATTGTATATGCACATAAACTAATAATTCTAATTGGTTCTTTTTTATCTAAGAATAAGTTTTTATACATTAAGACATTACTTATAATAATCATAACTACATAGATAGCTAAATTTGGAAAATAGAATATTATAAATAAGTTATTAAAGAAATAATCAATAGTTTGTAAAACTGAAGAGTGATATTTAATAAATAATACTAATATTAATACTAAATATATTCCACCAATTGTAAGTTTTGTAACATTTTTATTTTTATCTTTTAAATCTAATAATATAAGTAAAGTTAAAATAGAAAAGATAAATAAGAAAATGAATAAAGGAGAGCCGAACATTAAATCAAACAATATTTTTAATTTATCAAATAAAGTTAGTTTTAACATCAGACATCCCCCCAATCATTCTAATATTTATCTTTAGATTCTAATTCAGCTATATAAACAGTTTGTGATTTTTTATCATTCTTAGTACAAGTAACAAGTGTCAAAGTAGTTTTATTATAATTTCTGTAAATTGATACTGAACCGTTTTTTGGTTGTTTATATATCTTAACTATTTTATATGTGTATTTAACGTTTTTGTAATAAACATATGCTTTATCTCCGGTACTTAGTTTATATAAGTTCTTAAAGTAAGAATGGATTCCCGTACCAGAGTGTCCAGCTATGATAAAGTTTCCTTTATCTACATTTGGATACTTAGATCCAGATATAATTGTTATGTTTTTACCTACATTGTTGTCTTTTGAGTTAATGTCGACAAAACCCCTTTTAAAATTAACTTTTGGTATTTCTAAATAACCTATATAGTAATTATCCTTTTTTGTCGTTGTTTCTTTTGGTTTTTCAACCTTAGTTTTAGCTTCTTTTACTGTTTTTGTTACATTGTCTTTTATTGTGTTTATATTATCAATATAACCAGTAGTATCAGTGTTAATAACTAATACTTCAGATTTATCTTCTATATATTCAGGCATTTCATTTTTTGTAAGATAAATCTTATCATTCATATAATCAAAAGCATAATCTTTCTTTTCTAAGAAGTAATTATTTGATATTAACGATATTCCTAAAATTAATATTAATATTCCTCTTACAATAGATTTTCTTTTAGTCATTTATTAAGCTTCTTTTTTTGTATTGATATATAATACTGATCCACCAATAGCAACTAATATTACACCAGCAATAACAGTTATTATATTATTTCCAGATGCTGTATCAGGAACTTTAACTTTAGGAATATTTCTAAATACAACTTCATTTGTATTTCCATCATTTTTTACTTCGATAGTAATTACTTCATCAGATATAGTATATCCATTAGGTGCTTTAGTTTCTGATAAATAATAAGTACCAACTTCTAAGTAATTAAATATTTTAGCTCCAGTTGTTGAAGTCCAAGATTCAATTATGTTTCCATTTTGATCTTTTAATACTAAGTCAGCACCAGCAAGTGGGCTTCCTGTTTCACCATTTATTTTAACTATTTTAATAATAGTATTTTTTTCTACTACTTTGCTGTTATAGAATGTAACAACTACATCTTTTCCAGCTTCTAGATTAACTGTTTTAACTTCGTCTGTTTTAACATATCCAGCAGGAGCTTCAACTTCTTCAATTGTATATGTTCCTTCTGCTAAACCTTTTACATAGTGTCCATTTGTTGTTGATGTCCATGATGTTACTACTTCTCCTTTAGCATTTTTAAGAACAAATTTTGCTCC
>JAFXZI010000014.1 GCA_017541325.1 Bacilli bacterium
AGCAATGCGCAAAGTTGCTCGTGTAAGGCTCACCAACCAGAAGGAGCATCATATTTATTTGTAACTACAAATCCAGTATCTGTCTTTTCAATATTTGTTTTATATAAGTTAACTTCGTCTTCAGTAACTTCGTATTCTATTTCTTTTCCTTTTTCATTAACTGCATATTTTTCAAATGTATAAGTCCATCCATTTTCGTCAGATAAAATAGCTGATTCTAATTCATTATTGTTAGCTATTAATCTTACAGTTACACTTCCTGGACGAGCTCCATTTGCATCGTCATCATCATCCCAAACTTTAGTAACTATTATATTTTTTACTTCTGGAATATGTTGATTTGTTATAGTTGTTGTTGTTCCTTTTTTCTCTGCTTTAATCATCTTATATCCACCTGGTTCTGTTTCTGACCAAGTATATTCTATATCTACACCTTTATTTTTCTTAGGTAATTTATCAATAGTTGCAGTCCAGTCATTTGATTCACTTAATTCAACTGTATCTCCATTACTTAATGTCATAGTAATACTTGTTGGTCTAATACCATCTTGATCGTCTTTATCATCCCATACTTTTACTACAGTAGCTTCAGTCTCTTCTGGAATATGTTGATTAGTTATAGTTGTAGTTGTTCCTTCTTTTTCTGTTTTAATGTTCTTATATCCTGTTGGTTCTGTTTCAGTCCAAGAATATTCTATATCTACACCTTTTTTACTCTTAGGTAAATCTTTAATAGTTGCAGTCCAGTCATTTGATTCACTTAATTCAACTGTATCTCCATTACTTAATGTCATAGTAATACTTCCTGGTCTAATACCATCTTGATCGTCTTTATCATCCCATACTTTAACTACAGTAGCTTCAGTATATTCAACTTCATGAGTATTAGTAAGTTCTGTTGTTCCAGGATTATAAGTAATTTGTTTTCCAGCTTCTAATGTTGCTTCTCCCCAATAAGACCAAGTACTTGGATCATCAAAAGTTAAAACTCCATTTCCGTTAGAATCAACTGTAACAGTTATATAACCATCAGATAAATTATGTTTTCCTTCACCATATGCAAAATGAGCACGGTCTCTTTTAAATTCATGCATTAATCCACTTTTTTCAATTTCATTAAATATTGCTTCTTTTTCTGAATCTGATAATGGTTTGTTAGTCCAAATTATGAACTCATTTCCTTTTTTTGCTACAAGAAAATATAAATCAGCACTTGTTTTTGAAAGTTGGAATTCAACTGTACTGCATGTTGTCTCTCTTCTTAAAATATCTCCTGTAACTTCATCAATATTAATTGTATATTCAGTTGGTGTTACTTTTTTAGTTAATTCATATCCTTCTGGTACTTTTGTTTCATCTACTGAATATGAAATTGCTTTTCCGTTTGCATCAAATATTGGAAGATTTTCAAATGTATATGTCCATTCATTTTCATTCTTTGTCCAAGTAGCAGTATATTCTTCATTAGCTACTCCATTTACAAGTAAAACGACGTTTAAACTAGTTGGTCTCAATTCATCAATATCAGATGCATCATCCCATATTTTTTTACCAGTATAACTTGTAACTTGTTCAAATGCACCAGTACTTGCTCTTGTTGCTTTTACAACTTTTACTTCTCCTTTACTTGCGACAACTACTTTAGTCTCTTTCATTTCTTTAGCAATTTCATTGTTACTAACTGTAACATTTTCAATTTGACCATCATTATTAATGATTGGATCATTTTCAATCTTTTCTTCGACTGTAGAGTCTTTTACAATCTCAGTATTTTCAGTTTTTTCTTCAACTGCTTCAACTATTTCTTCTTCTTCATTTGTATCTAGTTCATCTATTACTTCATCTAATGCATAAACATATGGCAAACTAATAGAACAAACAAATGTCAATAAAAGAAATATTGCCCATTTTTTTAACATGACCTATTCCCCCTTAAACGCATGTGCTTTCTATCTTATCATAAAAGTCTAATTTTTCAAGGAAAAATAGTGTTTTAGGCATATATTTTTACTAAAAATACATATTTTTTTACTATATACTTATAAATTTATTATTTCAAAATAAAAACTTGAACATTTTTTTGTTCAAGTTTTAGTATTTTTATACTTTTAAATTATAACCATTCTCCATATTTTCTAATATAGATATTTTTAACTATTTGAGCAATTATTCCATATAGAACTACAAATCCAATTAAGTATAAATAGTAAATTCCTGGAAGGATAACAAAGTTAAATCCTTGAGTAAAGCTTAATAATATTGGTACAGTAATTGTTGCTACTATAGTTAAGAATGTTAATAACAGTAATGTATTACTTGGTCTAGATTTAGTAATATGATTAGTTCTAATATAGAAAATCATTAATGTTTCAGATACGATACACTCTACAAACCATGCAGTTTGAAAATATGCTTGTAAATCAAATGAATTATATTTTAGAACAAACCAGAAGACTATAAATGCTACTATATCTGTAATAGAAGATATAACCCCAAATATTACCATAAATTTACTTATAGATTTAATATCCCATTTTCTTACCTTCCTTATAAAGCTTTCATCTACATTATCATAAGGAATTCCTATTTGAGATAATTCAACTATAAAATCTTGTATAAGCATTTGAATTGGTAGTAATGGTAAGAATGGTAAAAAGATACTCGCTATTAAAATACTAAATACATCTCCAAAGTCTTGGCTTAATGCTAATTTCATATATTTTAAAATATTACCATATACTTTTCTACCTTCAATAACTCCGTTATGAATTACTTCTAAGTTTTGTTCTAGAAGAATAATATCACTTGATTCTTTAGCAATATCAGTTCCACCATCAACACTTATTCCAACATCAGATACTCTAAGTGCTGGAGCATCATTTACTCCATCTCCCATATATCCTACTGAGTGTCCATTCTTTCTTAAAATAGAAACAACTCTTTGTTTTTGCATTGGATTCATTCTTGCAAAAATATCTACTTCTTCTACTAATTTACCTAATTCATAATCATTTAATTCTTCTATTTCTTTTCCTGTTACTATTCTACTATCTATTCCAACAGCATTACATATATTTTTAGTAGCAAAAGCATTATCTCCTGTAAGAATCTTTATATCTACTCCATACTTTTTCAATTTCTTAATAGTTGCTTCGGCTGATGGTTTAGGGGGATCTAAAAATGCAATTAAACCAATTAAAGTAAAATCTACTTCATTTTCTGCATCATAAACGTCTACTCCTTCATACTCAGGTTTAACTGCAAGTGCTATAACTTGCATTCCACTTTTTGCCATTTCTTCTGCTTTATCATTTACTTTACTAATTATTTTTTCATTTATTGGTACTTCTTTTCCATTAACACGTGCCATATCACATACTTTTATTATTTCTTCTAAAGCACCTTTAGCAATAATTCTATAATTATCATGATGAGTTACTACAATAGATGATCTTTTTCTCATGTAATCAAATGGTATTTCATCTATTTTTTTATAATTTGATATATCTACATTATGACTTTTTGCATATTGGATTATTGCTTTATCAACTATGTTTTTATAACCAGTACTTAAATAACTGTTTACATATGCACATTTAAGTACATAATCATCATCTTCTCCATCAACATTTATATATTTTTGAAGTTCAATATTATTTTTAGTAAGAGTCCCTGTTTTATCTGTACATAAAGTATCCATTGCACCTAAATTTTGAATTGACTTAATACTCTTAACTAAAGTGTTTTTCTTAGCTAGAGCTTTACTTCCTTTAGTTAAATTAACATTTACAATCATTGGTAACATACTTGGAGTTATACCAACTGCAACTGATAATGAAAATAAAATTGCTTCGTTAATATTTCCTCGTATCATTCCATATATAATAAATACCATGATACAAATAATAACCATACATTTAATAAGAAGTCCTGTTATATGATTCATTCCTTTATCAAACGATGTTTCTTCTTTAACTATTTCTTTTTTTACATTCATCTTTCCCATAAATGTATCAAGACCAGTTTTAACAACTATTCCTCTACCTTGACCACTTATTACATTACATCCCATTAAACAAATATTATTTAATTCAATAGGATCAGTAGAATCATTTTCAATATGAATATTTTTCTCTACTGCTGCACTTTCTCCTGTAAATGATGATTGATTAATAAATAAATCTTTACTTTCAAATAAATATAGATCAGCTGGTATAACACTCCCTGCACTTAAAGTAATAATATCTCCACATACTACTTTTTCTTGTCTTATTTCTTCTTGTTTACCATCTCTTATTACATCAGTAAATATTCTTATTTGTTCTTTTAATTTTTCATTAAATTTATAAGTAGAATAATCTTGAGTAAAACGAATAATTACACTTATTAGAGTAATACCAAGAATTATAAAAGCACCTATTCTATCATCTGTAATAAAGTCTATTGCTGCTAAAAGAATAAGAATTAAAACAAATTTATCTTTTAAAGCTTCTAATATAAAAAATAAAGGTGTCTTTTTCTTTCTATTAGTTGCAATGTTTTCTCCATATTCTTCTAATCTAATAAATGCTTCTTCTTCATTTAATCCGTTTTCGTTTGTTTTAAATAAAGACATTATTTCATTAACTTTCTTTTTTGCAATATCTTTATACTCTAATTTATTATTCATATAATCACATCCTATATAATTATAGCATATACAAATATTCATTAATATATTTATAAAGCAAAAAATCTAACTATTTTAGTTAGATTTTTATATCTATTTCATTATCATTATTATTTAATATTACATTAGAAACTACTTTAGCATCTAAGTATTTAGTCATTAATTCTTCAAGTTCATTTAAAGCAGATTGTAATTCTTCTAATCGATTTGGTTCAACGCACTCCATAATAATTATCTCTGTATTTGTTTCGTCTGTTATTTCTGTTCTTATGCCATCTCTCCAATTAAGACATCTACATACAACTCCATTATCATCTCTATAAGCTATTTCACTTTTTAAAGGAGATTCATTTTCAGTTGATCCAATAGGAATAAATTTTTCATCACCATTCATAATATCTAGACATAGAGCATTATCAATTTTATCATAATCTTCAGCACCTATTGGGAAAGCATATTTTAAAGAAATAGCATTTGTTATATCTACTGATGGTAAAATACTTCCTACTGGATTATTATGTAAAACTCTTTTCAATAAATTCTCAAGTGAACATCTGGTTCCTTTTTTTGTAGGGAATCTACTATAAATATCTCTCCATATTTTAACTACTTCATTTTCACTTATAACTTCATTGGGTACATATTTCTTAGCAATTGTATTAGCATCATTTAAAATCTTTTCTATTTCTTTTAATTCTTCTTCAGTCATTTTTTTACATTCATTAACATTTTTAAGAACTAGTACTCCAACATTTAATTCTGGAATAATTTTAAATATTTCTTTATTAATTATTACTTTTTTCATATTATTTACCTCTCTATATTTTATTTACTATTTTTTCTATCTCACTAATCATCTTAATTACATTATCAAATGCTGGTCCACCATAAGATTTTCTTTGCCTAACACATGTTTTAGGATCAATTACATCATAGATATCTTTCTCAAACAATGAAGAATAATTCTTATATTCATCAATAGATAAAGTATCTAAAGTCTTATTATTATCTATTGAATAGGCAACTAATTCACCAACTATCTTATAAGCACTTCTAAAAGGAACTCCTTTTTTTACAAGATAATCAGCACAATCAGTTGCATTTATAAATCCTTCTCTAACTGCTTTTTCTGTTATTTCTTTATTAATTTTCATTGTATTAATCATCGGTATAACAGTTTCAATACATAATTTAACTGTATCAATACTATCAAATAATGTTTCTTTATCTTCTTGTAAGTCTTTATTATATGCAAGAGGAAGACCTTTCATAGTAGTTAAAAAACTCATATTATGTCCAATTACTCTTCCTGTTTTTCCTCTTACTAATTCTGCTATATCAGGATTCTTCTTTTGAGGCATAATAGATGAACCAGTTGAGAATGCATCATCTAATGTAATAAATTTAAACTCCCAACTAGACCATAAAATAAGCTCTTCACTAAGTCTTGATAAATGAATCATTATAATAGATAAATCATTTAACAATTCCATTAAATAATCTCTATCTGATACACCATCTAAACTATTTCTACAAGGACTATTAAAACCTAATAACTCACTAGTATAAAACCTATCTATTGGATGGGTAGTACCAGCTAGAGCACAACATCCTAATGGATTAACATTTAATCTTTCTTTTGTATCTTTTAATCGATCAATATCTCTTAAAAACATTTCTACGTATGCCATGAGATAATGTGCAAACGTTATTGGTTGAGCTTTTTGTAAATGTGTATATCCAGGCATAATTGTTTCAACATTACTCTTAGATTTACTTATAAATACATTAATTAATTCTTTTAATAAATCAATAATATTATCTATCTCTTTACGAGCATATAGCCTCATATCTAATGCAACTTGATCATTACGACTTCTTGCAGTATGAACCTTTTTACCAATATCACCTAATTCTTCTGTTAATTTATATTCAACAAAAGAATGAATATCTTCAACATCATTAGATATTTCTAAATTACCACTTTCAATATCATTTAATAATTTATTTAAACTTGATACTAATTTATTACTTTCATCTTCTTCTATTATTCCTTGTTTACCTAGCATTTTTACATGAGCTATGCTCCCAGTAATATCTTCTTTATATAATTTCTTATCAAATGAAATAGACGCATTAAAATTATTTGTTTTCTCATCTATTTCTTTTTTAAATCTTCCATCCCATAGTGCCATTTTTATTCCTCCTTCAAATAAAAAAGTCTCTAGAATAAATCTAGAGACGTAATATCCGCGGTACCACTCTACTTGCATAAAGCCACTCTAACTTATAACGAAGTTACTCGATCTATATAGATACTCACAAGTTCTTTTCAATTACTTTCAATTCTTTGGCTTACACCATCCCAAATTCGCTTTAATCTATACAGTAATTTACTCCTCTTGCTCATCGCTTTAATGGATTACATTATATTAAAAAAAACGATATTTGTCAATTATACCATTAATATAGCACAAAATAAAAAAGATACTATTAAGTATCTTCTTATTCAACTTGGTAGCGAGAGAGGGGGTCGAACCCACGACCTTTCGGGTATGAACCGAACGCTCTAGCCAACTGAGCTATCTCGCCATGAACAAAAATAATATATCATATATTTTTTTCTTTGACAATAATAAAAAGAGTTTATTTTTTATTAAACTCTTTTAATTCATTATAAATATCTAAAATATCTTTTTGATAAATTGTATCATTATATTTAATATTTACTAAATCTTTTATTTTTTCTTTTCCTTTTAAATCCTTATATTTAGATTCTAATTCTTTCATAGTAATTTTTATTGATTCTTCATCAGATAATTCTTTTGTACTATATTCCTGTGTAATACCATATTTTATTTCTCTATTTAAGAATCTATTTACAATCTTATCAATTTCCCTTACATATTTAGGCCTTTTATTATTCTCATAGATCATAATACTATAAGTTAAAAGATTAATATCTTCTACTTTACTTCTAATAACTCTATAATACATATTTTTAAGTCTTGCATATTCTACTATTACATATTCTTTTTTTCTATTAATAAAGTTACTATTCTCTATCTTAATTTTAATATCTATATTATTCTTTAAAATATTATAAATAAATATAATTACTAATAACCAAATAAATGGTCTTGCTTCTTCTACTGTAGGAAGAGCGTTATCTACTTGATTTAAGAAGTAGAAATATGTAATTAAAGATAAGACTATACTTATAATTGTTTCAATTAAATACTCTTTTTTATTAAGCATGCTCCCTTTATTAGAAAAATAATTATAATAGAATTCTCTAAATATAATTTCAAATATAACTATTAAAAAGATATTTGTTTTTAAATCAGGTACTAATGCTGATAATACTATTATATAAATTGTAGGAATAATTGCTTTTTCTACAATATTAATTTCTTTTTTATCTATTATTTCATGAATAAAAAATAATGGAAAAATAAAAACTATTTGAAATATTAGAGTAAATATATTCATATAAAAACCCCCTAAGAATTAAATTTTATATTACTATAAGGGGTTATAAAAGTCAATTTAACTATTTAGAATTTCTTTTTTCTTCAAAGAATTCTCCAACTTTATTTATATCAGTAGTAACATTAGAGAATGGCAATGCTTCTTCTATAGGTTTTCTGTATTTATTTGGAATAATACGACTATCTAGAATACTTACTACTCCAATGTCATCTTCTCCTCTAATTAATCTTCCTGTACCTTGCTTTAATTTAATTAGCATACTAGGAAGATATACTTGAGTAAATCCTAAATTACCACCATACATTTTTGCTTTAGCATCAATTATAGGATCGACAACTGGGAATGGTAATTTAGGTATAATTACATGTTCAAGTGAATTTCCTTTTACATCAATTCCTTCCCAGAATCCAGTTGCAAGTAAACAAGCATTTGTATCTTCCATAAATTCTCTTTTACTAATATCACTATTATTTTCATTTTGAATTATTATATTAAAATCATGTTCTGTTTTAATAAGTCTTTGATATACCGCTTCCATATCTGCTTTAGAAGTAAATAGTATTAAGCTTCTTCCACCGGACATATTAATTAGTCTATCTGTTTCAGATGCAATAGAATCTAAATAAGCTTCATGATCTTCATCCCTAGGAGATAAAGTACTCGTAGATAAATACATCATTGTATTATTTTCATAATCATATGGGGATTTTATACTTCTTTCAGGAGATAAAGAAAAACCTTGAAATTCACTTGTTGTTAAACCTAAAGCATTAGAGAAAAATTCAATATCTATATTACCATCTTCAAAAGTCCTTGATGATAATGTTGCAGATGTAAACATTTTTCCATATCCTGCTTCTTTAAATAATTTCGCTGCGATATGAGAAAGATTTCTTTTAACACAACACAAATTTACTCTATTACGTTCTCCTGGTACAAAAGTTGCCCAAAAGACATTAGTTCTATCTTCAAAAGCTTTAGTAAGATCACATAAAGCATCTCGATATTCTCTTAAATTATACATTGCTCTTTTCTCTTGTTTAGACCATCCAGAAAGTGTTCTAGCATAACTATCAAATTCATCATATAATTCTAAAAATTCATATATTTTTTCTAGCAGATTACTAGATACAGTAAATGGAAATCTTCCTTCATCAGTTACACTTTCTTCTTTTCTTTTTGAAATTGACGCTCTAACACTTCTAGATATAGTTTCATAAATACTATTAGATTTTTTAATTAATTTAGAAATAGTACTAGATACACCAATATCTTGACAATTATTAAAAGCATTTACTATATCTCTACTATTAAACTCACAAGTATAAGCACTTATTATTCTTTCTTCTAAAGTATGTGCTTCATCAAGTACTAAGAATGAAGGTTTATGTATTTGACCTCTTATATCATCTACTTTAACTCCTCTTCTCATTAGTTCTTGTTTTTCTAGTGTTTTCTTTTGACTATCAATTAACATATCATGGTTAGTAATTACTATCATACTATCTTTAGCCCACATATCTCTTTTCATTTGATAAAGACAATTTGCCCTAAAATTACAATTACGGCAGTCTACATTTTGAACATTTATCTTTTCCCAAGAAAAACCACTAATTCCATCATATGCTGCTTTATCTAGAGTTTTAGGATTAGTTTGATCAAAGATTCCTTCAATTGTATCTCTATCTTTGCTCTTTTTTGAAGATGATAAAAAGGCATTAGCTCTTTGAATACAAACATAGTTATTTTTACCTTTAGCAATAACAACTGGTACCTTTACATTTAATAATCTTTCTAAGTTCTCTACTTCTGCTTTTAATTGCTCTTGTAAAGCAATAGTTGATGTAGATATAACAAATCCTGTTGGTACTTGTTTATGACGTTTAGTTGCCAAATATGCACCAAATAAAGGTACTAAATAACCAATAGTTTTTCCAGTACCTACTCCAGCTTCTTGAATTAGGATATCATTATCACCTATTCTAGACATAACATTATATGATAATTCTTCTTGTCCTTCTCTAGAACTCAATCCTTTAAATTCACCACTGGCCATTCTTCTATAAAAATCTTCAATAAAGTCATATATTTCTTGTTCTATTTCTCTTGTCATAACATCACCTACTTATCTTGTTTAGCAAGTCTTGTTAGAGCATCTTTAGCAGCCTCTTGTTCTGATTCTTTTTTACTACTACCAACTCCAGTACCATATTTAATATCATCAATCATTACAACAGTAGTAAATGTCTTATCATGTGCTGGTCCTTCTTCATTTGTTAATACATATTTTAGGCTTCTTCTATCTGTTTGAGTGTACTCTTGTAAAATAGATTTGTAATCACTAAAGAAAGTTATATCTGGATTTTCTATATAAGGAACAATTATATTTAAGACTACCTCTTTAGTTTTTTCAAATCCTTGATCTAGATACAATGCACCAATAAAAGCTTCAAATATATCAGCTAAAATTACTTTTTTATATCTTCCACCATCTTTTTCTTCACCATGTCCTACTCTTATATAATTACTAAAATCTAAATCAGAAGCATATTTAAAACAGGCATCTTCACAAACATAGCTAGCACGAAGTTTAGTCATATCTCCTTCTTTAATATTTAAGTTATTATATAAATAATCACTAGATATTAATTCAAGTACAGCATCTCCTAAAAATTCTAATCTTTCATAATCTGCTTTTAAATTATTTTCATTTACATATGATGAGTGTGAAAATGCAGTATTATATATTTTTTCTGAATTAGGTATAATATTTATTCTTTTAAATAGTTCCTTCACAAAAATCACCTATTATAATTATATCAAACTTTATTGAAAAAATAGAGATTTTTTAGTAGAATTAAATATGATTGGAGTGGTTAAATGAAAAGATTAATTTTAACTGGATTTATATTATTTTCTTTAATGATAATTACTACTGGATGTGTAAAAAAGGATAGTATGGAAGATATAGATATTATTACTTCTTCTTATCCTATAGAATATTTAGTAAATAGAATGTATGGTAATAAAGCTGATATTCAAGATATTTTCCCAGATAGTGAATCAATTGATACATATAAACTTAATAATAAAGAATTAAAAAAATATAGTAATAGAGATTTATTTATTTATAATGGTAATAATGCTAGTAACATAGCACTTGAATTAAGTAATAGAAATCATAATATTTTATTAATAGATTCTACTAGAGGAATGAATTCAAGTTATGGTGTTGAAGAATTATGGCTTGATCCATCTAATATGTTAATGATGGCTTTAAATATTAAAACAGGATTACAAGAATACATTACAAATAACTACTTAATAGATGAAATAAATAATAATTATCAAGATTTAAAAATAGAATTATCTGAATTAGATGCAGACTATAAATTAAGTGTAGAAAATGCACCTGTTAAAACTTTAGTAGTTACTAATGAATCATTAGGTTTCTTAGAAAAATATGGATTAACTATTATTGTTTTAAATGATGAAACTTTAGATAAGACATATAATGAAGTAAGATCATTAATATATAATAAAACACTTAGTAATATTTATATGTTTGATGAAAAAGAAATAAATGAAAAGACACAAAAACTTATAGATGATACAAAAATTAAAAAAGTTGTTTTAGATCGATTGGATTTTATAACTGATGAACAAAGAAAAGCTGATAAAGATTATATGTCTATTATGGAAGACAATTTGGATTTAATAAAAAACGAATTATATAAATAATTAGGAGGTATTCATGAAAGAAAGTAAAGACATCAAAGATAGAACACTTCCTTTTCTTTTGATTCAAGAAAAAGAAAAAAAAGAAAAAGAGGAAGCTGAAAAAAAAGAACAATTAGTAAGCAGATCTATTAATATAAATACAGATGTCGTTAAAAAAAGTGATAATCCAGTACCAACTACAGAAGTAATTCAACCTACAATTATAAATCAAGTTAATACTACTCCACTTAATGATGATAAACAAATAGTAGAATCTATTCCATTAGTAGAAAAAACAAGAAAAGAAGGAGAAACAGTTGTTACAACATCAACAACAACAGTAACTCCTACTGATGTTACTCCAGTAATTGTTGATATGATTCCAATGAGTGATAAAGAAGTATCTATTAAAACAGAAGAAGTACAACAAGAACAAGGAAGTAATACCATAACTACTACTACAACTACTAAAGAGACAACAGAAAAAGAACGTCCTGTTATAGTTGATATGATACCTATTTCAACGGAACCTGTAATAATTCCTGCTAATGAAGAAAAACAAGTTGAAACTGAAAGTGAAGAAAAAGAAGAAGCTACTTCTACTACTCTAACAACGATTACTCCTTTATCTCAAGAAGAACAAGTACATTTAACAATTATTGAAGAAATAAAAGAATTTATTGATGATGATTTAAAAGAAGTTGAAGATTTAGCATATAAAATTGAAGTATTACAAGAACAAGAACAAGAAGAAGATACTGTTCTTGTTGAAGAAGAAGAAAGAATAAAAAAAGAACTTCAAGAATTAGAAAGAAAAATTGAAGAACTTCGTACTAGATATGAAAAATTATATGAAAAATTAAAAATACAAAATATAGAAATTATAGATAATGATATTCTTGAAATATCAATTAAAGATTATATTGAAGATACTAAAGAAGGACAAGATACAAGCAAGTATTTTGATCAAATTGAAGAAGTTACAATATACATTGATATATTAAATAGAATAATTGAACTTGATCAAGCTAAAGATGAACTATCTACTAAAGTAGATGAAAAAGTTGAACAATTTGAAGAAAAAGAACAAAGTTTTGAGGAAGCACAAGATAAAAAAGTAGATATAGAAAAGATTAATGTTGATATTGAAACATATAATGAAATAGTTAGAAAATCTCTTGAGCAACTTAAAGAAAAAATGAGTAGAAGTACAGAAATATCTTCTAGAATAGAAACATCATCTAGAAGAGCGATTAACTGGGGAAGAATATTAGTAGCGATTGTAATGTTATCACAAACTCCTCGTATTCCACCTACTCCTCGTGGTACTTATTTAAGAGCTGGTTTAGTTGCAGTTGCTATTCATTTATTACTTCATGCTACCTATAGAGAGAATACAACCAGAAGAATAAATACTATTACTTATACAGACTTTAGACAAGAAATATTAAGCAGTAAAGAAATGCTTACTGAATCATTAAAATTAATTGGTACCTCTTTTGATGAATTACAACAATTCAAAAAAATGTTAGAAGATGAATTTGGAGAATATGCAGATCAAATTCCAGAATATTCAAAACTTATTAAATCATTAATTGATTTAGAAAAAGAATTACAAAGACAAGAAGAAAAAGCTAATGAATATAAAAAAGAAATTGAAGAAAGATTAGAAGTAAACGAAGAAAAAATAAAAAGAATTGAAGAATATACAACAGTAGAATAAAAAAAGATGACTAAGTCATCTTTTTTTTACATATCAAAATTGAAATCTCCATTTTCATTAATTGATGGTGATGACCTAGGTCCACTTCCACCACCCTTTTTAAGTTTAAGTAAGAACATACCAATAATTGTTAATATACATGTAACAATAGCAGTTATTATACAAGGTACTATAGGACTTGATTTCTTTTCTTTTGTTTTCTTTTCTTCTACAGTAACTTTAATTTCAGTTTTTACTAAACCTGCATTAATTGTTATTTTTGCTTCTCCTGCACCCATTGCATGAATATTTAAATCTTTATCTATAACTGCAACATTTTCATCACTAGATTTTATATTAATATCTTCTTCTTTTACACTAGCATCAGTAGGATCTAATGTATATATTATTCTTTTCTTATCTCCTACATTTAAAGTAATATTACTTTCTTTAACTTTAATTTCTTTTAGTTCAACAGGATCTTTCATTACAGTAAAACGAACTGTTTTTTCAATATCTCCACTTTTAATTACAACAGTACCTTCTCCTTCACCAGTAGCATTTACTAAACCAGAATCAGAAACTGTTAAAACATCATTATTATTACTAGTATAAGTTACTGATTTATCTCTAGCATTATCTGGTAATACTGTAACCATTAATTGAACACTTTCACCAATTGATAAAGTATTTTTATAATCCTCTACTTCAATACTAGAAACAGTTATTATTTTTTCTTTTTTAGTAATTGTTGCAACAGAAGACCCAGATGGTGCTGACATGCTTTCTCTAACTACAACATTTACTGATTGATTACTAGAAAAATCTTTTTTTATTTTAAATACTGGATAAAGCGTTCCTTCACTACTACAAGTTATTTCATCTATTGAATATGAACAACTCGAATCATTTCCTTTTTCAAAACCAACTAATTGTAAATATTCTGTATCATAATTAAAACTAATTATTATTTTAGCACCAAGGTTTTGTTTACCAGAAAAATTTAAACTTAAAGTGACATATTGACCAGCTACAGTCTCTTCTGGAAGGGTTCTAACAGATAGATTAGCTCCAGTTATCGCTTCTACTTTAATACCAAAAAATAATATAAATAGATAAACAAATATAAACATATATCTCTTCATATTATCCACCTCTATTATAATTTATCATATTTTTAAACTTTATTTTTCTTTAAAAGAAAAAAGAAATGTAAATTTACATTTCTTCCTCAATTTTAATTTCTTTGTTTTGCATTTCTTTATCACTAAGTAACATTTCATGCATGAATTCTTCTGGATTATTAAGTACTACTTCTTCTATACGATCACATCTACATTTTTCTGATATTAATATAGCTTCAATTTTCTTTATAGTATTACTTATTTCATCGTTTACTACTACATAGTTATATTTAGTTACTTCATTCATTTCTTTATATGCTTGTAAGAATCTTTGATTAATCTTTTCTTCTGAATCAGTTCCTCTATTCTTAAGTCTACTTTTTAAAGCATTAAGACTAGGAGGAAATAAGAAAATAAATATTGCTTCTGGAATAAGTTCTTTTATTTTAGCAGCTCCTTGAATTTCTATTACTAAGAATACATCTATTCCTTGATCTAATTTCTCATTAATATATTTTTTTGGAGTACCATAATAATTATTTACATATTTTGCATATTCTAAAAAGAATCCTTCTTCTATTTTTTCTTCAAAGTCTTTCTTTGATACAAAATAATAATTTTCTCCTTCTTTCTCACCTTTACGCATTTCACGAGAAGTCATAGAAATAGATAGCCATGAATCATTATGAGTTTTAGTATACTCATTTACTATTGTATCTTTACCAACTCCTGATGGCCCAGAAATAACTATTAAACTACCTTTAGTTTTTGTTTTAATTAAACCCATAATATCACCTATAAATAATATAACATAAATTATATAACAAAAAAACGGATTACTCCGTTTTTATTATCCATTAATTTGACTCATTACTTCTTCAGCAAAGTTCTCTTGTCTCTTTTCGATTCCTTCTCCTACTTCATAACGAATCATAGATTTAATAACTCCACCATTGTTTTTAGCAAAAGCTTCAACAGTTAAGTCTGGATCTTTAATAAATTCTTGCTCTAATAAACAATTTTCTTTATAGAATTTATTAATTCTACCATTAACCATCTTTTCAGCTATTTCAGCAGGTTTACCTTCATTCATAGCTTGTTCTTTGATGATTTCTTTTTCATGATCTAGTACTTCAGCAGGTACTGAATCACGGTTTAAATATGAAGGATTCATAGCAGCAACATGCATAGCTACATCTTTAGCTACATCTTCATTAGCTCCTTCAAGAACAGTAATAACTCCAATTCTTCCTCCCATATGTGAATAGATTCCGAATACTTCATTATCGTTCTTTACAACTTTTTCAAATCTTCTGAAACTTAACTTTTCACCAATAGTTGCTACTAAGTTTACTAAATATTCAGATATTTTTCCATTAGGAGTATCAATTTCCATTGCTTCTTCCATAGTTTTAGCATCACTATTTAAAATAGCATTACTAATTTCATCTACGAATGATTTAAATTTTTCATTTTTAGCAACGAAATCAGTTTCTGAGTTTACTTCTATAATAACAGCAGTATTTCCATTAACTACAATGTTAGTTAATCCTTCAGCTGCAATTCTAGATTCTTTTTTTGCAGCTTTAGCTGTTCCTTTTTTTCTTAAATAATCAATTGCTCCTTCCATATCTCCTTTAGATTCTTCAAGAGCATTTTTACAATCAGCTATTCCAGCTCCAGTTTTTTCTCTTAGAGCTTTAACATCTTCAATTGTATACATATTGTTCCTCCTTCTTATTTTAATGAACTAATAAGTTCAGCTTTTTTCATTGTAGAATAACCTTTTAAACCTTGTTCTTTAGCAATAGCTTTTAATTCAGTTAAAGTCATTTCTTCATAGTTAGGTTTTTCTTCTTTTTTAGTTTCTTTCTTAGTTGTTTTCTTCTCTTCCTTTACTTCTTCTTTCTTCTCTTCTTTAACTTTTTCTACTACTTCAGTTTGTTCTTCTTTTTTAGATTTCTTTTCTTTCTTTGGTTCAGTTGGTTGTTCATCCATTTGAGGAACCATATCTTCTCTATTTTCTTTTGGTGCTTTTTCATCTTCAGTAATATAATCAACTAATTCTCTTCCAGTTGCTTCACAAATAGCATTAGTTAATACTCCAATCATTAACTTAACACTTCTTACAGCATCATCATTTCCTGGAATAACATAATCAACCATATCTGGGTCACAGTTAGTATCTACTACACCAAATACAGGAATTCCTAAAATTCTAGCTTCTTTGATAGCTATTTCTTCTTTTTTAGGATCAACAATAACTAGAGCATTAGGAAGTTTTCTCATTTCTCTAATTCCTCTTAAGTTCTTGTTTAATTTATCATATTCTTTTCTAATTTTAATTACTTCTTTTTTAGGTAATAAATTGAAAACTCCATCTTTTTCCATGTTTTCAATATCTTCCATTCTTTTAATTCTTGAACGGATTGTTCTAAAGTTAGTTAGTGTTCCTCCTAACCATCTTTCATTTACAAAATAGTTATCAGTTCTTACTGCATTTTCTTCAGCTGCTTCTTGAGCTTGTTTTTTAGTACCAACAAATAGTACTTTTCCTTCAGCTTCAGCTATTTTTTTCATAGCATCATAAGCTTCTTCTAACATTTTAACTGTTTTTTGTAAATCGATTATATAGATATCATCTCTAGATGTATAGATATATTCTTTCATCTTAGGATTCCATCTTCTTTTTTGGTGTCCGAATTGAACACCAGCTTCTAATAAATAATTCATTGAAACTACTGTCATATTTTTCTTTTCCTTTCGTTATACACTTATTAATTTCTAAAATTTACCACTCATAAGAGCACTAGATAAATAAATCCATTAATATGATTTTTTTATTTTGATAAAGCTTCAACAAGTTCAGCTTTTTTCATTTTACTAGCACCTTCTATTTTCTTTTTAGATGCAAGTTCTTTAAGTTCAGCAACTGTCATAGATGCATAATCTACTTTTTTAGTAGTTGCTTTCTTTTCTTCCTTTTTATCTTCTTTCTTTTCTTCTTTTTTAGTTTCTTTTTTAACTTCAGCTTTAGCTTCTTTTTTGTTTCCTTTTACGATTTCATTTTTTACTTCTTTTGGTGCAGCTTTAGCTTTTCCATCAAGTCCTGCTTTAGCTACTTTTACAAGCTCTGTAAATGCTTTAGGATCATTAATTGCTATTTCTGAAAGCATCTTTCTATTTACATCAACACCAGCTTTTGCAAGTCCATTAATGAATCTAGAATAACTAATTTCATTTTCACGGCAAGCTGCATTAATTCTTGTAATCCATAATTTTCTAAAATCTCTTTTCTTTTGTTTTCTATCACGGAAAGCATATTGTCCAGAATGCATTAATTGTTCTTTAGCAGTTTTATATAATCTATGTTTACTACCAAAATAACCTTTAGCAGCTTTTAATACTTTCTTATGACGTTTCTTTGAAACAGTTCCAGTCTTTACTCTTGTCATATTGTTCGTCCTCCTATCTTATTGCATTTTTTAATCTGTTAGTATCAGCTTGAGATAAACTACTAGCAGTTCTTTTCTTTCTATTAAAATTCATATTCTTTTTACCAGTATTATGTCTGTGTCCTGGTTTACCAATTGTTATACTTCCACTTTGTCTAACATTTAATACTTTCTTTAATCCTTTGTGTGTTTTAATCTTAGGCATAATTTTTCCTCCTTATTTTTATTTCTTTGGTGCTAAAAGCATAGTCATACTACGACCATCAAGTTTTGGCATTTGTTCAATATCTGCAAGATCAGTTAATCTTGATGAGAAATCTAAAAGCACTTCTTTACCTATTTCAGTATGTGCCATTTGTCTACCTTTAAAACGGATACTAAGTTTTATCTTATCTCCTTTTTCAAGATATTTAGTAACTTGTCTTAATTTAGTTTCTATATCTCCGACATCAATAGTTGGAGAAAGTCTAAATTCTTTAAGTTCAACTTTATTGGCTTTTTGTCTTTTTAAAGCATCTTTCTCTTTTTTATTTTTCTCATACTTAAACTTATTGTAATCCATTATCTTACATACAGGCGGATTACCATTTGGATTTATAAGAACTAAATCCAATCCTGCATAATTAGCTAATGTTAAAGCATCTTGTGTAGGTTTAACACCAACTTGTTCTCCATTTGGTCCAATAACTAAAACTTGACTCAATTTAATTTGTTCATTAATTAACAAATTATTTCTTGAACTTGCTATAAGAAACACCTCCATTAAATAATAAAAAGTAGGTACTTGTACCTACTTTAATCCCACAAAAAACAATATAAATAATTATTCTCTTTGGCATTTACCCATCGCTAATCTGCAATCAGGTGGATGTAGGTACATCTCTTTCCTTTTCATATTTACAGGAATAATTATATCATATTAATATTAATTGTCAACAATTATTTAGTTTTCTTCTTTGTTGTTTTCTTTTTCTTATTATTTTTCTTTTCTTCTTTTTCTTTTTGATTCTCTTCACTTAAATTAATAGGAATCTTTTCTCTAAATGTATTTAATATAACATTTAATACAAAGAATGCTAAAGCAATAAATACATACATATAATCAAGAGTAACATAATAAGTTATTACAAATCCAATTGTAAGAAGTGCACATAGAATTATTAACCATCTAAGTACTTTTCTTTTTTTATAATTCTTATAGTTTTCCTCATTAGATAATTTCTTCATAACTTCTCCAATCTATGCAGATAAGGCAACAAATGAAACAATCGCAACAAATAAGACAAACATAACAAGTAATACTGTTATTTCAATAAATGCTGCTCTGTCTACTGGCTCTTTACCTATCTTTTTAATTTTATCTGTTTTTATAATTTTATCTCTTTTTTTACTAATATCATTTAATATATATGATACATCTGATGCTGTATATCCAATTAGTTTTAATATAGAATTATTACTACTCTCCATAAGCATTGATACTTCTGTTTCTGTAGTAGTAACCTTATCTATTGAATCAGGATTAGTAGAAATAAAACTATTTATAATTAATGGAAGAATTTCATTATCAAACTTTTGTCCTCTTTTAAATACTACTTCTCTTTCTAATTCATTATTTCTCTTTAATAATATTACTCTTTTATCTAAATTATCTTCAGGAATTAATATTTCTACTTCATCGTTATCACGATTAGGACTGGTTTCAATAAAATCAATTATTTGTGCTACTTCCAAATCATTATTTAAATTAATATAAGTTCTAGTAAATTCTTCTTCGGAATACTTAACATCATCTTTATTTATAGGATCTGATATTTCATAAACTCCAAAATCATTTTTTCTTTTAGATTTAAATTTTAATTTTTGAGCATATTCTTCAAAACCAATTGAACCATCTGATAAAACATAATTAACTCTATTATTATCAACAGTAGTTATTCCAAGTGTTAAATCATTAGCTCTAATATAGAAATCATGATTAATAATATATCTTATATTTTCTACTTCTTTAGGTAATTCTACATCTTCTGGATTTTCAATTGCATCTACAATTGCTTCAAATATAGATATTAATTTATCACTATATTCTTCTATTGATAAATCACCAGGCAAGATATTTACATTAAAATACTCTTCAGATTTAGAGTGAATCCTTCTAAATTCTAGTTCGATTCCTTCTATTTCAAACATTTTACAAATAATACTATTTAAACGTTTTTTAGCAGCATCTTCATATTTAAATGAAACAGATTTTCCACCTCCAGGATTATTATATATATAAATATCTAATCCTAAATTTAGAGAATATTCTTCCACTGCTTTCATTACATCTTTAGCACTTCTTCCAGAATGAGGTACTACGATATCTTTGACAATAGTTACTTCTCCACTACTAACTTTATCTATATATTTTCCTGCTTCATCAAGAAAACCTAGAAATTCTGTTGAATCAACTTCTGTTAAAGGAAGTCTTTCAATAAACCTTTCTAGTTCATTAACACTGATCTTATTACTTCGCATAAGTTCCATTATTTCATTTAAATCATGTTCTACCATAAAACCATCCCCACAACTAATATCCAAATAATAAAAATTATATAAATAGGAATATTAAACTTATTCTTCTTTGTTTTATGTCTTACTAAATGCATTCCAAAAACTAAACCAAATGCGCCACCTATAATAGAAATTAGAAGGAATAATTTCTCGCTTATACGATATTTATTATTTATAGCATAGTACTTATCTAGAATACACATAATAAAACTAAAGATGTTTATAATTACCAAATACTGAATTATCATATGTCTTACTCTTCCTATTCTATAAATATTATAACAAAAAAAACTATAAATTAATATAGTTTTTATTTTTCTTCTTCAGTTTCTAATCTTTTTAATATTTCTTTAGTTACTACAATAGCACTATTTCTTACTTCTTTAGCGATTGTATTTATAACAGGAGTTGTCTTTTCTTTAGTAAGTTCTATTAACTCATCTGTCTTTTCTTTTAAAAGTCCTGCTTGATCTATAGCTATATCTTTTACTTTTTCTCTATCTAAATCTTGAATAGTTGCTTTTATTTCATCAACCTTTTCTAAGATAGCATCTTTTACTTCTTCTACATCAAGCTCTTTAGCTTTTTCAGTTAATTCATTTAGTTTAGCTTTAAGTTCTTTTTGAGTTTCTTTTCCACTCTTAGGAGCAAATAAAATTCCAATTCCTGCACCTATTCCTAAACCTAAAACAAATTTCCCAATATTACTTTTCTTTTTACTCATAAAAATCATCCTCTTTCTTAAATTTTCTTAGCACTTTATTAAACTTTCTTTTAACACTATATTTAATATTAGATATACGATCTGTTACATTTTCAATAAGTTCAAAAGCACCATCTAAAGATGATAGTTTATCATTTACATCTTTTAAAGCTTTATTAGTTTGATCTAAAATACCAATTAATTTAATTCCAACTATAATAAATACTATTATAAGAATTATTAAAAATACACTTAAAATCGCACTTAATACTGGATTCATAAAACCCTCCTTCTAATCATTTTTCTCTACTATTTCAATATTATTAAAATATAGATATGAAATAATTATATTAATAATTGAATAAAAACAAATAAACAATCCTAATATAATATTAATATTTAAAACTTCTCTTGTTGGATTTAAAAGTACTACAACACCTGATGCAAATAATATTATTAAACATAATAGACTAAGTCCTATATTCTTATTATTTGATTTAGCCAGTAATTTAGTATCTTTTATTTTTAAAAATGGAAATATTATCATTATTACTCCAAATGTAACTTGTAATCCATCTTTTATTAATGTTGGAAAGACAAAAAGAATAATTGCTATTACAAAGGAAATAATCATATAAATTAAACTTATATCAAATTTCTTACTCTTTTCTTCACGTGTTACATATTTATAAAGACCAAATACTCCTATAATAGATAATATTATACCTAAAAATGTAGATATAAATGTAATTGTAGAAGTTGGTTTAAAAAATAAATATACTCCAAATATAATAAATAATATAGATCCAATTACATTAGTAAAAAAGATATTTCTTAATTCGTTTTTATTCATAGTACACCTCTATTTCATATAACGTGAATAGTACCACCAAGCCAAATATATAATCATACCTATTACTATTATAATAATAGTTGTCTTATTATTCTTTTTACCCTTTAATATCAACACTGTTTTAGAAGTTGTATCACCCATTAAATAGATCAATGTTCTAGATATATTAGAGATAGAATCTGTTGCTAGTAAAGCTGTATTTTTACTATATACATCATCTACTACTATATATGGAACTTTATTAGAATAATTAATTAAAACATCTTCGTTTTCAATCATAACATTTTCTTTTATTCCATATAATGAAGTAAATATTAACATATGATGATTTTTATATGTATGTTCATACACTTTTCTTAACGCTTTATCCATTTGCGTAAAATTATATCTTAATTTCTCAATATCTCCCTTTTTATAATCATTCATTAGATTATAATCAATAATAATAGTATCATTAGTACCAGTATCAATTTCATTAAGAAGAATTTGAGTCATTTCTGCAAAATAATCATTATTAATTTTAACTGATTTAGTATTTAAGAATGGACTAACTTCATTTTTATTACCATTTAAAACACTATTGATATATGTTGCACGAGATGAATCTGCGATAAGTGTTACTTTTTTATTTAATCTTTCTAGATGTTTTACAAAGTAATCGTCAGGTAAATCATACTCATATGCATGAGATAATGTTCCTTTTTCATTAATTGGTAACAAAGAAGTAATCTTAATATTAGTAGGATTATCATCTGTTGTATATAATTGTTTTGGATTAACAATAATACTTAAATATCTACTAATAGGCATATATGCATAGTTAAATATAAATATACTATCATTACTTTCAAATAAAACACGTCTCTTAGTTAAGAATGGAGAAATATTTTCATCTGCTACTCCATTTTTATAACGAGTATCAAATAATGATTGCCAATCTGCCCACGTTTCACTTACTGAAGTTGTACATATCTTATATAGTTTAGATAAATTAGATATAGGTGTTGAGTCACTTACTAAATCTACTCCTACTATTAAAGATATATTTACATTTTCATATCCAGAAATACTTCTAGTTATTTGTTTAATTGATTCTTTTGCTGTTTGAAGTCCTTTTTCACTGTTGTAACCACAGAACAAGTGAATACATACTTCTTTAACATTTTGTTTTATACATTCTTTTACAAAAGCATTCAATTGATCTCCTGTTGAATAAGAGAACTTATCACCTATCATGAAAAAGATATGCATTTTTGATTTATTTTTAGCAGCAAAATCTATACTTTCAATCATAGTATCATTAATAAAATTATTATCTAATATTCTTTTATCCATACTATGAACAGCTAAATCAATATATCCTCCATGAGAAAAGCATTGATATCCAAATTGATATGTACTAGATTGATTTGGTAAAAAACCACACTCACGTCCATTCGCAAGCATGCTTCCATACATATATTCTTGACTTAATCTAATTACATTAGGAGTTAAATTATCTCCCAAACTATAAGAATTAGCTGCTTCGATTCCAAAACCATTGGCTAAAAATAATACTTTTTTCTTTCCATCCATGCTTTTGTCCACCTTTCCATTCTAATTATATTTTAATAGAAATCTATTTATAATTCAATTCTTTTTGGATATTATATGCAATAATAACATTCTTTAGAAGAGATATTACAGTCATTCTACCTACTCCATTAGGGACTGGAGTAATAAAACTAGCCTTAGGACTAACATTTTCAAAGTCAACATCTCCTACTAGTTTTCCATCAATAAAGTTAGTTCCAACATCTATAACAACAGCACCATCTTTTACCATATCCTCTTTTATAAAATGTGGTTTACCGACTGCTACTATAACGATATCTGCCTTATTTGTAATATTTTTCAAATCAACTGTTTTAGAGTGTGTTACAGTAACTGTTGCATTTTCACGAAGTAAACATGCAATAAGAGGTTTTCCTACTAAATTAGACCTACCTACTAAAACTACATTCTTTCCTTCTAAATTAATATTATATTTATGAATTAAATCCATAACTCCGAGTGCGGTACATGGAAAAAAACAATCTTTATTGTCGAATAGTTTTCCTATATTAGTAGTAGTTAATCCATCTACATCTTTTAAAGGATCAATACTATTAATAATATTATCTTCACTTAATGAATAAGGAAGTGGTAATTGTACCATTATTCCATTAATAGAATTATCTTTATTTAATTCATCTATTTTAGTTAAAATAGTTTTTTCATCAATATCTTCTTCGTAATTGATATGCATTACATCAATTCCTATTTTTTCTCCAAATTTCTTCTTTTGTTCTATATATTTATTACTAGCACCATCATGACCTACTTGAATAATTGCAAGTCTAGGACTAGTTTCTAATTTTTCTACTGATAGTTTTAATTCATCAATCATTTCTAATTGTAAACTTTTGCCATCCATTATTGTCATTTAATCACCTTCTATTAACAAACTATCTATTAAATTATTATCTATATCGTATAGATTAAATCTATTATTTTCATATATTATATAACTTCCATCTGTACCATCTCGAGGTAGAGAAAGACTTCCTGGATTAATATAATACTTATTATTTTCTTTTAAAAGCATTCCTCTATGTGTATGTCCATAT
The DNA here is from genome assembly GCA_017541325.1 of Bacilli bacterium. Lineage (GTDB taxonomy): Bacteria > Bacillota_I > Bacilli_A > RF39 > UBA660 > RUG11788. The sequence goes on from JAFXZI010000014.1 coordinate 24,923, forward strand.
ACTAAGATATCTCCATCGTTTAAAAACGGATGAATATCTCTATTATACCTATGTCCATGAGTTAAGTAAAAATTATGATTATCAACGTTTTGTTTTAAATAACCATCTACTAGATTAAAGTAAAGTCTTCCATAAATATATGTATCATTATTTCCTTTCATACATATTATGTTAGATGCTTTACTATTTAATAAATCTTCTACTTCTTCACTATCCCATCCAGGAGAAAATAAATCTCCTAAGCAGAATATAAAATTACATTTTTCTTTATTATATATATCTAGTACTTTTTTTAAATTTTTACTAATTCCATGTATATCAGATATTATTAGTATTTTCATATGTCAAAAAGAGAAGACTATTCTTCTCCTTCGTATGGATCGTCTCCATTATCATCTGCTTGTAATGTTTTAAAATCAATTTTTCCTAAAAGTGTTTTAGGTAATGATTTACGATAAACATATTTATATGGACACTCATAATGAGCAAGATGCTTCTTACAGAAAGATTTAATATCATTTTTGGTAAATATACTTGGATGATATCCTTCTTTTAAAACTATGAAGGCTTTTCCAACTTCCATTTTATATTTATGTGGCATTCCAACTACTGTACATTGAAGTACTGCTGGATGTGATTCAATTATTTCTTCAACATGTTGTGGATAAACATTATAACCACTACTAATAATCATTCTTTTTATTCTTTGATCATAGAATAAGAAGCCATCTTCATCCATATGCCCCATATCACCAGTATGTAACCAAATATGTCCATCTTTATGAACTTGAAGCATTTCATTTGTTTCTTCTTCATTATTTAAATATCCCATCATAACAGTAGGACCACATATACAAATTTCTCCAGATTCATTTGGTTTTACTTCTTTACGGGTTACCCTATCAATTATTTTAATATAATTGTGTAAGAAAGGTATTCCTATACTTCCAGGTTTATGTACCTCTTTATAATCACATGATACAGCACTCATAGCTTCAGTCATTCCATATCCTTGAGCTATTTCTATTTCACATCCATGTTCTTTTAAATAAGTATTAATTCTATTTTCTAAGGAAGGATTTAAACTATCTCCTCCAGAAACAATATATTTAATACAAGATAAATCTAAATTTTTAACTTTATTAGTATTTAATAAAGCTTCAAATAAAGTAGGTACTCCCATTACGACATTTGGATGATGTTTATTAAGTAAAACATCAAACTTTTTAGCATCGAATGTAGGAAGTAAAATAGTTTGTACTCCAAGAGCATAAGCTGTATGCATTGTAACTCCAATACCAAATCCATGGAATATTGGCATTATAGTTAAGCACTTATCTCCTACTTTTAATCTTTTTAAAAATGTTTCTCCTTGAATAATTAAAGCAGCAAAACTTTTGTTACTATTAACTATTCCTTTTGGTTTTCCAGTTGTACCACCACTATGAAGAATAACTGCAGGAGATTCACCATCAGTATTAGAATCAGGAACAATTACATTTTTTCCATATTTTCTAACAAATGATTTCCATTTAAGATATTTATAATTATATTTAGGATTTTTATATTTATGTTTTTTAGTAAAGAAATATCCAATTTTCATATATAGAGGCATAGAATCAGCTGCTGATACACAAATTATTTTTTTTAAATTAGTTTCATCTTCAATATTACTAACTTTTTCATAATCTAGGTCTATTGTTACTAAAAATTCACTATTACCTTCATTAATATAATTCTTTATTTCGGTTTCACCAGATAAAGGATGAATCATACTAGCAACTGCACCAATTTTATTCAAAGCATAAACTGCTGTTATTGCTTCAGGTGTATTAGGCATACAAATAGATACTATATCCCCTTTTCTAACTCCAGCAGCATAAAAAGCATTACTTGCTTTATTAATTAACTTAATAAATCTACTATATTTAATTACTTTTCCATAATAATTAATTGCTGGTAAATCATAAAATTTTTCACAAGCAGAACTAATTTCTTCATACATTGTATTATTAGGTATTTTTTTATTCAATTCCTCTTCTGTAAAATATTTTTCCCAGCGTCCCTTTAATTTTTTAGGTTGCCCAATAAAAGGAATATGTAATATTGGTAATTGCATATATAAGCACCTCTATTTCTACTAAAATAGTATATCATAATAGATAAAAAAAAGACATATCATAGATATATCTTTTTATATATTTTATTTACATGTAATTATCTGCTTTAACTTCGAAATAAGCTTGAGGATGATTACATACAGGACATACTTTTGGAGCTTCTTTTCCTACACATACATGTCCACAATTACGACAGATCCAAATCTTTTCTCCATCTTTACTAAATACTAATCCACCTTCTACATTTTCAAGAAGTTTTCTATATCTTTCTTCATGTTCTTTTTCAATCTTACCTACTTCAGTAAATAAATAAGCTAAGCGATCGAATCCTTCTTCTTTAGCAGTTTTAGCAAACCCTTCATACATATCTGTCCACTCATAGTTTTCACCATCAGCTGCATCTTTTAAATTAGTAATTGTATCAGGTACATCTCCATCATGTAATGCTTTAAACCAAAGTTTTGCATGTTCTTTTTCATTGTTAGCAGTTTCTTCAAATAAAGCAGCAATTTGTTCATATCCTTCTTTTTTTGCTTTACTTGCATAATAAGTATATTTATTTCTTGCTTGAGATTCTCCAGCAAAAGCAGTCATTAAATTTTGTTCAGTTTTACTTCCTTTTAATTCCATAATATCCTCCTAATTACAAATTATTATATATATTTTTTTATTTACTTTCAATATCATTTATAATATATGAACCAAGTCTTTCTTTAATCAAAGTAATATATGAATAAATAATATCTTCATATTCAGATTCATCAGTATAATTATTATCATCTATTGCTTTTTTTTCATATTTAATACCTTTTTTATCACATAATAACTCTAGAGTAGCTAGTACTAACTTTAATTCTTCTTTAGTCTTCTCTCTTTTACTATTAATAGGTAAATTATCATAAGCTTTTATTAATTCTTCAAACATAATCTACTCCTTAGATACGACATAATACAAAGCGCTAACAAAAGTACTTTGTTCATCCCATTCTTTTTTCTTATCTAAATATTCATTTTCATATTCAGAAAGTTGTCCTTCTTCTTCATATGAAACTAGTAATCTCTTCTCATGTAAAATATTATTATAAATACTATTAAGTAATGTTTGATATCCATCATATGATACATTTTCACTTCTAGTATATGTTTTATTTAGAATAGATTTTGCTATCATTTCTTGAAGAACAGCAAGTGTTTTATTTTGAGCAATACGAGCTTCACGATATACTTCTTCTTTATTATCGTTTGTTCCTATTTCATCAACAAAGTTAGTATATATAATATTTCTTTTTAATTTCTTATATACTTCTGCTAAATCATCAACACTAATATTCTTAGCAATTATTTCTAGATCATACTTATAATACTTACCATGGTTCATTGCACGATATTTAAACTCTTCTACTGCATGTGAATCTAAGAATTTTATTTCTTTATCTATAAGCTTATCAACTATAGTTTGATAATCAGGAATTAGTTTATCATTAGATAAATTCTTTTTCATTTTAGCAAAAGATGCTTTTTCTATTATTTCTTTTCTTGTTTTTTCATCCAATCCATTAAATAAATCCATAAAATTATGATAAGTATTCTTATATTTTTCTAATCTATTTTTAGAAGAATATAAATTATAAATAGTATACATACTTTCATAATTTTCACTTTTATTAATTACATTAGCAGAGTTATGTGCAACAAATAATAATTCTTTAAACATAAAATCAGCAATATCGTATGCAAGTTCATTTAAAACTAATATTTCTTTTACATAATCATCTATAGAAGAAGTTTTATCTAATTTAAATTTATAATTTTCATCAAAATAAGAATTAATTATATTTACTTTTTTACTTTGTAAAGAATTATTTCTAGGAATATCAAACTTAATTGTTTTTCCACTAAAATATTCTTTGTTTAATTTTTCAAATTCTTCTTCTAATAATTCATTTATTTTTATAATTTCATCTATAGAATCAGCTTTTGGTATAACAAAACCAAAACTTTTCATTTTCTTTTTATTTAATTTATATGAATTAATCTTATCTTTTAAATATGCAGATACATCATTAATAATATTAGAGTCAATATCATATAAATAGATACTTTTTCTAACAAAAGAAGCTAGATAATGTCTATAAGGATATCGACTTGCTTTAAAAAACAATTTATTAATATCACTTTCAATTAATTCTTTTTCTTCATTAGTTAGTTCTCTAGATTTTAATGGTTTAATATCATCTATATATCTACTAAAATAGTTAATACCAGAAAAATCTAGAATAAATAGATCTATTATATCTAAATTTTTATATCTATTAGTTAATTCTATTTTTTCTTTACTTGATAATAATACTGGAAGTAATCCATCTATTTTAAAAGTATTATAAAAAGATTCTTTTAGAATAGTTATTATATTATCTTTCTTTTCATGGTAGTAATCCATACTAAAAGAAGATAAGAAGTTAGGATCTATTACTATTATCTTATTTAAGATGAATTCTAATTTATCTGCCTTTCTTTTTAATTTTTGGTAGTATGCTTCATTGTTAATCGCTTTAATACTGTTAGTAGAACTTACAAGTTTTAAAATCTCTTCAAAATATAAACTTACTCTTTTACTAACTGTTCTTTTTCCCGGCATGAAATAATTATAAAAATATTCAAATTCAGGGATATTCATTTTACTCTCCAATTATTTTTTTATTCTCTTTTCTTAATCTTTGAAGTTCAACATATTTTTTAGGAACTTCCATATATCCTTCAATAATATCATCGATTAAATCTAATTGTTCATCAATTGAGTCAAGAACAGTTTCAAGTTTTTCAATTTCTTCTTCTTTTCCTTGTCTTTCAAGTTCAAGTATTTCTTTTTCTATTTCTTCATATTTAGTTTCAAGTTTTTCTTTATACTTTCTTACTTCTTCTACGTTCATACTACCAACTCCTCTATTATAATTATAACAAAAAAAGTAGTTTTTTAAACTACTTTTTATATCTATTTTTTTCTATTTATTTAAATACATAACATTTATGTCAACATCAGTATCTATTCCATCAATTTTTCCATTACTACATAGTTGCCAAATACTATATTTTTCTTTATATGTAGTATTACTAGTATAATGAGCAAGCCATACATTATGTTTTTCTTCTGTCCAAATGTTTTCTAAATAATATTTACTACTATATAAGTACCCTTTATTATCATACTTTTCTACATAATCTAAGAAGGTATCCGCTACTTTAGTAAAATTATGATAACTAAGATTTAATGTATTAAAATATGACCAACTTTCCCAGTCATAAGATATACCTAATTCAACAGTATAAGTACCTAAACTTTTAATAGCCCATGCTGCTTGTTCTTTTGCTTCTTCTTTTGTTGATGCATAAGTATAAACATATACTCCTACTTGTAATCCAGATGCTTTTGCATTTTTAATATTTTCTCCAAAATAAGGATCAATTACCATCTCACCATGAAGACCTTTTTGATATCCAAGTCTAATTATGACAAATTCACATCCAGCTTCTTTTACTTTGCTAAAATCTATTTCACCTTGCCATTTAGACACATCTATTCCAATCATAGTTTGATCATTTTTATGTTTAGCAACAACATCTTTAAAATCAATTCTAACTCGATTAGATGTACTTGTTGAAACCGGCTTTTTAGTAGATGTTGCTTTAGGCTTTGGTTTAACAGTTAAAGTAAATTTTCTTTCTGTTTCATGTTCAGATGAATCTGTAATTTTATATGTTAAATGATATGTACCAACTTTATTAAAATCATACTCACCCAATATTTCTTTTTTGGGATTATCATCATAATTATCTCCTGCTAGAAATTTATTAATCAAATCTATTTCTGTTCCTTCGGTAGTAGATATGCTACTTACAAATACTGTTGGTGCAGTATTATCTTCAACATTTATAGTTATTTTAGATTTATATCTCTTTTTATCTTTTATATATTTAATTTCTAATTCTTGGCTACCAACTTTTTCAGTATCTATAATCATATCTTCATTTAAAGAGACATTTGTTACTAAAGAAGATAGTTTTACCTCACTAAATACTTCTACATCGAAATTATTTGGATTAATTTCTATTTCTTTATATACATATTTATCCCAGTAAATATATATAGAAACACCAATTACAATTAGTATTAAGATAACTATTAAAATAATTTTAACACTTTTCTTTAATCTCATTTAAAACTCCATCTTATTCTTTATTTCATTATAAATTGATAAAGAATCTAAGCCATATTCTTTTTCAATTTCTGATACATTTCCTTGTTTAATAAATTCTTCTGGATATCCAAAAGATATAAAATTAACATCTTTTATATCTTTATCTATTATTAATTCTTTAATACGCGATGAAAAACCTGATGTTAATATATTATCTTCTATTGTAATTATATTATGAGTCTTTTTAATAGAATTTTCAATTATTTTAGTATCAATTGGTTTTAAAAATCTTGCATTTATAACTTCAGCATTTATATGATCTTTTTTTAGTAATTCTTCTACTTCCATAGCACGACTTACCATTTTACCAATCGCAACTATTGTAAGATTATCTCCTGTTGTTAATACTTCTGGTTTACCACAGGCAATATTTGTATGTTTTTTAAAACTTCTAGATTCTCCTCCACGAGGAAATCTTATAACAACTGGTTTATTTTCTTTTAGAGCATACTCTAACATATCATCAAGTTCTTGAAAATCTTTAGGTGCCATTATTGTTAGATTAGGTACGATTCCTAAAAATGATAAATCAAATAAACCTTGATGAGTTTCACCATCTTGTCCAACTATTCCCGCACGATCAACAATCATAACAACTGGTAAGTTTTGAGTTGCAATATCATGAATTATTTGGTCATATGCTCTTTGATAAAAAGATGAATAAATAGATACAACTGGTTTTAATCCTTCACGAGCAAGTCCTGCTGCAAAAGTTAAAGCATGTTGTTCTGCAATACCTACATCAAAAAAACGATTTGGAAAACGACTAGCAAATGTAGTTAATCCTGTTCCTGATTTCATCGCAGCACATACTGCAACTATTTTTTTATCTTTTTCTGCAAGTTTTACTAACTTTTCACCAAATGCTTTTGAATAATCTTTTTGTTTTTCTTTTAAATCTTTTCCTGTTTCTATATCAAATGCACCAATACCATGAAAACGATCTGGATTTTCTTCTGCATATTTATATCCTTTTCCCTTTTTAGTTACTACATGAATAAGTACTGGTCCTTTAATCTTTTTACTCATTTTCATAATACTTTCTAATTGTTCTATATTATGTCCATCAACTGGTCCTAAATAAGTAAATCCAAGATCTTCAAATAACATATTAGGAAGAAGTATTTGTTTAAACATTCTCTTTACTTTACGAGATATTTTAACCATTCCTTTACCAATTACAGGAACATGATCAAATCCTCTTTTTATTAAATCATTTGATCCAGTATGTAATCTACTACTTCTAATACGTCCTAAACTAACTGAAATACCACCAACATTTTTAGATATACTCATTTCATTATCATTTAGAATAACTGTAATATTCGTTTTAGAATAACCACAATCGTTAAGAGCTTCAAATGCCATTCCTCCAGTTAATGCACCATCTCCTATAACTGCAACTACATTATGTTGTTCTCCTTTTAAATCTCTTGCTTTTGCCATACCTAAAGCTGCAGAAATAGATGTACTAGAATGTCCAGTTCCAAAACTATCATAAATAGATTCATTTATTTTAGGAAAACCACTTAATCCATCTTTTTGTCTCAATGTTTTAAACTCTTCTCTTCTTCCAGTTAATATTTTATGTGCATAAGTTTGATGCCCAACATCCCAGACAATTTTATCTTTTGGGGCATTATAAACACTATGAAGTGCTATAGTAAGTTCAATATCACCTAAATTAGATGCTAAATGTCCTCCTGTTTTAGATACAACATCTAGAATGTATTCTCTTAACTCTTCACTTAATTTTTCCTTTTCTTTTATAGATAATTCTTTTAAATCGTTAGGACTATCTATTTTATTTAAAATATCCATAAGCCCCTCCTTAGATGTTAACTATTTTCTTTCATTATTCTTAATATCTCATCAAAATTATCATCAACAGCCATTTTGTTTCTTTTTATTTCTCCGCATTTATTACATTTGTAAACTATTTTTAGTTCATCCTTTTTACCTTTTTCAACTGCAATAGGTTCAAGTATTCCTAAGCATTTACACATCCTATCTCCAGGATTTATATCTACATGTTTAGAACATAGACAATAAGGACAATGATCTCTTGCAGTATAACCAAGTGGTTTAACTAGTTTAGAACAAACAGAACAAGTAAATTCTTCATCAATCATTGTAAATTTCTTAGTATCAAACATATTAACCTCAATTCATCTTTTCATTAAGATATTTTTCTATAACTATTTTTATTTCTTGATATGTATTATCAAGTTCTTCTAATAATTCATTATATTCATTGTATATTGGATAACTGTACAACTCATCTTTTAATACTTGATACTTATTATTTAAATCAGTTGTATCTAAATCCATTTCTTCTTTTTTTACTAATTCTTGTTGAATACTTTTAATTTCATTTATTAAATTCATTAATTCATCGTTATTATTCATTTGTTCTTCTACTAAAAGAAATCTTTTATATGTTTTTGATTCTTTAATATAATCTATTATTTCATCTATTTTATTAAGAACTTTATTCTCCAACATATTCACCATCCAAACTCCATGACTTGGCATCAACTACTTTTACCTTAACTATTTTACCAATCAAAGACTTGTCTCCTGGAAAATTAATTAATTTTTTAGTATCAGTATAACCAAAGAGAATTTTTTTCTTTGTACCTTCCCCTTCTACTAAAACAGATACTGTTTTATTTTCTAACTTTTTATTACTTTCTAGTGAATATTTATTTATTAATTCATTTAATTTATATAATCTATCTTCTTTTACAGATTCATCTATTTGTTCTTTAAATTCAGCTGCCGGAGTCTTTTCTCTTGGTGAATAGATAAATGTATAAGCACTATCATATTTACAATGTTCTACTAAATCTAAAGTTTCATTAAAATCTTCTTCTGTTTCAGTAGGAAAGCCTACAATTATATCAGTTGAAATAACAACTCCTGGTATTCTTTCTCTTATTTTATCAAAAAGAGTTATATATTCTTCTTTTGTATAACGTCTTCCCATAAGTTTTAATACTCTACTAGATCCACTTTGAACTGGAAGATGAACAAAAGGCATAATATTTTCATATTTTGCTATTACATCAATCATTCCATCAGTAAAATCCCATGGATGACTAGTCATAAAGAATATTCTAGGAATACCAGTTTTAGCAACGTCTTCAAGTAAGTTTTCCATATTATATTGATAATCAAAATCTTTTCCGTATGCATTAACATTTTGTCCAAGTAAAGTTACTTCTTTATATCCATCTTTTACTAATTCTTCTACTTCCAAAATTATATCTTTAGGATTTCTACTTCTTTGTTTTCCTCTAGTAAATGGTACTATACAATAAGTACAAAACTTATCACATCCATAAATAATATTTACATAGGCTTTATAAGGATTATCTCTTTTTACAGGAATACCTTCTACAATATTACCTTCTTTAGAGAAGACCTCTATTTCTTGTTTATTTAAAGAAATGGTTTTATTTAAAACTTCTGGTAAATGATGAAGATTATGAGTACCAATTACAAAATCTACATATTTACGTTTATTAATTATTTCAGATATAACTCCTTCTTCTTGAGCCATACATCCACAAAGACCAATTATTAAGTCTTTTTTCTCTTCTTTTAAATGTTTTAATCTACCAAGCATACCAAAAGCTTTATTATGAGCATTTTCTCTAATAGAACAAGTATTTAATATTACAAGATCTGCTTCTTTATAATTATCTACATAAGAATAACCCATTTTCTCTATCATTGCTTTTATGTTTTCTGTATCATGTTCATTCATTTGGCAACCATATGTTTTAATAAAATACTTTTTTCCAACTCCAATAGTACTCAAATTAGAATTAAATACATATTGTTCATCTAATTCTTTATTTTTGCTTCTTTGTTTTGCTTTAACGTAATCAGGAAGTTCCATAATAACCCTTCTTTCTCTAACATATTATACTAAAATTAAGATAAATAAAAAAGTAATAATTAATTAACTATTACTTTCTATTAATACAGTTTTAATAATACCATCTAGCTTATTTGTTTTATTTTTAGATAAAACTTCATCTTTAATATCCCTATAATCTCTTTTAAAATATTTAACTAACTTTTTCATACGTGGAACTAATTCTTTACTTTCTAATGAATCCATTATTATTTCTAAATTAGCCATCTTTGTATATTTACCATACTTATTAGTTTTTATATAAGTATCATATAATCTTTTAAAAGATGCGATATCAATATTATTAAATCTTCTATCTTCTAATATTTTTATACTTGTATAAATATAATTATTATTAATTGAACGATCTAGAATTGTTTCACCATTATTATTTTTAATATTTGGTATAAACTCTTTATTCTTAATCAATTTTTTAATAATATCCATTACATGGACATAATTAATAAGTACTAATATATGAGCAAAAGTATTACCATCTTTATTTTGATGGTTAACATTCCAACTTTTATTTTTCATATGTTTTAGTACAAGTTGATATTCACCCTTCATTAATAATCTAACTAAAATATCATTTCCATTTTTGTCACAAACATTTATGTCTATCTTATGTTTGCTAAGCAATTTATCTACTATATCTGAATAACCCTCTTTTATTAGCTCGAAAACGAGCGACGGTTCTTCAATACAAGAAGAGATTGCTTGTTGTTCATCATAAAACATGTAATACACCTCTTTTTTTAACGTGACGCTTTCTATTCTAACAAAACCAAGTTTTGATGTCAATACAACTAAAAAGCAGTCATAATGACTGCTTATATTAAAACCATTAATTTAAATAGTTTTTCTTCTTATTTATAGCGAAGAAAATAATTATTAAAACAGCAATTAATAAGAATATAATATTAACATCAAACAATCCTGTTTTTGGATTATTTGCTTCTTCAGGATTAGGTAATCCCTCTAATTGAACAATAGTATCTTCTGATTTAACTTGTGTTACTACTTGATCACTCATAACATATGAGTTACCAATGTATTTATTAGTTGTTAAAGCAGATTCAGGTACAATTGCTTCGTAGGTAAAAGTATGTTCTTCTTCAGGAGCTAATGAACTATAATTCCAAGTAATAATATTCTTTGATTTATTATAAACTCCTCTATCACTAACAGAATCTTCTTTAACTGTAATTCCTTCAGGAACATTAGTTACAATTATATTATTTAAAGAATCACCTTTTCCAACATTAGAAACTTTTACATTATATTTTAATTTTCTATTATTAGTAGCATTATAACTTAATACATCATTTACAGTATTAGATATTTTTAATTCAGGAAGTCCCTCATTTACGAAGAAATATATAACTTCAAAGCATGCAGAACCCCACATACTATCTTCATCAGTAGTAGCAATTTGTCCATAAAAAGAAGTATTATCAGAATCACACATTCTTGCTACTCTATCATTATTTTCTATTTCAATACCTGATACAAAATGAGAATAATCTAATGATGAATCATTTTTTGTCATCATTATTTCAGATTGTTCTGCATACATGTTAATTTCCATTTTTGTAATATTATTATTTTCATCATAAGTAAAATCAATATCAGTTCCAGCAAAAAATATAATATCTTCTTTCTTATATCCTGTAGGCGCACTTTCTTCTACAACTTTAAGTGGAGTATAAAACCAATGGTCAGCTTTAACTCTATCTACATCTTCTTTTGTTTTTAAACTCTTAATAATTTGTTGATATTCACTTGGTAGTAATGATAGTGCATCATCTGTTTCAACTATACCCTCAAAGATATATGCTTTATCTGATCTACGAGATACATTAACATTTAAGGTTTTTGTTTTGTCATAGTTCATTACTTTTAAAGTTGTATCAGGTAGATTTTTATAAGATGTATCAACTAAAAATAAACCAAATTCAAAATCTATTTTTCCATTAGCATTCATGCTTATCATCCTACTTTCTAACATAATTATATCATTACAATTGTTTGTTTACACTAATTTTATATGTAAATAGTGTCAAATAAAAAAGAGTATTTCTACTCTTCAATAATATCAGGATTAACTGTCATACAGAACGTATTATAATCTTCTGTTGTATAATGAATCTTTATCGTTTTAATCGCAACATTTTTCTTAACTTCTATATCTGTAATAAAGAATTTACCAACATTATTATAATAATATGGTTTATCTGTTTCACAATAATACAAGTCATATATTTCTGAATTATTTAACTCTTCATCAAAGAATTCTTTTACAAATTTAGTTTTACCTAAAGTTTTTAATGTAATAACTCCATCTTTATCACTTACAAAATATGTAAATCTAGGAATATTAACTGATACTTTAACTCCTCCTATTTTATGTTCATATTTAGTATGAATAAAAGTTTTATTACATAATACTAAAAATGCAAGTATTAATACTATAAATAAAATAATTCCTTCTATAACAAAATTTCTTTTCTTATATGTATTTAACTCTTTTTTAGACATTCTATTTGTCTTGTGAGTTACCTTTCTTTTTGTTTTTTTATTTTCCATATAGACACCCTCTATTCTTCTAAAATTATATAATATAACCTAAGAATTATCAACTGATAAAACAGTATCGTACAAATCTTTAGCAGATTGCAGATCTATTTGTTTGGTATCAAATAATTTCTTTTCTTGTTCTTCTGATTCAAGTCCTTCGACTTCTTCCCAATATTTAATCCATTCTTTATCCATAATATACCTCTACCTATATGATAACATAAAAAAAGAAAAGTAGACACGCTTATGTAAATCATTGCTGTAAATCATCGTAAAATAAAAAACCTTATATGATATAAGGTTTATTACTTCTGGCGGAGACAGAGAGATTTGAACTCTCGCGACAGTTGCCCGTCCTACACCCTTAGCAGGGGCGCCTCTTCGACCACTTGAGTATGTCTCCGTATTTTTATAAAAAATGGTGTCCCCTTAGGGATTCGAACCCTAGACCCACTGATTAAGAGTCAGTTGCTCTACCAACTGAGCTAAGGAGACACAAAACATAATTACTAATAAAGTATATCATAAAATAAGAAAAAAACAAATATTTTTTAATATTCTAGGCTATTTCATAAAAAAAAGCACTAAGTGCTTTATTTGCAATATCCATCTCCAGGATTCTTTCCTTCTACATATTCTTTATCAGAAATACTACATGATGTTTTAGTAATACTATCTTTAATATAACCACCAAAAGTATTAATAATTCCTATTACGATAACTGAAATTAAAGCAATTATCAAAACATATTCAACTAATGCTTGCCCTTTTTTATTATTTCTCATCACTAAATCACCATACCCTTTAGATAATTTAATTTTATAATGATTGGTACTTTTTGTCAATAATATGATATAGTAAAAATGGTGATAAAATGGACCATATAAAAGTAATTGAAGCCAAATGTTTTAAAGATAGACTATTTGGTTTAATAGGTAAAAAAAATATAGATTATTGCTTATTATTTAAAAGATGTAATAGTATCCATACCTTCTTTATGAAAGAAGCTATTGATGTCATTATGACTGATAAAGATAATAAGATTATATATATTAAAAAAAATATGAAAAAAAACAGAATTATTCTTCCTAAAAAAGGAGTATATCAAACATATGAATTTCCAAATAATTATATCAAAAATTTAAAAAAAGGTGATATTTTAAAATAACACCTTTTTATTATACATATTTAAGTGATTTAGCAACACCTTTTTCGTATTGCTTTTCTCTTTTTCTCATCATTCTTCTAGCACATCTACCAGCTTTTCTATATTGTGGTGGATTTGCACTTTCTATTGAATCAAATCTAATTCTTTTTCTAGAAAGATCTCCAGCTTTTTTATAGAATTCTTCTGTTAATGCAAATTCTGGAAACTCCATTGCAATATAAGTAATTCCACTTAAAAATACTGGATCATATGAAGAATTTCCTTCTCCACTAATTATTTTTTCAAAAATTCCTGGCATAGCGATTAAAAACCCTTTATATTCAGGATCTGATAGTCCTACTTCTGATGCTTTAAGACATTTATTTTGTTCTGTTAATTTGCTAGTTCTTTCTGGTGCAACATGTCTTAAATAATGATAAGCTTCTTCTTGATTTGCAAGATATCTATATTTTTTGCAAAGCAAATCGAAAAATTGATCTTCTTCTGGAATATCAAACTCACTACTTAAATAACTATTATATCCTTTTAATAGAACATCCCCTATTCCTTTTGAACATTCTTTAAAATAAAATCCATAATTAGCATCATCCATAACAGTATATAATCCTGATACGAATGTATCAAAATCCTCAATAGTTGTTGAATACTTTCTTAATAATTCATCACTATCCATTGATAGAACATCACTTTGGACTTCTAGAGCCTCTCTAATTTTTCTTACGTTTATCACTTTTTCTTCCTCCTTTTATTTTTTCATATATTTCATCATATTTACCTACTAAAATGAATTCTAAATCATTTTTTATTTCATCAGGAATTTCAGATAAATCTCTTTCATTCTCTTTAGGAATAAAAATAGTTTTCATCATTGCTCTATGAGCACCAATTACTTTTTCTTTTAGTCCTCCTATTGGTAATATTTTACCTCTAATAGTAATCTCTCCAGTCATAGCAATTGTTGATGGAATTTTCATTTCAGTAAACAAACTGATCAAAGCAGTTGTTAGGGCTATACCAGCACTTGGACCCTCTTTTGGAACGCCTCCTTCTGGTACATGGATATGGATATTACTATTTTCTAACTTTTCCATATCAATCTTAAATTTATCAGCATTCGCTTTTATATAACTAAAGGCAATTTGAGCGGATTCTTGCATAACCTCTCCTAAAGATCCTGTAAGAATAAGTTCTCCTTTCCCTTTATACATAGTTGTTTCAATAGGTAGTATATCTCCACCATATTTAGTATAAGCAAGTCCATTTACTATACCGACATGACCTACATCATCATTTTCATGATAAAAATACTTTTCATTACCTAAATAATCTTTAATATTATCTTCTGTAAGATTAAAACTCTCTTTTGATTTATCTACTACTATTTTCTTAACTATCTTTCTAATAATAGTTGCAATTAATCTTTCAAGTTCTCTTACTCCACTTTCTTTAGTATAATTTCTAATAATTGTAAGTAGAGCTTCATCAGTAAATGTAATTCTATTTTTCTTAACTCCATGTTCTTCTAATTGATTAGGAACTAAATAAATCTTTGCAATATCTAATTTTTCATATTCTGTATAACTAGATAATTCTATTATTTCTAAACGATCTTTTAACTCTGTTGGAATTTGATCAATATAGTTAGCAGTTGCAATAAACATAACACTACTTAAATCATATTCTTCTTCAAGATAATGATCAGTAAACTTAGCATTTTGTTCTTTATCTAATACTTCAAGTAAAGCACTAGCAGGATCTCCTTTAATATCTTTAGTCATTTTATCAATTTCATCGATAATAAATACTGGATTAGAAGTACCGGCTTTTTTCATTCCTTGAATTATAAGTCCAGGAGCAGCTCCAACATAAGTTCTTCTATGACCAACAATTTCTGCTTCGTCATTAACTCCTCCTACACTTATCTTAGTAGTAGTTCTATTCAAACTTCTTGCAATACTTTGAGCAAGAGTAGTTTTACCTACTCCAGGAGGTCCAACTAAACACATAATAGGACTTCTTAAACTATCTTTGTTTTGCTTTACTGCAAGATATTCTATTATTCTATCTTTAACTGAATCAAGAGCATAATGAGATTTATCTAAATCTTTCTTAACCTTGTTCAAATCATTTTCATCTTTAGTAAAATTATTCCATGGAATACTTAACATCCAATCAATATAAGTACTTATTATACCTAATTCTGGAGAATTAGGATTACATGCCTCATATCTATTAATTTCATTTTCAAGTCTTTGTTTAATTTTTTGTGGACAATTCAGATTCTTGGCTTTTAGACGAAGTTCATCTACTTCAAAATCATGATCATGCAAGTCTCCTAGTTCTTCTTTTATTACCTTTATTTTTTCACGTAATACAAATTCTCTTTGACTCTTTTCAAGTTCTCTATTTACTTCTTCTTCTATTTGTTTTTCTAATTTTAAAATCTCTACATCTTTGTTAATATCATCTAGTATCATTTTTACTCTCTTTGTTGCTGAAAATTCTGTAATATATTCTTGCTTTCTTTCAACTGAAATTGGTAAGAATAATGCTACTATATCAGTTAATTGATTTATATCATTTATTCCTGCAATTTGTGAAAGAACAGTATTAGACATATAAGGTACTTCTTTTACATACATTTCTATATGTTTAATAAGACTTCTTACATAAGCAAGTTCTTCTTTCATTTCTAATTGTTCTTCTTCTACAGTTGAAACAATCGCATCACAAATACTATCTTCTTTAGTATAAGTATGGACATATCCTCTATGTAATCCAGATATTACTACCCTAGTTTTTCCATTAGGCATATCTATTTTCATCTTAACAGATCCAACTACACCTACTTTAGGCAATTCAGTTATATCAGGATCTACTTCAAGTTCATCTTTAGGATTAACTACTAATAATTGATTAGAATAATAATCCTCGGCTAATGCTATTATTTTTTTGTCGACATCTTTATCCAGTTCAATTCTAATCTCACTGTTTGGAAATAAGACCATGTTTCTAATTAAAAGTACTGGTAAATTTGTCTTCATCATAGTCATCGCCTCCAAAATATGTTTCTTATTATAACTACTGAATAGTTAAATTGCAAGAAAAAAGACAATAAAAAAAGATGCAAATTACATAGCATCTTTTCTTGAAAAATTAAGTTTTCCTTTTTTATCAGTTCCAATAGCTTTTACAAGTATTTCATCTCCTACTTGAACTACGTCTGATACTTTTTCAACTCTCTCTTTAGCTAGTTTAGAAATATGTACTAATCCTTCACATCCAGGCCATACTTCAACAAAGCATCCAAAGTCTTCAATTTGTACAACTTTTGCAGTATATACTTTACCTTCTTCTACTTCTCTAACTACGTTTTCAATCATTTCACGAGTTTTATCTATTACTTCTTTATCACTATGATAAATTACTACTTTACCAAAGTCATCAATTTCTACTTTAACAGCACGAGCATCAGTTACTAATTTAACATCACTTGCTTCACAAATGATCTTAGTAATCATTTCTCCACCTTTACCAATAACATCTTTAATTTTTTCAGGTTTAATCATAAACGTTTCCATCTTTGGAGCATATTTAGATACTTCTTTTCTTGGTTCAGGAATTGCACTTAACATTACATCTAATACTTCCATACGTGCTTTTTTAGCTTGAGCAAGTGCTTCTTTTAATATTTTCTTAGTAATACCTTTTATCTTAATATCCATTTGAAGTGCACAAATACCATCTTTAGTTCCAGCTACTTTAAAGTCCATATCTCCTAAATGATCTTCCATACCTTGAATATCAGTTAAAACTGTATAATCATCTCCAGCAGTAATAAGTCCCATAGCAATACCAGCAACTGGTGCTTTAATAGGAACTCCGGCAGCCATAAGTGACATACATCCAGCACAAATAGATGCTTGAGAACTACTTCCATTACTTTCTAAGATTTCACTAACTACACGAATTGTATATGGGAACTCATCTTCACTAGGTATTACTTGAGCAAGAGCTTTTTCTCCAAGTGCACCATGACCTATTTCTCTTCTACCAGGAGAACCATATCTACCAGTTTCTCCAACTGAGAATTGTGGGAAATTATAATGAAGCATAAATCTCTTTTCTTCATCAAGACTAATTCCATCAAGTAATTGTCCCTCTCCAATAGCACCAAGTGTAGTTACTGATAAACTTTGTGTTTGTCCACGAGTAAATAATGCAGAACCATGTACTCTAGGTAATATATCAACTGATGCAGAAAGTGGTCTTATTTCATCCATTTTACGTCCATCAATACGAGTTTTTTCTTTAACTACAATATTTCTAAAAATATCATATTCTACATCTTCTAAGATTAGTTTAACTTTAGTTATTAATTCTGCAAGTTCTTCTACTTTTAATTTATCTTCGTTTTCAACAGTATACTTTTCTACTATTTCTTCTTTTATAGCATCAATAGTTTCATATTTTAAAATCTTATCTTCAATTCTTAATGCAGCATCAAGTCTATCTCTACTTAAATCAGTAATTTCTTCTCTTAGAGAATCTTCAATTTCAAGTTTTTCATATTCCATTTTTTCTTCGCCAATTTCTTTTATAATTTCTTCTTCAAATGAAATAAGTTCTTTAACTGCATCATGTCCAAACATAAGGGCTTCTAACATATCATCTTCTGATACTTCTTTAGCACTAGATTCAACCATGTTAATAGCGTCTTTAGTACCAGCAACAGTTAGATCTATATCAGATTTTTCAAGTTGTTCTGGTGTAGGGTTAATAATTAATTCTCCATCTACACGTCCTACTTTAACACCAGCTATTGGTCCATCAAAAGGAATTTTACTTATGCTTGTTGCAAGAGACGAACCAAATAAAGCAGTTATTTCTGGTGAACAATCTTGTTCAACAGAAAGTACTGTATTAACTATTTGTACTTCATTTCTAAATCCTTCTGGGAATAGTGGTCTCATAGGTCTATCAATCATACGAGCAGCAAGTGTTGCATTGTCAGTTGGTCTTCCTTCTCTTTTAATAAATCCTCCTGGAATTTTTCCAACAGAATATAATTTTTCTTGATACAATACCATTAATGGGAAGAAATCACTTAGGATATTAGCATTTTTAGATACTACTGCAGTTGATAAAACAACTGTATCTCCATATCTAACTAATACCGCTCCATGAGCTTGTTTTGCAAGTTCTCCATGTTCAACAATAAGTTTTCTTCCTCTAAAATCAAATTCAAATACTTTCTTTTCCATATATCCTCCAACATTTTAAATTATAACTTAATTAATAGAAAAATAAAAGACACTAAAAACAGTGTCTACTTTTATTCAATATTTTATTTTCTTAATCCTAATTCTTTAATTAATTTACGATATCTATTAATATCATTTTTAACTAAATAATTAAGAAGATTTTTTCTACGTCCAACTTTCTTTAAAAGTCCACGATTAGAATGATAATCATGTGGATGTTGTTTCATGTGTTCAGTTAAATTGTTAATTTCTTCAGTAAGAATAGCAACTTGAACTTCAATTGATCCACAGTCTTTTTCATCTTTAGCATATTTTTTAATTAATTTTTGCTTTTCTTCTTTAGTCATTGCCATAATTATTCCTCCTTTTTTAATATTCGCTTCATCTGAGTACTTGTCGGAATAAAACATAGTACCAAGAAAAAGTACATTAATAATATAACCTAATTATTTTAATAAAGCAAGTATTATCTATTAAATTCTTCTAATAATCTAGTTGGTACTTGTTTTTCTTGAACTGTTTTAACATCTCTTTTTGAGAATAAGTATTTTTCTTTTTTATTATCTCTCTTAAATATATAAACTACTTTACTATATGTTGGTGTTCCTCCTGCTTCTCTTGGAGTAACTGTATAAGAATTAAGTACTAATTGAGAACCATTTAAAACAACAGAATCAAGTTTATGATATTTACCTTCTGTTGTAGGAATTGTTGAATCTACACATCCTACTTTGTTATAGATTATATATGCATCAACTTTTGAATCATAATGTATTCTTTTACAATTATGAACATCGATAGATATATTATCATAAGGAATATCTTCACTATAATACTTATCATATTTTTCTTTTACTTTTTTAGCATCTAATGCATATACATTACGACTTCCTAATAATTCATTTAATTCTTCTTGTGTATTTGTAATATTTTTATCTTTATCTAAAGTTAGTGCATCTCCCTCAACATAACCACATACTCCACCTTTAGAGTCAACCATCTCTTCTACATCAGAACATTTTATTTTATAATAATCACCACTATTAAATGTTCTAATTACATTATTAAGTCTAGTTTTTAAATCATTAGTAATACTTATCATTTCATTTCCAGATTCATCAAATTGGGCAATTTCTGTCCAATAATATTCACCATAGTCTTCTTTAAATTGCATCCATAAATCTTCTATTTCTTCTTTAGTAATACCTCCTGGTATTTCTACTTTACTAACATCTTTTTCTACTATTTTCTTTCTATTTTCTAATTTTTGTTTTTCTTCGGCATTTACAACACCATATTCTTTAGTATCTTTTACTTCAGGTTCTTCTTTCTTCTTTGGTTCTGTTTTCTTACCACTAGTAAGTAGTAAAATAAAACATACAATTAAAAGTATAATAAAGAAAACTACTCCCGCTATAATTGCAATAAGTTTTATATTTACTTTTTTCTTTGCGACAGGTTCTTTAAATTCTACATATCGATCTGAATATTGATTTGAATTTACCGTATTCATAATATTAGTATTACCATTTAAATTGCTACCATTCATGTTTCTAAAATTATTACCATTAACATTAGTTGTATTCATATTATTTGAATTACCAATATTATTCATAAATTCTGGATTATTCATAATATTTGTATTATTAATATTATTTCTATCCATCTCTTTCATAGCATTTAAAGTACTATTAACACTATCCATTGGATTATTCATAACATTTTGATTGTTCATATTATCTGGATTATTCATATTATCCATACCATTCATGTTATTAGTATTATTCATTCCATTCATATCGTTATCCATAAATACCTCCTACTTTGCTTTTAATATTATTTATTAATCATAATAAATACCCGCAGTTTTAAAATAATATTTTCCATCTTTATATGCAAATATATATTTTATTTGTGTTGGAAATTCATCAAGATATGCTCCTTTTTTAGTATCAGGAGCTTTACAATTTCCATATTTATTTGTTTCAGAATTATATTCTTTTACATAATAATTAGTAGTTATTGTAAGTAAATTATACTCTTGTTTAATATTATCAATTGAATCATCGCACATATCATAACCGCCAAGTACCAACGTTAAATCTGGTGGTTGATAGTGATTTGCTTCATAAAACAATTTTTTATCCTTGTTATATAGTACACCATATATACCAAATTCTTTCACTTCATCATTTAGTTTTTCATCAAACATTTTTAAATATTGCTTTTCAACATTTTCAAGCGTTGCATATCTAGTTTTAGTATCTATTTTATACTTACAAGGGCCTCCCCATTCACAATTAGTAACAGATAAATCTGATTCATAACATGAACTCATATGTTGTGCAAGTCCATCTTTATTTAATTGTTCTAAATCCTTACAAGCCATTAAATCTTTTTCAAAACTATTTCTAACAGCATATTCAAGTTTTAATGCTTCTAAATCAGTTTTATCTCCCAAACCAACTTCTTCAACTAATACATGTAGATAATGATCATAATTCTTAATTCTATATAATTCAAATAATTCTTTAACTTCTTTACTATCCTTAGTTAGTTTTGGTTGTTGAACAGTTTTATCAATCCAATCTTCTATTTTTATTTTTTTATTATCATTAGATTCTTTTACTGTTTTTTCTTCTGTCTTTTTGTTGTCTTTTGAAGAGTTGTCTGCTGTTTGAGTATCTTTTTTTTCTACTTTAACAGTATCTTTATTAGAATTCTCTTTTGATTTAGTATTGTTATACGATGTCTTATTATTTATTGTAGTTCCACAAATAATTGAAACAACACCAATTAAAATTATAACAATTCCAATTATGCGTTTCATCATATCACCCTATAATAATCATATCAAAAAATCAAAAAAAGAGATAAATTTTTATTATCTCTTTTTAGAAGTTTACTTTTTCCTTTACATAGTCTATTACTTCATCTATAGAAAGAGTTATTTGTTCCATTGTATCTCTATCTCTAACTGTTACAGTACCATTATTTAAAGTATTATCATCTATAGTTACTGCAAAAGGAGTACCAACTATATCTGATCTATGATATCTTTTACCAATGTTTCCAGCTTCATCATAATCACACATAAAATGTTTAGATAGTTTTTCATATATCTCTTTAGCTTTTTCAGAATGATATTTTTTAATTAAAGGAAGAACTGTTACTTTATATGGTGCAAGGAATGGATGAAATTTCATATATTCTCTTGTTCCTTCTTCTGTTTCTTCTTCAGTATAACTATTAAATAGTAAAGCAAGACAAGTTCTATCAAGTCCATAAGTAGATTCAATAATAAATGGAATAAACTTCTCATTAGTTTCAGGATCTAAATATTCTTGAGATATACCACTATACTCTTGATGTCTAGATAAATCAAAGTTAGTACGATTATGAGTACCATTTACTTCACCCCATCCAAATGGAAACTTATATTCTATATCACATGCACTTTTTGCATAATGAGCTAGTTTTTCATGATCATGAAATCTCAAATCTTCTTCTGGAATACCTAAATCCATATAGAACTTTTTACCATATTCTTTAAAGAAATCATATAATTTCATATCTTCTCCTTCTTTACAGAAAGTTTGATATTCCATTTGTTCAAATTCTATAGTTCTAAAAGTAAAGTTTCCTGGAGTTATTTCATTTCTAAATGCTTTACCAATTTGTCCAATACTAAATGGTAGTTTAGTTCTCATACTACGAAGTACATTTAAGAAATTAACATATTCTCCTTGAGCATTTTCTGGTCTTAAATAAACAACTGATTTAGAATCTTGTACAACTCCTCTATGAGTTTCAAACATTAACTTAAATTGTCTTATATCAGTAAAATCACTTTTACCACATACAGGACATGGTACTTTATTATCTTTTATATATTTTTGTGCTTCTTCATTAGTTAATTTATCTCCTAGACTACTATTAGTATAATCATTTAATAGATTATCTACTCTAAATCTATTTTTACAATGCTTACAATCCATTAATGGATCAGCAAAAGAATCAACATGTCCGCTAGCTTCCCATACTCTAGGATGCATTAATATATCTGCATCAAGTTCATATGCATTAGGTCTTTCTTGAATAAATCTTTTTCTCCAAGCATCTTTAATATTATTTTTAAATCTACTACCTAAAGGACCATAATCCCAAGTATTGGCAAGTCCTCCATAGATTTCACTACCTTGAAAAATGAATCCATATTGTTTACAAAAATTAACCATTTTTTCCATATTCATATTATTACTACTCATAATATCCTCCTAAAAACAAAAACTTCTAGAATTTGTAAGGACGATTTATCGCGGTTCCACCTTACTTATTCTAGAAGAATCTCTCTTTGTATATAGCTCTGGGATTCCACCCCGTCATCGCTTCAATAACTAAAGTTTAATACTTTTTTTTATTTTTGTAAAGAATTAGTGATCAACTACTTCGATATTACCGGCTTGATGTTCAATTGTTCCTGTTTTAAATTTTTGATTTGCAATTTGAGCACCTGTAAATGAAGTCCAGTTCCACTCTTTTCCAGTATTATTAATGATTTTAACTAAATAAGGGTCATTTGTTGCTGTTTTTGCAAAAATACCATTATTCATACTAGTAACATATTTTGGAATAGATACAGTACCATATGTTCTCCAAGTATATGTACCTGATAATTTAGTTATTTTAGTCCCGTCAGGGGCAGTTTCTGGAATTACAAGAGTTCCTGTTGTTCCTGGATTAGGTCCAACGAAATCTGATATTTCATTGTATAAAATAGTACCATTTGTAACTTTAAACATAAATCCGTTATGAATATATTCACTATTATTTGTAATAACGTTATGATAAAAAGTATTAGTATCAATTGTTAAATTTGGTACATCTGATATAGGAGGCAAGTTTAATGTTTTAATATTACAACTTAAGAATGCTGCTCCTGAAATTTTTGTTAATGTTACCCCTTCTTTTTTTGCTGGTATAGTTAAAGCATAATTAGCAACTCTTCCTCCACCATAACTAACAATAGTTGTATAATCCCATTTTCCCTTTCCAGGATTATCTGGATCGGCTATTCTTTTATAGAAAATACCATCTATTCCATCCATTTTATTTTGAACAAATGCTCCTCCTCCAATTGATGTAACAGTATCAGGAATATCAATAGATGATAATTGATTTCCTCTAAATGCAGTTGAACCAATTGTTTTTAAATTTGCAGGTAATTTAACACTTGTTAAACTATTACTATAAAAAGCAGAACTATTAATTGTTTCTACTGAATCTGGAATAGTAACAGATCCTTTTAATCCAGCACTTTGGAAAGCACTACTATCTATAGTTTTTAATTGATATCCGTTTTTCCATTCAGGAATTACTATATTTTCTCTTGTTTCTCCACCATAACCTACAATTGTAGTAAAGTCTTTTGATCCATTAGACTTT
Source organism: Bacilli bacterium (assembly GCA_017541325.1). Taxonomy (GTDB): domain Bacteria; phylum Bacillota_I; class Bacilli_A; order RF39; family UBA660; genus RUG11788. The sequence goes on from JAFXZI010000014.1 coordinate 49,681, forward strand.
GTTTTATAAATAAATGCATTAGCATCAGTAAAATTATTGTTTGAGAATGCTGCTCCACCGATTGTTGCATTACTATTTATATCGATATCTGATAAACAGTTACCTTGGAACGCATATGATCCAATACTCTTTAATGAAGCCGGAAGAGTTACATTACAAATCTTATTACTTGCAAATCCATATGAACCTATTTTTTCTAGTCCTTCAGGAAGAATTAATTGTTGAATTTTTGAATTATAAAAACCAAAATCTTCAATTGTTTTAACTGACTTAGATAGTTTTACGCTTTTTAAATTATTTCCTTGGAATGCTGCATATCCAATTGTAACAATTCCATCATATGAACGAACACTTGTTATTCCTTTACCTTTAAACGCCCTATTTCCTATTCGTGTTACTTTTAAATTACCTATTTTAGAAGGTATATCAACATCTAATCCACAACTAGTATTATAGTTAGTTATTGTTATTGTCTCATCTTCATTTTCTTCCCACTCATAACAATCTTGTCCTTGTTCTAAGGTTATATTTACTGTAGGTTCTGTTTTTTCTTTATTTCCTTCTTCATCGACAATAACTATATTATCTCTTCCACCTATTGGGAAAGAATTATTAATAGTTTTATCATCAGTTACATAAATTTTACCAATTGATAAATCTTTTTCTGCAGTTAAATCAATCTTATGTCCTGTTTCATCTACACTTACCCAGTAATATTTAAATTCTTTTTTATTATTAATTACTACTACTACATAAGCCTCAACCCATTTTCCATAAGGACTATCTTTAACAGCACCATTATCTGTTTCTAGATTCTCTATATTATAATAATATGTAGTATTAGTATCTCTTGCTATTAAATCATTTTTAGAAAGCATATTTGCACATATTTGAATGTACTCTCTAGCAGTATTAATATATAGTTTTCTTTTACTCTTGTCTATATAGTTTGATATTCCAAGAATTGCAATCATTCCCATTATACCTAATAATACAACTACTGCAATTATTTCTATTAAAGTAAATCCTTTTTGATTTTTCATAATATTCACCTACTTTAATAATAACATTTTGTATAGTAAAAAAGAGATATTTTTATTGTCTCTTTTATCTATTTTACTTAAAAATGTAAATTATTTAGTTATTTTTCTCTTTTTCTTTAAAGTATTCTTAGCTTTTGTAGATTTAATATGATTTCCAATAATCTCAGATATATCAGAAACAGTTACAAATGCACTATTATCTTCATCATTTATAATTCGTCTAAGTTCTGGAAGTTCTAGTCTTGTTAAAACTACATAAATAATATCTTTTTTACCACTTATTAATCCAGAACCTTTCATAATAGTACAAGTTCTTCCAAGTCTTTCATAGATTAGATTAGATATTTTATCAGAATGATCTGTAATTATCATTATTTCTTTAGCTTGAGTTAATCCTTCACTTACAAAGTCTATTACTTTAAAAGTAATTACATATGTAAGAAGTGAATATAAAGCTCTATCTATCCCAAAAATAAATCCAGCAGTTCCAAATATAATCATATTAAATAGTAATACTATTTGCCCTACTGAAAAAGAAGTATTTTTACTAATTACAATAGCAACTGATTCAGTACCATCTACACATCCACCAGAACGAATTACAAGTCCAACACCAATTCCAAGTAAAGCTCCTCCATAAACAAGTCCTAAAAGAGGATCTCCTGTAAGAGCTGGACTAGATGCGAACATTTCAAGTAGTAGTGAAAATAAAGCAATACTATATAATGCTTTTAATAAGAATTGTTTTCCTAAATTTTTATATCCAACATAAATAAATGGAATATTAATAAGAAATACAAGTAAACCTAAATTAATTTTAGATAGTTTATGAATAATGATAGAAATACCAGCTACTCCTCCATCTAAAATAGAATTAGGTATTAAGAACTCTTGTAGAGCAAAAGCTGCTAATAAAGAACCTAAAGTCATTCCTAAAAAATCGATAAATAGTTTTATTTCTTTACTTTTGTATTTCATACCATCACCTATTATTAATTATATCACAAAATATGCTTTATTCACTTTTTTCTCTATTAAATTTTTCTTCTACTAATCTTACTGGTAATGATTTATCTTTTAATATTGAATCTATAGATTGATCATTATGAATATTATAAATAATTTGTGCAATTAATTTTGAACAATCTGCAATATGTAACCATTTAGCTTTTTTATATTCTTCTGGAATATAAGATAAGTTTGTTGTATAAAGTCCATTAAATTTACCAGCATTATAGTATTCTTCAAATTTATCTATTCCTTTTGTAAATAATGCATATGTAGTAGCAAGATAAATATATTTAACACCTAATTTATTTAATTCTTCTATTATATCGAACATAGAGTTACCAGAAGAAATCATATCATCAGAAACAATTGCTGTATATCCATCTAAATCTTTCATACCACTATAATCATGAGCAATAATTGGATATTTACCATCAACTAAATTATTATAATCTCTTTGTTTATAAAAGCTTCCTGCTTCACGAGTAATCTTTTTAGAATTAAATGAGTTTAAATAGACATTACGTCTACCAACAGCACCATTATCAGGAGCTACAAAGACTATTTTTTTTAATCTATTCATACTTAAATCATTAATCATTTTTTCAAGTATTTGATTTGTAGGAAAGAAGTTATCAAATTCCATATTATGAATAGCATGTTCTACTCCTTGATCATGTGCATCAAAAGTAATAAAACTCTTTACTCTACTCATCATATCTAGTTCATGAAGCATCATACCACAAGCTAGATTTTCTCTTGTATTTCTTCTATGTTGTCTACCTGCATATAAAAGTGGCATAACTACATTAATACTTTTAGCATGACAATTACATGCTCCTATACCATCTTTTAATTGTTGCATTAAGTCATTAGGACTCGTATGATTAATAAATCCATGCATTTTGTATTCTAAAGAGTAATTACCAATATCTGTTAACATAAACATATCTTTTCCACGAACAGTTTCATTTATTTCTACTTTCAAATGCCCATCTTCAAAATAGTTTTGTTTAATCGGAATTAAAAAAGTATTTTTTTCTTTATCAAGATTATACATTTCTAATAAATGTTCATCTACTTTTTTCCCTAATTCTTCTGCACTATCAAATACCATTAGTCTTAAATTAATTGTTTCATTTTGTTTCTTCATCTTCTTCTCCTTTTCTACATAAAAAAGAGTAAGCTAAAAACTTACTCTTTGTTTATATTTAAATTACTACATAAATTGGATTTGTTAAACATATTACCATCTCCATTTTAAGTATATCATAAGAAATAAAAAAAAGAATATTAACTTATTCTTTTTCTTTTAAATATTTTTCTAATTATACTCTTCATTAAATCTAAAAAGTATTTAAATTCCTCAGTATTATGAAATAGTATAAAGAATATTAAATTAGGAATTAATACACACATTAGACACTTAAATATAAATATTAATAATACTGGTCCAGTAAGTAAACTAAGTAAATAATACATTATATAGGCTAAAGCAATAGTAAAGATCATTCTTAGAATATATTCCATATAATATTTAGAAACACTTACTTTAAACCCATCTTTATAAAGAATAAATACTTCTATCCAGAAAGGAAGTGTAAAATAACTAATTAAAGTTCCCAAAAATACTCCAAGTACTCCTAATTTTATAGATAGAATAATAGAAATACCAATATTAGCTATTGCTTCATAAATAGTTATATATCTATCTTTATAAAAGATTCCACTAGCTTCTCTAAATGAATTAACTACTTTTCTCATTACTGTAAAATAGAATATTAATACTAAAACTAAGACTATTTCTATATTAAATATATATTCTTTTCCCGCTATGATTTCAATAAAATCATTAAATAATACCATTAAACATATTGAACAGAAAAAAGCAATCCAGAAAGTAGCTAAATTAGCTTTGTTAAATAATTCTATTCTTCTTTTTTCATCTTGGTCTACCCAAAAGTTTCCTACTCCAGGAGTAAGAGATGTATATACTTGATTAATTATCATATATAGTGCATACATAACTAAGTAATAGTTAGAATAAAAACCAACCGCTTCCAAACTAACAAATTTAGATATTACAAGGTTATCAGTAGAATTAACTGCTACTCCACCTACTTTTTTTAGCATTAATGCTTTAGTGTTTTTAATTATTTCTTTAGTATCTTTCTTATCTAATTTCTTAACATTCTTTTCTTTTAAGAATGGATACATTTTATCAGCTTTTTTAGATAATGCCCAGTTAGAAATAATAGTTAAGATAACTTGAATAATTAAATATCCAAAATAATCATGTGACATAAATAAATATATTATTTGTAATACATTCATTAATATATAAAAACTATATCTATAAATAGTTTCTATATGTCTATTTTGATCTGCTAAAATAAGATTTCTCTTATATGAAAAGAAATAAGATACTGCAGTATTTGTTACAAATAACATATATATTATTTCTATGCCTTCGATATCAGGCATATCTTTAATAAAAAATGATAAAAATGGTGTTAAAAGAAATCCGATTGCAAATATAACTACACCTATTACAGAATATACATGTTTAAATAAAAGCATTAAGGATTTTATCTTTTCATTATCATGTTTTGCAAGTGGTCTATATAAAGAATAAGTTATTGCAGTTCCAACACCAAGTTCAGTTAATGATAAAATCGTTAAGATATTTGAGAACAATCCATTTAATCCCAAATAAGTACTATTTAATACTCTAATAAAAACAATACGGACAATAAAACTAGCTATAATACCTAATGTTTGTCCGATAAGTGACCAATATACATTTCTAACCATATTATTTGTTCTAGACATATCGACACCTCAAAGAAATTATATCATTTCCATATATTTTCTACAATTAGCAATAAAAAAATAGACATTTGTTGGACAAATGTCTAAATTTCGTTATCTCTTTTCTTTTTTTCTTCTTCTTCAAGTTTTGTATAAGCTATTTTACCTATTAAAGTTTTAGGTAATTTATCTCTAAATTCATATTCATGAGGCCATGAATAACGAGCTAAGTTTCTTTCACATAATTCTTTAATTGAATCTAGTATTTTATCATTTTTAGGAACTCCATCTTTTAAAACAATAAACGCTTTTGCAACTTGAACTTTATATGGATGAGGTACTCCAATAACACAAGCACGTAATACATCAGGATGTGATTCAATAATACCTTCAATATATTGTGGATAAAGATTATATCCAGATGATACTATCATTCTTTTTAATCTATTCTTAAAGTAAACAAATCCTTCATCATCCATTGAACCCATATCTCCGGTATGAAGCCAAATCCTTCCTTCTTTATCTGGTTTTAATACTTTATTTGTTTGTTCTGGATCTTTTAAATATCCTTGCATGACAGATGGTCCACAAATAGCTATTTCTCCTTCTTTTCCATGCTTTACTTCTCTATTTGTACCATGTTTAACTATTTTATAAAGTGTTCCAGGATAGGGAATTCCAATAGAACCAGCACGATAATCATAATATGGAGTTAAGCAACTAGCACCACTACTTTCTGTAAGTCCATATCCTTCTCTTACTTGAATATTTACTGCACCATGTTCATGTAAGAAGTCATCTACTTTTTTCTTTAAAGAAATAGATAAAGTATCTCCTCCAGAAATAAGTAATTTTAAGAAAGATAAATCCATTTGATTTATTTCTTCATTTTTTAAGAACGCTTCATATAAAGTTGGTACTCCAATAATAATATTGGGTTTATATTTCTTTAATAAATTATCAAATTCTTTAGCATCAAATTGTGGTATTAAAATACTAGTACCACCAAAATATTGAACTGTATGAATACATACTCCAAGTCCAAAAGCATGGAATATTGGAAGTATTGCTAAGCACTTATCTCCTGCTTCTAATTTTCCACAAGCATAGAATGATTGAAGAGCACCACTATTAAAATTATAATTTGATAACATAATTCCTTTAGGGTCTCCAGTTGTACCACCACTATATAGTACAACAGCAGTTTCATCTCCATCAAAATCATCTTTAATTTCACCCCAATATCTTAAAGATAATCTCATGAATTTTCTCCATTTTATAATACATTTATTATATTCAATATTAGTTTTTCTTCCTCTAGTTAATTTATAACCTATCTTTAAAAAGAAAGGCATAGAATCAGCTGGACTTACTAAAATAACATTCTTAACTCTAGTCTCATCTATAATATGATTAATTTTATTAAATGCAGAATCAAGTGCAACTACATAGTTGCTTTCAGATACATTTAAATAATATTTAATTTCATTTTCAGCTGAAAGTGGATGAATCATATTAGCTACTGCACCTATTTTATTTAATGCATAAAAACTAATAATAGCTTCAGGAGTATTAGGCATACATATGCTTACATAATCTCCTTTTTGTACTCCTAATCTTTTAAATGATTTAGCACATTTATTTATTTGTTTTAAAAAAGCTTTAAAAGTTTTCTTTTTACCAAAATAATCATAACTAATATAATTTAAATGATCTTGAGCAGATTTTTCTAATAATTTATATATAGAACAGTTAGGATAATCAATATTTAAACTTTCATCATCATAAAACTTTTTCCATATTCTTTCATCTGTTTGTTTTTTCAAAGTAATCACTCCAAACAAAAAAATTCCTTATTCATAATAACATATAATACAAAAAAAATAAAGAAAACTTAAGTTTTCTTTATATTACTTCTATTGATTCTTCATATGATTTCTTTATTAGATAAAGCATTATAGAAGATGCTGATACATCAACTGATGCATGTTTTCCATTCTTTTTTATATATCGATAGAAAATATTACGATATAAATTAATGCTTTCAGTATCTTCTAATTTTAGACCATATAAAGTCTTCATAGATACTAAAGTTTCATGTATAATTCTTTCTTTTTTTATTTTTATATTAAATTTCTTATTAAAATCTTTATAGTCGTTTAATATCTTTTCAGCTTGTTTATATGTAACTCCATATATAATTGAAAAGAATGAAACCTTAAATAATAATAATTGATTATCATCATTCATAAGTGGGAAATCCTTTAATCTATTAAAAGTATTATTACCAATCTTTTTATATCCCTCTACTCCAAACATCATTGTATTAACTAAATCTTTATCAGCATTATAATCTTTTTCTAAATTATCTAAACTATTTAGAATAGGAGGTACATTATCAGTATAATATCTATTAATCATTAAATTAAATGAATAATCAATAAGCATTTTTAATTTTTGTTTATCAGTATCTCTTTTCTTTTTATAAATATATTCTTTATAATAATCCCACAATAATCTTCGGTAATTATTATAATTTAACAAAGAAAGTACAACATCAAAGAATTCATTATCACTTGAATAGTTTTCTAAAACATAATTATCCATTAAAGAAACCATTTCTATAAATTTATCATTTCTTGATCTAAGTAGAGCTTTTACTACTTTACCTTTATCATCACTTTTAAAGACATTTAATAGTAAATTTCTATATGATTCAACACTAAACTTATCAATTACATCTGCTGATAAAAAGTCAGATACTCTAAATTTATTAGACATAATAAGTTCATCGAATAATTTTTCTCTTGTTAAAAAGATATAATCAATATATTCTTTTTCAGTATCATATAATATAAATAAATCTTTTAAATTACCTAAGTCATTTTTTTCTAAACTCATATAAATATATCTATTATTTCTAAAAGATGAAGAAGTTACTATTTGATAAAACTTACTATATTGATTCATATTTTTAATAGTTAGTATTCTTTTTACTATAGAACCTGCAATAGATATAGAATATTCATCTGGGTAGTTATTTAAAGCTAAAAGATCTTGATTCATGATGGAAATAAATTCAGTATCACTTAATGATAATGTTTCATCAATAGTTAAAGATAAAACTTTCTTCTTCATAACTTCACCCACTTTCCTATTCTAAAAATATTTTATCATACAAAAATAAAAAAGAGTATTTCTACTCTTTAATTATTAAACTAGTTTACACTTATTAAGCATCTAAATTATGATATACATTTTGTACATCATCAATCTCTTCTAAGGCATCAGCTAAAGCTAATACTTTTTCAGTAGTTTCTTCATCAAGTGTTACAGTATTTTGGGCAATATATGTTATTTCACTTGTTATAAATTCTTCTACTCCAATACCTTCAAGTGCAGTTTTAACAGCAATAAAGTCTTCTGGAGAAGTATATATTTCATATCCATCATCAGTAGAAACTATATCTTGTGCTCCAGCATCAAGTGCAGTCATCATAACTTCATCTTCATCATATTTTGAATCAATCATAATAAAACCTTTACGATCAAACATATATGAAACAGATCCATCTGTACCAAGGTTTCCTCCACGTTTTGTAAAAGTAGATCTTACAAGCATTGCAGTACGATTACGATTATCTGTTAGGCAATCAACCATGAATGCCACTCCTGATGGACCATATCCCTCATATCTAATAGATTCATAGTTTTCACCTTCGTTAGACTTAACTGCTTTATCAATTGCTTTTTGAATATTATCTTTAGGCATATTATTACTTTTAGCTTTTTCAACTACTAGTCTTAAATTAGGATTAGTTGCTGGATCTCCATTTGTTCCTTTAGCAGCTACATATAATTCTTTAGCTATCTTTTGGAATATTTTTCCTCTTTCAGCGTCTAATAATCCTTTTTTTCTGTGAATAGTTGCCCATTTAGAATGTCCACTCATATTTTCCTCCTTAACTTAGTTTTAAATATTCTATTATTACCGGTGTAAGAATTAGTAATAATATTAATGGTATATAAAATAATACCGATATAACAGAAACCTTTACAGGTATCTTGTTAATGATTGCTTTTATTTTTAATACTTGTCTTTCTCTTATATAATCAATTTGAGTATATATATCTTCAATAATATCATTACCTAAAGTATTAGATTCAGATATATGAAGAATAATACTATTTACTTCATCTGATGGAATTCTCTCTCTTAATGAATCAAGTGCTTCGTTAAGACCTTTTCCATATTTCATTTCTTCTAAAGTAATTTTAAATTCATTAGATAAATCATTATCTACATTTATAGTTGCAACTTCTATAGAATCAACTATGCTTTTTCCTGATTCTAAGGAAAGTGCCATTACTTCAAAGAATTCCATAGCATTATACTCTAAATTATCTTTTCTTTTATTTATTGGAATCTCAATTAAATAATAAGTAATTAATTTAAAATAAATAAAAGTAATAATCGGACTAAGTAAATATCCCCAATCAAGCATATATAATAACATGAAAAATATAATTAGAGAAGAAAAAGTTCTAAAGTTAAGAAAGAATATACTACTCATATTACTTTTTCCCATTTTTAATTTCTTTTCAAATTCTTCTATTTTTTTTCGAGGATAAATATAATACCAAAATTTATTTTTCATAATTTCACCTCGATGTATACTATTTTTCTAATTATTATTATATAGAATACATATAACATTATTATTAACACAAATGCTAAAAATCCTATGGTTGTAGTAAATAAAGTTACAAAGTATGCTGGATTAAGTAATAATAAGAATAAAACTAATATCGGTGGCATTGAAACTAAAATACGATAAACGAATCTAGCTTGAGAAGAATTACTTTTAAGTTCTTCTCTTAATTTTTTTCGTGCTAATGCATTTTTTTCAATAGAATCAAATACAGATACAATGTTTCCACCAGTTTTACTTAATACACTAATTGAACTAGTTAAGTATGTAGCTTCAACACTTTTTACTCTTTTACTAAATCTTTTAAAAGCTTCTTCTATATCTAATCCAAATTTAATATCTTCACTTATACGTTTAAACTCTATAGATATAGGTCCTTGCATCTCTTTAGCAACTAAGTCTATAGCTTGAATAATACTTTTTCCTGATTTAAAAGCATTATTCATTATTACTATTGCTTCTGAGATATCATTATCTAGTCTATTATCTTCATATTTTCCAAGTACATATAAATAAATATCATATAAGAAGAATCCTGCTAAGAAAGATATTAGAATATTTACGATAGTTAGAACATTTTCTTTAGCAAATGAATTACATATAAGTAATAATAAACATAATAATCCTATAAATATTTTTCTACTAATGTAATTCATATTTGTAAGAAGTTTTTTACTACCTGAATACTTTATATATTTTTTACTATAATCATCAAATACATGAGTTTTTATTAGTCTCCTAGATAGTTTTTCTTCTATATTTCTATAACTACTTACTAAAACATCAACAATAGAAAGAGTATCATTATCATAATCTACAGTATAATTATTAAATCTTTTAGTTAATTTATAACTGTTATATGATTTTATAAATAACCATACCAATAATAGAATTAAACATATTAACAATAATACTAATAAATATAATTCCATATTTTACTCCTTTCTATTTTTTCTTAGTTGTAGTCTTTTTAGTAATTTTATTTTTTGCTTTAGATTCAAACATATCTAAAACAATTCCTTTATTTTTAATTTTTTCATATATTTTTGGTACATTTTCATAAAGAATAAATTCTCCGTTTACTTCTTTATTTTCAGTTATACCATGCTTTAAGAATGCAAATATATCTTCAATAATAATATTTTCTCCATCAAATCCAGTTATTTCTGAAATATTAGTAACTTTTCTTTTACCATCACTTAATCTTTCAACCGATATTACTATATCAATAGCACTATCTATATACCCTCTAATAGCTTTAATAGGCAATTCTACTTCGCTCATAAGAATCATTGTTTCAAGTCTATTTAATGCATCTTTTACTCCGTTAGCATGTAGAGTGGTTAATGATCCATCATGACCTGTATTCATCGCTTGTAGCATATCAAACGCTTCTTTACCACGAACTTCACCAACTATTATTCTATCAGGACGCATACGAAGAGAGTTTCTTACTAAATCTCTTATTGTTATTTCTCCTTCTTTTTCATAGTTTTCAGTTTTAGTCTCAAGTGAAATAACATGTTCTTGTTTAAGACGAAGTTCAACTGCATCTTCAATAGTAATTATTCTCTCATCATTAGGAATAGATCCTGAAAGAACATTTAAAAGTGTTGTTTTACCAGAACCAGTTCCTCCACATATTAAGATATTTAATCTTGCTTTAATACAAGCATCTAAGAAAGTAGCCATATATGGAGTTAATGTACCATTTCCTATTAAACTATCCATATCTTCAACATCATCTCTAAATTTACGAATAGTTACAACTGGCCCCTTTACTGATAATGGTGGAATAATAGCATTTATTCTAGATCCATCAGGAAGACGAGAATCTACCATTGGGTTACTACTATCAATAGTTCTACCTAGTGGTTGAATGATACGACTTACTGTTCTTATTATATGTTCATCATTAATAAATGAAACATCATAATCACGAGATATTATACCATCTACTTCAATATATATTTCATCAGGAGAATTAATCATTATCTCTGTTACATTTTTATCTTTTAATAATTCTGTAATAGGTCCAAATCCATTTAATTCATTATTAATAAGATTTTTTAAATAGTCTCTTTGTTCATTTAAAAGATCATATTCAACTGCAATTCTATCTATTACTTCTTCTATATTTTCTTCTTCTATTTCATGAGAATCAATTAATTCTTGAATAATCTTAATACGTAATTTATCAAGTTCTTCTTTATTCTCAAAAATATCATAATCAGTATTAGTATAAGTATTGGAACTATTATCTTCTAAATTGAACTCTTCCATCCAACTATTATTCATAATCTTCCTCCTCTACTAAACTACGTATATTATTACTAAATGTTTCATATTCTTTTTTAGCTTCACCAGTAAATATTTCATTAAAATTAATTATTTTTTCATCCATAACTAATTCATTATAATTATTTATAAATAATTTATTACTTATAGAATAATCTAATTTTTTAATTACTGTTTTTATATCATAAATATCATAATTATCTTTAATATCTCGATATGATTTATTTAGTAGTACAACAACATTATCTACTTTCATATTTTTAGTTATAGAAATGAAACTCTTATTAATTTCTAAATTATAAGCATCATCTCCAACTATATCTATAATCTTCATACTTTTATCAAAAAGAAGCATATTAAGTGGGCTTAAAGTATTATTTGTATCAATTACTATATATTCATATGAATACATTAATAAATCTAAAACTTGAGACAATGCTTTTACATCTATTTTAGATGATAATCTCATATCTATAGGAGCAGGAATAAAAGATAAGTTATCTCTTACATAATAAGTATATGGAGTAGAACTTTCATATTTTTTATTTCTTAAATCATCACACATATTATAAATAGTCTTTTTAGGTTTAATACCTAGTGCAAAAGCAAGATTTCCTCCATATAAATCTAAATCTATTAAAAGAGTACTTTTATTTTTACTTAAAATATCTGCAATCATCATTGAAACAGTAGTTTTACCTACTCCACCTTTCATAGATGTTACAGTTATTATCTTAGCTTTATTCTTCATCTAACCAACTCCTATTTTTATTATAATTATTTATTATATTATTTTCTGTTAATAACATATCATATGATTTTACATATTTAATATTCTTAGTATTAATAATTAAATCTCCACTTAAATTATCTATTTCTTTTATAAAGTCTCCATTTAAATATAGACGTGCTTTGTTAGTACCAACTAAATCTATAATATTTCTTTCATTAACTGGACCAATTAAAATATCATTTAAATACAGACTATTATTACTTATAAAGAACCTACTATTACCAATCATAAATTGAGTATCATCTAAATTAGTAAAACCAATTTCTAAAGAATAATTTTCTAAATCAAAATTCTTTATATTAATTACACCATTAATTATGTTGTAGCCTCTACCATCTAAACTATTTACTTCATTATTATTTATTTCAAAATACATTAAAATATTACTTGTATATTTTACTTCTTTTTCTGATGTAACAGTATATTTATCCATACCTATAATTTTTCCAAATATAGGTTTTATATCTTTATGCGTTTTTATATAAATAGATCTGTTTTCTATTTTTACTTCATCTATAACGATATCTTCATCATTTAAACTATATAATAATTTAATATCTTCATTAGAAACATCAATCTTTTTATTTAAACTAGTTAAAATATCTTTATTAACGTTATCTAAATAATTTTTATTATAAAACATCAAAGATGAATCTATAATAAAAGCTAAAGCAAGTGTAATAATAGGTAGTAAAAGTAAGAATAATACCAGTACTTGTCCTTTATTATTCTTCATTATTAATAGTCCTTTCTACTTTAACACTATATGGATCTTTTATTATTCTATTAATTCCTGGAGTCATTAAATCAACATCTTTAGTAATAATAATTGTTGTAATAGAACCCTTATCAGTAATATCAACATTAATATTTTTGTATCCAATACTAGCTAGATATGACTCTATTTCATCATTATCACTATTCTTTTGATATAGTGAAATAACTTCATTACTAACTCCTTCTAATTTACTATTTTCAAGTATTATTCTTCCTAAATCTAAAAATGAAAAGAGAAGTAATATTATTACTGGTAATATAAGAACAAATTCAATAAGTGCTTGACCCTTATTATTCTTCATAATAACACCTTCCCTATCTTACATAATTATATCAAACAAATAAAAAAAAGAGAATAACTACTTTAAATATCATGAATATTTATTGTAGTATCCTCTTCTGTATCTTTTCTAAATATATCTTCTTTTCTTAACCTATAATTACTAATTATTAACTGCTCTATATTTCTATCTAAAGTTATATAATCTTCTCTATGAAGGGTATTTATTACAAGTCCCCATATATTAGCTTCTTTAATTGGTTTTGTTTTTAAAGAAAGACTATATATTCCTAAAAGATCCATATTAAATAATTCTTCTAAAGTTCTTTTATCAATATCTTTTATTTTTCTTAAAACAAAATCATAACTAGAAGATACAAAATGTTCAAATGCTCCTAGTAATTTATCTTTACCACCAATAGTATTTAATAACTGATTAATAGTTAAAGCAAAGAAATTATAATTTATCTTTCTAAAAGCTTCATTTTTATATAAAGATTTAGGTAATGAATCACTAGCTGGATCAAAGAAATAAAATCCATCTGCTTCATATTTAGAATCTTCTATATAAATTACAGAAACATATTCAGTATCATCTCTTTTAATTGGAACAATATAAACAGGAATATTTAATCTAGATAATATTTCTTTAAATAGATTATTAAATCCTAAAGAATTAGTTTTTCTAGTTCTAACTATATCTGGTAATCTATCACTACTAGTTCTATCTAAATCAAGTAATTTAACAAAATCATATACTTCCTTTACCTTTTCTAGAGGTGACATTTTCTTATCAATAGATAATATTACTATATTAATATATTCCTCCATCATTCTATAATTTGGAAGAGTTGTTATTTGATAAGTACCATCTTTATAACTATAAGAAAATTTCCAAGAATCAGGATTTTCATAAGGAAAAGATAATAATTCCTTAACTTCATCCGGATTATTATCTCTTAAAACTAATTTTTCGACACTACTATCAGTAATCATAGGAGATAATTCTAAAACATGTTTAATTGTTTCTATATCTCTAACTTGAACCTGATCTCTAAAAGTAACTTGCGCTACTGTATTTATAGAAAATAGCATTTTCTTTACTTCTTCTAAAGTGTCAGCAGTTATAGGGGTGCTGAAGTCTAGATTGGTAATTCCAATGTATTTTAGTAGTTCTTCATCAATTGTCCCTAAATCGGATTCGAAACCATTTTCCAACTCAAAACACCCTCTCATAATTATTGTTTTACTTTAAATTTTTAACCCCTTTAGTACCTTTAGCACCTTTTAATCCACTAAATCCACTTAAAATATTAGTATCAAATGAATTTATTTTACCAGTTTTCTTTTTATAATCTTTAACACCTATGTTAATTAATTCATCAAGAAGTTCAGTATAATTCTTTCCAGCTGGTTCCCATAAATAGAAAGCTAAACTTCCAGGAATTGTATTAACTTCATTAATATATACTTTTTTCTTTTTATTATCGATTAAGAAATCTATTCTTACATCTCCACTTAGGTTAAGAGCTTTGCTTGCTTTAACAGCAATGTCTCTAACTTCACTAGATAATTTTTCTGATATATCAGCAGGAATCTTACGAGTAGCAGAAAGCATTCCTTTACTTCCACTACCTTTCTTTCCACCAACATATTTATCTTCATAAGTAAGAAGTTCATTACCAGTTAATACTCTTTCAATTACACTAGTATCATATCCATCAGGATTTCCTACAACACTAATATTAACTTCGCAAAGATTTTTAATTACTTCTTCTACAACAATCTTACTATCATATGTAATAGCTTCTTCTACTGCTTTTTGTAATTCTTCACGATTACTTGCAATATTTATACCTACAGAACTACCTAAAGTAGCTGGTTTAACTATTACTGGATATTTTATTTGTTCTATCATCTTTAAAACCTTTTCAGGATTATCTTCATATTCAGAATCAAAGAACCATACATATTCAGGAATTGGTAATCCTTCACTACCCCAAATTTGTTTTTGGAATACTTTATCTTGTCCAATAGCAGCTCCTGCAATGTCACTTCCTACATATGGAATACCAATTGTTTTTAAATATCCTTGTAAAACTCCATCTTCAACATTAGTACCATGAACAATTGGAAAAGCAATATCTATTTCTTTAACTACTTTTCTAAATCCTTTCTTACTTTGAAGAACAAATGAACCATACTTATTACGATATAGTACTACATTTTTACCATACTTTCTAAGTAGACTCATATCTTGGAATGTTTCTATTTCATTTAAGAAGCTTCCTGTATACCATTCTCCATTTTTATCTATATAAATAGGTACTATTTCATATTTCTCAGCATCCATTTTATTCATAGCTTGAATAGCTGAAATAATACTTACTTCGTGTTCAACACTTTCTCCACCAAATATAACTCCTACTTTTATCATAAAAAATCCTCCTTATTTTTCGTTATATGTATCAGGTAAATCATTTTCAAATAATGCATATATTTTTTTCTTAGTTTTCATACTATTAAGTATCATATAAGCTTTAGTAACATCATTTATTATTTCAATATCTGATTCTTTAAAACCTTTTTCTTTTAATCCTTCAAGTATAGGTTTTGTTTGTTTTTCTCCAACTAGTATTACATGATCTGCAACTTCTGCTATATCCTTACCAAATTCTTTATTATAGTATTCTTCTTTATCTCCTAATTCTATCATTCCAGGAGTAACAACTACTTTATATCCATCCATCATATTAAGGACTTCTAAAGCTCTTTTTGATCCTTCTGGATTAGAATT
Source organism: Bacilli bacterium (assembly GCA_017541325.1). GTDB lineage: Bacteria > Bacillota_I > Bacilli_A > RF39 > UBA660 > RUG11788. The sequence goes on from JAFXZI010000014.1 coordinate 66,200, forward strand.
ATATGCATCATCTATAAATACAAATTTTGGAAAATTCTTCATACTTAAACGATGTTCAATTGGTTTTAATCTACCAACTGCTCTTTGTAAATGTTCTACATTGATTCCAAGTTCATAACCTAATGCTAAACAAGAAATAATATTATAAACATTATGCTTTCCAAGAAGTCTTGTTTTAAACTCATATTTCTTTTTATCACCTTTAAATTCTACTGTAAATGTTGTTCCTTCATGATTAACTTTAATCTTACTAGCACGTACATCAACATCATCTTTAGTATCTATTCCTACCCAAAGTAGTTTACAATGATTTTTATTTTTAAATTTATAATTCTTTTGTTTTTCATCATCTCTATTTAAAACTCCAACTCCATCTTCTGGTAGATATTCAATTAATTCCATCTTTCCTGATTGAATATTTTCTTCACTACCAAATGTTTCTAAATGAGCTGTACCAATCTTTGTAATTATTCCATATTTAGGATTTACTAGTTTACATAGTCCATTTATTTCACCTTTAACATAAGCACCCATTTCTGCAATAAATACTTCATCAAATTTAGATAATGAATTATTTACTGTTATCATAAGTCCATTAAAAGTATTTAGACTTTTTGGAGTAGCTAGTACATTATATTTTTCACTTAAAATCTCATTTAAAAAGTTCTTAGTACTAGTTTTTCCATAACTTCCAGTTATTCCAACTACTTTTAAATTTTCCATACTAGCTAGTTTTCTTTTAGCTTTTTTTTCAAAATGTCTATATACAAAATACTCTATTGGTTTATTAATTAAATAAGCAATATATACTACATAATAATTTAGTACTGACATAACAGATAATAATATTATAGAATCACATAAACGTGGAAAATCTATTTTAGTATCTACTAAGATAAATTGTACTGTAATACCTAAAGCACAAACAATAAGATGTAATAATATTAAAGTAGCTATAAGTCTTTTAATTCTTGCAGTATATACTAATGGTTTCTTATTTTTTTCCTTCTTTTTCTTTTTTTCTTTTAATAGACAATATCCATATAAAATAATAATTAAAGCAAGGAAATAGTAAGAAATTAAAGTATCAACACATAAAGCAAATAAAGAAACGAAGATGATTCCATATATATCTATGTTGGTAAACATTTCTTTTTTATTCTTCCATACCCATTTTAAGTATCTATTGTTCTCATTATATAGATTTTGCTGAAGCATATGTAATGCCCTTCTAGTTTTTAACATTGAATAGATAAAAACTATTGCCATTGTCACATAAATTCTAATTAACATAAGTACCTCCTATACAAATTCATTAATTATATTAGTAACTTGATTTAAGTTTTCTAAATAAGCATAATGTGTTGAGTTAGGTAGAATTATTAAAGCAGCATCTTTAAATAATTTTTCTGTTTCTTTAGCTTCTTCTATACTAACTTCAGTATCATTATCTCCCCAAATTAAAAGTGTTGATGCAGAGACCTTTTTAGCACAATCTGATAAGTCTTCATTAACTGTCTTAACAAGAATATCTCTCATCATTGGACTTGCAGCTTTATAATCTCTACTTCCAATATGACGTTTTGCAAATCCTTCTAATTTATTTAATCCTGGAACCTTTTTAAGTTTCTTTAAGATTCTAACTTTTAAACTAAGTTTCTTTTCTTTACGAATACAAGGACTTCCAAAAAGAATTAATTTATCTACATCATTACGTGATGCATAAACTATACTAATCCTTCCTCCAAATGAATGACCTATCATCGTAGGATTTTTTACTTTTAACTCGTTTAATAATTTTTCTACAACCTCATTGTAATCATAAATATTCATTACTTCTTTAGGTTCATCAGATCCTCCAAATCCAGGAAGATCAATTATTATTATGTGATATTTATCTTGTAGTCTATCAGCAAGAGGTCTCATCATTTCTATATTTTGTCCCCAACCATGTAAGAATACTAATGTCTTACCTTTTTTATTACCATATTCTTTATAATTTATGTCTATATCATTAATATTAAGTTTCATATTTACACCCAATATAATTATAAACAAAAAAAGGTTTAAATACAAACCTTTTGACTAAATTTAGATTAAAGAATCTCTTATAAATTCTGAAACATTTAAATCTATATATAAATCTATTTTTGCTTTAGATACTATTTTAATAAAACCAAGTCCTGGAATTACTAAATCTTCTCTATAATTTATATCCAAAGTTTTCTTAGATAAATCCTTTAATAAAGTAGATTTATACATATTATATCTTTTTACTTTAATATCATTAGATAAATATAAAGTAAAACTATTTTTAGCACCTTCTACATAATCTATTCTAAGAAGGTCTCCTATTACAAGACATTGACCAACTTTAATTTGATATGTTTTAGGTTTAATCTCTTTCTTAGGATTAATTTTCTTAAGTAAAGAATTATCTACATAATTAATAATATTACCTCTATCAACAAGTCCTGGGGTATCTATTAAAATTAAATCATCACTCATCTTTATACTTATTTTATTTAAAGTAGTAGATGGCATTGGAGATATAGTTAATTCTCCTTCATATTCAGAATAATTCTTCATAAGTTTATTAATTAAACTACTCTTACCAACATTAGTATTACCTACTACATATACATTTTTACTAGTTTTATATTTCTTTATCATAGATAATAATTCATCTATATTATAATTTTTCAAAGTACTAATAATAATTATATCTTCAAAATCTAAATCTAAATTTTTTAAATAAGAAATAATTTTTTCATCTTTAATACTTTTAGGAAGAACATCTCTTTTATTAAGTACCAATATCATTTTATTATTAATATATTTTCTTATTTCTTTTAAATCTTTTCCTATATTTAAAATATCAACTATATATAAAACTAAATCTTTAGTATTATTAACATCTTCTAATATTTTAATATATTCATCATTTGATTTAGTAACGATTTGATATTCACCATAGTTCTTCATGCGGAAGCATCTATTACATATATCATTTTCTAGATTTGAAGTATATCCTTCTAAAGTAACATTTTCATCTTGTAATTCTACTCCACATCCTAAACATTTCTTACTCATAGTATTTTCCTCTTTCTAAGATTCCTTTCTTTGATAGATGATTAATTATTCTATTTTCAATAAAACGATTAACAAAAGTAACTTTTAAATCCTTCTTACCTAAAGGATCTACTAAAATAGTAAAGCACTTATATCTATTACCTCCAAAGATATCTGTCATTAATTGATCTCCAATAACACACATTTCAGATTTTTTATAATTTCTTTTTCTTTTAATTTGACGGAAACCTTTAGATAATGGTTTTAAGGCAAAAGATACAAACTCTGCATTAAATGGCTTACAGAATTTTTCAATTCTATCACGATTATTATTAGATACGATATATATATCAAAATCTTTAGATAACTTACCTATAAAATCTAATACTTTTTTAGGTGGTAAGCCTTCTGATATAAGAGCCAAAGTGTTATCTAAATCAAATAGAAGTGCTCTAATTCCTTCATTTCTTAATTTTTTATAATCGATATCATATATAGATTTGTAATACCTATTAGGAATAAATACTTTCATAAAGTCCTCCCTTTAGCAAAAAAATGATAAATAGATAAAATCTAAGTATCATTTTTTCTATTTATTATAAATTAAGTTCTTTAGTTGTCAACTCTTTAGTTGCTTCAAGTTCAGGATCAGGATCTGGTTCTACTGGCGGTTCACCATTTCTTCTTCTTTCCCTTCTTGGCTCTACGATTAATTGTTTTTCTTCTTTTTTCTTTTCTACTTTTTCTTCTATTATTTTATCTTCTTTAGGATTCTTTTCTTCTTTTTTTCTTTTTATCCATAATACAAGTATTACTATTAAAATAGCAAATATTAAGAATAATTCTAATAATAAGAAGAAACTAACTCTTTTATCTTTTTCAATAACGATTGTATATTTACTAGACTCTCCATCAATTCCTGTAATAGTTATCTCTATTTCATCCCCAACTTTTAAGTCTTTTATTAATTCTTTATTATTATTAATATCAGGATTCATAGTAACTGTTACTTCATCTTCCGGACTTACTGTTGTGTAATAAATTTTTAAATCTTCAAATTTCAATCTATTATAATTTATCTTATATTGATAATTATTTTTATCAAAACTTATATCATATCCTTTTATAGATAATGATTTTAACATCTTACTAATACTTTTATCTAGATTGTTAACTATTACTGTATATGTAGCTTTTTCTCCTTTTTCAGAAGTAACTATAATTTTAAATTCATTATCTCCAACAAGTAATTTTTGTGGACCAGTAACTTCTGCTTTAGCATTAGGATCATTTGTTATCGCTTCTATTTTAACAGTCTCTGCTTTATATTTCTTAATAGTATATTTATATTTATTGGATTTAAATTCTTCAAGAGCAGTACCATCTATTGTAATTCCTGATAAAGTTGCATCAGTACTTCTTGTATCTTCTCTAGTAATATTAAGAGTATATATTTGTTCAGTACCACTTTCAGATACAACATTTAATTTAATTGTATTATTTCCATATTCCAAATTAACTGTTCTAGGTCCTAAACCATTTTTAAATGATGCTTTAGAAGATGTAGTTGTTGCTTCTATCTTAGCATTTGCAATATCACCTGTAACACTAACATCATAAGTTAAATTTTCAGAATGAAATTTTTCTACACTCACACCATTTATTTTAATACCAGATAAACTAGCATCACTTGATTTGATGCTGATGGTTTTAGTGATTTTAGTACCCAGTTGTGTCACATCTCCAGCAGCATTTGTTATTTGTGTTGTATTAAATGTTAGATTTGCACTATTTGCAGTTGGTTTTGATGTTACTTTGAAAACTAGCCTTCCAACTTCATTAGAGCAATTACCGGTTTTACAATTAAATACTACATCTTTACCAGAAATCCCGGGTTCTGATTGATTTTCCCAATTCCCAGATTGTTTAATAGCTTTAAAAGTAAACACCTTAGAATCATAACTAATTTGGGTAGTAAATGTAGTACCAGTCGTTGCTTGTATCCCATTAACATAAATTATATATTCAAATTCTTCAGATGGAGATACTGCAGTCGGACCAGTTATATTAACTTGAGGTTGACTTTGTGCATAAGCAAAAATAGGCATAAAAAATGCTAATATGCTTACTAGAATCCCCTTTACTTTCATCTTTTTTATTCTATTCATAAATATAACTCCTTCGTTATAAGAAACTTCTTATTATTAATAATATTATATGATTATTTTTCTTATTTGTCTATAAAACAGATGTTCTTTATTTTAAGTATTTTTTGATATCTTTTAATCTAGACTTTGTATCACTTACTCCTAAGTCATATTGTTCTTGCATAATATTAGGATCTTTTTCTACTCTACTAATTTTAACAAGTCTTGTAGGTTTAATTACTAATATACGTCCTTCATCTTCTAATCTATTCATTTCCATTAAAGTATTATTATACATTTTATCTCGATTAATAAACGCTTCAGCAAACTTAGGATATTTTCTATACATTACTTTAGCATAAGGTCTTCTTTTATGTTTCATACGATAACTATCAACTCTAGTAGTTACTACTATTACTTTTTCATATCCCATTTCAATTGCTTTTAAAACAGGAATAGAATCTCCTATTGCACCATCTAAATATAAATCATTTCCTATTTTAACTGGTTTTGATAAGCATGGCATAGATCCACTTGCACGTAGTTTTTCCATATCTTCTTCTTTTCTCATATCTTTTACTAATTTATATTCAGCTTTACCAGTCTTTAAATTTGTTACTACAGCATAAAAGTCTACTTTAGAATTTTTAAAAGTATCATAATCAAAAGGATCAAGTTCATTTACTAAAGTATCAAAACAAAATTCTTTATTCATTATATTTCCTGTTGTAATAAGAGAATGAAATCCCATATATCTCTTATCAGCTCCATATTTTTGATTATAACGAAGTGCTCTTCCTTTTTGTTTTGAACAATAATTAACTCCAAATAAAGCTCCAGCAGATACTCCAATAATACAATCAACCTTGATATTTTCTTCCATTAAAACATCTAGTACTCCTGCACTATATATACCTCTTAATCCTCCACCTTCTAATACTAAAGCAGTCTTTTTCATAACATCACCTATTTCATTATAACAAAAAAGACAACTTATTTTAAGTTGTCTTTAATATATTCTTTGATTTTATTAGTTATATCTGATAGTTGTATATCTTCTGCTTCAGCTTCACTTCTTAATTTAAATTCTACTAAATTATCAGATATCTTTTTACCAACTGTTACTCTAATTGGTATTCCTACTAAGTCCATATCTTTAAATTTAACTCCAGGACGTTCTTCTCTATCATCATAAATAACTTCAATACCAGCATTTGTTAATTCTTCATAGATAGATTCTGCTACTTCTGTTTGTTCTTTATTATTCATATCAATTTGTACTAATGCTACTTGATATGGTGCAATATTAATAGGTAGAATCATACCATGTTCATCATTATTTTGTTCAACAATTGATGCAAGTATTCTTCCTGGTCCTATTCCATAAGAACCCATTAATGGATATTGCTCTTTATTATTTTCATCTAAGTAAGTAATACCTAAATCACGACAATAGTGATCTCCTAATTTAAATAAATTACCTATTTCAATTCCGTGTTTAAAGTATAATTTTCCTCCACATTTAGGACAAACATCTCCTTCAACAACATTTGAAATATCAGCAGCAAGATCATAATTAATATCTTTAACATTTGCATTTATATAGTGATAATCTTCTTTATTAGCACCACAACAGAAATTCTTCATTTTTAATACTTCATTATCAACTACTATCTTACATCCACTTAAATTAATTGGACCAGTAAATCCAGGATAAGCATTAGATTCAGCTATTTGTTCATCATTAGCAAAACCTATTTCTTTTCCACCAACTGCTTTTAAAGCTTTTTCTTCATTTAATTCTCTATCTCCTCTAATAAAGAAAATAGTTAGTTTACCATCAACATGCATAAGTAATGCTTTTACAGTATGTTTAATATCAAGTTTTAAATAGTTACATACGTCTTCAATAGTATGAGCATTTGGAGTATTTACTTCTTCAAGAGTCTTTTCTTCTTCCTCTTCTTCTTCTATTTTAAAATTAGCAACTTCCATATTTGATGCATAATCACATTTATCACATAAAACAAGAATATCTTCACCAATATCAGTTAATGCTTGATACTCTTCAGATAAAGTACCACCCATTGCACCAACAGATGCTCTAACTATTTTATAATCAATACCCATTCTATTAAAAATATTACAATAAGCATCATACATCTTTTTATAAGAAGAATCTTGCATCTTTTCATCTCTATCAAATGTATAAGCATCTTTCATAATAAATTCTTTTACTCTAACTAATCCATAACGAGGACGCATTTCATCTCTAAATTTATCAGCTTGTTGATAAATATTAAAAGGTAAATTCTTATAACTTTTTAAATACATAGAAGCAGCAATTGCAAATAATTCTTCATGAGTTGGACCTAAAACCATATGAGCGTTTTTTCTATCTCTTAAATTAAACATATTATCTCCAAATGCTTCTACACGACCACATTTTTCATAATACTCACTTGGTATTAAGGAAGGCATTAATAATTCTTGTGCTCCTGTTTTATCCATTTCTTCTTTAATAATATTCTTAATTTTATCTAAAACTCTGTAACCTAAAGGTAGATACATATATATTCCTGCACCTACTTTTTTAATCATTCCACTACGTACTAAAAGATTTCCACTTTTACTTTCTTCGTCTTTAGCGTCTTCTCTTAAAGTATAAAAATAACTATTACTTATTCTCATAAATACCTCCTATAAATAAAAAAGAATGATACCTAAGGAGTGCATAAGCACGGTACCATCCTCTATTTAACTCAAATCTTTAACGGAACTATCCGGAAGCGATTAACTTCTCTTATGGGTAGGAATTAATTACTATTAATATTTGGTTCGCACTATCCCAAACTCACTTAATTAAGGAAATAACTAATTATGTCCCATTCATCGATTTAACTACATGTAATATAAAACAAATATTTAAATTTGTCAATTTTCTTTGTATAATAAAAAATATAAAGAAAAGGAGTTATTTATGGATAATATTAAAGAAAAGATTGATGAAATCGTAAACAAAGTTAAAAACGATAAAGATTTCGCTAGTAAATTTCAAAAAGATCCAGTTAAAGCAGTTGAAAGTGTTTTAGGAGTTGATTTACCAGATGATCAAATTAAAAATGTTGTAGATGCTGTTAAAACAAAAGTAAACGTTGATAACGCTGGAAGTTTTTTAAAAGGATTATTAAATAAATAATCTTTTTTTTTCATTTAAAATATCAATTGTTAATTGGTCTAATTCACCATGATAGTACTTATCTAATACTTTTTTATATATTTCTTCATTACTAGCTAAATAAAATAAAGTCATTGAAGATCTTAATTTTAAAGAATCGACTGTTCCAAAAATATTTATAGGATTTGATGTATCTAACTTCAATAATTCACTACAAATATTTTCTAAATTATTTCTTAAATAATCATTATCTAAATACTCTTTAGCTTCATCTAAATCGTTAATTGCATATTCTATAGAAGTAGCTGTTTGTCCAAGGCCTTTTATTTGTGGAAAAATATACCACATCCAATGTGTTTCTTTTTTTCCATTTTTAATCTCACTTAAAGCTTGATTATATTTTTGTTTTTGTATTTCTATAAATCTTTCCATATCTTAAATAAAACTACTCTTTTTTCTTTCATTTAAGAATAATATTCCTGTATATAATACAGATAAAAGAAATAAAGAAATAATAATTCCACCAATAATATCAGTAAACCAATGTACTCCAGATAATGTTCTTCCTACTACAATTAATATCATTACTATTAAAGATATAGTATCTATATATTTTTTTGTTTTTAAATTAGTTATAAAATACTTACTAGTTAAAAGTGAACTTCCACAAAAACATAAAGCTAAAATAGTATGACTAGATGGAAATGATGCTTCAAGTTCTCCATCTATTATTACTGGTCTATAGTTAATAGCTAATTTTTCAAATAAAATATATACTAGTAATACTACTACATAAAAACATCCTAATAATATTAACTTCTTATTTACTTTAAATAAACTTTTCTTTTGAATTAACTCATATAATCCTATTAATGCATACATTACAACTAATAGTATTGGTACTACTCCAAGATATTTAGTTAATTTATATAAAATATCATTATAACCAAATACTTTATGAAAAGATTCATTAATTGTACTTAAACCGACACTAGTATTATTTGGTCCGATTGTTCTAACATCAACATTTTTAATTACTATAATATATAAAATAGATATTATAAGTAAAAATAAACTAATAATTAAAAAAACATATTTCTTTTTCATATATCCTCCAACTCTAAAATAAGTATATCACAAAATAATAAAAAAGAACTAAGAGTTCTTCATATCATTATCAATCCATTTCATTATTAATAAAACTAAATAGTTAATTTGATTATCTGTTAGTTCTACTCCTTTTTCTATATGATGCCATTTATATAGGCAAGATCTACAACAACATCCGGTAGCATGTTGAGCGATAAATACTGGATGATTTTTCATTGGAGTTTGTTTACCATCATTTATAGGATTTTCTGGTTTTAGATTTTTGTTTAAAAAATCATAAGCATGAACACTTATCTTAGAATATCCTTTTTCTTTAACATATTCCTTCATCTTTTTATTAAGATGAAAACTACTTCTAAATTTAGATTTAGATAATTCTTCTAACTTATTATTAATGATTGCTTCTTTATTATTCATATTAACTAATTACTTTTAAGAATATTAGAATAACAGATAAAACAGCAATTAATCCAGTTAGAATCATAGATATATCAATTCTAATAGATAATCCCTTTTTATTATCTTTATTCTTTTTAAAATATCTTATAAATTCTAAATAAGATAATAGATTTAATACTATTAAAGTAATAATTACAATCATTAATATTTTCATTAGTCCTCCTATAGTCTAATTAATCCTTTTTGAGGATCTTTCTTTTTCTCAAATCCATCTACAGAGTAGTCTCTTTCAGTATCATAATAGAAGAAATATGATTTATCTTTTGCTTTTATAACACAAAAATCATCTAATTTTAAATGTTTTTTTCCATAAACAAAACTATCATAATCTTCTTGAGTAAAATCATCTAATAAAACCATATATGGAGCTTTACCACAAAAAGAACCAGCCTCGTTATATACATCTACTCCATTAGCCATATCAAGCAAACTATAATCATCTTGTTTATAAGCAGCCATTGAAAAATTATGAACTTCTCCATCTACTTTTCCACATAAAAAAATAGTAGAAAAATCAAATAGACATAAAATATTAGAAGTCATTGCCGAGTATTCAGTACACATTGCTGCACCATTACCTTTATAATCACTTATTCCATGTCCTAGTTTAGGTTCGATATATTTTCCGTCTTTATCAACTAAAACAGTATGCATTTCTTCTCTTGTTATTCCGTTTATCTTAAAAGCACCCAAATAACTATATAAAAAATCAAATACTATTGGTATCAATTTATATGGACTACTTAAAACTGGTTTTAAATCTCTTAAATAAAGACAAAAATCTTTTAGATAGTCTTCACTATCCATATAAAAGTATCTTCCTTTATTACTACCAAAACCACTTCTTCCATCAAGTTCTCCACCATAAACTATTTTCATACCTTTAGGTATATAATCTATCCAATTATTTATAATATTAAAATTAACTTCTTTATGTTCTGGATCTTTAAATACTTGATGATCAAGCTCTATTTCATATCCAATAACATCATAATGTCCATTATAAGTTATAGATGCATTTGTTAATTCTTGTATTCTTGTAGTTAGAATCTCATCTAATTCTTCATCTTTACAATTAAGAATCCTTTCCAAAAAATCCATAACCCCACCTCTAAATAATTAGTCTTTTTTCATAAAATTAATTAATTCTAAATCAGGATCATCTTTTTGATGATATTCCTCTCTAGTTTTTTCATATAATCCATTTAATCTTTTACTTATAAAAATATCTATTTGTCTATCAGTTAATCTTTTTTCTTTATTAAGAAGTTTTATTTCATCTTCATCCATATCTTCTTCATAAAAACTATCTTTTAATAATCTTTTCATCTCTTCATCAGATAAACCTTTATATTTTAATTTATGTTCTTTACACTCTAGAGTTAATTCTTTATGATTCATTTTATTTACTTGATCTCTGTAATCTCTAGCAAGTTTAAGTTCTAGTCCTCCCCATTTATCGTTCATACTATCCCTCCTAAATCTATTATAAACTATTTTTATTATCTAAAAAACTAAAATAAGTATTATTGCCAATAATTATATGATCTAGTACCGGTATATTTTGTACTTCTCCAATACCAATAATTGCTTGAGTAAGTTTAATATCTTCTCTTGATGGAGTAACATCTCCACTTGGATGATTATGAATACATATTATTCCTGATGCTGACAATAAATAAGCATATTTAAATATTTCTCTAGGATGAACTACACTTTTATTAATAGTTCCAATAAATAATAATTTCTTATCTATTACAATATTCTTATTATTTAAATAAATACAATAAAAAAGTTCTTGTTTTTGATTATCAAACAAATACTTATAATTATTATAAATATCCATAGATCTTTTTATTTTAATAGAACTAATACTAATATCACTATTTATTCTTTTAGATAGTTCTATTATAGCCATTACTTCTATTGCTTTTACTTTACCTATTCCTTTAATAGATAATAATTTGTTATATGTTAGATCTTTTAAATTACCTAAAAGTAATATTTCATTAGATAAATCTTTAACTGATTTATTCTTAGTACCACATCTAATAATAATAGATAGTAACTCTCCTGTTGATAATTTATCTATTCCGTCTATTAATGCTCTTTCTCTCGGTCTTTCAAGTATTGGTAATTCTTTTATCATAATTCACCTCTATTAGTATTATTATCTTTAAATACTAATTTTACTTATTTTATTTTTAAAGTATAATATTAGAAAAAGGAGGAATTCTTATGAAAACTATTGGTATTATTTGTGAATATAATCCATTTCATAATGGTCATATTTATCATATTAATAAAATAAAAGAATTATTTCCTGATTCTTTAATCGTTTTAGTAGTTACTAACAATTTTACTGAACGCGGAAGTATAAGCGTTTTAAATAAAAAAGAAAAAACAGAAATTGCTCTTAATCATAATATAGATTTAGTAGTAGAATTACCATTTAAATTTGCTTGTTCTAGTGCTGATACTTTTGCAGAAGGATCTATAAAAATACTTAAAGAATTAAAAGTAGATTATTTAGTCTTTGGTAGTGAATCAAATAATATAGATAAATTAATTAATCTAGCTAATATTCAATTAAAAAGCAAAGAGTATTCTAGTTTAGTTAAATCTTATCTAAAAGAAGGAATTAATTATCCAACTGCTTTATCTAAAGCATTAAAAGAAATAACAAATACAACTGTTGAAGAACCAAATGATCTATTAGGTCTTTCTTATGTTAAAGAAATAATTAAACAAAAAACAAATATTAACGCAATAACTATAAAAAGAAGTAATGATTATCACAAAAGTTCTACAGATATTAGAAATAGTTTAAATAAAAATAGTATAAAAGAATTTGTTCCTGATGATGTATACAAAGTACTTAAGAATAAAAAAGATATTGATTACTTTAAATATATAAAATATAAAATATTAACAGATAAAGATTTATCTATATATTTAGATGTAGATGAAGGTATAGAAAATAGATTATTAAAATATATAAATGAGTGTAATAATTTAGATGATTTTATAAAACATATAAAGACCAAAAGATATACTTATAATAAGATTAATAGAATGTTAATACATATATTAACTTCTTATACAAAAATAGATAATAATACAAATTTAGATTATATTAGAATACTCGGATTTAATAAATTAGGAAAAGAATACTTAAATAAGATAAAGAAAGATATTAATGTACCAGTAATAACTAATATAAAAAAGAAAGATGAAGTATTATTAAATACAGATATTAAAGTAGAAAAAATATATAGTTTAATAACAAATAATGATCTTAATAGTTATAAAGATCCAGTAATATATTTAGATAAATAAAAAAAGGAAGTTTAATTACTTCCTTTTTATTATTAATAGTAAACAGTTGCTCCGTTACATGCTACATCTCCATAAGAAGCTGTACATGAGCTTGTTGGATAATATGTACCTGTTCCTGACCAACCATTCCATATTTTACATCCCCAAGCTGCACTATAACATGATTTTGCACATGTATCACATACAAACTCGGTTGTAGATTGATAATGACATGTACAGAATTGTTGTGAATCATCAGTACCTGTTCCTGTATCAGAACAAGAACATACGTGAGGACTACAGAACGCTCTACATCTTGCTTCAGCTCCTGTACCTCTAAAGGCATTGTCTATTGTTTTTCCAACACAGTTACAATCTTCTGTTCCACATACACTTGAACTTGGTCCACCCCAATTATGTTGATAACATGTATTCTTTTGATACATATATGCTGATGATACAGATACAGTACAACTATTTGTTAGCCCTGCACCGTTTGTACATGTATATGTTTTATCAGATGTTTGATTAGTATTTGAGAAAGAAGCTGTTACAACACCACTTGTACCGTCTGCACATGTTGCTCCTGTTGTTACCCCATTTGAATGATATTGATGGGATTTACTTGGTGTACATGACGGAACAGATGCATCTCTCTTAAATTTTATTGAACATGTATTAGTGTTTCCAGCATTATCTTTTATATGTCCTGTATATGTTACACTTTTTGTATCAGTAGTATGTGATGCTGTTTTGCTTCCAGTTACTGAATCTATTCCATATGATGCTGTTCCACTTAAGTCATCTCCAGTATTACCTTTTCCACTTACAAAGCTAACACTTACATTTGATGTATACCAATTATCATTTCCAACTGTTCCAGATGTAGTTAACTTACAATATGGTTTTGTTTTATCTAGTTTAAACCAAATCTCACATTTATTTGTTCTTCCTGCTTTATCCTTTATATATCCATAATATGTTATTCCTGATGTTGTTGTATTAGTAGATTGTGTTTTCTTTGTGCTTTTATTATAACTTGGCGTTGCTGATGTTGTTATATCCCATGATGCTTTATCACTCATTGAATTATCTTTTTTAACATCTTCATATTTTTTAAATGTTACATCTACATTTCCTTCTTTATACCAATTATTATCTCCTTTAGTACCAGTAAGTTGTAATTCACATGTAGGATTTTGTGAATCTTTTTTAACTACACTACTACAATCTTTTAAGTTTCCAGCATTATCTCTTACATATCCATACCATGTATGACTTGTTGTATCTTTTGTTTGAGTTCCTGTATCATTTCCATTATATTCTAATCCACTTGAATTTTTTAATCCATAGTTTCTTGTTCCTGATTTTGTATATTTATTTGCAATTTCAGCATTATCATCTTTTGTTAATTTAACTGGAACATTTTCCCAGAAATAATCATTTTCATGTCTTACGACTCTATCACTACCAAATGTTATTGTACATTTTGGCTCTGTTTTATCTATATTTGTTATTTCTCTTGTTTCTGGTAAACTTTCATTTCCTGATGTATCTTTTACTTTCATTATTACTGTTGCAAGAGTTGGATAAGTATAACTATTATCTTTTTGCCATGGATTATTATCAAATTTGTAGTCTCCTCTTCCTGATACTGAGTCTGTTGCATTTATATATAATGTTACATCTCTATTTGTATAATATCCTACTGTATCATCTCTTGTTAATAATTCTATTCTTGTTACATTATTTAACTCTGTTGCACTTGCAAATGATATTTCTAAATTACTAAATGAAGTTGGAGTTGCAAAATAGTTTCTTGCCTTTGATGTTGATGTTGGAATTGTTACAGTTAATGTTTTATTTTTTACTGTATCTTTTATTGTTGCAGTTCCACCCTTTCCTGATGCCATATATACATATACTCCATATATATTACCGTACTCACCAGTTATGCTCGTTAAACTAATTTTTGTTGATGTTTTAGAAGCAAGTAAATCAGCTTTATCTTTTTCTGTACCTACTCCATATACTACTGTTCCATAGTCTATTGATTTAATAACTGGAATTACTGGATCATATGGAATTTCTCTATAACATGTTCCTACATTTCCAGCATTATCTTTTACATATCCATATACTGTTGTTATACCATCTTGTACTTCATATTCTGTTTCTTTATTAAAGTCGTAATTACTTCTACTAACTCCCATTCCATATGTTGCAATTCCACTTGTATCTCTTTCATCTACTTTTAATTTAACTACTGGTCTTGGACTTGCTTTATACCATCCATTTTCCCCCATAGTTCCTTCAACTTCTAATGTACATTTTGGTGGTGTTTTATCAATATAAACATCTACTGGACACGCATTTGTTTTTCCAGCATTATCGGCAATTGTTATTGTTCCAGTTTCTCCTTCTTCAGTGAACTTCTTTGTAAACGTATCTTGAACACATCCTGTACAATTATCACTACATCCAATAGTTATAGTTCTATCTTTATTTGTCCACACTTTAGAATCTCCTTGTGCAACACCACAAAGAGGAGGTTCATCATCCATTTCTTCAGTACAAACACGTTGTGGTGGAATTCTTTTACTTAAATCTTCACATTTTCCTGATTGATAATCTCCACAAACTAAACATACTTCATATGATAAATTTGTTATGTTTGGTCCTTCATTTTTAACTAAAACGAAACTTTGGAAAGGATCACAATCTTTAGAATCATCTTTAGGATCTCTTAACTTATTTGAATATCCTGTAGATATTAATTCTGATAAAGTTACTTTTTTATACTTATCTACTCCAGGAATGCAAATAGTATCATTTTTTTCTACACATTCAGTCATTAGATTTTGTGCAGAAACCTTCATATCAGCTTCATACATTTTATAAGTATTATTTCTTGTATCAATTATGTACCTTGAAATAGCAGGGAATAATAAACCCATTAATAAACCTAGCAATACTACTACTGCTAGCATTTCTATCAAAGTAAAACCAAAACCAATTGTACCATTCTTTTTTTCATGTTTCTTTGGAGTTTGGTCTTTTCTTTTTATATTTGTTTGTAAAACTTTAATATCTTTTTTAGGTTTTTTAGTAGTTTTTGCTTCATTAGTAACCTTTTTTGTAATCTTTTTATTGTTAATACTACTACTTTGTCCCCTTTTTTTAGTTTTATTCTCACTCATAGTATCACCTACTATAACAATTATATCAAAAATAGTATAAAAAAAGAAATATAATATTATATTTCTTCTATTTTTATAAAATTAGTTTCATTTGGCTTACCACGTCTATGAATTCCACCTGTAATAATTATTACATCACCTTTTTCTAAGTCTAAAATCTTTTGAGAAGTTTTACGTGATATTTCAGTTAATTCATTAAAATCATCAACTACTGGAACCACTACTGGTATAACACCAAAAGCAAGAGATAGTTTTCTCGCAACATCTTCTGTTGGAGTTGGTGCAACAATAATTGGTTTTGGTTTTAAATTACTCATTACTCTTGCACTATGTCCTCCCATAGTAGGAACTACTACTGCTTTAGCATCAACTTCTGTAATACTTGCAACAACTGCTTTAGCTACAGCTGCAGTTATAGCTTTATCATGTTCATATTCAAAATAATAATCATAATCGTAATTATTTTCTGCTTCACGACAAATTCTACTCATATATGAAACTGCTTCAACCGGATGAAGACCTACTGTTGTTTCAGCACTAAGCATTACAGCATCACATCCATCTAACACGGCATTAGCAACATCAGTTACTTCTGCTCTTGTTGGACGAGGTGCTTTTTCCATAGAAGCAAGCATTTCAGTAGCAACTATACATATTTTTCCTTTTTCACGACATTTTTGTACTAACATCTTTTGAATAATAGGTAATCTTTCAACAGGAATTTCTACTCCTAAATCTCCTCTTGCTACCATTATTCCATCTGATGAATCAATTATTTCATCAATGTTTTCTAGTGCTGTTTCGTTTTCTATTTTAGATATTATTTGCATTGTACTATTATTATTATCAAGAACTTCTCTAACTTTTAATATATCTTCTTTACTACTTACAAAAGAAAGTGCTATAAAGTCTCCATTTTTACTACAAGCATAAGTAATATCATTAAAATCGTTTTCAGACATAAACGGAAGATGAAGATCTCTTCCTGGAACTGATACTCCTTTATGAGATGATACTTCTCCACCACTAATTACCTTACATGTTATACCATCTTTTTCAACAGATACTACTTTTAAAACTATTAAACCATCATTTATTAAAACAGTATCATCTACTTTTATATTTTTAATAACTTCATTATGATTAACTAATAAACCATTTTTAGTACCAATTGAACCTTTTTTTACAATACGGATATTTTCTCCTTCTACAAGATTAATACATCCATTTTCAACATCTAATAATCTAAAATCAGGTCCTTTTGTATCAAATAAAATACCAATTTGTTTTTTAGATTTTTCTCTTACTTTTTCAACTAGTTCTACTACTTTATCATATTCTTCATAAGTACCATGAGAAAAATTAACTCTTACTACGTCCATTCCTTCATTTACTAAACTTGTAAGAATTTCAACATTTTCAGTAGCTGGTCCAATACTAGCAATTATTTTAGTTCTTTTAATATCCATATTATCACCTATTATCATTATATATCATTTATTACAAAAACAATTTAAAAAGAAGAATCTACTTGTAAAAATTGACATAAAAAAGGACTTAATCTCTAAGTCCTATTCCTAATTCTTTTAATTGTTTTTCATCTACTACATTTGGGGCATCACTCATTAAACAATATGCACTAGCAGTCTTAGGGAATGCTACAACGTCTTTTATGTTATCAGTATCACATAAAATCATTATTAATCTTTCAAGTCCAATACCTACTCCACCATGAGGAGGTGCACCATATTTAAATGCATCAATAAAGAATCCAAATTTAGCTTTAGCTTGTTCTTCAGTAAGACCAATCGCTTCAAATACTTTTCTTTGTGTTTCAGAGTCATGTATACGAATTGATCCACTTAATAATTCATATCCATTTAAAACAAGGTCATATGCTCTTGAATAACAATTTTCTTTATCTGTTAATAATTTATCAATATCTTCACGTCTTGGTGAAGTAAAAGGATGATGTGCTGCTTCGAATCTTTGTTCTTCTTCGCTCCACTCATACATTGGGAATTCTGTTACCCATAAGAAATTATATTTAGAGTGATCAATTAAATCTAAATCATGTCCAAGTTTTACTCTTAATGCACCAAGTGCAGTTTTAACTATTTTTTCTTTTCCAGCTAAAACAAGTACTAAGTCATTATTTTCAAGATTAAATTTACTAATTAATCCATTCTTTTCTTCGTCACTCATAACTTTAGCAATTGAACCACTTAACTCTCCATCAGTAAGTTTTAAGTAAGATAGTACATTTGCTTTATAAGTTTTTACAAATTCTTGTAATTTATCTATTTCTTTACGAGAATACTTGTCAGCAGCATCTTTTACTACTAAACAGTTAATAATTCCTTTTTCTTCTAAAATACCTTTAAATATTTCAAAAGTAGTATTT
Organism: Bacilli bacterium; assembly: GCA_017541325.1. Classification (GTDB taxonomy): domain Bacteria; phylum Bacillota_I; class Bacilli_A; order RF39; family UBA660; genus RUG11788. The sequence continues at coordinate 85,088 of JAFXZI010000014.1, forward strand.
TTAAATATATCTGTAATATCTTGTAACTCCATTTCAAAACGAGTATCAGGTTTATCAGATCCAAATCTATTAATACAATCTACATATTTTAATCTTTCAAACTTAGGAAGATCTATTCCTTTAATATCTTTAAAGATTGCTTTCATTGTACCTTCTACTACTTCCCAAATATCTTCTTCTTCAACAAAACTCATCTCGATATCTATTTGAGTAAATTCTGGTTGACGGTCAGCACGTAAGTCTTCATCTCTAAAGCATCTAGCAATTTGGAAATATTTTTCCATACCACCAATCATTAATAATTGTTTATATATTTGTGGAGATTGAGGAAGTGCATAGAATTTACCATTAAATACTCTTGAAGGTACTAAATAGTCTCTAGCTCCTTCTGGAGTAGATTTACATAAAATTGGAGTTTCTACTTCAACAAATCCTAAACTATTTAAATAGTTTCTTACAATTAGAGTAACTTTATTTCTTAATATTAAGTTATTTTTAATATTTTCTCTTCTTATATCTAAATAACGATATTTTAATCTTGTATCTTCTAAGGCAGTAGTATCTCCATTTATTTCAAACGGAATATCAATACTATTATTAATTAGTTCAAGATCTGATACTATTACTTCGATATCTCCTGTTTTAATTTTAGTATTCTTACTTTCCCTTTCAGATACTTTTCCAACAGCTTTTATAACTGCTTCAGTCTTTAAGGAAGATGCTACTTCATTTCCTTCTTTTAGAACTAATTGAATAATTCCACTTCTATCTCTTAAATCAATAAATGTAAGTCCACCTAAATCACGTTTCTTTTGAACCCATCCAAAAAGTGTTACTTCTTTTCCAACATCTTTTATACTTAGATCTGTATTATTAATTGTTTTCATCTATTCACCTTCTACTATTTCTTCTTCTATTTCTAATTCATCAAATAATTCTTCTGATAGTTTTTCTTCAAAGTAATATAATATATAATCTACTCCAACTAAAGTTTCTTCTTTAGTTTTATTATCTTTTATTTTAATTTGATCATTCTTTAATTCTTCATCATTCAAGATAATAAAGAATCTACTATTTAGACGATCTGCTTGTTTAAATTGACTCTTTAGGCTTCTACCTAGATTTTCCATTTCTATTTTATAACCATTCATTCTTAAATATTGGCATAAAGTAACTGCATAATCTTTTTCTGTATCAGATACATACATAATATAAGCATCAAGTGCTTTATCAACAGGTAGTTCTACTTTTTCAAGATCTAACGCCATAATAAGTCTTCCCATACCTAAAGCAAATCCTATTCCTGGAGTTGATGGCCCATCTAATTGTTCTGCTAGTCCATTATATCTTCCCCCACCAGCTAAAACATTATTAGAACCAAATCCATCTACTTTAGCTTCTATCTCAAATACTGTATGGTTATAGTAATCAAGTCCTCTTACTATATTAGGATTTACTTCATAATCTACTTCAAGAAGTGATAAATATTTTTTAACTGTTTCAAATCTTTCTTTACTCTCTTCATTTAAATAATCAATAGTTTTAGGAGCATTTTTTAATATTGGATTATCACAATCTACTTTACAATCAAGAATTCTTAAAGGATTCTTTTTAAATCTTTCTTGGCAGTCTTCACATAAAGTATCAATATGTGGACGAAAATACTCTACTAAAGCTTCTCTATAATTATTACGAGATTCATTATCACCTAAAGTATTAATATTAACTTTTACTTCTTGTAATCCTAATAATTTAAATAAATTAACTGGAATAGATATTACTTCAGCATCTATATATGGATCATCACACCCTAATACTTCTACACCAAATTGTGTAAGTTCTCTATCTCTTCCTGATTGAGGTCTTTCGTAACGATACATTGTACCATTATAGTAAATCTTAACTGGTTGAGCACCATCTCCATACATTTTGTTTTCAATATAACTTCTTACTATTCCTGCAGTTCCTTCTGGACGTAGAGTCATATTACGTCCACCTCTATCTACAAAATCATATGTTTCTTTTGTAACTATATCAGTTGTATCTCCTACTCCTCTATGGAATAATTCACTAGATTCAAAAATTGGTGTACGCATGAAATCATAATTATATTCTTTCATTAAATCATCAATTACTTGATCAACATATTTAAATTTTCTAGCTTGATCACCATATATATCATGGCATCCTTTTGGTTTAGTTATCATAAATACCTCCTAAAAATGCAAAAAGATGATACCAGTATAAGGACGAATCTCTCGTGGTACCACCTTAATTCATAACAATAGTTATCTCAAATATCTTAACGCGATATAACGTTCTATGTTTATATAAAGTGTCTTCAATACATATTAGCTTAAGTATTTTCACCAACCATACTTTCTCTAAAAGCAATTACATATTTACTCCTCTTTCATAGAAGTTAACCTAATTTTATATCTAAAACACCTTTTTTTCAAGTGAAAAAAATAGAAACATATAAATTGTTTCTATTTAATTTCAGTAATCTCTATTTTATAAACTCCGTTTGGACTTTCAACTTCAACAATGTCTCCAACTTTTTTATTTAAAATTGCTTTAGCAATTGGACTTTCATTAGATATTTTGCTCATAAATGGATCTGCTTCTTGACTACCAACGATTTTATATTCATCAGTATCATCATCATCTACATATTTAACAGATACAGTTGACCCAATAGATACTTTATCAGTTTTAACTTCATTGATAATTTCTGCATTTTCTAACATTTTCTCTATTTTCTTAATGCGTCCTTCGATTTCTGCTTGTTCATTTTTAGCAGCATCGTAGTCTGCATTTTCTGACAAATCTCCTAAAGCACGTGCTTCTTTAATAGCAATAATATTTCTTGGACGTTGTACATTAATTAAATCATCTAGCTCTTTTTTTAGTTCATCTAATCCTTCTTGAGTTAAATAGGTTTTCTTTTCTTTCATAGTAATGCACCTCTTTCAAACACATACTTTTAACAAGATACTACAAATAGGCAAAAAAGTCAAGTTGTTATGGTATGAACTTAACAATAAAAAAAAGACCTATAAGGTCTTGTTTTTAACTTTCTTTGTCTTTATGATCCTTAAACATTTCTTCAATAGTTGTTGATAAAGTAGCAATATTTTGTAAATCTGATGGAACAATAATCTTTGTAGACTTTCCATCTGCTACCTTAGCAAGTGCTTCAAAGCTCTTTAAAGTAAGAACTGATTTATCAGCTTTAGCTTCTTTTAATAACTTAATTCCATTTGCTTCAGCCTCTTTAATTCTAAGAATTGCTTCTGCTTGTCCTTCTGCTTCTTTAATAGCAGTTTGTTTAATAGCTTCTGCTCTTAAAATAGCACTTTCTTTTTCTCCCTCAGCAATAAGGATTGCAGATTTCTTTTCTCCTTCTGCTTGAAGAATTTTTTCACGTCTTTCACGTTCAGCACGCATTTGTTTTTCCATTGCTTCTTGAATATCACGAGGTGGAATAATATTTTTAACTTCTACTCTGTTTATTTTAATTCCCCATGGATTTGTAGCTTCATCAAGAATAGCGCACATTTTTTCATTAATAGCATCCCTACTTGTTAAAGTTTGGTCTAATTCTAGTTCACCAATTAAGTTACGAAGTGTAGTTGCAGTTAAATTTTCAATTGCAACAATTGGATTTTCAATTCCGTAAGTATATAACTTAGGATCTGTAATTTGATAATATACGATAGTATCTATTTGCATACTAACATTATCTTTTGTAATAACTGATTGTGGTAAGAAATCTCTAACAATTTCTTTTAAAGTAATTCTGTTAACAATTCTGTCAACGAATGGTAATTTGAAGTGTAGTCCATTATTCCATGTTTCTAGATATGAACCAACACGTTCAATAACTACTGCTTCTGCTTGTGATACAACTTTTACACAAGTAAGTATGATAATAACAGCAAGTATTAATAAAAACCAAAATAATTCCATTAATCTTTTTCCTCCTCTACGACTAATTTTACCCCATCAATTCGAAGTATTTTAACTGTAGCACCTACTTCAATCTTTTTATCAGCTACAGCAGTCCATCTTTTTCCATCAACTTTAACTTCTCCATTTTCGTTTTTAGTTATTTCTTTAGTAACTACACCAGTCATTTCTAAAACACGATCTAGATTAGTTTTGTGTTTAGTTTTATTAAGCCACTTAGTAAGTTGTTTTCTTGTAGTTATTAATAGAACAATACCTAATACTACAAAGACAGCAAATTGTACTGCGAATGGTATATCAAAGAAAGATAATATCCATGCAACAATTGCACTGGCAACAAACCATACTGTAACTAAATTAATAGTAATTAGTTCAATAAAACTTAAAACTAAAATCATTACAAACCAAAAGTACTCCATAATCTACCTCCTGGATATATTATACCATAAATTAGTCTTTTTTTGAAGATGGATAATACTCATTTATTCTTTTTTCTATACGAGTTTTTCCAAGTATTTTTAAGATGTTATAAAGATTTGGAGTATTATCTTTAGTAGTCATAGATATTCTAATCATATTAGAGATATCAACAATACTTCCAGGATATGAATCTGGTTCTTCTTTATAGGCTTTCATATCAGTTGCATATCCATATTTAGATGCAAGATCTTTCATCTTATTAAACCACTCTTCTTCAGTATCAGAACTATCATAATAATTATTAAAATAATCTATTATAATTTCACTATTATCTAAACTCTTCTTTTCTTTAAAAAACAACTCATCAAACATGTACCACATATTATCTTTAACTTCACTAAAACTAGAATAATCTTTTCTTGGTTTTTTTCTTTCTCTTTCAATATTAATAAATTCTATAGAATCATCTTTATATTTAACTAATAAATTGTAAAACTCTGAATCATATTCTTTAGTATATTCTAATAATCTATTATAAAAATCAGATGCACTTAAATAACTTAAATAATTTTTAGAAATATTAAGTAGTTTTTCCATATCAAAAAGAGAACCACTACTAGAAACTTTTTTAAAATCAAATTTAAATTTATCAATACTTTCACGAGGATTAGCATTGTACCATTCCTCAAAATTACTATTAGCTATTGTTAATAAATATAATTTAATTGCTTCTTTTGGAACTCCAAGTTCATGATAGAAAGAAATTGCTGCTTCTTTATCTTTTCTCTTACTAAGTTTTCTTCTTATTTCTCCATCTTGAATCATTATAGGAGATAAATGGCAATACTTAGGTAATTTATATCCTAATACTTTAAATAATTCATAGTGAATTGGAAGAGAACTTAACCATTCATCTCCACGTATAACATGAGTAGTATGCATTAAAGAATCATCTACTGCATGAGCAAAATGATATGTAGGAAAACCATCTCCTTTTATTAGTACAACATCTATATTATTTTCTGGAAATTCTAAATCTCCTTTTATTAAATCTTTTATATGAATTCTTTTATTTATATCACCTTGTGATTTTAATCTAATAATATATGGTTCTCCATTTTTTATTTTTTTAATTCTTTCTTCATCACTTAAATCTCTATATTTAGCAAACGCCCCATAACATCCTATTTCTAGTTTATCTTTTTCTTGAATTTCTCTCATCTCTTCTAATTCTTTTTCAGTTAAAAAGCAAGGATAAGCAAGATCAATACTCATAAGATAGGAAGCAAAGGACTCATATATTTCTTTACGATGAGTTTGAATATAAGGACCATATATTCCAACCTCTCCATTAGATGTAACACCTTCATCTATCTTAATATCAAAATTATCAAGATCTCGAATAATATTTTCTATTCCATTTTCTACTTCACGTTTTTGATCAGTATCTTCTATTCTTAAAAAGAAAACACCATCAGTATCATGTGCTGCTTTACTTGAAACATATGCAGAAAAAAGTGATCCCATATGAACAAATCCTGTTGGAGATGGTGCAAAACGTGTAACAACTGCACCTTCTTTTAAATCTCTTTTTGGATATTTTTCTTCATAGTAAGATTTATCTTTTACATTAGGAAATATTAATTTTATTAATTCATCTTTCATATATAAACCTCGATTCATATAAATAATATCATAAAATAAAAATAATAGTATTATTAAAATCAAAAAAGCACTTAATTATAATAATTAAATGCTTTTAAATATTTATCTTTCTGTTAAGTGAGGACAAGATTGATTTCCTTTGTAAGCTGCAATATATTTTTTTAACATTTCATAATATTTAGATCCATGTCCACCTGACATTGGTTCAATATCACGACTACATTCTTGAGTATACTCATCAGTAAATGTTCCACCATATAAACATAATGCAGTCCACTCATTCCACCAAGTAACTGTTACAACCTTTGGATGATATTTAAATGCTGTTTTCCATTGATTATAGAAAGTTTCACCATTTCTTCTACAAACAGCATCAGATGATGACATATAACTTCTTTGCATGGCAACACTAACACCAATTTGTTCAACAGCTCCGTTTTTATCTCTAGCAGGTTTATCATTATCTACTTCTAAATATGTCCAATCATATCTACTTACTCCATTTAATCCCCACATACTTCTAACTGTAATATCTCTTTCTGGATTCCTTGTAGGAGGACTTGTTGTTAAAAAGAACGGTTTGCTATTCCAATAAACCCAAATATTCTCATATTTACTATTTTTATAGAAATCATCATATATTGCATTTACACTTTGCCATCCTTCAAATTGGTTATTTCCACCAGAATTACCTGTCCATACCCAATTCATTACATAAGGAGTTTTTTCTCCTTCACTTCTCATTTCATATACAGTTTCAAGAATAGCTTTTAATGGTGAATCAACATGAGCATTCCATCCACTAGAATGATGAGCAAAACCAGCATTTGGATTCATATTTGTATAATCTATAATTATAAAATCTACTCCAGCAGCTGCTAACTGCTTCATATGAGTCCTTATAACATTTTTATCGTTACTATTGTAAAAACCTAACGCAGGTTTTCCCCAATAATATTCAGCACCACCTTCACAAAAACTAGATTGTTGAGAAATAATTCTAACTTTACTTTGATTAGGATGATGCCATGTCGTATAGAATATTCCTACTAAATTTTTAGAATTAGCTATATCAAGTTTAGTTCCACCTAATCTTTTTTGTTCTTCTTCTAAAAGTTTCTTTATAATATCATCATTTTTCTTTTCATTAGCTTCTCTTGCTTTTTCTCTTTTCTTTTCTCTTTCTTCTCTTTCTTCACTTTCTTTTTTAGCATTTTCAAATTCTTTAGTATTATCTTTTTTTAATTCTTTATCATAATAATTGCATATATCATTATCATTTATAAAGCAATTAATACATTCAATCATTGAATTTTGTTCTAGCATTTTAAATAACAATTGTGCACCAAAAACTACAAAGAATACTGCTGCTGCAGCAATAAATTTAGGTACTACTTTTCGTCTTAATCTGTCTAAATCTGGATCTTTATTAATTACAGTTTTAAATATATCTATTCCTGCATATAAAACTAGCAAAATTGGAATTAATATTTTTATAATATCAACTGATGTCTTTATAACTGCTGGTACAGCAGCTGGTACCCCACTTATATTTCCACACGAAGCAAAATGTTCGGCAAAAACAATATCAGACGGAAAAACATATAGTATTAAAAATAAATAAACTAATCTTTTTTTCATACAATGGTACCTTTCTTTATTATTATTCTAAATAAATAATATCACATCGTTTTATAGAACTCTATTATTTTATCTAAAGTATCAAAATCAATTGTCTCTTTACTGTCACATAAACTTTGACTTGGATCATAATGAACTTCAATTAATAGTCCATCCGCTCCTGCTGTTAAAGCAGCACAAGACATAGATTCAACCATGTAAGATAGTCCACTAGCATGAGATGGATCAATTATTATTTTATAATCTGTATTATTCTTTATATATGGAATCGCTTGTAAATCAAGTATATTTCTAGTTTCATTTGAAATAGTATTTCTAACTCCTCTTTCACATAAAATAATATTTGTATTACCTTCTCTTTTTATATATTCTGCTGCTTTAATCCATTCATTATAAGAAGCTGCAAAATTTCTTTTTAAAATAACTGGAGTTTTTGTTTTTCCTACTTCTTTTAACAATTCATAATTATACATATTTCTTGTACCTATTTGAATTATATCTATTTTATCTCCGTACTTTTTAACCTGTTCAATAGTAGTTAACTCAGTAACTATTTTAATATCTAGTTCTTCTTTTAATTTAAGAAGCATTTCCATACCCTCATCTCTTAACCCTTGAAAAGAATTGGGATCAGTTCTCATTTTAAAAGTTCCAGCTCGAAAATATTCAATTCCTCTTTCTTTTAAAAGAGATGCTATTTTTTTAATCTCATCATAACTTGCGAAAGTACATGGACCAGCAATAATTATTTTATTCATAATATCACCCTCTACATTTTTATTATATCACTATTGTTTTACAATAATATACATTAAAAAGACTAAAATATTTACGTAAACAAATTATATTTGATATGATTAAATTGAGATGATAAATATGAATAAAAACAAATTAATAATAGTTAGTATTATTTGTATCTTATTATTTTCTTTTAGTTTTTATTATATATCTTTTAATAAAGAGAAAAATAATAAAGAAATTAATAAAAAAGACGAACCAATTATAAATAATGAAAAAGATGATAATAAGAAAGATGAAGAAACGCAAGTAATAGATAGTACAGAAACAAAAGATGATAAACAAGAAGTAACCGAAACAAATACTAATACAACTACAAACAATACTAATACTACTAAAGAAACAACTACTAATACTAAAAAGAGTAATACAACTTCTACTAGCAAAAGTAATACAACAAAAAAGAGTAATACTAATACTAGTACAAATACAAAAAAACCAACTAGTCAAAATAATACTAATCATTCTAGTAGTACTACTCAACAAAATAATAACACAAGCACTAGCAGTAACAACAATAATACAAGTAGTAGTAATAACAACACTTCTACTACACCACCAGAAACACCTTCAACACCTACAATTACATATTCTTGTCCTAGTGGATATACTCTAAATGGTACTAAATGTACAATAACTGTAAATGCTAGTTTAGTATGTCCAGATAATACAACGGAATCTATTAATGATAGTTGTATCAATCTAAGTGAAGGGTATGAAAGTCAAAGCGAAGAATGTCCAAGTGGATATATTATGATTAAAATGATTGGTATTGGTATACCTGATAAATATATGTGTCATCCTGCACACTCAAAAGTATATAGATGTGAAAGTGGTTATACTTTAAGTAATAATAAATGTACTAAAACAATTGATGCAACACAAAATTAAAACTATTAACTTAATGTTAATAGTTTTTTATTTGGTATGATTTCTAATTGTACTTTCAGATTTTACTTCAGCAATATCCCTATCTAATAATTGATAATCAGCACGTAATCTTTTTTGACTTTGAAGCGGTAATAAAACATTATCTAATGAAACAAATCCACTCATAGTATGAATAATACTATAATTATCTTCTTTAAAAGAATTTGTACCAACAAATACTTTTTCATGTTTAGGATCTTTAAAAGATAAATACTTCGTTTTATCCAAACTATCTAGACTTCGACATATAGTAATAACTTCAGGTCTTGTTTCATATAAAGATTTATCTAGTATTTCAAATCCATAAGTTTTTAATAAATATAGTAAAAATGGTTTTCTTTGTTTAGGATTAACTCCTAAAAAATCATATCCATTATTAAGACACATATCTATCCATGAAGCAACCAAAAAAGAACCAATATTTAAATCGCGAAACTCAGGATTTACTTTTATACCTATAAAATCACTTCTTTTTTGTTCATGATCTAAATAGAAATATAAATATCCTTGCATCACTAATCTGTCTCCAATAGGTGAAAAAGCATTTATGTAAAATTTAGGGCGATGAGAACCATCATCAAAAGATCTTCTTAAATATAATTTTTGATCATAATTTCCTGAAAATACATCATCTTTATATATTATTTCTTCCCCTTCAGGAATTTGTTTAAAAGTATCCATATGCACCTCTTTAATTTCTACTAACAGTTCTATCAGTTGTAAGAGAATCTGTTAAGTGTGTTGATCTATCTTGTATTCTTGTTTCTGTACCTTTCATATATTTTCTACAAGCTTCAACCATATTACGGTATCCCTCTTCTCTCATATTATCTGATACAAATTCATCAAATCCTTTTCCATAAAAGTTTCTACCAAAGTCATATACTTTATATTTTTCTTTAAATTCTTCAAAAGATACCATTCTTCCATCAGGAGTTAAAGCAGCTGATAAGAAACTTCTACAAGCGTCAGTAAAACTTCCTCCATTTTGTAAAATCCAGTTTTCTACACCAACTCCACCTAAACCTCCTGTACTATCTGGAGAATGTGCTGGTTTATAACATTCATTTTCTTTTAAGAACTTTTTAGCAAATATAATATTATCTAGTACTCTCTGATATTTTAAAGGATCTTGTCGTTTAATATTTTCTAATCTATCTTTTAAACATTCATCTGTACTATAAAAATCCATTTCATCTTTTTTAACGTAAGATATATCTAAATCAACCGGTTCTTCAAGTCCTGGAATAACTACTCCTTTTAACCTTAAATTACCATTTGCAAGTACTTGTCCATCTTCTACAGCTTTTTCATAATTAATTCCTAATTTAGCACATATAGTTTTACTTAATTCTTCTGGTTTTTCACGTACATCTATTCTCATAATAAAATCAAAGTCACTTGTTATTTCTGTATTAGTTCCTCTTCCAGTTGAACCTGTATCGATTAAATCTACTCCTCCTAAAGTTAAATCTTCAGATTGAGATGAACTAAATCTTAAACCTCTTTCACTCATAGCTTCAGCAACAACTCTATTAATATGAGCTCTTTTGTTATTAGAGTCTTCTATTAATTTTTGATTATTATAATCTGGAACATCATCTAAATGAGATGAGAAAGTATATTCTTCACATCCATATCTAGATAATCCAGACATTTTACTTCTTATTAAATCATATTCTTCTGGTGTAAATAGTAGTTTCCCAGTATTTTTATCATATACCGGAATATAAAAACCATTTAAAGCGATTGCAAATTTAGTATCTTCAACAAGCATTTCTCTTCTTTTTAATTCATCTTCATTTAGATTATCTGTATCACCTTTTTTTATAGTAGGATCAATTATGACATAGTCTATATCACAAGAACCAAATCCAGTTCTAATTCCCCATTCAATTCCTGTTGAAAAGACTTCTTTTCCATAACATACTTCAGAAGACTTCTTAGTATCTGCATCTCTAGTCACTTTAAATCTTCCATCATTTTTAATAACAAACCAAATTGGTCCCCATCCACTAGAATATGAATTATCTACTCTATCTTTTACTTTTCTTTCTTTTCCAATTCTTGTAAGATCTGTATCACATGGAGTTTGATCACTTCCAGGAGTCCCTACCCCTAAATATTCTTTGGCTAGAGAACCATTTTGTAATATATCATATAAGAATTGTGTATCTCCAATTCCTTTTAAGAAATCTCCTTCTTCAAGTGAAATCCCTTCTCTTGCATATCTTCTTCCTCTTATATCTGCTCTTGTTTTTGATTCATCCATCATTGTTTTTAGTTGTTCAAAAGATTTAATACCACCCATAAATCCAAACATTCTAACAATTCTATCTGGAAGATCATATCTTGAAGTAGTTCCAAACAAAGAATGAAGTTTATTTAAATCTTCTTTAGTATCACCAGATAATTCGACTGGATGTTCTCTTCCTGCTTTTGATTGATTATAAACCGCCTCTAAATGTTTTAAAAAAGTAGTAAGTATCTTTTTATTTCTATCATCTAAACTCTCAATATCTACTTCATTTGATGTTATTAGTAAATATAGAGCATTTCCTCTTTCAATAGTATTTAAATAATTTCTTAAAGATAGATTATTAGATTCTGCAGCTATTCTAATTAAATCACCTAAAATAACCATATTTCTTCTTTCATCATCTATATTAGATAATGTTGGACTCATCATATCTTCTTTAACTGTTTCAAAATCAAATTCAGGATACATTATTTTATATATTAAAAATCTTTTTGCCATTTCCGGAAGATTATTATGAATAAATACATTTTCTATTTTTGCAAGTTTATCTTCATAATTATCTGGATTATTTAAAATTTGTCCTAGTATTTCACAAAAGAATTTATTTAATTCTTTACAATTGGAATTCTCCATATGTTTTTTTAAACACTCGTAAACTTCAATTAGTTTTGATGCTTTTTTATCATCTATACTAAGGAGTGAACCATCAGAAAATATTTTATCTATTAATACTCCAGCTGAATCATAATTACCTCTTGATATTTTAATTAAAACTTCAAACATTGATCTTGAAATACCTAATTTTTCATAATCATATTCATCTAATAAATTCATATTATATTGTTCGATATATTCAAAAACATGTAATAGGTTAATTTTACCAATAAACTCTCTAAAATGATCTTCATTAAACATTAATTCCCCTGATTTACTAAGTCTAAATACTTTATTAAAATCTATTGTTTCATTTTCTTCATCATGAAAAACATGTCGTCTAAAATCCATAAATAAATAATATGGATAATAAGATGACTCTAATATTTTTAATTCTACTTCTGTTAAATGTTTTGCAAGTTCTGGTATTACTTTACCATCTTGAATAAATGGCCTTGATGTAGATTCAAACGGATCAATCAATTCATATAACTTATCATTAACTAATAAATAATATCCATCAATAGAAAATGCTTCTTTTATATTATTTCTATTTAAACTCCCTTTTTTTAATAAATTCTTAATTAAACTAAAATATTCATCTACATTAGATTTTCTTTTATAGTTACCATCTCTAACAACAGTAATAAATTTAGAAACATCTTCTCCAAATAGTTTTTTTATAAAATCACTTGAAAAAGTATTTTTACGAAAATAAAAATTTATATTTCCATCAATAAAATAATCAGCACCTTTACTTAATAATAAATCATAGAATTCTGATTTAATTTTATTATTTTCATCAAATATATCTGAAATAGTTAATCCTTTAAATTTTAATAAATATGTAAGTACACATCCTAAAAGTGCTCTATCATTTGGTTTAAAAGACTTAGTTAATTCTCTAAACGCTTCTGCTTTTTTTAAATCTTCTTCACTAAAAGAGTTTTCCCAGTTAACACCAAGATTAGATAAGAATTTTTGAACATCAGGTGATAATAAAATAGCCGGATTTCCATTAAATGTTCCATTTGAATTAATGAAATCTAATAAATTTTGTGCTGATAAATGTTTTTTATTTAAAATTTTAGAAAAAGAATCTGTAACTGATGAATAATCATAATAATGACTAATTGTTTCTCTAAGTTCATCTAATGGTCCTCTTCTTAATAATCTTTTAAATCTTCTTTTACCATATAAAAACCATGTAAAAGCATTATATCGCATTAATATCACCACACTTTATTATTATCTATTTTAATTATAACACGACTAAAGATTTAAATAATTCTATTTGACAACTAATCCGTAAAACAAAAAACAAAAAAAGTCCTCAAAAAGGACTTTAATAACAACATGGTGACCAGTACGGGATTCGGACCCGTGTATCCTGCCGTGAAAGGGCAGTGTGTTAAACCGCTTCACCAACTGGCCATAAATGGCGCCTCAACTGGGACTTGAACCTAGGACCCCTTGATTAACAGTCAAGTGCTCTAACCAACTGAGCTATTGAGGCAACTGGTGGAACTGGGGGGACTTGAACCTCCGACCTCACGCTTATCAGGCGTGCGCTCTAACCAGCTGAGCTACAATTCCATACTTACAACTTCTTCTCTCAAATCAGTCATACTTCTAAATTGTATAATAAGAAATAGAAAAATGCAAGTATTTTTTTCTTTTTTATTTAATGTCAAAGTCTTTTACTTTGCCATAATCCTTATATTCTAATTCAACTATTACCTTTCTTGCTGCTTCTCCTCTTGCAATAGCATAATTAGTATAATCAATAGTTACTTTACTTATATGATTATCCTTATATTTTATTTTAATTGTATTTAGACTTTTATCATTTACTTCAATATCATATGCTAAAGCAAAATTAGTAGTTGAAAGTTTATATATTTTATCTTTTTTATCATATTCACTCATATTAATTATTTTATTAATTTCATTTATATTAAAATAATCAATATAAAAATAAGGTTTTTTAGTTAATACATAATCATTATCTTTTTTTATTAAAGCAATATCTTTATATATATAATAATCATTTTCTTCTTTATCTTTAGTTACTCTAAATGATTCTTTATCATTGAATTTTTTTCCTTCATATATATAAGTATCATCATTAATAGTTAACTTATAAGTATAATAATAATTATTTTTAGTAAGATTATCTTCTTTAACAGGATTTTCTTGAATTTTAGAATCATTTATTCTTACTATTACTATCATAAAGATAATTATTAATAAATAAATAGCACCAACTACATAATTCTTTATTCTCTGTTCTTTCTCAGTTTCTTTTTTTGTTTTCTTTTTCATTTTATTCCCCTTTATTAAAGATTTTTCCTAATAATTTATCTCCATCATGTCCATTAAAATAATCCTTCATAAGTACTCTTTTACCACCAGCAAATTTTATATCTGTAATTATTACTTCTCCATCTTTACAAGCAACACCAATTCCATCTTTATATATTTTTCCAATTTCACCTAGTTGTTTTTCTGTATAAAAATCATTTGTTTTACGAGAATTATATATCTTTACTATTTCTCCATCTAACACTGCATATCCTCCTGGGAATGGAGATAACGCTCTAATTTGGTTATATACAGTATTAGCATCTTTACTAAAATCAATTAACTCATCATCTCTCGTAATAATTGGTGCAAAAGTAGCTTCACTATCATTTTGTTTAATACTTTCATTAGTACCATTAATAATATCAGGTAATGTTTTTAAAAGAAGATCTCTACCTACTATAGATAATTTATCATGTAATGTTTCAAAATTATCATCTTCTTTAATTTCTACTACTTCTTTAGATATCATATTTCCTGTATCCATATGTTCATCCATATACATTATAGTGATTCCAGTTTCTTTTTCTCCATTTAATATTGCTCTTTGAATTGGAGCTCCACCTCTATATTTTGGAAGTAAAGATGCATGAACATTTATACAACCAAGTTTAGGTGTTTCAAGTATCTCTTTTGGAATTATTTGACCATATGCACAAGTTACTATTAAATCTGGTTTTCTCATTGTTACTTCATTATATTCTTTTCTTATTTTTTCAGGTTGAATAACAACTATTCCATATTTTTCAGCTAATAACTTAACTGGACTTTTTCTTAATTCTTTATGTCTACCTACTTCTTTATCAGGTTGAGTAACAACTGCTATAACATTATAATTATCTATTAAACTTTGTAAAATAGGTACACAAAAATCAGGAGTACCCATAAAAATAACATCTATCTTTTTCAATTTAATCACCAATCTAATTATAAAATAATAAAAACTAATAATCAATTAAGATTATTAGTTTAATTCTGTAGGTGGTTCTTCCAAAGCTTGTTCACCATCTAATTCTCTTTTTTCTCCAATTGTTGTTGTATTTACTTCTGTCATCATAACTTTAACAGTTTCTCCCTCTTTATCTGGTGTAACATTAGAGGTTTTATGTGATCTATATCTTTTTGCAGTTGTTGAATTATCATAAGTAGTCTTACTACTTGAATAATCTTTTTCAGCAATTTCTGCAGCTTTTGATTTTACTTGCCACTCAGTATAAGCATTACTTCTTCTCTCGTTATATGCTTCTGTTGATTCTCCTTCATATTGACCAGTTTCAATTACTTCACGATATTTATTCTCTGCAGCTTGTGCAGCGACAATAGCATTTTTCAAATTATCTCTACTTGTTTCCAGTGCCTTTCCACCTAAATTAGTTTTTCTATATTGAGCATCAGCTCTACTTTTGTTAACACTATTTTGGAAGGCTCTATTTACACTTCCTTTTAATCTATTAGCATCTAATTGAGTCTCACTATCAATTGTATTCCAAGCATTTCTTAATTGGTCGTTCGCAGCACTTCTATATCTTTCGTTCATACCACGAACACCTTCTTTAAGACTTCCTCTAATTCCAGCACCACTAGCAAGTCCTGATACTAAACCAGATCCAAATCCTAAAACACCACCAGTTACATTTCCTAAGAAACTACCATTATGTGTATCAAGTCCAAAGAATTTATTTAAGTATTTAGGTGACTGATAAACAAATAGTAATAAGCCAACTATTAAGAATGATTTTAAATATAAAAGTCTAAGTGGCGTTATACCAGTACCTTCTGCACCTTCCCAAGTAATAAATAAATCATTTATTTTTATTTCAGAAGCTAAATATAAAATCATATACATTAAGCCAATTTTAATAAATAAATCTACAAATGTAATTGCTGTTTCTTTTAACCATTCTTTTAATGGATCATTTTCATCTCTATATGGACTAATATTAAGAAGGATTGGAATTGGTGCTAACATTTCTAATACTAAAAGTCTAAAGAACCTAACTCCAGCACTTACTGTTATTCCAACAAGAAGGAATAATGTAATCATTCCAACTATAGTAGATAATAAATATCTATATTCATAACTATATCCAGGATTTTTACCATCTCTTCCAAATGGACTTACATCATTTATATGTTTTACAAAATCATCAATTGATGCAATATCTTTACTTCCATCAATAGATGCAAATTCTTGTTTTTTATTAGTATAATTTGGATGAAAGAATGGAGATAATACAACTACTGCTAAATCATCCGATATTTTTTCTATATCTTTCTGCGCTTCATCTTCGTTTTGACCCAATAATACTTTTGGAACTATTGGTATAAAAGTATATTGAATTCTATATGCAAGTTCAAATAAACCAGGAGTCATTAATAAAAGTATTAACATTGCAATTGTTTTAAATATTAAAGTTCTACTTCCTTTAAATCTATCCGTTAATTCATCTGGATTAAACATATATCTTATAAATGTTAAACTAAGTCTAAATAGCATTATAATACCTAAAACTACATATATCTTATTTCTAACATTACTAACAATATCTGTATATATTCTAAGTCTTGCTATATCGAATAAACCTTGAATTACCCAAATAATAGATGAATATATATAATAATCTAAAGTAAAGAATACACTTCTTACAACATTAACAAATTTATATCCTTTAAATATTGTTAATTCTGTAGATTGAACATTTATATTTCCTAGAACTGCACTGCTATATATTTCTCCAGTTTCATAAAGTAATAACGCTTTATTTTCTGATACAGTAAGAGATACTAAGTTATTATTACCAACTTTCATTTCATTAGATATATAATATGTTTTTTTATGTTTTCCTCTTAAATCAAATATATATATTACATTTCCATTTTTCTCAACAGAATCAAATATCTTTTCTCCAGTAGAATTATGAGTTATTAAATAAACATATCCCGTACTATAACTTAAATCATTTCTAGTACCTCTAATATCTACATCAAAATTATTTTCTAACTTTTTCTCTTCGCTATAGACACTACCTTTTTTACCATCGTATGTAAAATATCTATTAAATCTATTAGAAAAAGCAATATGACTACCAGATAAATTTATAGTACTTGTCTCAGTTAAAGTTTCCATATCAATAACTGAATATTGTCCACTGCCTTTACTTGCTAATAAAGTATTAGTATTAGGATCATATGAAATACTTGCACTACTACTTAAATTAAATCTTTTTTCTTCTAAAACACTATATGTATTTTTATCTAAAAACATAAGTGTACCATTACCTCTAGATACAACTAAATAATCTCTAGTTGAAGCAATAGATTTAAAAGTACTATTACCACCTAAGCCATCAGTCTTAGATAGTTTTTTTTCTAAACTAATATCTATTACTTCTGTAAGTCTTTTTTTAGATAATCCTCTTAAGTTATTTTTAATATCTTCAACCGCAAAAACACTTACAGGAATCATAAGTAATAATAAAATTAATACTAAATATCTTCTCCTCATGGCTTACCACCTTATTATAATTATATCAAATAGATAAGCATTATTAAACAAAATATAAAAAAAGAAAAAGACTTTACAAGTCTTAATAGTTTTTTCCTTTATATTGATATCTAGTATCTTCTTTTCTATTGATGTCGTCTCTTTCTCTATCATTTCTATCTTGTTGCGTTTGTTTTTGTTGTTCTTTTATTTGTTCTTCTAATTCTTTTTCTTTAGAATCATCATCATTATTATTATTTTGATTTTCTTTATTATTATCTTTATCTCCAGTACTTCCACCTTTTGAAGATTTTTCTTGTTTTAATTTTTCTAACTCATTATATATTTCTTGTGAATTACTATCTTTACCACTTACTAAGTCTTTTGCAGCACAATTATTAACTAAAAGAATATCTTGAATATATTCTATATCATCTATTAAATCTTCTTTAGTTAAGTTAAGTATTTTCATATATGAAAGTGATAAATTATTTCTAACTTTGCATTCTCTTTTTTTAGATACTGTTTTTAAAGCTTTTTCATATTCTAAAATAGCATCACTATATTCTCCTAAATTATATAAATTATTTCCTTTATTATAGTATGCTATATAACTTTCAGGAAAATTTAAAATAAATAATTGTTCTACTAAACTACTATTATAATAACCTTTATTACTTTTAGAAATATATGCTTCATTAATTACATATCTAATTGATAAATGAAATAAGAATAAAGACATAATTACTAGTACAAATATTATTATTTTTTTCATAATCTTACCTTCCTATAATTATATAATTCTATAAGTAAAAGAATACCTATTAAAGGAGTTATAAAATAATATGTATCTTTATAAATATACTTTTTTTGATCTCCCTTAACACTATTTTTTTCTTTACTAATTTCATTTATACTTTTATCTACTTCATTTGTACTAGTCATATGAATATAGTCAATTCCAAGATCTAATGCAATATTTTTCATATTATCTTCATCTATTTTAGAGAATGCTTTTGTACTTCTATAATTTTCATCATAATAATATAAATCTTCTGCTTCTCCGTAATAAGTATCTATCTTTATAGTAGATCCTTTTGTCGTTCCATATCCTAAAACTGCTCCACCATCTATATATTTTTTTAAATGATTTAGACTATCTTCTCCAGAGTCACTTGTATTTTCTCCATCTGTAAAAATATATACTATTACTTTATGATCAGTATCTTTTTCTTTTTCTAACATTTTTTCAAGTTGATTTCTAAATAAAGTTACTTTTGTACCTCTTGCATAATATTTATTGATTACAGTTATAGAATCAACCGATGCTGAAATAGCATTAGCATCTTTTGTCATAATCATTCTTGTATAGGCATTATTATCAAAAGTTATAGTAGCATAACTTGCTCCTGCAGTTTTATCAATTATATAATTAATATCTTTTTTTACTTGATCAAGTCTAGTAGGTTTAACATCATTCGCAGCCATACTAAGAGTTGAATCAACAATAAATATAATATCTAAATTGTTTTCAAATACTGTTATATCTCCATTAGGTAGCATTATTCTTAAATTAACGATAAATAATATTACTAATAATAAAAATCTAATTAGTTTTTTTATTCCTGTACTATAAATTAATACCATCAATAGTATAAATATAGATAAAGGAATCATTATCCATAAAGATATAATAGGATTAATTATCATCTAATCAACTCCTTATCTATAAATAGTAAAACAACAAAAGAAATCATTAATAGAATAAATGGTACTTCTGGTTGATCATACTCTACTTCTTGCTTTTTTCCTTCTAATAAGCTTGTTTCTTTTTTATTTATTTCATTAACAATTACACTAACATCATCTGTTTGAATATATGATTTACCTCCAGTTGTTTTAGCTGCTTCTTGAAGTATACTAATATCCTTTTTAAAAGCAAAAGTAGGTGCGATAGTATAAAGAGTTATATCTTTCTTTTTAGCTAATTTAGAAGCTTCAGTAACATCTATTAATTCTTTTCCTAATACATCGTTATCTGTAACTAAAATAATTGATCTAGTTCTTTTCTCATCTAATTTTGGAAAAGCAAAAATACAAGAAGCTAATCCATCTCCTATTAAAGAAGAACCTCTACTTCTATCAGTTAAAGTACCATCTGTTACATACATATCATGAGTTGTAAACATACATGTTAAATCATTACGGCAAGTTAATGACTTATTCATTTTAGTTAATACTTCTTTTAAATAATCATAATCTTCTGTAAGAGGTGCTAATAAGTAAGAAGTACTATTAAAAATAGAAATACCAATTCTTTCTCCTTTTAATCCATCTATTAATTTTATATATTCATCTATAAACTCTATATTTAACTGATCAGTTGATGATGAAACATCTAAACATAACATAATATCTCTATTATATTTTTCTTCTTTTATAATGCTTCTATTAACAATTCTAGAAGATAATACTGAAGATGAGATAATTCCTAAAAATAAGACACCATAAATAAGATATAGTAATACTCTATATCTAAACAAAATATTTTTATAATACGCTGTTCTTTTTACTATATTAGTATTAGCAATTTTAATATTATTTTTCTTTTTTTCTTTTTTTAATCTACTAATAAAAAATACAATAATAAAAAGAACAATGAATATAAATATAAATGCTGGATATCTTATTTCCATTCTTCTATTACCTTCCTTGTTTTATTAATGGAAGAAATAATGTCTCCCTTATTATTCTTTGAAAATTCTGGTTCATAATACTCTTTAATTAGATCATATAAAATACCAGTATCTTTTTCTTTTATTTCCGATAAACTACTTTTAAGTAAATCTATATCTGTAGCATCTAATACAAAACTTCTTATTAAAACACTCAATCTATTATAAGCAGTTCTACTTTTTATTTTATTAGAATTTATTTCATTATAAAGACTATCTATTTGATATAGATATTTCTTTTTTATTATTAAAATATCTTTAGTTATAATATTATTCTTTGGGGTTGGTTTATGTTTAAAAAGTACATATAAAAAATATGCTACTAAAGATACAAGTAATATTATAAAAAGAATAAAACCAACGATATTATAACTAAATTGTCCTTCTAAACTAACTTTTGACTGCATGATTATGCCTTTCTAATAAATCAATAATTTTATTAACTATTTCATTTTTGCTATTAATTGTTGTAGAACTTACTCTGTACTTAGTAAATAAATAAGATTGTTCTTCAATTAATTCTTGTTTTATATTTTCTTCTACTTGTTTTAAAGCATAATTCTTAGAAAATAATTTAGGTACATTATTTTTAGAATCCAAATCATATAAATCATCACCAAATAAAGATGCATCAGATATATTTATAAATAATAAATCATGAGATGCAGTAACATTTTTTAATAATTGATTATCTATACTTTCCATTCCCGAAATATCAGAAATAATTACAAAAATCATCTTTCTTTTAGAATTATCCATACAATAATTAATTCTATCTAAAAGAGTATAATTATTCTCTTCTGTTACATGGTTTTCTAAGTCATTTAGAGTTAATTCTACATTTAATATACTTTCTTTAAAACTAGTCATATATAAAGTATTTTCTTTTACATAAGAAGTTGCGACCTCATCTCCATTTTTACAAACTAAATAAGCAAGAGTTCCATATACGTACATTAGAACATCTCTTTTGTGTTCATAACTTGAAGTAACTCCATCCATCTTTATATTGTTATCAATTATAAAAACAACATTATGTCTTTTTAATGCTTCATACCTTCTAACTAAAAGAGAACCATTTCTAATAGATGATTTCCAATCTATATCTTTACTTTCATCTCCTAAAGTATAATCTCTTAAATCATCAAAATCCATACTACGACCTTTATAAATAGAACGATATAGCCCATTTAATAAAGCGATTGCTTTTTTAGATGAATTAATAGATATATTTGCTTTTATTTTTTCTATATATTTTGTTTTCATGGAGTATCTATTGCTCCTACAATAGCATCTATAATTTGTTCTGTAGTAATTCCATCAGCAACAGCAGCATAATTAAGTTCAATTCTATGTCTTAAAATACTATGAATCATCTCTTTACAATCATCTGGTGTAACATAATTACGACCATTTAAAATAGCTAGAGCCTTACTAACATTCATAATAGCAATACTTCCTCTAGGAGATGCTCCAATTTCTATATAATTAGCTAAATCTTCATGAATAAATTCATGTGGATGACGTGTTGCATAAATAATTCTAGAAATATAACTCTTTATAGTTCCATCTACATAAACTTTCTTTGTTAATTCTTGTAAATATTTAATAGCACTTATATCTAATATTTTAGGATTATCAATAATTACTCCACTTTCTACTCTATTTAATATTTCTATTTCTTCTTCTATAGTTGGATAATTAATAACTTCTTTTAGCAAAAATCTATCTAATTGTGCTTCTGCAAGTAAATAAGTACCTTCTTGTTCAATAGGATTTTGTGTTGCAATAACTATAAAAGGATCTGGTACATTATAAGTTACACCAGCAATAGTTAATTTCTTTTCTTGCATAACTTCAAGCATAGCACTTTGAGTTTTTGCACTAGATCTATTTATTTCATCTAATAGAACAAAGTTAGCATTAACTGGTCCAATTATAGTTTCAAATTTATTAGTAGAATAATTGAATATTTGTGTTCCAACTATATCACTAGGAAGTAAATCAGGTGTACATTGAATTTTACTAAATTTAGCAGAAAAAGCATCTGTTAATACTTTAGCAGCAGTTGTTTTTGCAAGTCCTGGAACAGACTCAAGTAAAATATGCCCTTCTGTCATTAAAGCTACTAGTAGTGCCTTTTTTAAATTACTTTGCCCAACTATTCTATAATCATAATATGCTGATATCTTATTTATAATTGTAGCTGCTTCATTTAATTCTTCTTCTCTTAATTCATTATTCATATACACTTCACCTATTATAAATTATACCAATAAAAAAAGACTAAAAGTAGTCTTTTATTTATTAAACGTCAACCTTTACATCTGCTTTTTTCTTTTCATCTGCTTCAAAAAATTCTTTTTTAGTTAAACCTTTTGAGTTAGCAATAACACTTTTTGGAAATGTAACTAGCATTTGATTAAAATGAGAAACATTTGCATTATACATTCTTCTAGCAGCTTGTAAATGTTCTTCTGTATCAGCAATTGCTTGTTGTAATGTTTTATAATTTTCACTAGATTTAAGTTCAGGATATGATTCTGCTAAAACATTAATTTTTTCAAAGTTAGCATCCATTTTTTCACTTTCTTTAGCTTTTTCATCAACACTCATACCTTTTCTTAAATTAATAACTTCAAATAAAGTTTCTTTTTCATGTTTAGCATATCCTTTAACTACATCAATCATTTTTGTTAAAACATCATATCTTTTTTCTAAAGCTACATCTATTCCAGATTCTGCTTCTTCAATTTTAACTTGTGCTCTATTTAAACTATTAGAAATTGAAATAACACATAATATAATTATTAAAACTACTGCAACAATTATTCCGACATATAATAGATCCATAAGTTCACCTCCTTCATATCATGATTTAATTATAACAAATTACTATTCATTTTTAAATAATTCTTTATTATCTTCTATTTCATCTGAAATACTTTTTATAAAACTAATTTGATCAGATAATTCTTTTATAGCAGTTTCTGAATTATTATGTATTTTATTTAGATTAAATAAATTATTAGAACTTTTTAAAAGAACATGCATCTTATCTGATTCAAAAATTACACATATAGGACACTTAGCACGATTTTTTATTCTTTTAATTTGTTCAATAACGGTTGGAGTTAAAACATAAAAAACTTCTTGTTCATCGCTGCCACTAATATTAAAATTTTCCATAAAACTAGCATCTTCTATTTTATACTTTTCTCCTATGGCTCTCATTCTTTTATCACAAACATATATTTCACTTTTTATTTCTTTATAAAAATCAAAAACTAACCATTGGCCAGTAAACTCGGAAGGAAAATTCTGATCACTATTATCAAAGTAAAAGACATCATATATTTCTATTGTTTTATTATTATATTTTCCTTTAAAATAATCATTTATAATATTAAAATGAAACACAAACTTCTTTGTATTAAGATATAATTCCATGTCTTCTATCAGATTATCATCATGACGGAATACATTGTTACCGAATTCTTTTTCTAATAACTCTTTAACTATTGTATCTTTTATTTCTTTAGATTTATCATCCATCATAGATAAAATGCAAAAGAATAATACAACTCCAATACCATATGTAACAAAATATGCAATAAAATTAGGATATTGAATATTCGTCTTAAAAATAGCATTAATAATCATTAGAATAAATGGGGAAAAGAATAAAATAAACATAACAGTCCACATAAGAATATACTGAATATTTATTTTTTTATTTTTTTTAATCAAATCATCTCTTTTATCCATAATTACTCCTTATTTTTTAAATAAATCATTATCTAGTTCTAATCCATCTACAAAATCAATTATTGGTTGTAAATCACTTAAAGCAACAGCTCTAGCTGCTTCTAAATTAACTGGAGTTCTAAGTTTTGGTTCATATAGATCTTTTCCAGTATACACTCCAACATGTAATCTATTATCTATAAAGCAAAATAATAAACTATGTTTCATTTTTTCTTTAATGTCTTTTAATTTTTCCATCATTCTAGGAGTCATAATATAGAATGCATCTAATGGTTCTTGTGCATAGCATGTAAATTTCTTATTAAAATCTATATCTTCTAGTTCAACTTTTTGATATTTTGATTCGCCTTTTCTACGATATGTTCTAGCATTAGAAAAATGACTATCTTTAACTTGAACATTTGCCTTAAAAGTTTTATTAAAATCAAAGATATACCATTGTCCACTAAACAAAGTAACAGTATAACTATCCCCATCACTATCAGTATGAGTTTCAGTTATATTTACATCAGATGATGCAAAACTAATATCTTTATATTTTCCTGTTACATAATCATTAGATGTAAAATCATCTCCCATATCCATCATTCCTGTATTAGAAATTACAGAATAATCAATTCCTTTATCAACATCAAAAGTTACATCAGTAAACACTTCTTTAAATACTGCTTCTACAATATTTTTCTTGTATAAATCATTAAATCTCTTTACTTCTTTACTAGAGAATATAGCAGTTATAATAATACCAAGTATAACTGTAGGAACAAGCGAAAATATAAAAGCATGAAGAAATCCAAATAAATCAGATGCTCCTAACAAAAAAAACATAAATCCAAAAATACATATTCCTATTATTCCCGTTATTAAATAACATTTATTTTGTTTCTTTACTGCAATTACTCTTGCATTTTCTATTTCTTGTAACATATTTTATCACCTATTTCATTATAACAAAAAAACTAATAATTGTTGCAATTATTAGTTTAATTTTTATAATTATTGCATAAATAATCATATGCTAAGTTTTAATATTTTATTCTCCTCCTGCAGCACGTCTTTCAATTTCTGCATATGTTGGAGCTACTGTTTCACTTAAATATTTTGAACAAGCTTCTACTGCATCATGAAATTTTGGACCAACTTCAAATATTTTCTTAAATAATTCTAAAATTTCTGTTGCAGATTCTGATTGATAGTTTTCAGCAATTGAGTCTTTTGCTAAACTAAATGCTAATAGATATTCATTTATTTTAGTAGCTGCGCTTAATAAATCGCTAGCACATGTTAAACAACTTTCACTAGTAAACACTAGTGGTGTAAATTCTTCACCCATTATTTACCTCCTATAATTCTTGTTCAGCTTTTTCGTAAGCCTTACCAATTCCTTCATATAATTGTCCAAATTGATCAAGTTTAGTAATAAAAGTATCTAAATCTGCTTTAAAACTATTAATATCATTTAGATATCTCTTGCTTGATTCTCCATGCCATTCTTGTTCTAATTTAGCTACTGCATCATATATTGTATTATATTCTTTTCTAAATCCTGCAGCATATTCTTGCATTGATCCACCGTCTTCAATTAGTTTTCTAATGCTTCCAACAGTAATATTATTTGCCATATTTTTCTCCTCCTATTTTATTTATACCATATCTTTAATTATATTACATTTAATTTTACACTTTTTATAGTTTGTTTACACAACTCTAATACATTGATAAAGTTCCATTCAACACATAGTCAGATGCTCCTGGTATCATATATGTTTCTATATTTGCAGTTGGATGAGTTTTACAATAATCACATACTTCATTATATGTATCAATATATCTTTGTCTCTCATCTTGAGTTGGATATCTAGAAGCAGCGGCAATCACACTTTGTTCATCTGTAACATACCCAGCTGGATTTGGATTTAAAAGTATATTAGTTATAGCGTCAAATTCTGGCGAACCATCATACGTAGTATCATATGGTTGTCCAGCGGCTCCTAAAAAATAATTTGTAAAAGCTCTTGGTGATCCATCATCTTCCATTTTCATATATGTATCAAATATACTTTCACCTGTTCCATCTACTTTAACAGATTCATATAGTGCTGCTCCATTTTCTTTTAATTCTTCAATTAATCTATCATGATCAAAATTCATATTCTCATCAGACCAAATCTGATCTGCTATATAATCAACTGCTTTAGATCCACCCCAATATACTAAAGCAACAACTCCAGCACCAATAAATGCAACTCCAACCCCTGGAATTGAACTTCCAGCTAACATTGAAACTACATATTCACTTATTGCTGCTGATGTTGCAATTGCAACTCCGTCACCAACAGATCTAAATGCTGTCTCAGGATCTAAATCACCCGATATTGCATGAAGCCCTATATTTACTGCCGCTATTATTGCAGCATTGATAAAGAATCCACCAAAAGCACTACCGGAAATACCTGCTAAATCCTCCATTAAATATTCATAAGCAGCTCCACTAGAAGCACTTTGTACAATATTATTTATTTTTCCTGCTATGGCATATGCTAGTCCTTGTGAAAAACCATATGCTCCGGTATCAAGTACAAGATTAATCCCCCATCCTTCTATAACTGTTGCTAAGGTGTTTTCAACCAAAATTTGTTCTAACCATTGGGCACCAAGATATTTTCCAGACTCTGCAAATAATGTTAAAAAATCTTGCTGACGATCTTCACTAATACCAAATAATGTCGCAATGATATTTCCGCTATCTTCTAAACCAGACAAATAATCTAAAAAATCAGAAAAATCACATTCCCCATTTTTATATTTATTATATTCGTCCATTATCTCAGCTTTTTGTTCTTCAGTTAATGACATAATTCCTGTTAAACGATCTATAATATAAGTATCTAAGTCAGTAAGAGCACCTACTAATGCTTCAAATTCAAGCGCCATAGCAGCAGCTTCACTAATCATTCCATTTACTTCTTCACTAATACTATCAATAGCTGAAGTTTCAGATGTAAAATCATGTTTATCTAATACTGCAAAACTACTAGCAAGAGTTTCTTTTATAGCAACACCAGTTGATAAAGCAACAATAGCATTTGAATAATCTGTACTTATATCAGCTAATTGTTCTTTATATCTTTCACTAAGTTGAAAACCTCCTTCACCAGGCCTTGATAGTGCAGGATTTGGTGGTGTATTTGGTAATGATTCTGGTGTTGTTGTTGGCATTGGCATACTACGTTCCTTCTTTCTCGTTCTTTAAATATTCTATTATTTCTTCGTCTTTCATTCCTTTTTTATATAATTCTTTTACTTCTGTCATCTTTTCTACGAATTTTTTCTCTAATGGTGTTTGAAATCCTATAAATTTTACTCGTTCTATTTCTTCTTGATTTATC
>JAFXZI010000015.1 GCA_017541325.1 Bacilli bacterium
AAAGCAGATGGAACATATGAAGAAAAGAATGATATGGCAATCGGAGTACTAAGAGAAGAAGACAATCCAACAACAGGAAGAGAAGAAATGGTAGTAATAGGAGTAGTACTAGCATTAATAGTAGTAGTAGGATTTGTAATGATCAAAAACAGACAAACAAAATACTTAGTAATAACATTAGGAGCGTTATTAGTATTAGTACCAACAGTAAATGCATTAAAAGAAATCACAATTACAATGAATACAAAGATTGTTATTGAAAAAGAATCGGAGTTCTGTGTATATAAACCTAAATTATTAAGAAGAGATGGTAATGATACAACTGAAGATGAAAATAGTAATATAAACTATTATAAATATACACCAGGAATGAAGTTTAGTGATTATGTAGCTAAGAATGATGATCTACCTCAAATTAATGAGTTTATTGAAGGTGGATGGGAACCAATAGATGCTTGCTATAATGCATTAGATGCGGATAATGCAACAGAAGAAGAATGGGCTGCATGTGATGCATTAGCAGATGCTGCAGTTACTCAATATGAATCAAACGGAGATTTAATGAATGCTTTAATTAAACCAAAAACTGAAGGATGTTACGATTATCAAGAATTAGAATAAAAGATATGTTTAAAACATATCTTTTTTATTTTGCTACTAATAAAAAAGTTAGGAATTTATCCTAACTTTTATTCTATTGGTATATTTTTTTCTTTGTCTCTTTCTATTTCTTCTTCAAGTTCTTTTTTTCTTTTCGTTTTTATAGTTTCGTCAACTATATCTTTAATAGATGGACCATCATTTGAATAAGCATCGATTAGATCAAGTAATTCTTTATAGTTAAATTCTGTATTGCTTAAATCTAAATAGTACTTATTATTTGTTAAATCATCATCTGCTTGACCACCAAGAACATTATCTAATGAATTGTTTGGAATTAATTCTAATGTTTCATTTTCATCTATTTCTTCTTTTGGTGTTTCACCTATAATATCAGTAATTTCTTCTTTAGCATTTTCCATGAAGTTACTTAACATATACTTACTTGCTCTCATATTAATTTCCATTTCTTCTTGTTCAGCTTTAATAGCTTGTTCTTCTTCTTCACGAAGTGCTTTGTTTTCTCTAAATAAGAAGTTTAAGAAGTTTGGATCACTATGATCAAGGTCTTTATTAAATTGTTTAAAGATTCTATCATGGATAATAATATCTGTATTAAGAGTAGGTAAGTCATTTTCATCTTTAACATCAACATCGATAATATCGATTTCATCATCAAAGACATCATCAAAGTTGTTCCAGTCAATGTCTTCAGCATTATCATCATCGAATCCAAATTCGTCGACACCTTCCATACCAATATCACTACGAATTTCATTATCAAGGTCAACATCGATATCAACAACACGATATATTTCTTGGAATGTTGTATAACCAAGTAATACTTTTTCTAATGCATCTTGAAGTAGTGTAGTTGTATCTTCTCTTGCATATACTTCTTCACGTAATTGTTCTTTATCTACTGATTCATCAGAGATTTTATCACGTAATCTTTCAGATATATATAAAACTTCATGTAAAGCAATACGACCAGTAAATCCTTTGAAACATTCATCACATCCAACTGGTTCATATATTTCCTTTACCTTTTTATGAAGGACACGAGCAAACATATGTCTTTCATATTTAGTTGTACGTCTTAGTCTTTTACATTTAGGGCAAAGAGTTCTTGCAAGTTTTTGGGAAATAATTCCAGTAACAGAAGTTGCAATCATGTATCTTTCAACACCCATATCTATCAAACGCTCGATGGTAGCTAGAGAGTTGTTAGTATGGATAGTAGATAGAACCAAGTGTCCTGTAATAGATGCACGAACGGCGATTTGGGCAGTTTCTTCGTCACGCATCTCTCCGATAAGTATAATGTTAGGGTCTTGACGTAAGATAGAACGTAGAGCAGCAGCAAACGTCATACCGATTTCGCTATTTACTTGTACTTGGTTTACTCCTTCTATGTTCATCTCTATTGGGTCTTCTACAGTAATTATATTAGTTTCTTCCTTATTTAAAGCTTGTAACATTGAATAAGTAGTAGTAGATTTACCAGAACCAGTAGCTCCAGTAACTAGAATGATACCGTTAGGTACAGCTAACATCTTTTCAATTTTTTTAAAGTTTTTAGGAGAAAATCCTAAAGACTCAAGTCCACTTAATCCTTTTTGGAAGTCCAAAATACGGATAACGCATTTTTCACCTTCATTTGTAGGTAGAATAGATACACGCATATCTAGATCTCTACCTCCGATACGTCCTTTAATAGCACCATCTTGTGGAAGACGAGTCTCTGTAATGTTCATTGCAGAAACAAGTTTTATTCTTGTGATTAGGTTCCTTTCATATACTTTAGGAACTAGAGAATGGTTATGAAGATCTCCATCAAATCTCATCCTAATCATTAGTGCATCTTCTAAAGGGTCGAAGTGAATATCGCTGGCCTTATGTTGAGCTGCATATAATATAATTTGATTTACAATGTCTACTATCGGTACTTTCGCGAAATCATACTCTACCATACATTTTTGCCCCTTTTTAAACTTTGTCTAGTTTTTTATTCTAATTTATTATATAATACTTTTATGAGATAATCAATAAAGGTATGTGATAAAAAATGAAAAAAAATAATAATAAGGGGTTTGTATTAGCCGAGGCAATTATCGTAGGGGTATTTATCTTAAGCCTATTTACCTTTTTATTTGTAAATATAGTTCCTTTAATTGGTAAATATGAAGCAGTAAAGCAATATGATACAATTGATGCAGTATATAATGCTAATATGGTTAGAATGGTTATGCTTGAAAATACTAATGCCAATTCATTCTTTCCAACAGGAAGTGCAAAGTATGTAAAATATTCTGCTGAATCATTTTGTAATAAATTAAAAAATGATGGTGAAGATGTTAATAGTCAACCATTCTGCAAAAAACTATTAAGTAAAACTTACTTAGATGTAAGTAATGTAATAGTAACTAGTTTTAGATTAAGTGAACTAAAAAATGTAGTAAAAACATCTGCTGACTTCTCAAGAGCAGAAAGAGAGTATATATTAAGTTTAGATAATTATACACAACCAACAAATGCAGCTTTTAATAATTATCATAGAATTATAGTAGAATTTAATGATGGTAGTTTTGCCAATTTAGAAATTAAGAAATAAAGAGGTATGAATATGAAGGGACTTAATAATCAAAGTGGATTTACAATAATTGAATTGATACTAAGCTTTGTTTTTGTATTTACTATAGCTTTTTCTATGTATCAATTAGTATTTAATTATAAAGAGAAAAGAGATCAAGAATCAATTGCACAGACTATGACTGATTATAAAAATGAAGTTACTCTTGCAATACAAAGAGATATTTCTGATAGATCATTAAAAAGTATAGATTATTGTACAACTGGTTCTACTTTAATACCTAAATGCTTAGAATTATATTTTAATGATGGAACTAAAAAACAATTATCTGTAGAGACTGAATCTATTGATTATGATGGTGAAGAAGTAGAGACAAATTATATTAAATATGGATCAGTAAATTATAAGAATGATGAAGCATTACTTGTAACTTTCTCAGCTAATTATATGCTTTATAAGACATATCAAGAAGATAATTTAGGTGAAAATGTAATAATATATAAAATAGCAATTCCTATTTATCATAATGATTTAGGAGATGAAGACTTTGGTATATATGTAAATGCTATTGGATATAATTATGATGCTACGAAAGTAGATGGAGATGCAACCGGTGGAATTCCAGTAGGAGTACAAACTGCAGAAGGAAGACAATTTAAAGCAGAATATCATATGAAATGTATTACAAATAACTTTTCAAGAACAGATCTTTATAAACAAACAATGATTATTAGATTTAAAGTGGGGGATTTAAATAAAGCAAAAGGATCTCACCTATTAGGTAATTTAAATAATAATGGTGCAGCTTTAACTATAGATAATAAAGGAAGAGTATGTTATAGTGCCTTTTTAAAGAGTACAGAAACAGAAAAACCAGTTCTTCATAAACTATGTTCAGGTGAGTCTTATGTTGCAGCCAATACATGGTATACAGTAGTGGGTGGTTTCAAAAGTAATGCATCAGCATCAAATACTACTAGTACTGGATATAGTGAATACTTATCTGTAAACAATAATGAATTTAATTCACCAAGTACAGCAGGAAGTGGTTTTGCAAATTATAGAATAAGTGGTTCTAATATAAACTATTCAGTTGGAGTAGAACCAGGAAATGTAATAAATCTTGCTTTCTTTGATGGTATAGTTCAAGATGTAGCTTTATATAATGGAATAGCACCTACTGATGGAAATCCTTCAGGACTAGGAAATGGTTCTGTTCCAATAAAAACACTTATTGAAACGTCATTTGGAACTACTGGTAAAGTATTCCATTATGACTTTACTGATACTTCAGTATATGCAAATTTTTGCTTAGATTAAGAATACTAATGTATTCTTTTTTTATTTTTGCTATAATTATTTTGGTGATAATATGAAAGCATTTAAACGATTCGGAAAAAATATCATTAATTTTATTGATGAAAATATAAAAGAATTAATATTTATTCTTGGAGTATATGTTGTTTTAACTTATCAATTACCATATTTTATTCTAGTATCAGGAGGTACTATAGCAGTTGATGATAGGGTTGAAATAGAAGAAGAATACTCCCAAGATGGTAGTTTTAATTTAGCATATGTAGATCAGATTAATGCTACATTACCTACGTATTTATTATCTAAAGTTATAAAGTCTTGGACAGTATATAGTGTAAGTGATTATACATATGATGATGAAGAAGACGAAAGAGAAGTAGATTTAAGAGATAATATGGAATTAAATAGTTCTATTCAGTCTGCAGTAAAAGTTGCTTATTTAGAAGCAGGTAAAGAATTTAATATAGATGAATATCATCACTATATATATTATGTAGACGAATCTATTAAAGATAGTGGACTATTAGTTGGTGATGAAATATTAAGTATCAACAATAAAGAATTTACTGATTTAGATGAATTTAAAAAAGAGATAAATAATCAAGAAGTTGGAGATAAAGTACTAATTAAATATAAAAGAAATAAGAAAATAAAAGAAAAAGAACTTGTAGTTAGAAAAGAAAGTGATCGTAAAATAGTAGGACTTATGGTACTTACTTTATATGACTATGAAACTAAACCTAAAATATCTTTTAAATTTCAAGATAGAGAAGGAGGTTCAAGTGGTGGTTTAACTCTTGCTCTTGCTATCTATAATAAACTTATTGAAGAAGATATTACACATGGATATAAAATAGTTGGTACAGGAACAATTGATGAAGATGGTAATGTTGGAGAAATAGGTGGAGTTACATATAAATTAAAAGGTGCAGTTAAGAAAAAAGCAGATATATTTATAGTACCTAATGGTGATAATTATAAAGAAGCAAAAGAAGAACAAGAAAAACATAATTATAAGATAGATATTATAGGAGTAGACACTTTTAGTGATGCTGTAAATGAATTAAAAAATTATAAGAAATAGGTGTAATATGGAAATAATAGTAGGTAAAACAGCTGGTTTTTGTGGAGGAGTAAAATTATCAGTAGATAAAACAAAAGAATTACTTAATAGTAACAGTAATTATTATTGTTTAGGAGAATTAGTTCATAATAATGAAGTAATAACTGAACTTGAAGATAAAGGTCTTAAAATAGTTAATTCATTAGATGAAGTAGATGATAACTCTACTGTAATTGTAAGAGCTCATGGTATTGCTAAAGAAGTATATGAAGAAGCTGAAAGAAGAGGAATTAATTTAATTGATTTAACTTGTCCTAAAGTATTAAGAATACATGAATTAGTAAAAAAAGATAATAGTCTTATTCTTCTTTTTGGTAAAATTGATCATCCAGAAATAATTGGTACGATTAGTTTTTGTAATAATGGGATAGTAGTAGATAGTACTGATGATTTAGATAAAGTAATATCTTATATTAAGAATAATAATATTAAAGAAGTATCAGTATATACTCAAACTACTTACTCTCTAGATAAATATAATGAATTAATTAATTATTTAGAAGAAAGATTAACTGATATAAAACTAAATATAAATAATAATATATGTGATGCAACACGTACAAGACAAAGTGAAACAAGAGAATTAGCTGGTAAAGTAGATTTAATGATTATAATAGGTGGTAAGAATAGTTCTAATACTAAAAAGTTATATGAAATAGCAAGTTCTATAACTAAAACCTATATAATTGAAACTATTAAAGATTTAAAAGATAAAGATATTAATTTTAATAAAATAGGTATTATGGCAGGAGCATCTACTCCTAAAAGTAGTATTGATGAATGTATTAATTTTTTGAAAGGATAAAAATAAAAGACACTTAGGTGTCTTTTTTTATACTTGATTAGTTTTTTCGTGGTCTTTATGAATAGTTAAGTTAATTGTACCTTCTTCTGTCTCTACGGATAATTCTTCATCATCTGGTAGAAATTTAAATACGTTTTCAACGTATTCTGGATCTCCTACAGAAACATAATTTCTATAATTTAACCATTCATTATAAGTAGGATTATTAATTATATAGTCAACACTTACTCCTTCTTCTTGCGAACAAGCGTTGAGTACTGTTCTCATATTTCCTGGTCCAAAATTATATGCTTGAAGAGCAAGAGGAATATTTCCATCATACATACTTAAACAATCTGCCCAAATCATTGCTCCATATCTAATATTAGTCTCTAAATCTTGTAATGATTCCTCTGTAACTGTAAATCTATCATATTCTCCAGTTTCAAAGTTATATGCATGTACTTCGTTTCCAATATGAACAGATTTTTCAATTTGCATTATTCCTTCCGCAGGACCATTACCTATATTGTCATAGTGATTACCCGCACTTTCTTGAGCAGCGATTGCTATTAATAAATCAGGATCAACTCCATACATTTCTCCATATTTATTAAATAATTCTTGATATTGCATAGCGTTTTCAATACATTCTGGATCTCCACTTCCAATTGATTCATAAGAAAATGTATCAGCATTTTTATCAACTTCATTAAGTACTATTGGTGTTTGATATGTAATATCATCAGGAACTGTATAGTAATCATCTAATTCACTAGATATTGTTGGTTCACTTGATAAATCAACATCTTTGTCTGAATGATTTGAAAATGCTACTGCACCAGATATAGTCATAGCAGCAGCAACTACAATAGCGGTAGCTTTAGGATATGCTTTAGCAAGTGCAAATGGTATTTTTGGTAAATTATAAATAATTAATCTAATTTTATTTTTTCTAATGTATGAATCGTATTCTTTAATTATAGAATTTGTTCTTGTTCTAACAAGTCCTTCATCATCGATTCTTGCATTTAAATCTTCAGCAATACTTATTAATTCTCGCAAGTTTTTCTTATTTCTAACTGTTTTAACCAAACCATTTTCATAGATTCTAGCAAATAGTCCGTTTTCATCTTCAAAGAATTGTATTTTTTTTCTATTCATATTTTCACGTTCCTATCTAAATTAAATCTAGCACATAATGTATTTTTATTCAAAAATATTTACAATTATCATGTAAAATAATATATAATATATAACTAAGGGTGATTGTATGAATAGAAGTGAAGTAGATAGAAATAAAATTAGTCCTATGATGAGGCAATATCTTGAAATTAAAGATAAATATCCTGATACATTAATATTCTATAGATTAGGCGACTTCTATGAAATGTTTTTTGAAGATGCAATCATTGGTAATAGAGAACTTGGACTTACTTTAACTGGTAGAAATGCAGGACTTGATGAGAGAGTTCCTATGTGTGGAGTTCCTCATCATGCTTATGTATCATATCTAGATAAATTGGTTGAAAAAGGATACAAAGTTGCCATATGTGAACAGATGGAAGATCCAAAACTAGCTAAAGGAATGGTAGATAGAGATATAGTTCAAGTAGTTACAAAAGGAACTAGATTAGATTCTGATTTATATGAAAAAGATAATAATTTTATTGGTAGTATTTATGATTTTAATTACTGCTATATTTTAACTTTTTCTGATATAACAACTGGATCAATTTACTCAATGATAATTGATTATGATAAAGAAAGATTACTAAAAGAAGTAACTAAAAGAAATATTAGAGAATTAATAGTTAATGAAAAAATAGATCGTGGTATTATTAATGATTTTAGAGAACATTATAATATTTTAGTTACTATATATGATGATATATATGAATCTGATAATTATGATTTTATTTATAAAGATGTAAATGATATTAGAGTTGTAACTGGAATAAAACATTTATTATCTTATATATTAGATACTAAAAAAGGTGATTTATCTCATTTACAAAAAGTAGAAATAATAAATAGTGATAAATTCTTATTGTTTGATGTTCATACTAAAAGAAATCTTGAACTAACTGAGACAATTAGAACAAAAGATAGAATTTATTCATTGCTATGGTTACTTGATAAAACTAAAACAGCAATGGGTGGAAGATTACTTAAATATAATATTGAAAATCCATTAACTGATAAAAATGAATTAAATAGAAGATTTGATACTATTGAGAAATTATTAAATGAATTTATTTTAAAAGAAGACTTGGTTAGAACATTAGATCAAGTATATGATTTGGAAAGATTAACTGGAAGAGTTGCCTATGGTAATTTAAATGCTAGAGATTTAATTCAATTAAAGAATTCTTTAAAAGCACTTCCAGTTATTCATGATATTTTAGAAGAACTAAAATATGATAAAAATGTAGAACCGTTAGAAGATTTATACTCATTACTTGAAGAATCTATTAATGAAGATGCACCTGTAACAGTTAAAGAAGGTTCTTTAATAAAACCAGGATATAGTAGTGAACTAGATGAATTAAAGAGTATTAGAAGTAATAGTAAAGACTTTATTTTAGAATTCGAACAAGAAGAGAGAGAAAGAACTGGAATAAAAAATTTAAAAGTTGGATTTAACAAAGTATTTGGTTATTATATAGAAATATCTAAAGGTAATATTCCACTTGTTAAAGATGAGTGGAATTATGATCGTAAACAAACACTTGTTAATTGTGAAAGATTTATTACACCAATTTTAAAAGAAAAAGAAAATATTATATTAGGTGCAGAAGAAAAAATTATAGAGCTTGAATATCGTTTATTTATGGAAATAAGAGATGAAGTTAAAAAATATATTTCAGTCATTCAAAAGAATAGTAAAGTATTAGCTGAAATAGATATGATAGCATCTTTTGCAACTGTAACAGAAGAAAACTCTTATGTTAGACCTAAATTTACAGAAAAAAGAGAAATAGTAATTAAAGATGGTCGTCATCCAGTAGTAGAAAAAGTAATAAAAGATAATTATATTTCAAATGATATTGTTATGAATGAAGATATTGATATATTACTTATTACTGGACCAAATATGGCAGGTAAATCTACATATATGAGACAACTTGCGATAACAGTAATAATGGCTCAAATAGGTTGTTTTGTACCAGCTAAAGAATGTACAATACCAATATTTGATAAAATCTTTACCAGAATTGGTGCTAGTGATGATTTAGTTAGTGGAGATTCTACTTTCATGATTGAAATGAAAGAAGCAAATACTGCGATTAGTGAAGCAACTGAAAATAGTCTAATATTATTTGATGAATTAGGAAGAGGAACAGCAACATATGATGGTATGAGTCTTGCTCAAGCAATTCTAGAATATATTCACGATAATATAAAAGCAAAGACTTTATTTTCAACTCATTATCATGAATTAACAGTTTTAGAACACGACTTAAATCATTTAAAAAATGTTCATGTTAGTGCAACTTTAGATGATGGAAAATTAATATTCTTGCATAAAGTAAAAAATGGATCTGTTGACAAGAGTTATGGTATCCATGTAGCAAGTCTTGCTCATCTACCTAAAACACTTATTGATAGAGCTAATGATATATTATCTGTTTATGAAAAAAGTAATAAAAAAGATAGAGAATTTACTCAAACATCATTATTCTTAGATTTTGGAGAAGAAGAACAAAACAAGGAATCAGTAGTAGAAGAAAAATTAAAGAATATTGATCCACTTGAAACCACTCCAATTGAAGCTTTAAATATTCTATATGAACTGAAGAAAGATATTGATGATAAGAAATAAAATATATGTTATACTATAAGTAGTAGAGGAGGATATTATGGACTTTTTATCTATTAATGTAATTGATGTTGTTATTGTACTAATGATTTTATTAGCAGGAGTAGTAGGATTAAAAAGAGGATTTTTTAGAGAAATAGTAATGACTATTGGATATTTTCTACTAATTATTATTTCATTTTGGATTAAAACTCCAATTGGAGAATTTTTAGCAGAAAATTTACCTTTCTTAACTTTCGGAGGTAAATTAATATATATGCCAGTTGTAAATATTGTTTTCTATCAAATGATAGCATTTATTGTAGTATTTGCAATTTTAGCAATATTATTTAATGTAATATTAATAACTTCTAAAGTATTAGAAAAAATATTAGATGCTACTATTGTTTTAGGACTTGTTTCTAAAATATTAGGATTCTTTGTTGGATTAATAGAGGGATATATTATTATGTATTTTGTATGTATATTATTATCTTTCCCAGTCTTTAATCAAACTGTTGTTGCTGAATCTAAATTGAAAAATGATATGTTAAGCAATACTCCAATTTTAAGTAAATATACTGGTGGCCTTGTAAGAACAGTAGATGGTATTGTAGATTTAACAAAAGATTTTAAAGAAGATAATGCTGATGACTTTAATCTAAAAGCAGTAGAATTAATGCTTGATAATAAGATGGTAACTAAAGAACATATTATTAAATTAATTGATCAAAATAAACTTGATACACCTGGAATGAGAGAGTTAGCTGAAAGTTATAAATAAAAAATAAAACATAACCAAATGGTTATGTTTTTTCTTTAAAAAAAAGGCACCGGGGTTTAAAACCGGTGTTTATTAAAGTGATTAGGTACCAGTGTTTAAAACTATCATAGTACGACCTCACTTTGATAATTAAAATTTATCAAATGATATTATATATGTCAATATTAATTTGTATATTCTTTTATAATCTCATATTTTAAACTGCTTATTTTATCAAGATCTTTTTTAGGTATTTCTACATAATATGTAACATCATCTAAAAACTCTTTTTTTATTTCATATTCTTTTAGTAAATTATCTATTTTACTTTGATTTGAATAATCAGTTTTAAAGGTAATACTTACATAGTCTATTTCTTCTTTTATATTATCTTTTAGAGCATTTGCAACCGAATCAGTATAAGCTCTAATAAGACCTCCCATACCAAGTTTTATTCCTCCAAAGTATCTAATAACAATACATAATACATTATTTAAATCATTTTTATTTAAAACTTCTAGTATTGGAATACCAGCACTTCCTCCAGGTTCACCATCATCACTAGACTTTTTATAGTTATTTATTACATAGGCATAACAATAGTGAGTAGCTTTCGGATATTTATGTTTGTATTCATTAATTATATCTTTTACTACTGCATCATCCATTTCTTTTAAAAGGATACAGATAAATTTAGATTTTTTAACTTCTAAAACATATTCTTTATTACTTATAATGGTATTCATAAAATCACCAATTAAATTCTAACAAATATTTAAATATAAGTAAATTATGATATAATTAACGCGAGGAGTTTATATGACTAGTAATTACATTAAAGAAAAATTAAAACTAATTCCAGAACTTCCAGGAAGTTATCAATTTAAAAACAAAGATGGAATTATTATCTATGTAGGTAAAGCTAAGAATTTAAAAAGAAGAGTATCTTCTTATTTTAATCGTGTTCAGACTGGTAAAACCTTAATGTTAGTTAATGATATAGTTGATTTAGAATATATAGTTACATCTTCAGAGTTAGAATCATTAATATTAGAAATTACTTTAATAAAAAAATATAATCCTAAATATAATATATTACTTAAAGATGATAAGAGTTATCCATATATTGAATTTACTAGAGATAAATATCCTACTTTAAAAGTAGTACGTAATTTAAATCGTAAAAAGAATAAGAATCATTTATTTGGTCCTTATCCAAATGTATCTGCGGCTCGTAAAACAGTAGATATTATAAATAGAATTTATCCATTAAGAAAATGTGAAAGATTAAAAAAAGATCTATGTCTTTATTATCATATAGGAGAATGTTTAGGATATTGCAAGATTGATATATCTAAAGAAGAAATAAATAATATGTGTGATGAAATAATATCTTTCTTAAAAGGAAATAATGATATTATTAAGAATAAAATTGTAAGTAAGATGAATAAAGCTAGTGAAGAATTAAATTTTGAAAGAGCTTTAGAATATAAACAAATGCTTGAAGATATAGATATTACTTTATCTCATCAAAAGATAAGTTTGAATTCTAAATATAATTTTGATGTCTTTAACCTATATCGTCATAATAATTATGCATCTATAGAAGTATTCTTTATAAGAGATGGTCTTCTATTTGGTAAACATGAAGATATAATAACAGTAGTAGATGAAAATGAAGAAGTATTAACAGAATATATAATTAAATTCTATGAGAAAAATAATATTATGCCTAAAGAAATAGTAGTTCCTGATTATATAGATAGAGATATATTAAGTAATTATTTAAATATAAAAGTATCTAGTCCATCTAGAGGCGATATTAAGAAATTATTACTACTTGCACAAGAAAATGCAAAAATTAAATTAGATAATAAAGAAGAGTCATTATCTCGTAACGATAGAGCAAGACTTGAAGCATTAAAAGATATTAGAAACCTACTTAATGATCAGAGTATTTCTATAATGGAAGCCTTTGATAACTCACACTTGTTTGGAACATTTTATGTAGGTGGAATGGTAGTTTTTGAAGATTTTCTTCCTAATAAACAAGAATATCGTAAATTTAGAGTAGCGCCATCTGTTAAAGATGATTTAGCAGCGATGAAGGAAGTTCTTTATAGAAGATATTATAAAGTATTAATGGGAGAAGAGAGAAAATGTGATTTAATTTTAATAGATGGTGGAGAAAATCAAGTAAAAGTATGTAAGGAAATAATAGATTCTTTGAAACTGGATATAAAAATAATAGGACTTAAAAAAGATGATAAACATAGAACTAGTTCATTAATAAGTAGTGATTTAAAAGAAATACCTATTGATAAACACAGTAATTTATTTATTTTCTTAAGTAAAATCCAAGAAGAAGTACATAATTATGCGATTAATTATCATCGTCAAATAAAAAGTAAAGGAACTCTTGCTAGTGTTTTAGATATGGTAGATGGAATTGGTCCTAAAAGAAGAAAACAATTATTAAAGAAATTTGAATCTTTAAAAAAGATGAAAGAAGCATCATTAGAGGAACTTGAAGAAGTAGTTAATCATGATGTTGCTTTAAACTTATATAATTATTTAAAAAGTATTTAATAAATTATTTTAATATGTTATTATAAATGTAGAATTGAAAAGGAGGATTAATATGGCAAAAAAAGTACCTGCAAAAAAGTTAAATAATAAAAATATAGTAGTTTATGTTGTTATAGTTGTAATAGTTGCAATATTAGTTGCATTACTAGTATCAAGTGTTTTTAAGAAAGAGAAGCCTAGTAAAACTGATAAGATAGAAGATAAGACTCAATCAGATGAAAAGACTATGGAAAGAGATTATGGATTTACAAAAGAAGATGCTATTAAAGTAGTAAAACAAGCTTATAGAAGTGATAATTATAAGTTTGAAGCTGAAGCAAATATCGATAATACTTATATAGTTACTGTAACAAACATTGAAAATAATGTAGTAAGAAAATATATAGTTGATCCTAGTGATGGATCATTCACTATGCTAGAAGATGAATAAAAGTTAGGAACGTGTTGTTTATGAGTAAAATTTTAGTTATGAATGAAAATCTAGCTAATAAGATAGCAGCTGGAGAAGTAGTTGAAAGAGTAGTAAGTGTAGTAAAAGAGTTAGTTGAGAATTCAATTGATGCTCAAGCTACAGAAATTAAAATTGAACTTATAGATAGCGGTGTTAAAGAAATAAATGTATCTGATAACGGCGTTGGAATGGATAAAGAAGACGCCGTTTTATGTTTTTCTAGACATGCTACAAGTAAATTAAAAGATGAACATGATTTGTTTAACATAGAGCATTTAGGTTTTAGAGGTGAAGCACTGCCTTCAATTGCATCAATTAGTAAATTAACTCTTATTACTTCAAATGGAAAAATAGGTACTGAGGTTTTAATAGAAGGAGGAACTTTAGTAAGCACAAAGAAAACATCTCGCGAAAAAGGTACTACTATTATTGTAAAAGATTTATTTTATAATACTCCTGTAAGACTTAAGTATTTAAAAAATCTATATACAGAACTTGCTAATGTTACTGATTACGTTGATAAGATGGCTTTAGCTTATCCAAATATTAAATTTAAACTTATTAATAATGATAAATTATTATTAAATACTGATGGATCAGGAAATCTATTAAAAGTAATAAGTAAAGTTTATGGAATTGAAATAGCTAAAAAAATGATAGAAGTAAATGTAAGTAATGAAGACTATACAATTACTGGATATATTTCATATCCGGAAGAGACGCGTACTACTAGAAATATCATTACTACTTTTGTAAATAATAGATTAATTAAAAATCAAGATATTAATCGTATTATTTTAGATGGTTATCATACATATATTCCTGTATCTAAAACACCATATATAGTTCTAAATATTGAAGTAGATCCAATACTAATTGATGTAAATATACATCCTACTAAAATGGATATTAAGTTTTCTAAAATGGAGACTTTAACTGAACTTCTTTCAAAAACTATTAAAGAAAAATTAGAAGAGCGTAATTTAATACCTGAATTAAAAAGTTATAAGCATAAAGAAGAAAGTATTTCAAAAAAGCTAGAACAATTAGTAGAAAAATATAAAGAAGAAGAAAAAGAAGAAGTTACTTATGAAGAACTATCATTAGATTTAGATTCTTATGAAACAGAAGAAGAACCAGTTATATATGAAAATAAAAAAGATCGTATTAAAAAGATGTACCCTGTTGGTTTGGTAAAAGGAACTTATATTGTTGCTGAAAATGAAGATGGAATGTATATTATTGATCAACATGCAGCAGCTGAAAGAATTAATTATGAAAAGTATATGAAAGCAATGGGTACTCATGATAATCATATGATGGATTTATTAATTCCTCTTAAAATAGAATTATCTAATAGTGATTACATCGTTCTAAAAGAAAAAATGGATAAATTAATTGATCTTAATTTTGAAATAGAAGACTTTGGACATAATACTATTATGGTAAGATCACATCCATACTGGCTTCCTGAATATGCTTTATCTGAAGCTATTAGAAAGATTATAGATATAGTACTTAGTGAGAAAGAATTTGATCCATATAAATTTACTGAGAAAATAGCAATTACTCTTGCATGTAAAATGAGTATTAAAGCAAACGATCATATAGAAATGCCTGCTATGGAAGATTTACTTGATCGTTTAAGACAAACAGATAATCCATTTACTTGTCCTCATGGAAGACCAACAATTATTACTTATTCAAATTATGAACTTGAAAAACTATTCATGAGAAGTATGGAATCTTAGAGCAATTGCTCTTTTTTTTTGGTTGTGATAGTATTTATTTGAGGTTGATTTATATGATAATTACAATCGTAGGACCTACTGGAGTAGGTAAAACAAAACTAAGTGTAGAACTTGCTAAAAGATTAAATGCAGAAATAATTAATGGAGATTCTATGCAAGTATATAAAGGACTAGATATTGGTACTGCTAAAGTAACTGAATCTGAAAAAGAAGGAATTCCTCATCATTTGTTTGATATTGTAGATGTAGTAGATAATTATACAGTCTATGATTATCAAAGAGATGCAAGAAAAAAAATAGAAGAATTACAAAAAAATAATAAAAATATAATTATAGTAGGTGGTACAGGATTATATATTAAAGCAGCCTTATATGATTATAAATTTGATTATGAAGATAATCATATAAATTATGATAACTATTCAATAGAAGAATTAGTTAAAAGAATAAAAGATATAGATAGTTCAATTGAGATAGATTTTTCTAATCGTAGGAGAGTAGAAAGAACTTTAGAAAAATTAGAAAACAACAGTAGTTTTACTAATGATGGAGATAAAGTAGTATATCCATCGATTATTATAGGATTAACTACTAATAGAGAAACTTTATATAAGAAAATAAATGAAAGAGTAGATAAAATGATAGATGATGGTTTAGTTCATGAAGTTAAAGCATTATTTGATCAAAATATTAATTCTAAGGCAATAAACACTGGAATAGGATATAAAGAACTATATAAGTATTTTAATGGAGAAAT
Source organism: Bacilli bacterium (assembly GCA_017541325.1). GTDB lineage: Bacteria > Bacillota_I > Bacilli_A > RF39 > UBA660 > RUG11788. Next base: position 16,531 of record JAFXZI010000015.1, read on the forward strand.
AACCTATGAAGATGCGATTGAATTAATTAAGAAGAACTCAAGAAAATATGCAAAAAGACAGTATACTTTCTTTAATAATAAAATGGATGTAAAGTGGTTTAATACTGATTACAGTTGTTTTACAAAGACAATTGACGAAATTTACAATTATATAATTAGTAAAAAGTAAAAAATATTTAGAAAAAACTATTTAAACATTTTGTATATGATGCTAAAATGAATATGTCTAGAAAAATCAAAAAGGAAAATTCAGAGGTGATTAGATGGGAAACTTAACAACAAGCGATATGGTTATCGTTATTTCATTAGTTTCAATTATTTTAGTATTAGTAGTCATTATAGTCGTTCTAGATATTTTAAATAAGAGAAATAAGAAAGAAGACTTAGAAATAGAAAAAATGTTTGAAGATAATAAACCAGATGTATCTAAAGTAGAACTTCCTTCTGTTAATACTCCATCAAGAGTAGAAGAAATAAAATATGTTGAAGAAGATGAAGAATTAGAAAAAACAAAAGCTAAATTAGAACTTCTTGCCTTAAAAGAAGAGTTAGAAAGGCAAAAAGAAAAAGATAATCTTACTCCTCTTGCAGAAAGTGTAGAAAAAGAAGTATTTGAAAATAAAGAACCAGAATTATTGTTTAATTCTGAAGAAAAGAAAGATCCTCCAGTAGAAGTAGTTGAACCAGTTAAAGAAGATAAACCGGTTAAATATAATTTTGATAAAATGGTTGAATTTGTTAAATTGGAAAACGAAGAAGAGTTAAAACCAATTGATAACTATTTAGATGATGAAGTTAGGGCATATCCTATCGAAGAACATACATTTGAAATACCAACTGAAGTAGAAGAAGAGGTACAAATTCAAGAAGCACCACAAGTAATAGAAGAAGAAAATCCTGTTGTTGAAGAAGAAAATTTAGAACGTATTGTAGAAGAAGAACCAACTCCTGAAGTAGTTAATTACACACCTACTATTAGAGAATTTGGTCCAGTTCAAGTAGAAAAAATTGAAGAAACTAAAGAAGAACCTTCTCCAATTGAAGAAAAAGAAGAAGTTGCAAGCGTTGAAATTCAAGAAGCAAGTCTTGAAGAAACTAAAGAAGAAAAACCAGTTGAAATTCAAGAGATTGCTACTTCAATTAATAATGATTTAAAAGAAGTTAAAGCAGCTAATCTTGCCAGAGTAAATGAAATTCAACAAGATCTTAATGAACTTCTTAATAGTAGAGAAGAAGAAATTAATCGTCATGAAGATATGCAAGAAGAAAACGCTATTATTTCAGTAGAAGCTTTATCTAAATTGAGTGATGAAGTATATGATAATAATGAAAATTATCAAATGAGTTATGAAGATGAAGGAAATGAACCAATAAGTATAAGAGAATTAGAACAACTTTATAACACTACTGATTTACGAGAAGTAACTGAAGTTATTAAGAATGAACCAGAATTAGTAAAAGAAGAAATTAAACAACCAACAATTGAATTCAAACGTTTAGAAGATTTACCACCAATATCTTCAGAAATTAAATTTAAATCAAGTCCATTTATTTCACCAGTATTTGGTGTTACAGAAACACCATCTAGCTTAGAACTTGAACAAACTGCTAACCTAGATAAATTAAATGATGAAATAAAGAAAACTAATGAATTCTTAAATAAATTAAGAGAACTTCAAAAAAATTTAGACTAGAATAATAAAAAATGCTATAATAAATTAGCATTTTTTTATGGAGGAATATTATGAAAGTTGGAATATATACTTTAGGTTGCAAAGTTAATACATATGAGAGTGAATATGTTAGAAAATTATTAGAAGATGCTAATTACGAAATATGTTCTTTTGATGATGTTTGTGATATCTATATAATTAATACTTGTACTGTAACTAATAGTAGTGATAGTAAGAGCCGTAAAATAATTAGACAAGCTAGAAGAAAAAATAAAGATGCTTGTATTATTGCTATGGGATGTTTTATTCAAAAAGAAAAAGAAATAATGCCTGAAGTAGATATTGCAATTGGTAATAAAGATAAAAGTAAAATTATTGATTTAATAAATGACTTCTATAAAAATAAAGAAAAAATAAATGTAGTATCTAAAGATTTAGATGAATTTGAAGATATGTATCTTAATAAATACTTATCTAGAACTCGTGCTTTTGTAAAAATACAAGATGGATGTGAAAATTACTGTAGTTATTGTATTATTCCATTTGTTAGAGGAAAGTGCCGTAGTAAAGACTTTAATACTGCTGTAAAAGAAATAAAAGAATTAGTAAATAATGGATTTAAAGAGGTAGTATTAACTGGAATACATACCGGTAATTATGGAGCAGATATTGATAAATCATTTGCTGATCTATTAAAAGAATTAGTTAAAATAAAAGGACTTGAAAGACTTAGAATATCTTCAATTGAAGCTACTGAATTAAATGATGAAGTATTAGATATAATAAAAAATAATAAAGTAATAGTAGATCATTTTCATATACCTATTCAAGCTGCATCAGACAATGTTTTAAAACTTATGAATAGGAAATATGATTTAGAATATTTTAAAAATAAAATAAAAGAGATTAGAGCAATTAGACCAGATGTATCTATTACAACAGATATTATTACTGGACATCCTGGTGAGACTGATGAGGATTTTGATTCATCTATTGATGTTTTAAAAGAAATTAATTTTTCTAAACTTCATGTATTTCCATATTCAATTAGATATGGAACACGTGCAGCATCTATGCCTCAAGTAAAAGATAAAGTTAAGGATGAAAGAACTCATAGATTACTTGAATTATCTAAAGAATTAGAAATAAATTATATGAATAAATTTATAAATAAAGAATTAGATGTACTTATAGAAAGAAGTAAGAACGGTATATCAATGGGACATACATCAAATTATTTACAAGTTAAAATAAAAGGAGATATTACTTCTGGTGAAATAGTTCCTGTATTAATAACTAAAGCAGAATATCCATATTTAATAGGAGAAATATCTAAAAACTAGCCTAAAATCTTGAAAAAGATACCTAAATCAATTTATAATAAAAGTAGAAGATTTAGGAGGTGTAGGTATGAATCTTACCGTTGCAATAATTGTACTTTTAGTTTGTACATTATTAATTGACTTTTTTACATATAAGAAGGATGTAGATAAGAAACTCGACACTAAAGCGATTCATTATTTAAATCGTAGTTTTGTTAGTGATGCAGTTACTTATCTTTTATTTACTTTAACTTTTTCTCTTATGTATAAACATTTCTTAGTTGGAAATGAATACTTTATTTGTAATAATAATTGTCATATAGAAGTATTAAATACTTTCTTTGGGCTTTTATTTATCATTTTCCAATTATTAAATATTTATAATTTCTATGATAGTTATGTACATACATATATGATATATACATCTTATCAAGATTTATTTAGTAAGATTATGGTTGTAGTTGGATGCGTTATAGTAGTTTTATTTAATGAATTCTTATTATCTAACATAGATCTAAATATAGTATTCTTTAAAGCAGGATTCTTTACATTTACTTTAAAACTAGTTAAGTATTCATTATATATATTCTTACCACTTGTAATTATTAAAAGAGAAGTTAAAAGATATTTATATGAAAGAAAAATAGAAGAAATAGAAGAAGACGAATTTATAGCGGAACTTTAAAATGAAATATACAATAGATAATATTACATATGATGTTTTAATTAATAGAAAAAGAAGAAATAAAGGAACTTATATTAGGATTAAAGATGAGAATACTATTTATGTAACAACTAATTATTTAGTACCTAATTTTGAAATTAAAAGATTAATTAAAAAAAATGAACAAGCTATTTTAAAGATGATAAATATAAAAGCAAAAGAAAATAAATGGAATAATAATTTTTATTATTTAGGAAAACAATATGAAGTTATAAATACAAATAATAATAAAATTGAATTTATTGATGATAAAGTATATCTTGGTAAAATAGATATTGATTCATTTTATAAAAAAGAAGCTAAGAAATTATATCAAGAAAGATTAGATTATTGGTATAATTCTTTTTCAAGAAAAATTCCTAAACCAAAGTTATTTATTAGAAAAATGAAAACAAGATGGGGAGTATGTAATACTAAAGATATAAAAATAACTTTAAATCTAGAATTAATGAAACATAGTATAGATTGCTTAGATTACGTAATTAATCATGAGTTATCTCATTTAATATATGCAAATCATTCTAAAAATTTTTGGAATTTAGTAGAAGAAAATTATCCTAATTATAAGGAAATTAGAAAAAAGATGAAATTTCATGAAGAATAGAGGGATATTATGGTTATAACTAGTGTTAGTAATAAAAAGATAATTGAATATGAAAAACTTAAACAAACAAAATATCGCAAACAAAATAAACTCTTTATTGTAGAAGGAGAGCATTTAGTTGAAGAAGCCTATAAGAATAACAAAATAAAAGAAGTATTTGTTTTAGATGGTTACAATTTAAAAATAGATGTTCCTTGTACAGTAGTTACTGAATCTGTTATGAAAAAATTATCTAGTTTGGATACAATTACTAATGTATTAGCCATATGTACATATTCTTCTAATAATATGATAAAAGGGAATCATATTTTAATGCTTGATTGTATTCAAGATCCTGGAAACTTAGGAACTATAATTAGAAGTAGTTTAGCTTTTAATATTGATACAATTATTCTTTCAAATGATTCTGTTGACTTATATAATTCTAAAGTAATTAGATCTACTCAAGGAATGATATTTGGAATGAATATAATATATCAAGACTTAGAGAATACTATTCTTGATTTAAAAGAAAAAAACTATATAATATATGGAACGGACGTAAATAAAGGAATTGATGTTAAGACTTTAAATGATACTAATAAAGAAAAATATGTTCTTGTTATGGGAAATGAGGGACAAGGTCTTAGTAATAATATAAAAGAATTATGTGATAAATTTTTATATATTAAAATGAATTCTAAAGTAGAGAGTTTAAATGTCGGAGTAGCAACTTCAATCCTTATTTATGAACTTAATAATAGGTGATAATATGGAATATATTTATATAGGTAAAATAGTTAATACTCATGGTATTAAAGGAGAACTTAGAATTCTTAGTGATTTTCAGTTTATTAATAAAGTATTTGTTCCTGGTTTCAACTTTTATATAGGTAAAGATAAAATTAAAGAAACAGTTAAGACTTATCGTCATCATAAAATATTTGAAATGGTTACATTTGTTGGATACACTGATATAAATCAAGTACTTAAATATTTAAATGAAGATGTCTATATATTAAAAGATGATTTGAAACTAAATAAAGAAGAATATTTAGATTCTGATTTAATAGGTATGAAAATAATAGAAAATGATAATAATATTGGAACAGTTACTGATATAACTTATGCTTCTAAGAACAACAAATTAATAGAAGCAAATATAAATAATAAAAAGGTATATATTCCATTTAATAAAGAGTTTGTCCTTGATATTAATTTACAAGATAGAGTAATTCGAGTAAAATTAATTAAGGGGATGATATAATGCAAATTGATATATTAACATTGTTTCCTCATATGTTTGATGGAGTTTTATCTGAATCAATTATTAAAAGAGCAATTGAAAAAAATATTGTAAAAATTAATATTATTAATTTTAGAGATTTTTCTAAATTAAATAATAGTCAAGTAGATGATACTCCGTATGGTGGAGGAGCAGGAATGGTTCTTATGTGTGAACCAATAGTAGATGCTATTGAGTCAGTAAGAGATGATGATTCGTTAGTTATACTTCTAACACCTCAAGGTAAAACATATAATCAAAAAATGGCTTATGATTTTAAAAATAAAAAGCATTTAATACTAGTATGTGGTCATTATGAAGGATTTGATGAAAGAATTAGATCTTTTGTAGATTTAGAATTAAGTATTGGAGATTATGTACTAACAGGAGGAGAAATACCAGCAATGGCAATTGTTGACTCTGTTGTTAGACTACTTGATGGAACTATTAATGAAGAATCATATATTAGTGATTCATTTACTAATAATTTACTTGATTATCCTACATATACAAAACCAGCAGATTTTCGTGGTATGAAAGTTCCAGATGTATTACTTTCTGGAGATCATAAGAAAATAGCTGATTATAGAAAAGAAGAAGCTTATAAAAGGACAAAAGATAGAAGACCAGATTTAATTAAGGAAGGTGAGTAAGATGCCAATTAAACAAAGATTTTTAGTTGTAAAAGAAAAGGATTCGAAAACTATAACTTATATGGATTATGATAAATCAGCAGGTTACCTTGTTAATCCAAAAAATAATTTAAAATTTAGGGATGCAATTAATGTTAAAAGTATGGTACTTATTAATCCAACTTTAATTGAAAAAATGGTAGATATTAAAGCAAGAAAAAGATTTAATAATTTAATTAATATCTTGTCCATCATTTACGAAGATGAAGAAGGTGGAGGAGACGGACTTATGCTTGCTAAAAATGAAGCAGAAAAGTTCCGTATGGAGATTATTAATAAATATAGAAAATACTTAAGTGATGAAAAAATAGAACTATATGAAAATAAATTATCTATATTAGAAGATGAATTAAATTTAAGATTAGAATATTTAAATCAAAATGAATATTCTTTAGGTGATGAAGAGAAGACTTCTAATCGTAGTAGATAATTTAATTTATTGTTGAAAATAAATAATAATTGTGTTAAAATTACTTCTAGTGATCCGCTGGACTTAGTATTTATGATCACTTTAAATAGAAAAGGAGAGATATTATGGCTAATGTAATTGACAAGATTACAGAAAAACAACTTAATCCTAACGTTCCTGAATTTAGAGTAGGAGATACAGTTAAAGTTGATGTTAAGATTATTGAAGGAAAAAGAGAAAGAATCCAAGCCTTTGAAGGTATAGTTATTTCAAGAAAAGGTTCTGGAGTTAGTGAAACATTCACAGTTAGAAAAGTTTCATATGGAATTGGTGTAGAAAGAATCTTCCCAGTTCATTCACCAAAAATTGCTAATATTACAGTTGTTAAGAAAGGTAAAGTAAGAAGAGCTAAATTAAATTTCTTAAGAAATGTTGTTGGTCAATACAAAATTAAAGAAAGAGGACAAAAATAAGACAGCATTGTCTTATTTTTTGATTTAAAAGTATGAAGTATATTAAAGAATATGTTCCATATTTAATAGTAATTTTAGTTATACTTTTAATAAAAAAATTCGTTGTAACCCCTGTTATAGTAAGTGGAGATTCAATGTATTCTACACTTCATGATAAAGATGTAATGATTCTAAATAGATTATATAAACCAAAAGATATTAAAAGGTATGATATTATTGTTATTAGATATAATAAAAAGAATATAATAAAAAGGGTAATAGGTCTTCCAGGAGATACTATTGAATGTGTAGATAATCAATTATATGTTAATGGTAAAGTAATTAAAGAAGAATATTTAGACAAAGGTACGATTACAAATGATTTTTCTTTGCAAGATTTATTTGATGTCGATACTGTACCTGAAGGTAAATTCTTTGTTTTAGGAGATAATAGAGAAGTTTCTCTTGATAGTAGATCAATTGGATTTATTGAACCAAAAGATATAGAAGGACAAGCTACATTTACTATATTTCCATTTAATCGATTTGGAGCAAAAAAATAGATGTAAATTTTACATCTATTTTTCTTCGCTTTATTGAAATGTTTTTCAAATTTTTATACCTTTATAATAGAGGTATACAATTATGAAAAAACTAAGAATATTAATTATTATGCTTATGTTACTTCCTATGACAACATTTGCATATACTACTCAAAATAATGGAAAGATATATAGAGTACCAGGAAAAACTCCAATTACTGCAAAAGGAGGTTCTGAATGTAATCAAACTGTAGAAACTTTTGTTGATTATCCAGTAGTAGGTGAAAAACCAGCTACTAAAGCAAAAATGATTTATACTACTTCAGTGGGTAAGAAAACAATTGATAATATTACTATTGTTTGGAAAGAGATGAACGATTCTTATTATAATAAATTTTTAGAACTTTATTCTAATCCAGATGATTTCTTTGACTATATTGATAATTTACCTGATATGACTACAGAAACATTCCAAAAAGACAAATATTATTATTGGGATTTTGATAGAAACTCTCTAACTGAAGAACAAGAAAATTTAATTGAAGAAGCAGAAAACGAAATTACATGTGGACCACTATATATATATAATGGAGAAAAAACATATGATAGTGAATTATCAGATGCATTATTTTATTCAATAAAACCACTTGAAAAAGATAATACTGTATCTATCACAAACGCTGCATTTATTCATGGTAGTCCTGATTTATATGCAATATATGACGACTTTAGGGATATACAAGGCAAAGTAAATGGACTTAATATCAATTTAGATCTTAAATTTAAAACTTTAAATGGATTCTATGTATATCAAGTAACACTTAGAAATGGAACTGATGAAGACCATGAAATAAATGTTGGTGATTTTGCTAAAAAAAGTGATTATATTGACTATAAATTTGAATTTGCAGATGGATCTAACGTAATTAAAGCTATGTCATATAAGACATTATATATAACTGCAACATATAAAAATGAAGTACCAGAGAATGTTTTAGGAGAAGGATATACTGAAGCTAATGAAATAGAATTAAAAATAGGTAAAGATGAACCATTACCAGAAGAAGCTAATAATCCAAAGACTGGAGTGTCTACTGCTATAGTAGTTATAGGTATTGGAACAGCTATTGTTATATCTATAGTTAGATTTGGAATTAAAAGAAAAATTAAATATTTTATAATTGTACTAGCTACAGTAATAGTATTTGTACCATTTACTGCTAATGCAATTAAACAACTTACTATAAAAGTATCTACAAATGTAGAAATAATTAATAAGATTCAATTTAAACTAGATGGTAAAACATATTATGCACTTCCTGAAATGACTTGGGAAGAATGGATGAATAGTAAGTATAATACCGATCACTATGTAATAACTGATTATAAAGAGTGTGAAGATAGAACAGCAGAAGATTATAATAAAAGATATTTAATCTATCCAAAAATAAATAATCCTAGTTATCCAATTATAGTTGGTATTCATGATGATATAATTTTAGAAAATCAATCATATACAACAGCTGAATTTGAAGCGTGCGAAGAAGGATAAAAATATAATTGTAAATTAAGAGTATTTTATACTCTTTTTTTATGTAAAGAATATTAATTATTACTTGATAGGTATATTTAATAAAGGTAAAATATATATTGTAGGATAGGTGATATATATGTATAAAGTACACTATAATAAACAAATAAGTCCTGATTCATATGAGATGCTTATTGAAGCACCTCTTGCAGTAAAACGTGCTATTCCAGGACAATTTGTAATAGTAATGACTAAAGAAGATAGTGAAAGAATTCCATTAACTATTTATGATTATGATAAAGAAAAAGGATTACTTTGGATAATTTATCAAGTAATAGGTGCATCTACTGAAGAATTATCTCATGTTAAAGATGAAATATTTAGTGTAGTTGGTCCTCTTGGTAATGGAAATGAAATATGTTCTGATCCAGAAAGTTTCAAAGGAAAAAGAATATGTTATGTAGCAGGTGGAGTTGGTATTGCTCCGGTTTATCCACAAGTTAAATTCTTACATGATAATGGATTTGATGTAGATGTAATATATGGTTCTCGTAATAAGGAACTGTTACTTATTAGAGATAAAATAGAAGCTGTTGCTCATAATATTACATATACAACAGATGATGGTAGTTTTGGTACAAAAGGATTTGTTACAACAGTATTAGAAGAAAATATTAATAATTATGATATTGTAGTTGCAATTGGACCAATTATAATGATGAAAAATGTTGCAGAAGTAACAAGAAAACATAATGTAAAAACTATCGTTAGTATGAATCCGTTAATGGTAGATGGTAGTGGTATGTGTGGTGCATGTCGTTGTGAAGTTGATGGTAAACCTAAATTTGCTTGTATACATGGTCCTGAATTTGATGGACATAAAATAGATTTTGATTTAGCTTTGAAACGTATGAAAATATATCAAGAAGAAGAAAAAATTAAATGGGATCAAATGAAAGCACTACTTGCTAAGGAAGAAGCTTAGGAGGAATTATGGAAGATAAGAAAGTAAAAGGAAGATTGCAATCTCCAGAAGAACGTATTACTAACTTTAATGAAGTAGAATATGGTTTTAACGATGAAGAAGCTTTAGCGGAAGCAAGTCGTTGTCTACATTGTAAAGTTCCACGTTGTGTTGAAGGATGTCCAGTTAATATTATGATTCCTGAGTTTATAGCACATATTAAAGATGGAGATATTAAAGCTGCATATGAAGTTATTTCAAGAAGTTCTTCACTTCCAGCTATATGTGGACGAGTTTGTCCTCAAGAAAAACAATGTGAAGCAATGTGTGTTAAAGGTATTAAGGGTGATGCAATATCAATTGGTTCACTAGAAAGATATGTTGCAGATCAAGCTTTAATCAATAATTTTAATGCAACAAAAAAAATAGAACAAAATGGTAAAAGAATTGCTATTGTAGGAAGTGGACCTGCTGGACTTACTTGTGCAGGAGATCTTGCTAAGGCTGGATATGATGTAACTATTTTTGAAATATTACATAAAGCAGGAGGAGTTTTAACATATGGTATTCCTGAATTTAGACTTCCTAAAGATATAGTTGCAAAGGAAGTAAAAAGTTTAAAGAAACTTGGTGTTAGAATAAATACAAATGTGCCTATTGGAAATGCAATTACTCTTAATGATTTACAAAAAGAATATGATGCAGTTTTTGTAGGTAGTGGTGCTGGACTTCCTAAATTTATGGGAATTCCAGGAGAAGATGCTAATGAAGTATTCTCTGCTAATGAAATACTTACGCGTATTAACTTAATGGGTGCTTATAAAGATACAAGTAAAACACCAATAAAGAATCTTAAAAAAGCATATGTTATCGGTGGAGGAAACGTAGCAATGGATGCCGTTCGTTCACTAAAAAGATTAGGAGTAGATGCTCATTTAATGTATCGTCGTAGTGAAGAAGAACTTCCAGCACGTAAAATGGAAGTAGAACACGCAAAAGATGAAGGAATTGTCTTTGATGTACTTACTAATCCAGTAAGAATTTTAACTGATGAAAATAATTCTGTAATTGGTATGGAAGTAGTTAATATGGTTTTAGGTGAAGCTGGAGAAGATGGAAGACGTAGTGTTACAGAAGATGAAAAATCACTTCATAAAGTAGACTGTGATATGGTTGTTATGGCTTTAGGTACAAGTCCAAATCATGAAGCACTTAAAGGTAGTGATATTAATTTATCTGATAGAGGTCTTATTGTTGTTGAAGGAACTAAAACATCTCTTGATAATGTATATGCAGGAGGAGATGCTGTAACTGGTGCAGCTACTGTAATTCTTGCAATGGAAGCTGGTAAGAAAGCTGCTAAAGAAATAATAGATAATTTAAAGTAGGGTAATCCTACTTTTTTTGTTATAATTAAATTGGTGATAATAATGATACTAGATATATGTGAACAATCAAACTTTTTAAGTATTATTTTATGGTTTAAGTATGCTATAGAATTTATTGGTATAGTAGTTCCTTTAATTCTAGTTTTATCACTTGGTATTGATTTATATAAAATAGTTGTTGCAAATGATCCTAATTTTAAAAAAGATACTAAAAAAATGATTTCTAGAATGATTGCAGCAGTATGTATATTTTTTATTCCTTTTCTAGCTCGTCTTATATTATCCTTTGCAACAAGTAATGATTTTTTTGATAATAAGTGTTGGGATAATGCAAATATTGATACGATTAAACACTTTCAAAATATAGAAGAAAAAAATAAAAAAGAAGAAGAAAATGAGTTAAAACGTGAAAGTGAAGAAGCTGCTCAAGAAAGAAATAGAATAAATGAAATTAGAGAAAGAGTTCGTCGTATAAATGAAGAAAAAGCAAAAGAAGCGCAAAGACAAAAAGAAGGTGGTTCATTAAACTATTCAAATTCAATTGAGATACCTTCTTCAGTTTTAAATAATGCTAAGAATAGTAATCCAAGTATTATTATAGCTAGTGAAAATGGAACTGTTTTAGCATCAAAAAATGCTCATCTACTAAGAGAAGGTGCATCAACAACTAAAATATTTACTGGATATGCTGCAATTAAACTATTAGATTTACAAACTGATTATGTAGTTGGCTCTAAATTCGTTACTAATAAAGTTGGACAATATAATACTAATAAAATTGATCCAGGACAAAAGTTAACAGTTAAAGCCGCAGCAACTAGAGCATTTCCAGGATCTTCTAATTCAGCTGCTGAAGCAATAGTTGTTGCAATTGGTAAAAAATATGGGAATACCAATGATGATGCTAAAGCTCATGAATATGGTATTAAAAAGATTAATGAGTTTTTAATATCAAATGGATGTAAAGAAACTACTTTAAGTAATGGTAGTGGACTATCTGGTTCTAAGTATTATAAATCAAACGGAATATCTAAAAGTTCTGTTGGAATGACTGCTAATGATTTAACTATTATTACAATTACTGCTATGAATAATTCTGACTTTTTATCATCATATACTTCAAATACATCAAAGACATATTCATCATTAGCTAGTAACAAATCTAAAGATGGTCTATTCTTTATAAAAAGTGGAACTGGTTACCATTGTCATGGTGTTTGGGGATTTAATCATGGGGGTAAAAGATACTATATTACAGTTTTAGGAATAGATTGTAAAAATAGTAGTGATGATAAATATAAAGTAGCAAACGATTTATATAACTATAGTAAAAATATATTAATAAAATAAGAGGTACGTTATGGGAATGTTTAGTTTTTTATTTGAAGATACTGATTTTCAAAAGAAGAAAAAAGAAAATGAAGAATTAGCTGGATTAGATAAATGGCAAAAAGAAGATATAAAAAAAGATAACTATAATTCATATAATTTTGAAGAAGAAGAGTTAGAAGATGATGATTATTATTTTGAAGATGATGATTAAATGATAGTTATCCCTTGAAAAAAATCAAGTTTTGTGGTATAATATCCACTCGTAAATGGGAGTAGTCCTTAAATGTAGTGATACGACATTTCGTTAATTACTAACCGTATTACTAAGATTTATATCTGGACAAGACTTTTACTATAAAGGTCTTGTCTTTTAATTTATATTTTTACTTTTTTCAAGACCTTTATAAAGATTTTTTGAAAGGGATGATATTATGAGAAAAGTAAAAGTATTTTTAGGAGGAACTTGTGCATCAAGTACATGGAGAAGTGAATTAATTCCTATGTTAGATCAAGAAAGAGTTGAATTCTTCAATCCTCAATTAACTCCAGGAGCATGGAATGAGGAAGCACAAGCTGTTGAAGACTTTCATAGGGAAACAGATGATATTCGTGTATATGTTATAACACCAGAAGCAGAATTAGAGATTGGTTATTCACACGTAGAAGTGGTTGATGACAGTAACAAAAGACCTGATAGAACAGTTTTATTAGTTATTCCTGAAGCAAATGGTAAAACATTCTCAAAGCATGGATTAAAAGTAACTTTAAAAACTGCTAAATTAGTTGCTGAAAATGGTGCTACAGTAGTTGAAAGTTTAGATGAACTTGCTGAGTTTTTAAATACTTACAAACCTAAAGTAAAAACTATTGAATAACTATATTGAGACTAGTTAATTGAACTAGTCTCTTTTTTTATGCTACAATAATCTTGGTGATAATATGAAGAATATAGTCTTTGATATTGGAAATATTTGTTTTTATTATGATATAAGTAAACTTCCTGGTCTTTTCTCAGATGATATAGATGAACAAAAATTTATTATTGATAATTTAATTAATTCTCCTGAATGGCAAACATATGATTTAATAGATACAGGTTTATTTAACATTACTGATATTATTAATATTCATCAAGATCGTACTGATCATTTGAAAGATAAATTAATATTTAATTTTTGGCATCATTATTTAGATTCTGGATATATATCTAGTGATGTTTTATTACTAATAAAAAATCTTAGTAGAAATGGATATAAAATATATTTATTATCTAATATGAATGATTCTTTTTATAATAAAGTTGAATCATCTGGTTTATTTGATATGGTAGATGGATATGTTTTATCATTTCAAGAGTGTGCTTTAAAACCTCATACAGAGATATATAAAATACTTATAGATAGATATGATTTAAAAGTAGATGAAACTCTATTTATTGATGATTTAATTGCAAATGTAGATACTGCTAAGATGTTAGGTATGACTGCAGAAGTTGTAGAAAAAGATAATTATAATGACTTATTAGATAAATTAAAGAAAAATAATATAAATGTAGAATAATTTGATAAAAAGTATTGACTTTAAATTTTAAAGTAGTAAAGTGGTATTATATTTTTTAGAGAGGCAAGTTATGAGAAGAAATACCAATTTACATTTAAACTTATCTAAACGAATTCGAATATTTTTTGATATTTACTGTTTTTGCTGCTGTAAAAAATATAGATTAGAAAAACAAAGTGCGTAATAAGAATAAAACTTATTGCGTGCTTTTTGTTTTTAAGAGGTGATAGTATGATAGAATTAGAAGATCTACTTAGTAATGTACTCATTTATAACTGTAATGTTGCTGACTTAGCTAAGATTAGAAAGGCATATAAACTAGCTGAAGAATTACATAGAGGACAGTATAGACAGAGTGGAGAAGCATACATTTATCATCCGTTGAATGTTTCATATATCTTATCTGAAATGCATGCAGATTGCGATACAATATGTGCAGGACTTTTACATGATACTTTAGAAGATTGTGATATTACAAAAGAAGAAATAGCAAGCGAATTTGGAGTAGATGTTGCTAATCTAGTAGATGGAGTTACTAAGATTAGTAGATTAAACTATTCTTCTAAAGAAGAACAAAACTTTGCTAATACAAGAAAAATAATATTAGGTATTACTACTGATGTTCGTATAATTATTATTAAATTAGCAGATAGACTTCATAATATGAGAACATTACAATCTAAAAGTGAATTTAAGCAAAAAGAAAACGCTATTGAAACAATGGAAATATTTGTACCAATCGCATATTATATAGGAGCTTATAAAATAAAAAGTGAATTAGAAGATTTATCTCTTCAATATTTAAAACCAGATTCTTATAATAAGGTAAGAGAACAAAGAATAATTATTGAAAGAGATAGTCATGATTGTTTAGAAGAAATGCTTACACAAATTAGTACAATATTAAATGATAACGATATTCCTAGTGATATTAAAATTAGAACAAAGAATATTTATGGTATTTATAAAGCATTATCTCAAGGTGGTAGAATGTCTGATATTCATGATTTACTTGCAATGAAAATAATAGTAGATAAAATATCTGAATGTTATCTAACACTAGGATTAGTTCATTCGAAATATAAACCTATAAACGAAAGATTTAAGGATTATATATGTAATCCTAAAACTAATATGTATCAATCTCTTCATACTAGTGTTTTTGGAGAAGATAATAGAATTGTTCAAACACAAATTAGAACTCATCAAATGGATCAAATCGCGACTTTTGGATTAACTGCATATTGGGATTTAAATCAAGGTGATGCCAGAACTAGAATGCAAGAAGATTTAAGAGAAAAGTGTCAATTTTTTAATTCATTACTTGAAATAAGTAAAGTATTTGGTGATAATCAAGATTTTGTAAAACAGGTTAAAATAGAAGTATTCTCAAATAAAATATATGTATATACTACTAATGGGCATACTATTGAACTACCAGTTGGATCTACTCCAATAGATTTTGCTTATTCTATTCATACTGATATAGGTAATACCATGGTAGCAGCTAAAGTAAATGGAGAATATGTACCAATTTCTACTAAATTACATACTAAAGATAGAGTAACAATTATTACAGATCCTACTTCATATGGTCCTAGAGAAGAATGGCTTAAGGATGTAAAAACTACCAAGGCTAAAAGAAAAATAAAAGAGTTTAGAAGAAACTTTACTGAAGAAACAGGTGCTTAGTACTTTACTTATTTAATAATAATATGTTAAAATTACTTATATTGAGCTTTGATTAATAAGAAGTAATTTAATATTTTAATTTATAGAGAGTTCATAGTTGGTGGAAATGAATAATGAATATTAAATGAAATACATATTATGAGTTCAAACGTTAGTTACGTTATAACTTTGAGTGCATGTATTTATACATGAATTAAGGTGGTACCACGAATATTTCGTCCTTATGACGATTATTCGTGTTTTTTATTTAAGGAGGATAGAATATGAAATTTTATGATGAATTAGTTTGGAGAGGATTAATTAAAGACGTTGCAGGAGAAGATATTGAAGATAAATTAAATAATGAAAAAGTAACTTTTTACTGGGGAACAGATCCAACTGCAGATTCTTTGCATTTAGGACATTATTCTAGTCTTATTACTGCTAAGAGATTAGCTAAATATGGACATCATCCTATTCTTCTTTGTGGAGGAGCTACAGGATTAATTGGAGATCCTAGACCTACTGCTGAAAGAGAGATAATTACTAAAGAGCAACTAAATAAGAATCTAGAAGGAATCAAAAAACAAGTAGAAGATATTTTTGATGGAAAAGCAGAAGTAGTAAATAACTATGATTGGTTTAGAGGATATGAATTTACTGATGTATTACGTGATGTAGGTAAATATATTACAGTTAACTATATGTTAGATAAAGATATTATTAGAAGAAGATTAGAAACAGGTATTACTTTTGCTGAATTTGCTTACATGTTAATTCAAGGATATGATTTTTTATGGTTATATGAAAATAAAAATTGTATTATGCAAGTAGAAGGTTCAGATCAATGGGGTAATATTACAACAGGTATTGATTTAATTAAAAAGAAATTAGGAAAAGATGCATATGCATTTACTATGCCACTTGTTGTAGACAAATATGGTAATAAGTTTGGTAAGAGTGAAGGTAATGCTCTTTGGTTAGATGAAGAAAAAACATCTTCTTATGAGTTATATCAATACTTAATTAACGTAGATGATGAAGTAGTAGTAGATTACTTAAAGATATTTACTTTCTTATCAGTAGATGAAATACTTGAACTTGAAAAAAGTAATAAAGAACATCCAGAATTGCGTGAGGCTCATAAAGCGTTAGCTCGTGAAATAATTACTGATTTACATGGAGAGAATAGTTATAAAGAAGCTCTTAAAATATCTGAATCATTATTTAGTGGAGATATAAAGAATTTCACTGAAAAAGAAATAGAAGATGCTTTTAAAGGACTTGTACCATTTAAAATTAATGAAGATAGTAATATTCTAGATTTTCTTATAGCTGGTGGTATTTGTTCAAGTAAAAGAGAAGCACGTGAATTTGTTAGTGCTGGATCTATTACTTTAAACGGAGAAAAGATTACAGATTTAGATTTTACTATAACTAAAAATTCTTGTTTACATAATAAGTATTTAATAGTAAGAAGAGGTAAAAAGAAATATTATATAGGTATATATGAATAAGAAGTATAAAAATACTTCTTTTTATTTTGTAAAATACATACGAACAAGTGTTCTATTTTTAATAATTTAATGTTATAATTATCTTGGTGATGTGATATGGACAAAGTATATATGTGTATTGATTTAAAAAGCTTTTATGCATCAGTAGAATGTGTTGAAAGAGGTCTTGATCCATTAACAACTAATTTAGTTGTAGCTGATAAAACTCGAACAGAAAAAACTATATGTTTAGCTGTATCACCATCTTTAAAACAATATGGTATTAGTGGTAGAAGTAGACTATATGAAGTAATAGAAAAAGTTAAAGAAATAAATATATTAAGGAGAAAAAATATTAAAACTAGTTTTAGTGGTAATTCTTATAATGATATTGCTTTAAAAAACGATCCTAATCTTAAAGTAGATTTTATAGTAGCCCCTCCTAGAATGAAATATTATATGAAATATAGTAATGACATATATAATATTTATTTAAAATATATTTCTCCTGATGATATATTAGTCTATTCAATAGATGAAGTATTTTGTGATATTACTAATTATTTAAAATTATATAAATTATCTAGTGAAGAATTAACTACTAAAATAATAAATGATGTATATAATACTACTGGAATAACTGCAACTGCAGGAATAGGTACTAATATGTATTTAGCTAAAATAGCAATGGATATAGTTGCAAAACACTCAGAACCAAATGAAAATGGAGCTAGAATGGCCTTCCTTGATGAAATGTTATATCGTAAAGAATTATGGAATCATGAACCAATCACTGACTTTTGGAGAGTTGGTAGAGGAATAAGTTCTAGACTTGAAAAATATAATATAAAAACTATGGGAGATATTGCTAGAATTTCAATAAATGATGAGAACCTATTATATAAAATATTAGGAATAAATGCTGAAATTTTAATAGATCATGCTTGGGGATATGAACCATGTACTATTAAAGATGCCAAAAACTATAAACCAAAAGCGTCTTCATTATCATCTGGACAAGTTTTACATGTTCCATATAATTATCGTAAAGCTAGATTAATATTAAAAGAAATGACTGAATTACTTACTTTAGATTTAGTAGATAAGAATTTAGTTACAGATAAATTAGTTATTACTATAGGTTATGATATAGAGAATTTAAAAAATAAAAATATAAGAGATAATTATTTTGGTGAAATAGTAAAAGATTTTTATGGTAGAAGTATTCCTAAACATAGTCATGGGACAATTAATATTGATCATAAAACTTCATCTACTAAAGTAATTACTTCAAAAGTTTTGAAATTATATGATAATATTATTAATCCGGATTTATTAATTAGAAGAATAAATATAGTTGCATGTAATTTATCTAGTAATAATGAAAAAGAAAAAGTATTTAATCAATTTGATTTATTTAATAATCAAGATGAATTTGATATAAATAAGAAAAAAGAACAAATAGAAGAAATGGAAGAACATAATCTACAAAAAGTAATTATAGAACTTAAAAATAAATATGGAAAAAATGCTATTTTAAGAGGGATGAATTTAGAAGAAGGTGCAACTACAATAAGTAGAAATAAACAAGTAGGAGGACACAATGGATAAATATTTAGATATTATTAATTTAGAACATTATGAACCTAGGTATCATAAAAGAATGAATATTGATAATAGAAGTGCTATTTTTGCTCCTTTCGCAGCTCTTTCTGGATATGAAGATAGTATTAATGAAACTGCAAGATATGTAGAAAGTAAAATTATTCTTACAGATGAGAAGATTGAACAATTAAATAAAAAAATAAATGATTATAAAAATAAAATAATAAAAATAACATATTTTATTAAAGATAAATATAAAGACGGTGGTATCTATGTATCTATTACTGATAAAATTAAAAAGATAGATTTAATTAATAAAGAAATTATATTATTTTCTAAAGAAACAATTAAAATAGAAGATATTTTAGATATAGATGTGTTATAATTGCTATAAGAGGATAGTGATTAATAAATGCAATATTCTGATTTCACATTAGAACAATTAATGGTAGATCCTAAATATCAAGATTTATGCAATAGATTTTTATCCTTATCTCCAGACGAAGAAACAACAAAAAAATTAGAATCCATCTTGTATGAAGGTGGGTATTTAAATTATAGTCCATCGGGAGATATAGGAAGAAATAATCCAGGTATTGATGCTGAAAGAAGAGTAGGACTTGCTTATTTATTATTAAATAATCCAGATACCTTTGATCAATTAGTTGAAAATAATATTATATATTTTCATGGAACAAATGCTAATGCTCTTCCAGGAATATTAAAATATGGAATTAATAGCGTAGATAAATCAAATGAACAAGGTATCGAAGTTACTACTGGAGAAGAATGGTCAAGGATAAAAGGACAAAGAGCTTTTGTAAGCTTAACTGATGTGTTAGATGTTGCTGAAGGATATTCTTCCTTTAATCCAACAAAGAAAACAGAATTATCATTTCCAATAGTGCTTGGTACAACAAAAGAAGATGTAAAATCTAGTCATTATACTCCAATTAGTTCAGCCGTTCCGGAAGTAGGAATTATGCATAACTTTCCTAGGGACAAAATAAGATGTGTTTTAGTACCATCTGATAAAGTGGATATAGTAAAAAAGATGTCAGGAGATAGTATTTTAGTTTTAGCAGCCGATAATACAACAAGGAAATTCTATTATTTTAATGATTTAGGTGGAATAGAAATATTTGAGGAAGAATATGAAGAATGGAAATCAAGACTTAACAATACTCCTACTGAAAACATATCTGATGTTAATGAATCAATATTTAGTAGATCAATATCAGATGTAAAGAAAGTAATAGATAAAATAAAAGGACTTGTTAAAGGAGATGAAATGAGTCATGGACGAAGAATTGCTTGATAAAGATGTTGCTAAAGAAGTTCTAATGATTTTACTTCATAGTGGTAACTATATCCAAGATAAGATGCCTGCTGATTTTTTGAAAAATTTAACCGATTTGGCAGCCGATTCAAATCTTGAAGTACATTTAGATAAAAATAAAAGTTTAAAAGATCAAAATCTATCAAATGATGCATTAGATACGTTTGCATTATTATATTATTTATATGTTGCTAATGATTCTGAAAGAGATGAAATATTATCACATTGGGTAATAAATGATAATGAAGATTAATAAAAAGAAAGGGTGATTATATGAAAAAGAATAGTATTTTAGTGATTTTATTTGGTGTTTTATTAATTGTTTTTGGTTTCGTAAATCCTTTTAATTTAGGAGTTGAAGAAAAATCAAAAGATAGTAATGATGCCAAAAAAGATGTACAACCAGTAGTACAAACAAAGAATTTTGATGGAGTGTATAAGAAAGATAATATAGTATTAAAAATATATACATTAGATAACAAGATAAAATATAATATATTAGCAAATGATAGTTATACAGCAAAAGGAGAAGCAGATATTACTGATGATACTGCAACTGCAACTATATTTGAAAAGAATTATACTTTTAAACTAAATGGTAATAATATTACATTAGAAACAAATGATGCCGGATTTGATAGTGGAGAATATGTAAAAGAAAAAAATTATACAGCTAATGATTACTTTACTGATAACTATGGTGATCCTAAATTTGTAACTAGTGAGATAACTGGATTATATGAACAAGAAAATAATAAATTATATGTATATCAAATGGCTGATAATAAAATATCTTTCAAAGCAGAATTAATTAATAATAATACAGTAGTTGGAGAAGCAGAGTTAGATGCTAATGGAAATTATACAGTTACTATTCCTGAAAATACATATAGCCTAAAATATGAAAACAAAAATATAACTTTAACATCTACAGATCCAACTTTTTCTGGTACTTATACTAAAAAACAACCGCTTACAGTTGAAGATATAATTAAAAAATTTTAATTAATTAAAAAGTAGAGTAAAATCTACTTTTTTTGTTATAATAATTTTGGTGGTTTTATGAAGCGAGTTAATAGAAAAGAAGTAATTAAACTTTTAAATGATTTAAAAATAGATAAAAATAAATATATAGTTCTATCTTCTGGAGCTCTTGTTCTTCGTGGTATTTTAGATGATGCAGGAGACTTAGATTTAGCAGTTGATGAAGAAACATTTAATGAACTAAATAAGAAATATGATTTGATTAAAAGAGGGAGTAACTGGTACCGTTTAAATGATAGATATGAATTTGTAATAGATGATTCTGTAAAATATGAAAATATTGATTCATTTAATGTACAAGATATTCATGAATATTTAGATTATTTAAATAGTAGTGATAGATTAAAAGATAAAGAAAGAATTCCTCTTGTAAAAGATTATATTAAAACATCTGATTTAGTAAATAAGACACTATTATATGTAGAAGAGTTCTTCTCTAACGATTTTAGTGGACATGATTTTTATCATACATTACGTGTATATAATTTAGCTAGAAACATCTCATATAATATAGAATGTGATAGAGAATTAGTTTACCTTGCTTCTTTATTGCATGATGTAGATGATTATAAATTAGTAGGAAAACAAGAAGAAAGATTTATTAATGCTAAAACATTCTTGAAGAAAAATAATTATCCACAAGATAGAATTGATATGATTTGTCATATTATTTCTCAAGTTTCTTTTAAAGGCAGTGATTCTGTAACTCCTGATACTATAGAAGGAAAAATAGTTCAAGATGCTGATCGCTTGGATGCTCTTGGTGCAATTGGAATTGCTAGAACTTTTGCTTTTGGGGGTAATCATAATTCTCCTATGCATATTCCTGGGACAAAATTTAATTTTAATATGAATTCTGATGAATACTATAATACAACTAGAACTTCAATTAATCATTTTTATGAAAAATTATTATTACTTAAAGATATGATGAATACTGATGAAGCAAAAAGAATTGCTCTACATCGTCATAAATATATGGAGAAATACTTAGAAGAATTTTATAAAGAATGGGATGGATTGTTATAGAATTCTTCACATCTATTTGAAAAGATGATAAAATAATTATTGGAGTGATCAAAATGAAAAAAAAAATATTTATATTAAGTTTAATACTAGTTATTGCTGTATCAATTACAGGATGTGGTAAAAAAGAAAAAAATAAAGATGCTTTAGCCTTTAAAGAAGAATACGAAGCATTAAATGGAAAAACTAATAAATCAGGAAAAGAACATAGAACAATAAATATTTCTGAAGATAATCCTTATGTAAAAGTAAAACCTTCTGAAATAGTTAAAATGATTGAAGATAAAGAAACATTCTTTTTATATGTAGGAGATCCTTTATGTCCTTGGTGTCGTAGTGTCTTAGAAAAATCTATAGAAGTAGCTAAAGACTATAAAGTTAATAAAATTTATTATATAGACATTTGGAATGATGAAGGAAATGAAATTTTAAGAGATAAATTTGAAATATCTAATAATGAACTTATGAAAACAGTAGAAGGCACTGAAGAATATCAAAAATTGTTAGAAGAATTTGATTCAGTTTTATCAGAGTATTCTATTACAACTGAAGATGGAGAAAAAATTAGTACTGGTGAAAAAAGAATATATGCTCCTAATTATTTCTTTATTAAAAATGGTAAAGTTAAAAAATTAATAGAAGGATATTCTAGTTTACAAACTGATTCTCGTGAAGAATTAACTAAAGAAATGTTAGAAGATGAAGAAGAACAATTTAAAGAATTATTTAAATTAAATCCATCTTGTAGTAAAGACGGATGCTAAAGCAGTTTTATGCTGCTTTTTTTATAAGGAGATTTATGGAAGAAATTAGAAGAATTGTAAAAGAATTACATATAAATGAAAAAAGATTAATGGTTGAATTGGGTAGAAAAGAAGCATTAAAAATAAGAAGAAGAATGTCTGATTTAACATTTAATCAAACAGTTGCAGAATATGCTTATACTTTAGATCAGTTTAATTATGAATCTAAAAGACTAGAAGCACGTGGAGGAAATGATAATTCATTATTAATTGCTTTAACAGAATATGATCATCAATTAGAAGAATTAGAATCATATCTGGAAGTAAAAGAATATATTGCTTTACAAGAGAGATTAGATGCAATTGATAGAGATATAAAAGAATATTATCAAACAATTCAAACAGATTTAAGATATTTTTTAAGTTCTTTAAAAATGCCACCTATTTTTGTATATCAAGGATTAGATAAAAGTAGAAAATATAAATTAGCAAAACATATTATTATACCTGGATCAGTTCAAATGTTTTCATCAACTCCTGATACCATTATTTATCCTGCAGATAAAAATGGAGAGAAAAGTACTAATTTCTCTTCTGAAAGAAAACATAGACATTTTTATAATGATGTTAGTTTTAGGTATTTAAGTCAGTTAACTCAGGATGAATCGTTTGATATTAAAACTAAAAAATTAGGTAGAATAGTTGTAGAATAAATTGATTATTTCTATTATAATTAATATGTAATATAAGGAGTTAGTATGATAGAAGTTAAAAATGTATCTAAAGAATTTATAAAAATTGATAATAAAAAGAAAAAATCTAAATTTTTAGCAGATGATTCCGTATCATTTAAAGTAAATGATGGAGAAATATTAGGTTTACTTGGACCTAATGGTGCTGGTAAAACAACTTTACTTAGAATTATTGCTGGAATAATGGAACCAACAAAAGGAAAAGTAATTATTGCAGACAAAGATTTAAAAGACAATGAGATAGAATTAAAAAAACAAATGGCTTTTTTATCAGGAAATACAAAACTATATAAAGATATATCTTGTGTTGAACTTCTAAAAATGTGTGCTGCCTATTATAAAATGGATAAAAATATAATTGATAAAAGAATTAATGAAGTAGTAAAAAGATTTGATATGGACTCCTTTAAAAATCAAAGAATAGGTAATCTATCCACTGGACAAACACAAAGAGTAGGTGTTTCACGATGTGTTATTCATGATCCACATTATTATATTTTAGATGAAGCAACATCTGGGCTTGATATTATATCTAGTCAAGTTATATTAGATTTTATTAAAGAAGAAAGAGATAAAGGTAAATGTATTATTTATTCAACTCACTATATGGAAGAAGCAGAGAATATATGTAATAGAGTTGTATTAATTAATAAAGGAAAAGTAATCGCGATTGGTACACCAAAAGAAATAGAAAAAGAAACTAATACTACTAATATTAGAGATGCATTCTTTAAACTTATTGGAGGTGCTAAATAATGGATTGGAGTAATATAAAAATTACCATTTTTAAAGAATTAAGAGGAATTGTAAGAGATAAGAAATCTTTTCATAAATTATTATTATTACCTTTATTAATACCATTTATTATCTTCTTATTTGGATTCTTATCTGATTTTATGGAAAATTCTAATTATGATGTAGGTATTAATTACACTTTATCTAAAGAAGAAAAAGAAATATTAAAAAAATATGATAATATTGATTTTAAAGTATATAAAGATGATAAAGAATTAAAAGAAGCATATGATAACGGAGAGATATCTGGCTATATTATAAAAAATGATATTAATTATATTATTTATACAGATCAGTCTTTAAATAGTGGTGCGATGATAGATTATTATGCTAGTACATATTTAGAAGAATATTCTAGATTAAAAGCTAATCAATATTTAGTTGATAATAATATAGATCCTAATCTTGTATTTAATAGTATAACTTATTCATCTGAATCTTTAGCAGAAGAAGAAACTGATTCAATGTTTATAGTACTTTTAAGTTTACCTATTACATATGTACTTATGATAGTAGTTATGGCTTGTGTTACAGTTGCTACTGATGCAACAAGTGGTGAAAAAGAAAGAGGAACATTAGAAACAATTTTAACATTCCCAGTAAATAGTTCTGATTTAGTAACTGGTAAGTATTTAGCAACTGCTATACTTGGTCTTGCTATTGGATTATTTTCTTATCTATTAACATTACCATCTATATATGTTTGTAGTTACATATTTGAATCATTCAAAGATCTAACTATTACTATTAATTTTAAAATAATATTCTTAGCACTAATAGTTATAGTTATATCAACTTTGTTATCTGCTGGTGTATGTATTGCATTATCAGGTAAAGCTAAAACATATAAAGAAGCACAATCATCACTTCAATTTGTTTCATTTTTACCAATGATACCTTATTTCGTAAAAATAATGGAAGTTGATAATAAGATCTTTAATTTAGTACCAATTGCAAACTGTGGTATGGCACTTAATGATATAACAATGAATAAATTTGATATGAATTCATTAATAATAATATTTATAAGTACTATTTTCTATATTGTATTAATACTAATATATATATCTAAACAATATAAATCAGAAAAAACATTATTTGGATAAAATATTAATAGTTGGTGATTTTATGAAAATAAATTTACATGTTCATTCGAATTATTCTTTAGATGGTAAATATGATGTTAATAGTTTAATTAATATTTTAAAAGAAAATAATTTTGATATTATTTCAATAACTGATCATGATACTTGCCAAGCTTATAAAGATATAGAAAATAATTATAATATTAGAATAATAAATGGAATTGAAGCTGATGCAATTATAAATAATCATACTTATGATTTTTTGTGTTATGGTTTTAATTTAGATAATATATTAGATTATGCTTCAAAAAAATATAGAGCAATAGAAGAAAGACAACAAATATTATTTAATGAATTAGTTAAATTATGTGAATCTAAAAATATTAAATTAGATAATATTGATTCATATAATCCCAAACTTGAGTATGCTCATGGTGCAATATATAGAATGCTACCAAGCGACTTTTTAGAAAAAAATAATATTACATGTACTGGTGACTTATATCGATTAAGTTCAATAGATTCAAATTTTCCATTATATATAGATATGCATATTGTGTGGCCAGATATAACTGAATTAGTTGAAATAATACATAAAAATAATGGAAAAGTATTCATCGCTCATCCTTATAGATATAACAAAGATGTATTAGATGTACTTAAAGATGTTAAAAATTATGTAGATGGAATAGAAATATGTAATAATCCAAATTCTAAAGAAGAAGTAGAATTTTTATATAAATATGCTAAAGATAATAATTTATTAATATCATGTGGATCTGATTATCATGGTGATAGTAAACATAGTTTAGATTGTAATTATTTAACAGATGAGATGATAAATGATATATTATTATGGATAAAATAAAATGGGAAAAATATGAATATAAAAGTAAGATATTATTCTAGAAGTGGTAATACCAAAGCATTAGCAGAAGCTATTGCAAAAGGAGTTAATACTGATGCTATTTCAATTGATTCTGAAAATGCAGATATAAAAGAAGCAGAAGAAACTGCTAAAAAAATTATTGGATAAAACATAGAGTAGATTTAATTTATAATCTACTTTTTTCGTGATATAATTTTAGTAATTTGTTTTTAATGAGGTGACAACATGGATGATTATTCTAAAATAATACTTGGTACTGGAAGTTATTCTAGTGTTAAATCAGGTAATACTGTATCTATTACCGGTGATGGTGGTAATGCTTGGGGGTATTTTGGTCCTGCATACAAAAAACTTGCACCTAAACTTGTTACTTATCTACCATATGCAGAACAACTAGATGAATTAAAAAGATTAAGAGAAGATGCCACTCGTATAAAAGAATATTTAGAATTTAGGAAACAAATAGAAGATGAATATATAAGAAGTTATTATGATACTAGATTAAAATATTTAGATGCTTATAAACTTTTAGATACTTTAAATAAACGTTTTGGAGAAGATATAATATTATTATGTCATGAATATACAACAGAATTTTGTCATAGAAGATTAGTTGCTGATTTTATTGAACTTGAAACAGGTATATATATACCAGAAGTAAGTGTAGATGAAGAAGGACATGTTAAAAAAATTAATCCAATTAGATATAAAAATAGATTATTAGATGTTATTAATGAATCATAATAAATATATAATTTAAATAAGAGCTTTTATAAGTTCTTATTTTTTTCTAAAATGATACTAGAATAGGTGATTATATGAATACAAAGTCAGATAATAGTTGGTTATTTAGTATTATATTAATAATTATATTAGGACTAATAATTGGTAAAAAAGCAACAATTAATGGAAAATCATATACTTTTAATATAAATGGTATTTGTACTAATTGTTAGAAAGAGTAGATATAATAATCTGCTCTTTTATGTTATAATTTTTAATAGATTTGTAATATTTTTCAGGATGTGATTTTATGAAAGTTTTATCAATTAGAGAACCATTCGCAACACTAGTAAAAGATAAAGTTAAAATATACGAAACTAGAAGTTGGAAAACAAATTATAGGGGAGAAATATATATTCATGCAAGTATATCACAAAGTAAATCTGATAACGTTACTAAAGCATCTAAATACTTAAAATCAGATATTAAACCGGGATATATATTATGTAAATGTGAACTTGAAGATTGTATTTTAATGACTAAAGAATTTATTGATTATATTAATAAAGAAACTAATGAATCAGATTATGGAAGATATGAGATAGGTAGATTTGCTTGGAAACTTAAAGTAATTGAAGTACTACCAAAACCAATACAAGCAAAAGGAAAACTTGGTATTTGGAATTATGAATTATAGTTAAAGGAGATATAAATATGAATGAATTTGAAGAATATATAAATCAAGATGTATTTAATCCAAAATATTTATTTCATGGTGCAGCACACGAATATAAGAGTTTAGAATGTAGTCAACCTACAGAAAATGATCCTAATAGTAATGCTATATTTCTAACTAGTTCATTATATACTGCTGCTGCATATGCTTTTAGTAGAGCATTAAAAGAAATAAATGAGCATTATTCTTTTTCAATGAATAATAATGGTGAATTTCCTGTTATGACATTTGAGGTTGAAAAATTACCAGATGACTTATATGGATACATTTATATTTTTGATAAAGCTGATGATATGATTAAAGATAATCATTCTAATACTACTCAATATAGATGTTTTCATTCTTTAGATACAGATAAAGTAATTAAAGTTTATTATAGAGATTTTGAAGAATTCTTTGTAAGAGAGAATAATAAAAAGTATTAAAAATTAAAATATTATAAGCAAGGTGATAGTATGTATGGAGCAATAATTGGAGATTTAGCGGGAAGTATTTATGAATATGATCAATTAGGACATGTTCATAGTATACAAATGAAAGAATTAATTGAAGATAATGCTTTCTATAGCGATGATACTATTTTAACTATCGCCGTATTAGATGCAATATTACATGATAAAGACTATGACTTTTATTTAAGAAAATATATACAAGAATATAGAGAATATAAACCTAATTTTTCTCCGTATTTTAAATCATCATTTTCACCAAATTTAATAAAATGGAGTAAATCAAATATAATTGGTAATAGTCATGGAAATGGTGCAATGATGAGAATATCTCCTGTAGGATATATGTTTGATACAGAACAAGACGTATTAAAAAATGCAAAACTTGCAACTATTCCTTCGCATAATTCAAAGTCTGCAATTGATTCAGCAACTCTAATAGCATTAATAATATATTATTCAAGAAAAGGTTATTCTAAAGAAGAAATATTTGAAATGATGAAAATAAATCCTATATACATACCATTTTCTAAATTTAATACAACATGTGAAGAAACTATAGGAAACTGCTTATTTGCACTTTATAATTCAAATAGTTTTGAAGATGCTATTAGAAAGACTTTATTAATGGGAGGAGATACTGATACTAATTGCGCAATTGTTGGAAGTATGGCTGAAGCTATATATGGTATAAGTGATGAATTAATTGAACAAACTAATAAAAAATTACCAGAAGAATTTGTAAAAAAACTAGGTAGCTGTATTAAATAGTACTTATATTTAATGTTATAATAAGTAAGGTGGTTTTATGAGATATATTGTACAAAATGATAATTCAGACTATAAAAATGTTATTGATTCCATTATAAATAATAAAAAGAAAGAGATATTTAGCTTTTTTAATTCTGATGAATTTGAATTATCTTTTAATATATATATTTATGATAGTATAGAAGAATTAGTTAATGGACTAAAAAAACGAGGATTTAAAGATGACCCTGATTATATGTGTGCTTGTCATAAAGATGAAGATAATTCCCTTAATTTTTTTGAACCAAAAGATAATCCAAATAGTGATGAATGGTCTAAAGAAGAATATAAAAATGTAATATTTCATGAATTAATACATGGTATTCAATTTAGTATTTTTGGTATTACTCCTGAATGGTTAAATGAAGGAATAGCAAAATATCTAGACGGAACATATTCTAAAGGTATTAAATGGCTTTTAGATAATTATATAAATAATAATCCTATTCCTGATCAAAAAGAAATAGAAAATGAATTTGGAATGCA
Source organism: Bacilli bacterium (assembly GCA_017541325.1). Taxonomy (GTDB): domain Bacteria; phylum Bacillota_I; class Bacilli_A; order RF39; family UBA660; genus RUG11788. The sequence goes on from JAFXZI010000015.1 coordinate 46,637, forward strand.
TGATTATGATAGTTATGACTATGCTTATATTATGGTTAGTTATTTAATTGATACTTTAGGAAAAGACGAATTTATAGATTTATTAAAGAATAAAGATAAAATTAATGAAGTAAAAAAAGACTTACTTATAAAAGCAATTAATTATTATAATTCTAAATAACAGGAGGATATATGAAAAAGATAGGAATAGATATTGATGGAGTATTAACTGATGTATATAATTGGTACTTAATTAATGGAAAGAAATATGCAGATAGTTTAGGAAAATCTTTAGTTAATGAAAAAGGTTATGATGCAAAAGAAATGTATGATTTAACTAATGAAGAATTTACTGATTTTATAGATAAAACAATATGGGATTATTCTAAAGATGAACCTGCAAGAAAAGATGCTAAAGAAATGTTAGAAAAACTATTAGATAATAATTATGAATTAATTATTATAACTGCTAGATATAAAGCTGATAAAGATAATGAAAATGGAAAAAAGATGCGTGAATGCGTAAAAAACTGGTTAAATAATAATGGTCTTAAATATAGTAATATAATATTTAGTGATGATAAAACTAAAATATGTAAAGATAATAGTATAGATCTTATGATTGAAGATAAACCAGATACAATTATTAATCTTTCAAACTATATTCCAGTAATTTGTTTTAATGCTCCATATAATGAAAATATAGAAAGTAAAAATATATATAGAGTATTTAATTGGAATGAAGTATATGATCAAATTAACGATATTTTTGAACATTTTAATAATTAAATGACCATATAACAAAAAAAAGGTGGAATAAATGAATGAAAATAAAACAAATATCAACTGCCTGTCCTGTATTTATGACGACTATCGCTTAAACCCTTATAAAATGGGAACTTTTAAGAATTGAGATCTTGCAAGTTTTAATAAAAAAGGAAGAAAAATTAGAAAAAATAGGTTAAAATATACTCATTTTTGAGAGGAATTAGAGTACTGGCTTGTAATATGCCGACAATTATTTTGAAGTATATTTAATATCAATAAAAAGAGGTGAAAAATATGTCATATTTGAGATGGTGTTTTAAAGATAGTAGATTAATAGAAGAAGGAAAAGAGATTATAAGTGATACTTGGGATCCATCTAATCCTGATTGGGAACAAAGAGGTGGAATTAATTTTTCAAATGAAGAAAACATAATTAGATGGATTGCAAGAGGTGATACTTTATATGAGGTTGAAATACCAGAAGATGCAGAAGTAATAAATGTTACTAATAAAAAAACTCCTAATGGTATTTTTGTAACCAATAAAATAATTATGAAAAATCCAAAGTCACTAAGTGATGAATTAACTATGGATTTGTATAAAAAATCTGATATGCCACTTAAAACATATTTAGAAACCATTGCAGCTTTGGCAATAAGAGGTTGTTATAATACTTCTCTAGAAATTATTAAAGATAAAGTTAATATGGATAATATTGATGAAGCAATTTATGAATACACTAATTTTATAAAACCTTGGCATGAAGGACATATTAATTATGAGATTTATAATAGTGTATTAGAAGTATTAAACGAAATTAAAAGTAGTAAGTTAATTAATTTATTTATAGATAAAGATCCGTATACCATAGAAATAACGGATGATAATGTAATTAACTTAACTGGACAAAGTGGATCTGGCAAAACGACTTATGCAAAAAAATATTTTAATAGTGATGAATATCTTATTATTGATACTGATGATATATTTAGCGATAATAGATATGAGAATGCTATGGGAATTAATAAGGAATTAGGAGAATATTTCAGAAGTAAATATGATACCTTACCTAATTGCGGAGATAATTTTGATTTAATATATAAAGAAATACTAGAGTATTGTAAAAAATATAATAAAACTATTGTAATTGATTGCGCACAATTTCATTGCATTAAGGATATTGGTATATTAAAAGGTAAACTAATTATTATTAGAACCTGTATTAATAATTGTTATAATAGAACGATTGAAAGATATAAAAAGATAACTACAAATTATACAGAGGAAGATTTAAATAAATATATAGAAAAAAAGAAATCTTTATTTAAATGGTATAAGTATTCCAATAATTTTATAAAAAATATAGATGATTTTATTAAAAATAGAGATGAACATATAAAAAGTATTAGAAATAGATTAATCAATAAAGACTTTTCTTTATTTACTAATAATTGTCTAGCAGGTTTTATTTATCATGATTTAGGATTGAAATTTTTAAGTCCAACCATTAATTTAAGAATAAAACCTAAAGAATTTATTTCTTTTGTTAGTGATTTAGATTATTATTTAAATCAAGAAATTGTAGAAATAAATGATAGTAATCAATCTATTCCAGTTGGAATCATTAAAGGGGATGCTCATCATGATTCTGTAACTATTAATTTTGATCATTATTTAACTTTTGATGAAGCAAAAGAAAAATGGATTGATAGAAGTAAAAGAGTTAATTACGATAATATTGTTGTAATGATGGAATTCTATGATGGAATTCATGATGAAGAGTTGATTCATAGGTTTCAAGGAATTCCATATAAAAAAATGATCTTAACTCATAAAGATCATAATGAAAACTATACGACAGCAATTCATTGTTTTGATAATAATTTAGATATGGCTGAAATAGGTGGTAAAATATTTAGATATGACGGAATTACAGGCAAAAGATTTTATGATGAATTTGATTACATAGAATTTTTAAATAAAGGAAGTGATCCAAATGAACGAAAATAAAACAAATATAAACTGCTTGGTAACACTTTATACAAACTCTTCCTTAATTCCTTATATTTAAAGGCTTTGCAAGATTTTAGATCTTGTATTTTTTTTATAAAAAGAGCTAAAAAATTGTGAATTTAATAAAAATTTGGAAAAATCACCCGGTTTTTGCATAGGAATTGGATAAGTGGTAACGTAAGGGGAAACCCCTTATAAAACAAGTAAAAAATCATTATTATTAGATATATATTCGATTTTTTAAATAATTTTTATTTTATATTTAATTAGAATATAGTAATTTTACGAACACTCACAAACTTCAACAAGTGTCTAAAAATTGTATATAAAAAATGTAAATTTGTGATATAATTTTGTTGTAATGTATTTCTTTCGAAATATATTGGAAAGGAGGCAAATCTTAAAAAATATGAA
>JAFXZI010000003.1 GCA_017541325.1 Bacilli bacterium
ACATCGGCCATAATGTTCTCACTCCTTTTCTTTGCTAAGGACGAAAAAAGAACAGACAACAATATGCCTGTTCTTTATGTGAACATTTTAACCAATTTGTTCGCATGGCTTAAATATCTATTTTTCCCTTATTTTATAAGGCTTTTTAAAGATTGAATAATCTCAAAATTTTTTTTATGCGAACTTTTTGCGAACATTTACCATTTTAAGTAGTGGATTTTGCGAACATTATCACTCGCAAACCCTTATTTTATGCTACTTTCCGTGGCATTGTTTATATTTCTTACCACTTCCACATGGACATGGATCATTACGACCTATTTTCTTACTTCTTACTGGTTCTTGTTTTTTAAGTTCGTCGTCTCCTTTATTAGAGAACTTTCCTTTACTAATTTCTTTTCTTTCAAGATTTTGTGTAATTTGTGCTTTAACTAAGAAATTAGTTACATCTTTATCGATGTTTTGGAACATCTTATCAAACAATTCAAATCCTTCAACAGTATAAGCTCTTAATGGATTTTCTTGTCCATAACTTCTTAAACTAATACCTTCTCTTAAATGAGACATTGTATTAATTTGTTCTGTCCAATATTTATCAATGATATTAAGTGTTATAACTTTTTCAAATTCTTCTGCGATTGCTAAAGGAACTACACCTATTTTTTCATTATATTCAGTTATTATTTCATTATATATTAAATCAATAATTTCATTTTCAGATTTCTTTTCAAAATCTTTTAGAGCAAAATCTTTTCTTACTAATGTATTAACATATTCAATTATTTCTTCTAAATCCTCTTTAGTTAATTTTCCTTCAGGATAAACATGGGATTTAACTACATCAGTAATATGATCTTTCATTGTATTTAATACTGTATCATGAATAGATTCATTATCTAGAATTTCATTTCTTCTTTCATACATTATCTTTCTTTGATTATTATTTACATCATCGTATTGAAGTAATTGTTTACGAATATCAAAGTTATTACCCTCAACTCTAGCTTGAGCTGATTCAATTGATTTAGTAAATGTTTTACTTTTTATTGCTTGAGTATCATCAAAACCTAATGATTGAAGTAATCTCTTAATTCTATCAGTACCAAATCTTACCATTAAGTCATCTTCCATAGATACATAGAATTGAGTGAATCCTGGATCTCCTTGACGTCCTGAACGTCCACGTAATTGGTTATCAATACGACGAGATTCATGACGTTCTGTACCAAATACACATAGTCCACCAAGTTTTCTTGTTTCTTCTGTTAATTTAATATCTGTACCACGTCCAGCCATATTAGTAGCGATTGTAACTGCTCCTTTTTCACCAGCTTTAGCGATTATTTCAGCTTCACGAGCATGGTTTTTAGCATTTAATACTTCGTGTGGTATTTTTTTCTTTCTTAATAGTGAACTAATAAGTTCGTTAGTTTCAATTGCTATAGTACCAACTAGTACTGGTTGTCCTAATTTATGTCTTCTTTCAATTTCATCTATTAAAGCAGTAAATTTACCTTGTTTAGTTGCATATACTAAATCCGGTTCATCATCACGAATTACTTCTTTATTAGTTGGTATTTGAATAACATACATGTTATAGATATTTCTAAATTCTTCTTCTTCAGTTTTTGCAGTACCAGTCATTCCTGATAACTTTTTATACATTCTGAATAAGTTTTGTAATGTAATAGTTGCTAAAGTCTTAGTTTCTTGTTTAACTGTAACTCCTTCTTTAGCTTCTATTGCTTGATGAAGTCCATCACTGTAAGCACGTCCTTTCATTAGACGTCCTGTAAACTTATCTACTATAATGATTTCATCATTTTGAGCTACATAATCAACATCAAGTCTCATTCCATAGTTAGCCTTCAATGCTTGGTTAATACTATGTACTAAATTTGTTTGATCAGATTCATAAAGATTAGATACTTTAAAGAACTTTTCTGCTTTTTTAACTCCTGATTCAGTAAGTACAACAGTTCTTGTTTTTTCATCTACTGTATAATCATCTTCATTTGTTAAACTCTTAGCAAATTTATCTGCATCTTGATATACAGAAACACTTTTTAATTCTCCTCCAGAAATAATAAGAGGAGTTCTAGCTTCATCTATTAAAACAGAGTCAACTTCATCGACGATAGCAAAATTAAGAGTTCTTTGTACCCTGTCTTCTTTCTTTACTACCATGTTATCTCTTAAATAATCAAATCCAAGTTCACTATTAGTAGTATACATAATATCAGAGTTATATACTTCTTGTTTTTGTTTTGGAGTTAAATCTCTTAAGTTTACTCCAACAGTTAAACCAAGTAATCTATGAATATTTCCCATCCAATTAGCATCACGTTGAGCAAGATATTCATTTACTGTGATAATATGTACTCCTTCTCCACTTAAAGCATTTAAATATGCTGGTAAAACAGCAGTTAAAGTTTTACCTTCACCTGTTTTCATCTCAGCAATATTTCCTTTATGGATTGCGATAGCACCTAATAATTGTACATAATATGGTTTTTCTCCAATAACACGATATGCAGCTTCTCTTGCAGTAGCAAAAGCTTCTACTAATATATCATCTAAGGTTTCCCCATTTTTTAATCTTTCTTTAAACTCCTCAGTTTTAGCTGCTAATTTCTTATCTGATAATTTAGAATATTCTTTATCTAAAGCTTCTATTTTATCTGCTAAAACAGAGAATTTTTTTAGTTCTTTGTAATCATGATCGAATAATTTCTTAAAAACGCTCATTAAATCATCTCCTGCACTTAATATTTTATCAAATAAACCTTTATAATCAAAGCATTTTTTACGGTTTTATACATAAAAAGACCTTAGTTATGATACTAAGGTCAAATATATAAATTATAAAGTTTCAATGATACCGTATTGGTTATCTTTTCTTTTATATACAAGGGTTGGTTTCATAGTATCTTGATTTTTAAACAAATAGAAATCATGCCCTAATAATTCCATTTGAAGAATAGCTTCTTCTTCACTCATAGGTTTTGCTTCTATTGTTTTTCTTTTAACTATTTTAAATTTATCTTCATCATCCTCTTCATCATCTATTTCTTCAATTACATTCATAGCAAAATTACGTTCATTCTTGTAATTCTTAATAGATTGAGATTGTAATTTAGTTTTATTCTTTCTTATTTGTCTTTCAATGTTATTAACAAGTACATCTACTGCTGCATAAACATCATCTTGTTTTTCCTCAGCTCGTAAAATAAAGTTCTTTAAAGGAATTGTAACTTCTACCTTTTGTCCATCTTTCAAAATTCTGACTAGAACCTTTGCCTCTACTTCTTCTGGGCTATCTAGATATCTATCGATTTTCTCTAGTTTCTCTTCAATATAGTTCTTAATTGCCTCAGTAATTTCTACTTTATCTCCTCTTATAGAAATCTTCATTTTTACATCATCTCCTCCTACTTATATAATAGCACATCAGAATAAAAAAAACTACCTAAGTAGTTTTTCTATGTAAAATCTTATTTTCAAATTTTTTTGTTTTTTCAGCTATAGTAGGACTAATAATACTAGTATGTAGAACAAACCATAATACAAGTAACATTAATACTAAATAAATAATAATTCCTACTTTTTGTCCTCTAATATTATAAACAATAGATGCAGCAGAGAAAAGTAAATCTATTCCATATACTACAAGAACTGTTTTTCTTTGAGAAAAATTCATTTTTAATAATTGATGGTGCATATGATCTTTATCACCTTCATATATCTTTTTATGCTTTATAACACGTCTAATTATTGCAAAAGCAGTATCAAGTATTGGTATTGATAAAGTAATTAAAGGGACTATTATAGATGTAAGCATTGCACCTTTAAATCCTAAAAGAGAAATAACTGCGATCATATATCCCATAAATGTTGCACCAGTTTCACCAGCAAAAGTTTTAGCAGGATTAAAGTTATATAGTAAAAATCCTAGTGTAGAACCTAACATAATATAAGTAAGAGTTATCTCTAGTGTTCCATATTTACCTTGCAGAAAAGCAATTATTCCAATTGTTAGATAAAATATTCCGGTAATACCTCCACTTAATCCATCAAGTCCATCTATAAGTCTAATTATATTTATACATCCTAATATAAATATCAAAGTAATTGGATAAGCAAATAATCCAAAGTTCCATGTTATTCCAAAGAAAGATATCTTACTTAATAGAATTCCTCCATAGAACATTACTATTAAAGCAGCACTTGCTTGTCCTAATAGCTGTTCCTTGGCTTTTAATTCATTAATATCATCAATCATACCAGTAAATATTATGAAAAAACTTCCCATAAGAATAGCATTCATTTGAACACTATGGACTCCAAATAGCATATAACCTATTAAGAAACTTATATATATAGCCATACCACCAAATTTTGGTGTTGTCTTTTTATGAATATGTCTATGTTCTTGTTCTTCTCTTGGTTTATCAAGAGCTCCTATATGATAAGCAATTTTTATTATTAAAGGCATTATAACTGCTGATATTGAAAAAGTAGTTAAAACTATTAATATTGCTCTAATTAAATATTCAACTGACATAATCCCACCTCAAATTAATTATATAATATTTTTATATAGAAGTAAAAGAAGACTACTAAATTTTAGTAGTCTCTTCATATTCTTTTATTTCATTTATTCTTCTAATATATCTATCATTAGGTTCAAATGGAGTATTTAAAAACTTATCAATTATTTCTATAGCCTTAGAGAAATCTATTGATCCATTTAAAGCTATGACGTTAGCATCATTATCTTTTCTAGTTAAATAAGCATCATCTATACTATCTACTTTAGCACATCTAATTCCTTTTACTTTATTACAAGCAATACTAATCCCTATTCCACTTCCACAAATAGCAATACCTAAATCAACTTCTTTATTTGCTACAGTTTCTCCTAGTTTGATTCCATAAATAGGATAGTCAGCAGCATCTTCATTATTAGTACCTAAATCTAATATTTCATATTTATCTTTTAAATAATCAATTATTTTCCCTTTTAATACAAATCCTCTATGATCACTAGCAATTGCTATCTTCATATAATCACCTCATAAGATAATTATACAAAAAAAATAAGAGATTCGCATCTCTTATTCACTAGTTTTATCAAAACCGTATTTTTTATTAAACTTATCAACCTTTCCTGCATGAGAAGTTCTACTTTGTTTTCCTGTATAGAATGGATGACATTTAGAACATACTTCAACTCTCATTTCATCTTTAGTTGATCTTACTGTGAAAGTTTCTCCACAAGCACAAGTTACTTTTGTATCTTTATATTCTGGATGAATTCCTGCTTTCATATTATTTCTCCTTCCCGCCATGACAACATTTGTCATAGAAAATTCAAATTGCTTTTATAATATAGCAAATTATTATTCTTTTTGCAAGTATTAATCTTCTACTTCAACTCTTTTAATAGATGCTCCTACATCAGATAACTTTTCTACTATATTTTCATATCCTCTTAAAATATGATTGATATTTGTAATCGTAGTTTTTCCTTCAGCAATAATTGCTGCGGCAACCATAGTAGCACCTGCACGTAAATCTGTTGCTTCAACTATAGTACCATATAATTTAGTTGGTCCATGAATAAACGCTTTCATACCAGATACATCTATATTTGCACCCATATTTACTAAATGAGGTACATGCATAAATCTATTTTCCCAAATTGTTTCAGTAATCTTAGAATCTCCTTCTGCTTGAGTCATAAGAACTGAGAATGGTTGTTGTAGATCTGTTGGGAATCCTGGATATGGTAATGTTTTTATAACAACCGGTTTATATTTTTCTGGTTTATTAACGATTACATAATCATCTCCAACATCTAATTCAACATTCATTTCTTCTAAAGTAGATATTAATGCTTCTAAATGTTTTGGAATTACATTATCTATTTTTAAATAATTACCTGCAACAGCACCAATAATCATATAAGTACCAGCTTCAATTCTATCTGGTATTATTTCATGACTACATCCATGTAATTTATCTACTCCTGTTATTTTTATTAAATTTGTTCCAGCTCCTTCAATTTTAGCTCCCATACTGTTAAGTAACATAGCAACATCTACTATTTCAGGTTCTTTAGCAGCATTTTCAATTCTAGTTACTCCTTTTGCTTTTACAGCAGCTAACATAATATTAATAGTTGCACCTACAGATGCTATATCTAGATAAATATCAGCACCTTTTAATTCTTTTGCATCAACTATATATTTTTTTCCAATATTAGTAACAACACCACCTAAAGCTTCAAATCCTTTTAAATGTAAATTAATTGGTCTTTCCCCAATAGAACATCCTCCTGGGAAAAATAACTCTGCATGTTTATATTTTCCAAGCATTGCACCCATAAAATAATAAGATGCTCTAAGTTTTTTAGCAAATTCTTCTGGAATTTCTTTATTAGTAACATTAGTTGAATCTATTACCATACTTTCTGTACTTCTTTCAACATCAGCACCAATAAATGCTAAAATATCTGTTAATGAATCCGTATCTTTAATTTCAGGAACATTTAATAATGTTACTGCTCCTTCGTCTGAAAGAATTGATGCTGGTATTAAGGCAACACTACTGTTTTTTGCACCACTGATTCTAATTGTACCTTTAAGACTTTTTCCGCCTTCTATTTCTAATACTTCCATAATTCCTCCTAATTTTTATAAAAGTTCTTTCTTCTTTAATTGTAGCAATTATTAGTAATAATATCAATTAAATACAATAAAAGAATTATCTAATTATAGATAAAAATCATTCTATCTCTATTAGATAAATCTTTTAAACATTCGATATTTGCATCTGGTAAAAATTTATTAACTAATGCTGTAATACTATCTTTTTGTAAATCACCTATTTCAAAAGCTATTAAATAATCGTCTTTTAAATTTTTCTTAATATCACTTAATATTTTAATATAGCAATCTAGTCCTTCTTTTCCAGCAAATAACGCTATATGAGGTTCATTATCTCTTACTATATCTTCTATTTCTTCATCAGTTCTGATGTATGGTGGATTTGATATTATTACATCATACTTTTTATCAATATTTTCTAACATATCATTATGAATAATATTAACTTCTAATCCTAGATTTTCAGAATTAGTTTTAGCAACATCTAAAGCATCAGTACTAATATCTAGTAAATCTATTTCTGCATTAGGAAGCTCTTTTTTCAAAGTAAGACCTATTGCTCCACTCCCTGTTCCTAAATCTATAATAGATATTTCTTTGTTTCCAAATTTGTTTTTAATTCTTTTAATTGTTTCTTCTACTAATTGTTCTGTTTCAAATCTTGGAATAAGTACTCTTTCATCAACATTTAACTTATTACCATAGAAATTTACATTTCCAATAATATACTGAATTGGTCTACCTTCTCTAAGTTCTGATACTCTTCTTTTATATTCATATACAATAGAGTCTTCTATTTCTTTATCTAGAATCATAAATAATTCTAAAGAATTCATATCTAGTAAATCTGCAAGTAACATTTTAGCTAAATCTGAATGAACTTTACTTTTTCCATAAGCAATTAAATCATCAACTGTCATTTTCTGTTCCTGCAAGTTTCATTTTCATATCTTCATTAATTAATGCTTCAATTATATCTTCTAAATCTCCATTCATTACACTGTCTAGATTGTTAGTAGTAAATCCTATACGATGATCTGTTACTCTGTTTTGAGGATAATTATATGTTCTTATTTTTTCTGCTCTATCTCCAGTTCCTATCTTTGTTCTTCTTTCACTGCCAACTTCTGCTTCTTGGCGCTCTAATTCTGCTTGATAAAGTCTTGCTTTTAATACTTTCATAGCTTGTTCTTTATTTTGAATTTGACTTCTTTCATTTTGACAAGTAACTACAGTATTTGTAGGTAAATGTGTAATTCTTACTGCAGATGGTGTAGTATTTACTCCTTGTCCACCATGTCCGCTAGCACAATAAACATCTATTCTTAAATCATTAGGATTAATATCTATATCTACATCTTCTACTTCAGGCATAACAAGAACTGTTGCAGTTGATGTTTGAAGTCTACCATTTGATTCCGTTACTGGTACTCTTTGAACTCTATGAGATCCATTTTCATATTTTAATTTAGAATATACATTTGAACCCTTTATCATAAATTCTATTTGAGAAAAACCTCCAGCAGTACCTTCTTCATAATCTATTACTTCTGTTTTAAATCCTTCTCTTTCAGCATATCTTGTATACATTCTATATAAGTCTCCAGCAAAGATATTTGCTTCATCTCCACCAGCTGCACCTCTTATTTCCATAATAATATTCTTTCCATCATTAGGATCTTTTGGTACTAATAACATTTCTAATTTCTTTTCTAACTTATCATGTTCCTCATTTAAACTATCTAGTTCCATTTTAGCCATTTCAGCTAATTCTGGATCTTTTAACAATTCTTTTGTATCAGTAATACTTGTTTTTACTTCTTTATATCTATTATAAGTATCTACTGTCTCTTTAAGTTCTGCTATTTCTTTAGATAGAGCTGTTGTTTTTTGAACATTACTTAAATTAGCTGGATCTAATAATTCTTTATTTAAGTCTTCATATCTTTTACTTATTATTTCTAAACGTTCTATCATTGGTCTCATTCCCTTCGTCGTTATTATAACATACATAAATACATAGAAAAAGAACTATTCTTCTAGTTCCATTTCATCTTCATCAATAATAACTAAATCTTTATAATCATCATCTGAATCATCAAAATCATCATCATTAACAGTTGAATCAAAATTGTCTTCATCTTCCTCTTCTTCTTCTTCGATTTCATCTGTAGACTCTTCTAATTCTTCTTCATCTTCTTCATCTAGTTCTTCTTCATCAATATCTATTTTTACTTTATCAGATGCATATTTTTCTTTTAAATCCCAATTACCATCATCTAATAAAATAAATCTTTTATCAGTTGTTAGCGTTGTATAGTAATCTCCTATTTTATTTTCATAAAAACTTTTAGGTAGCTCTAGAGAATCTGTAATCTTTTTGAATAAATCAGCAGTATTCATTGGACCAAATTCCTTAATAAGCATATATGTAATATCTTTATGTGAATATAATTCTAATTCTTCTTTAGATAAATTGTTAATACTCATATAATTCCTCCCAAGCAGATAACAATTGATTAATAACCTTCTAACTTATATCATTTATATAATATAAATGCAATATTTTTATTTACATTTTTTCAGGAATTTTAATTCCAAGTATATCTAGGAGTAATTCATTAGTTCTTTTTACAACATCAGTAAGAACTAACCAAGATGATTTTAATTCAATGTTTTCTTCTGTAAGTACTCTGTTCTCAGAATAAAATTTATTATATAAACTTGTAAGTTTATAGATATAATCTGCTATATCGTTTAATGATTTTATATCGAATGCTTTATTAAGTATTAAAGGCATATTTAATAGACATTTAATTATATCTTTATCTGTGTCGTTATTTATTAAAGAATATTCTTTATATTCAGTATCATTCTTATTTAATAATGATTTCATACGAATAGTAGAATATAGTAAGTATGGTCCTGTTTTACCATTTAAATCAGAGAATTTTTTAGGATCAAATATATAATCTGTTCCTCTATAAGTAATAAAATCAGCATATTTTAAAGCAGAAATTCCAACTATTTTAGATATTTCTTTTCTTTCTTCTTCATCAGTAATACTTGGATTTAATCTTGATTCAGCTTCTTTTATAACTTCTTCTATTAATCCCTTTAAATCCATAACTCCACCATCTCTTGTTTTGAATGGTTTTCCATCTGGTCCATTCATTGTACCAAGTCCAAAATGAGCAAGTTCGGTATCTTCATTTACTAAATGAGTCTTTTTACTTGCACGGAACACTTGTTCAAAATAAAGACTTTGACGGAAATCTGTTACGTACCACATTATATCTGGATTAAATCTTTCCATACGAGAATATATTGTTGCTAAATCACGAGTTGCATATAATGTAGCACCATTACTTTTAATAACTACAAGTGGTGGCATAGGTTTATTATCTTCTTCATTATTAACATCAATTACTAAAGCTCCTTCGCTTTCATATAGTAATCCTGTTTTTTTCATTTTATCTATAGTAGCAGGAATATATGGAAAACAATCTGTTTCTCCTTCCCATAAATCAAAAGTTGTATTTAAATCAAGATAGATCTTCTTAATATCTTCTTTAGAAGTTTCTTTTATTATTTCCCATAAAGCTACATATCCACGTCTTCCTTCTTCAAGTTCTGCAGTAATTTGTCTTACTTCTTCCATTCTTTCTTCAGATTCTTGAGCAGCAAGATTAGCACGAGGATATATTTCTCCTAGTTCTTCAGCAGTAATTGTAAATGGTTCATATTCTCCTTCATAGTTTTCATCAAAGAATTTTAGCTCAGGATGTAATCTTTTTATTTCAGATATTACCATTCCTGATTGACGACCTATATCACCAAAGTGTACATCTCCAATAACTTCATGTCCTAAGTGAATTGATAATCTTTTAAGAGCTTCTCCAATGTTAGCAGGACGCAAATGACCTACGTGTAATGTTTTAGCTATATTTGCTCCACCATAGTCTAAAATAATCTTCTTCTTTTCTTGTTTATCTATATTATTGTCTATGGAATTATGTAATAAATTTACGAACTCTATTAACGCAGAATCACTAATAGTTATATTGATAAATCCAGGTCCAGCAATATTAACATTAGTAAATCTAGAATCTTGTTCTATTTTTTCTTTAATTTTTTCGGCGATTTCTCTAGGATTTGTATGATATGTTTTAGCTAGTTTCATTGCATCATTTATTTGATAATCTCCTAAATCTGGACGATTAGATTCTGTAAGATCTATACTATCTACTTCATATCCACAATCATTTATATATTTAATTAAATCTTCTTCTATTTTTTTTATATAACTCATCTATATCTCCTCATATTCTAAAATGTATTCTATTATTTTATCTTCTAATTTATATTTTATAGAAAAGAATTTTTCTCTTTTTTCTTCATTTATACATTCAATAGGCATATCAAATTTATAATCATATCCTTTTAAATTTAAATGAATTACTTCTCGCCGATAATCTACTACAAGTAGTTTTTCTTCATCGTTTCTAGTTATTATACTGTTATTCAAATCTACTTCTACTTTTGTTTTATCTTCTTTATATGATATTATGTCACTATTAAAGATTCCTTCGTAATTATTTTCATTACAAGAATCGGATATCATTTTTATTTTTAACTTAATTTTTTGCATAATACCACCCAATTTACGATACATTATAGCATAGAAGCTTTTATTTGAAAAGAAAAACTCTGCATTGCAGAATTTTATTTGTTTTGAGCTTGAACTGCAGTAATAGCAACAACTCCAACTATATCATCAACACTACATCCTCTTGATAAGTCATTTATAGGTGATGCTATTCCCTGAGTAATTGGTCCATAAGCTTCGGCATTAGCAAGTCTTTGAACTAATTTATATCCAATATTTCCGGCATCTAAATCTGGAAATATTAAAACATTGGCATTTCCTGCTACAGTTGAATCTGGTGCTTTTGATTTAGCTACTTCTGGAACGATTGCTGCATCTAATTGTAGTTCTCCATCAATTTTATATTCTGGATAATCTTTTTTAGCAAGTTCAGTTGCTTCTACTACTTTTGTAACATCATCATGTTTTGCACTACCTTTAGTAGAATGAGATAACATCGCAACAATTGGTTCTTTTTCTACCAATGTTTTAAAGCTTTTAGCACTGCTTCCTGCTATAGCAGCTAATTTATCTGATGTAGGATTTTGTTCAAGTCCAGAATCTGCAAAGATAAATGTTCCATCACCATATTTGCAGTTAGGAACTACCATAAGGAAAAATGCTGATACTAGTTTTGCATCTTTTGCAGTTTTAATAATTTGTAATGCAGGTCTTAAAGTATTTGAAGTAGAGTGACAAGCCCCTGATACTACTCCGTCAGCCCTATTATCTTTTACTAACATACATGCAAAGTACATATAATCGTTTAATAAAAGATCTTTTGCTTCTTCTATAGTCATTCCTTTTTCTTTACGAAGTTCATATAACATATTTATATATTTTTCTGTTAATTCACTATTATTTGGATCAATAAATGTAATATTATTAAAATCTTTTTTTGTCTTTTCTATTATTTCTTCTTTATTACCAATAATTATTATTTTAGCTATTCCTTCAGCCTCTACTTTTAAGGCAGCATCAAGCACTCTATCGTCCATTGATTCAGGAAGTACTATTGTTTTTATATCTTCTTTTGCTCTTTCTTTAATTCTTTCGATAAAATTCATATTATGATTTTCTCCTTTGTTTATATTATTTTCCTACTTAATTATAACATCTTTTTTAAAGAATATATATTCTTATATAATTGAATACTAATTCTTTTTTTGTTATAATTTCTATTGTAGAGGTGGTTAAATGATTCCATACATTGTTTTATTAGTTTTTGTTATTGTTGTATTAATTATATATAAATTTAAAAGTATAAGTGCAGATTATGATATAGTACTTAAAAAAATACATGATGGAGAAAATGGAATAGATGAACTTCTTAAAAGAAAAGGGGAAGTTATGAAAAGTATAGTAGAAAATATTAATTCTATTAATGATAATTCTGTTTTTCCAGATATTGATAAAATTATTAAGAAGAAAAGTGATAATGCTCTTGCACTAGATAGAGAATTAGGAGACTTTTATCATCAACTAAAAGAATATCTTCTTGTTAATAAATCGTATATTCCAGATGAAGTAATTGGTGAAAAAATAAAAGAATTAGAAGATATAGAATTAGATTTAGAAGCTACAAAAAGATTTTATAATGATAATTCAAATATCTTTAATGATTTAGTCGATAGATTTCCTTCTAGAATAGTAGCTAGAAAAAGAGGATATGATTTTAAATATTTATATACTTTTGATAAAGAAGAATTTTTTGAAATATTAAAAAACTCTCAAAAGAAAAAAAATAGTGAAGTTTAATTCACTATTTTTATTTTGTTAAATCCCAATCTATTTCTTTTAAATTGTTCTTTTTTAAAAACTCATTTGTCTTAGAAAAAGGTTTACTTCCAAAGAATCCATTATATGCAGAAAATGGTGATGGATGAGGAGATTCAATTATATAATGTATTTTGTTTGTAATTAGACATTTTTTACTTCTAGCATAACTACCCCATAGTATAAATACTACTGGAGTAGTTTTATTATTTAATTTTTCAATAACTGCATCAGTAAATTTTTCCCATCCTATTCCTTGATGAGATGCCGCTTTATCTTTTTCAACAGTTAGAACACTATTTAATAATAAAACTCCTTCTAAAGACCATTTAATTAAACTTCCACTAGTTGGAATAGGAAGTCCTAAATCATCATTTAATTCTTTAAAAATATTATTTAATGATGGAGGTTTCCTAATACCTGTTTTAACCGAAAAAGATAGACCTTCTGCTTCATTTTCTCCATGATATGGATCTTGTCCTAATATAACTACTCTCGTATTTTCATAAGATGTATGACGAAAAGCATTAAAAATTTCATTTTTCTTTGGATATATTGTTTTTTCTTTATATTCTTTTTCAACATATGAAATTAATTCTTTAAAATAATCCTTATCTAATTCATCTTTTAATACCAAATCCCAATCATTGCCTAGCATATTATCACTTCCCTGCATTTCTTTCTTTTAACTCATACATAGATAGAATAATACTCTCTTTTAAATTAGATTTAGTATTACTAGAATAATTCTTTAAATATGATTCAGTAATATCATTTAATTCTTCATATTTAGATGTTTTTATCTTCTTTTTTAATTCAACTAATTCTTTTGATACAACATATAAATTCTTAGATATAGATGGATTGTTATAATATTTTGTTTTTTGTTCATATAAATATGCGATAGGATAAAGAACTTCTTCATTGTTTGCAGTAGTTACTACTTCCATTCCATAACTTAACCCATTTATTTTTCCAATTTGTAAGTTCATTGATGGAAATCCAGTTGCAGTAATTGTATAGGCATAAGTTTTAGCACTACTTGTTCTAGATGATGCAACTGTTAATAACTTATTTTTAATTGTAGGATAAATAACTATATCTACATTATATTTTTTAAATTTTCCTTTTATATTGTTGGTAAAACTATTTCTAGCAGTTAAAGTATTTAAATATGCAGTGCTTTTTGTATAGTCTTTACTACACCAACTAGTATCAACCCAATTCATATTATTAACATAATCTGTTCCTTTTTTTAATTGAGTCCAAGATCTTATTTTGCCTGTTGTTCCTTCTAAATATTCATTAAAATCATAACAGAAAGATTTATCATTAAATGAATAGTATCCATTATAGAAATCTGGAATATATACTATTTCTGCACCCATAGATTTAAAATTATTAATAGCGCTTTTCATCAAGTTATATATACCTTGATCAGTATTATTCATAAATTGAGAAGCAACACCTATTTTTATACCTTTTAAATCAGTTTTTGATTTAACTTCTTTTTTAAAGTTTGTTTTTTTATCAGTAAGTGCATCAAGTAGAATTGCATTATCTTCTACATATCTAGTAATTGGTCCAATAGTATCTCTTGTTTTATCGTACTTTATAACACCATCACCAGATATACTTCCCCATGTAGGTCTAAGTCCAACTAAGTTATTAGCAGCACTTGGAAGTCTAACTGATCCACCTGTATCAGTACCAAGTCCAGCAACTGCAAAATTAGCAGCGACTCCAACCGCAGTACCACCACTTGATCCATAACTTGAATAAGTAGTATTATAAGCATTTTTTACACTACCATAACTACTATATGAATTATATGCAGATAAAGCAAATTCACTCATGTTTGATTTGCCTATTATAATCGCACCTTCATCAATTAGATTTTGTATAGCTGGTGCATTTTTCTTGGGATAATTATCTTTAAGTCCCTTAGCACCTGCAGTAGTAGGCATCCACTTAACATCTATATTATCTTTAACTAGAATTGGCATTCCAAATAAATCAGATGTCCTTCCATTTTTCTTATATTCTTCATCTTTTTTCTTAGCTTCTTCTAAAGCATTAGGATTAACATATAATACTGCATTATATTTATCATTATATTTATCAATTCTATCTAAATATATTTTCATTAATTCCTCATAAGTAAGATATCCATCATCTATAGCTTCTTGTATTTCAGTTATACTCA
The DNA here is from genome assembly GCA_017541325.1 of Bacilli bacterium. Lineage (GTDB taxonomy): Bacteria > Bacillota_I > Bacilli_A > RF39 > UBA660 > RUG11788. The sequence continues at coordinate 15,302 of JAFXZI010000003.1, forward strand.
TCTCAGTAACATCAACAGTAAGTTCTGGCTTACTTGGAATATAACTTTTTAAAGAACTAACTAATGTTAATATAATAAATAATTCTTTCATAATCCCATCTACTTTCTAAAATTAGAATAGCACCTATATAAGAAAAAAACAATAAATCTATTTGTGATAAGATTCATTGTTATTTATTTTAAAACATCTATATATTTGTTCAAGTAATAATACTCTAAATAATTGATGAGGAAATGTCATTTTACCAAAAGATAATTTATAATTAGATAATTTTTTTATTTCATCATCTAATCCTAAACTACCACCAATTATAAATGTAATAGTATTATTAGTTAGAAAAATATTATCAAGTTTTTCAGCAAGTTCTGGTGAAGATATATTCTTTCCATCTATTTCTAAGGTAATAATATAATCTTTATTACTTATATGTTTTAGAATAGATTCTCCTTCAATTTTCAAAGTTTTATTATCATCAAATAATCCTTCATCAGGAACTTCTATTATTTCTAAATCAGTATATTTTGATAATCTTTTCTTGTATTCTTCTACAGCATCTTTTAAATATTGTTCTTTTAATTTTCCTACGCAAATTATTTTTATCATATTTCCACCATCTCGCAAGCTTCTAATTGATGTGTTACTATAATTTTTTTCTTATTAAATTTAACACCACTTGTAACCTCTTTATACGCTAAATCATATGTATTGTTATTTTCTGATATATGAGCAAGAAATATTAACTTTGTTTTAGGCCCAATTACTTTATTTAAAAAATCTACTGTATCAGAATTAGATAAATGTCCATAACTACTTCTTATTCTTTGTTGTAACATATATGGATATGGACCATTTCTAAGCATTTCTTCATTATAATTGCTTTCAATTATATATAAATCTTTATTATTTAAAAGTTCTATATATTTTTTATTAATATAACCAGTATCTGTAATATATACAACTTCTTTTTTGTTCTCTTTTATAAGCATTCCATAACAATCTACATCATGTGATAACTTTATTAAATTAAATTCTAGATTATCTATAAAGAAAGTTTTATCTATTAATTTTATTTGAGATACTGGTACTAATTTTATTATTTCTTCAACTAATGGTTCTGATACATATACAAATGCTTTTGTCTTTTTTATAAAAGATTTAAGTCCTTTTATATGATCACTATGAGTATGAGTAATAACAATTGCATTAATCTCATTTGGAGATATGTTTTCTTTTTGTAATTCATTAATTATGTATTGAGAAGTAGCTCCAACGTCAATTAATACTTTAGTTTCATTACTTATTATTAAGGTTGAGTTTGCCTTAGATCCACTTGTTAATATTTTTATCTTCATTATTGGAATTTAAGTGTCTTCATTGGATTATAACTTGTACTTCCAGGATAATATGGTTTTCCACCTTTCCATAAACCAAAGTGTAAATGTACTCCAGTTGCTCGTCCAGTAGCTCCCATCTTACCTATTACTTGTCCTTGTGAAACTCTATCCCCAACACTTACTAATCTTTTATTCAAATGACCATATGAAGTAAACCATCCATTACCGTGATCTATAACTATAAAGTTACCATTATATCCAGTATATCCAGATTGTGCAACAACTCCATTATTTGCAGCATATATATTACTATTTAATGCTCTGCTTGTTGGTTGAATATCTGTTCCAGCATGGAATCCTTTTCCACGGTAACCATATGGACTGGTAATCTTATATGGTTTTATTGTAGGCCAGAACCAAATTCCGTTAGCTTTTACACCATCTGTAGAATAACTTCCTCCACTACCACCAGATGAAGTTTTAGTTCCTCTTAGTATTATTCTATCTACAGGTTTTTTAATTATTGTTGATGATTCTGATTGAACATCAATTGTATCTCCATTTTCTTTAGTTACATTATATGCTACTTTAACAGAACCATTTACCCCATTTACACTAACTTTTTCTTTTCCTTTAGCAAGAGTTTTATCATCTTTATAAATTGTATTGTATTCAACTGTTTGAATTTCAACAACATAGTCTTTTTCAACTACTTTAAAAGCAGGATCAATAGTTGCAACATTTAATTCTTGCCCTACATATAATAAGTTATCTTCGCTTGTAAGAGATGGATTAGCTACTAAAAGTTCATTTGAAGACATTTTATTATTATAAGCAACATCTTCAACTGTATCTCCTGCTCTTACTATATATTTTTTTTCTGATTTAGATTCACCAAATAATAAATATTTACTTAAGTCATCTTTATCAGTAAAAATCTTATTTTCAACAGAAATATTAGCTTTTTTAATAGTTATTGCATTTTTAATATAAACATTTTCTATTATCTTTCCTGTATCATTTATTTGCTTTTGTAAATTATTTTTAAATGCTTCATATTCATCTTCTTTAATAAAAGCTTTAATTGTTTCATCTATTGAATCTACAAATATATTTTTATCAAGAACATATACTATTACTGTTTTAGTAGTAGATAACTCTTCTTCGTCTTCTTTTATTTCTTTAACACCTTTAATTTTAATTTCATATCCACTAATAGTAAAAGGAGCAGTATCTTTTATTTGATCATATATTTCTTCTGGAGTCATTATATGTTTATTAAATGTTTTTTCTTTTTCTATAGATAAGTTGTTTGGTAAATATACTTTATCTACTCCATATTTTTGTTTTATTTCATCTTCTTTATCGTCAATATATGCTTCTAGTTCTTTTTTAGATTCTATATATCCAATTGATACACCATCTAAATATACTCTATATAATTCTTTTGGAGATTCTACTCTTTTATATCCCATAAAGAATATACTAGAACATAATATCAATCCTATTATAGATGATATTAAATATTTCTTATTCATTTTCTTCCCCTTTCGCATCACTTTGATAACTTAAGAAAGTAGATGTATTCCTTTTAAATAATAATTCTATCGTTTTAGTAGGTCCATTACGATGTTTTGCTACTATAAATTCGCTAATACTTGTATTATTATCAGTTATTTTAGATTTGTCATAATAGTCATCTCTATATAAGAATGCTACTATGTCAGCATCTTGTTCAATAGATCCTGATTCTCTTAAATCTGAAATAATTGGTCTTTTGTTTTCACGAGCATCTACAGCACGAGATAATTGTGCTAAAGCTACAACTGGTACATCTAGTTCCATTGCCATTGTTTTTAATGCTCTAGATATATCTGATACTTCTTGTTGTCTATTTCCACCATAGTTAGCACCAGAAGAAATTAATTGTAAGTAGTCGACAATTACTAGTCCTAAACCTTCTTCACTACTTGCAAGTCTTCTACATTTACTTCTTATCTCTCCTATAGTAACTCCTGGAGTATCATCCATATATAGTTTTGCATCAGATAGTTGTGAAATAGCTTCATTTATTCTTTTCCAATCTTCATTTAATAATTTTCCTGTTGCGATTTTATTACCTTCAACTTGTCCTAAGCTGGATAACATACGATTAGCTAATTGTTCTGCTCCCATCTCCATGTTAAATAGAGCTACTGTTTTATCTGTATTTAAGGCAACATTTGTAGCTAAATTTACTGCAAAGGCAGTTTTTCCCATAGCAGGACGAGCTGCAATTATTATTAATTGATGTTCATGAAGTCCTGTTGTTAATTTATCTATATCATACCATCCAGTAGGTATACCAGTTACATCACTTTTTGTTTTAGATAAAAACTCTAGATTTTGTTCTGCTTTATTAAGAACTTCTCTTATTGTTTTAAATTCAGTAGAACGTCTATTTTTAACTACACTAAGAATTCTTCTTTCTGCATCATCTATAGTTTCATTAACATTCTTATCTGCTTCATAAGCACTAGATGTAATATCATTTGATACTTCAATCAACTTACGTAATAAAGCACTATCTTCAACAGATTTAATATATTGATCTATATGGGCAGAAGTAGCGGTCTTTTCAAGAATTTCAGTTAAGTATTCAACTCCACCTACTTCAGATAATATATTTTTGTTTTTTAATTCAGTAGTTACTGTTGTAAGGTCAATTGGTATTTTGTTTTCATGCATTTCTTTAACAGTTCTAAATATTTTAGAATTATTATTAGAATAAAATGCTTCAGGAGTTAGTGAATCACATGCTTTTTCTAGTGCATGTTTCTCTAAAAACATAGATCCTATGACAGCTTGTTCTGCTTCTATATTATTAGGCACTTCTCTTATAGGCATTAAAATCCCTCCCTATTTTTCTAACTTAACTTTAATCTTTGCTTCAACCTCTTTATATAATTGAATTACAACATCATGATATCCAAGTGATGTTAAAGAATGGTCTAATAATACATCCTTTTTATCTATTTTATATCCTTTTTTTTCTAATTCATCTTTAATTTGTTTTGGACTTATACTTCCAAATACTTTATCTGCTTCACCTGTTTTTACTTTAAAAGACAACTCTTCTTTATCAAGTTTTTCTTTTATTTTTAAAGCATTATCCCTATTCTTATCATCTAAATCTTTTTCTTTAGCTTTATCTCTTTTAAATTTGGATAAGCTTTGCTCAGTTAATTTAACTGCATACCCTTTTTTAATTAGAAAGTTTTCTCCATATCCATCTTTAACTTCCTTAATCTCATCTTTTTTACCTTGCCCTTTTAAATCTTTTAAAAATATGACTTTCATATTATCACCTCTAAATATCTTTTATTATTTTATTAAGACTTGATACTACCTCATCAATTTTTTGAGACTTAATAACTGTAGCAGCTTCGAATTCATCTCCTCCACCACCAAGTTTTTCCATTATTTTACCAACTTTAATTCCACCCATGCTTCTTGCACTAATACCTATTTCATCTTTAGATATTCTTCCTATTACAAAAGATGCTTTAATATTCTTAAAAGTTAATAGTATATCAGCTGCTTTTGCAAGTTCTTCTTTATTATAAATATTATTTCTCTTTCCACGACTAATCGCTATACCTTTTCTTTTCTTTACTGATGCTATTATCTTTAATCTTTTTACATAATCATCTAAGTTTTGTTTTAGTAAGGTATTAACATATTCCATTGATGCACCTTTGTTCATTAAATAATATGAATAATAAAATGACTCTTTTGTTGTTTTTAACTGAAAATAGTTTGTATCTAATACTATTCCTCCTAAAAGGAGATTTGATACTTTGCTATTTAATTCAAGCTTTTCTTTTTCAAAGAATTCAGTTAACATTTCACATGTACTAGAACTGTTTTCATCAATTATACTTAAACCTTTTTTAATACTTGATGTTTTATAGTCATGATGATCAATATTAATAATATTAATAAATTGATCTACTAATTCAGAGTTTTGTACTAATCCTTGTTTATTAGTATCTAGAATTATTAATAAGCTTTCATCTGTATTAGATACATCTTTACTTTTAACTGCTTTATACATTGATGAATAATCCTCTAATACCTTTTTTACTCCACTTTCATGTTTAATATCATCAATTATTATAGTTGATTCTTTATTCAATGTTTTTAAATAATATGAAAAAGCAATACAACTATTAATTGCGTCTAAATCCATATTTTTATGTGCAACAATATATATTTGAGATGCTTTATTAATTGAATTTAATAATTCTTTCTTTTTTTCAAATATCTTCATAAATTCCACCTCAAATCAACAATTATTATACTATAAAAATACTCGTCTGTCATCAAAGCAATAAAAAAAGGCTTTTAAGCCTTTATACTATTCTTCTTCAGTTTCTTCTTCAGGATCTTCTGCTGTTTCGTAAGCATCTAAGATAGCTTTTTCAAACATTGCTCTTGTTTCAGGATTAATAGGATGAGCTATATCACGATATCCACCAGTAGCAGTTTTTCTACTAGGCATAGCAATAAATAGTCCGTTATCTCCTTCAATGATTCTAATATCATGTACTGCAAAACTATCATCTAATAAAATTGATGCAATACCTTTCATGCGTGAACTATCTTTGTTGATTTTACGTACGTTAACAGATGTAATTTTCATGTCTGTTCCTCCCTCTTAAAGTCTCTTAACTTTATACTTTAATTTTATTATTATACCTATAAAAAGTCAACAAAAAGTAGATTATACATCTACTTTATTTCGTTATATATTTCAGCAAAAATTTCTAAACTAATTTTTTCTGCTCTAACAGTTAAATCCATATCATGTTTCTTTAATACTTTTTCTACTATTTTTAAATCATAATTAGATAGATTGTTCTTTATAGTTTTCCTTTTAAATCTAAAGGAATCTCTAACAAATTTAAAAAATTTATCTTCATCATCTATTGGTATTCTTTCTTTACTTTCAAAACAGATAATTGCACTATCTACATTTGGTTCTGGATAAAATGAATGCCTTGATACATTAAATAATTTTTTTATAGTGTAATAATAGTTTAAATAAACAGTAATAGAAGAATAATCTTTTTCTCCAGGAACAGCACTAAATCTATCCGCTACTTCTTTTTGAACCATTAATAATATTTTTTTTGGATTTATCTTACTATTTATAATATGTTCTACTATTGGTGTAGTAATATAATAAGGAATATTTGCAATTACATATAAATTCTTATAATTATATTTATTTATATCTTCTTTTATATTTCTATCTAAAAAATCATCAAGTATTATTTCTACATTAGTATTTTTAAATCTATTATTAAGTCCATCTATTAATTCATTATCTATTTCATAACTTATTACATTTTTAGATACATCTTTTAGTTTATCTGTAAGAGCTCCATCTCCTGGTCCTATTTCAATAATTAAAGAATCTTCTTCTATACTTGCTTCTTCAATTATTCTAGTTAATACACTTTCATCTCTAAGGAAGTTTTGTCCATATTTCTTTTTAAAATTATGCATTCCATCCCCACCTAACAACTGTGTATTTAACATTTTCTCTTCCTATATCTACTGAACTTTCAGAAACAAATAATAAATCCATAAGATTTCCTTTAATTGCTCCTCCACGATCTAATACAATAGCATAGAAATCTTTATATTTTCTTAAATTAGAAACTCTAATAACTGTACCACAAGGAATTTTTTTATCAGCCGCTAGTATTCTAATCTTTCCATAATCTTTATCATTATAATAAATATTACCATTTCTTACATTGTATCTAATACAAGAAACTCCACCACCGCAGCCTTTACAATCAGGTCCATATCCAGTCATCTTACCGTTAAATGTAGTTGGATTTGTTTTAGCTGACTTTAAAGCTTCAGTAAAAGAATCAACTTTTTTTATTTCTACAGTAGGTGTTTTATATTTAGAAACTAAATTAACAGCTTTTAAAGATCTATTTCTACTAATATCATAAGTTTTAGTAGAAGTTACAGTCATAGATGATGCGATAAGCAACAGAAAAAGAGCACAAAAAACAGGAACTACTGATAAGTTTAAAATATATGATATAGTTCTTTTTCTTTTCTTATTTTTCATACTCTTACCTCTATATAAATATTAGCATTATTGAATATGTAAGTCAAACAACGAAATGCTTGTAGAGCTTGTAATTTTTTCCACAGTTTCTGTTGATAATTCTTTTTGTTTTGCAATTTCTTCTGCAATTAAAGGAATATATTTTGGACTATTATCTTCTCCTCGATGTGGTGTTGGTGCCAAATAAGGAGAATCAGTCTCTAATGTTATTTTTTCAATAGGAATTTCTTTAATAGTTTCTTTTAAATTTGTATTTTTAAAAGTAATTACTCCGCCTATTCCAATATTATATCCAAGTTTTAAATATTCTCTTGCTGTTTCAATTGATCCACTAAAACAATGTATTATTCCCTTTAATTGATATTTTTTTAAAATCTTTATAGTATCATCAGTTGCATCTCTCGTATGGATTACAATTGGGTAATTTAGTTTTTCTGCTAGTTGTAATTGTTTTTCAAATAATTCTATTTGTTTATCTTTATTGTCTTTAACCCAATGATAATCTAACCCTATTTCACCAATTCCTACAATTTTATCGTTTGTCTTAATTAAGTTTTCTAGCCAAGAAATATCTTCATCATTAGTATTATCAACTTCATCTGGATGAAATCCTATAGTCATATAGACGTTTTTATGCTTTTTAATTATTTCTAATCCTTCTAATATATCTTTTTTAGAACAACCACTTAGTACTAATACATTTACTTTATTATCATTGGCTTCTTTTATAACTCTATCAATATCTTTATAATATTCACTAAATATATGACAATGATTATCTATATACATAAAATAACCTCCATACTAATTATAGCATGAAGGTTAAAATATTTATTTCTTTTCTATTCTTTGGAATAGTACTTTAGCATCATTTACTTTAGTTCCACTTTTATAATATCCAAATTTATCTAAAGTATCGAAGGATTTATCTTCTGAATTAATTTGTCTAAAGATTTCTTCTGCAGTTTCTGGTAAAAATGCTTGTAATAAAACAGTTCCATATCTAATAGCTTCTATTAAGTTATATAAAACAGTATTTAATCTGTCCTTACTATTTTCATCTTTAGCAAGTATCCAAGGAGTTGTTTCATCAATATATTTGTTAGATCTTGAGAATATTCTAAATACTGAATCTAGAGCATCTGCTACTTTTAAATCATTCATTTTCGCAAAAGCTTCTTCTTTAGCATTAAGACAAGTATTAATTAAATCTTCATCAAAAGAATCTGTTACTTCTTTATTTTCAACTATCCCATCATTATATTTATTTAACATACCAATAGTTCTATTAACTAAGTTTCCAAGTGTATTAGCTAAATTAGCATTTATTGATCCTTCTAATAAATCTATAGAGAAGTTTCCATCACTTGCAAAAGGCATTTCATGTAATACATAGAATCTTACTGCATCCGCTCCATATTCTTTAACTAAATCATCAGCGTAAGATACATTTCCACGTGATTTACTCATTTTATCATTATCAAATAATAACCAAGGATGTCCAAATATTTGTTTTGGCATTTCAAGTCCTAAAGCATGAAGCATAATTGGCCAATATATTGTATGAAATCTTAAAATATCTTTACCAATTAAATGCAAGTCAGCAGGCCAAACCTTTTTAAAGAAGTCACTTTCTTTACCATCTATTTCATATCCTGGGAAAGTAATATAGTTAGATAAAGCATCTATCCATACATAAATAACATGCTTATCATCAAAAGTTACAGGAATTCCCCATTTAAAACTAGTACGAGATACACATAAATCTTGTAATCCTGGTTTAATAAAGTTATTCATTATTTCGTTTTTACGAGATTCTGGTTGGATAAATTCTGGATGAGAATCAATATAGTCTGCTAACCATTTAGAATATTTACTCATTCTAAAGAAGTATGCTTCTTCTTTTGTTTCTTTAACTTCTCTTCCACAATCAGGACATTTACCATCTACTAATTGTGACTCAGTCCAAAACGATTCACATGGAGTACAATATAAACCTACATATTCTCCTTTATATATGTCATCTTGATCATAGAACTTTTTAAATATATCTTGAACAACTCTTTCATGATTCTTATCTGTAGTTCTTACAAACTTATCATAACTAGTATTCATAATATCCCAAATAGTTTTTATTTGACCAGCAATATCATCAACATATTCTTGTGGTTCAATTCCTTTTTCTTTTGCTTTTAATTCTATTTTCTCACCATGTTCATCTGTTCCAGTTTGAAAATATACATCATATCCTTGTAATCTTTTAAATCTAGCAATAGCATCTGCTAAAACAATTTCATAAGTATTACCTATATGTGGTTTAGAACTTGTATATGCAATTGCAGTTGTTATGTAATATTTATCCATTTTATCCCTTCTTTCTACAAATAAAAAAGTGATACCTATAAGGACGAATGTCTCGTGGTACCACCTTAATTCATAACATAAAGTTATCTTAATATCTTAACGCGATAAACGTATTAATCTAACTATTCGATTAACAAACTCAGGACCCATTCGATATACTCATCTTTTGCTTACTTTCACCTAACTAAGCTCTCTAAAAAAAGACTTATATACTTCTTTCCTTCTTCGTTTTGTAAGTATTATATCATTTAAAATAAATTATTCAACTGTTTTTTCGTTCATTGATTTAAATCTTTCAAATGCTTCAAGAGATAAATTTTTCAAAGTACCATTTCTAAGTTGAACTTCATTTTTAATTTTATCTATTATAGTATCACAATAAAAATCATTTATATAATTAATAATCATTTCTTGTGAATCTTCATCAGGCAATTTATATAACTTCGATAATTCTGGAGAAAACTTAGTACAAACTTCATCTCTTATTTTTAAATTAATATCATTCTCTAAAACATCTGTTAAACTATCAATATATTTATGAAATTCTTCTATATAAGAATCATCTATTTTTCTATAATCGACTTTCTTATCAAAATATTCTGCTATTTTTTCTTTTCTAAGAAGAATACAATCTAGAGAAATACTCTTTAATTTTTCTGCTTCCTTAGAAACAAAATCTTTAATAACATTTTCTTTATATTTTATATTTAATCCATCATATAAATCCATTAAATATCTATTAATAGTAATTTCTTTTAAATCTATAAAGTTACTAATTGTATGATTAAGAGAGTCTGCATTATTATCCATGTCTAAATTGATTTTATTTTTAAGTATTTCAAAGTTTTTTTCCATAAACATATCATTTATGTCATCTCTCATATATTCACCTTATTTCTTATAAAAGAATAACAAAAATAAGGGTTTCAGTCAAGAAACAGAAACTAATCTTTATACTTAATTTTATTTAAAATAGCCAGTATATAAAAGATTGGATGCTTTTCCAATTTAATAGTTTCTATTACTAATATTAAAGATTCTTTACTAAATTCGAACCTAAACATGTTAGTAACCTTACAAGCATCTACAAAAAATTCTTCTATATTAATTTTCTTAGATGTTTCACTATCAAAAGTAATTTTTATTGTATTTTTAGTTTCTAATACATTTATTATCCCCAGTTTTTTAGATAATTTTTCGAACCATTCTTCATGCATATATATAATCATGTCCTGATCTAGTTTTCCAAATCTATCTTCTAGTTCTGTTTTTACTTCAATTAATTTAGCATATGAATCAATTTCATTAATTTTCTTATGAATTTCTATTTTTAAATCTTCATCATCAGTTAATTCATCCTTAATATGTGTTGAAACATTAATAAGTTGCTTTTTATCAACAGTTTGTTCTTCATCGTCTTCTACTTGTTCACCTTTAATTATTTTTATTTCATCTTCTAGTATTTTTAGATACATATCTATTCCAACACTATCAATGAATCCTGCTTGTTCACTACCTAAAATATCTCCTGCCCCTCTAATTGATAAATCACGAGAAGCTATTCTAAATCCACTACCTAACTCAGTAAACTCTTTAATAGCATTTAATCTCTTTACTGCAGAATCATTAAGCTCTTTGTGATTGTCATACATGAGATAAGCATAGGCTATCTTATCACTTCTACCCACACGTCCCCTTATTTGATAAAGTTGTGATAATCCAAAACGATCTGCATTAAGAATAATTAAAGTATTAACATTAGGTATATCTATTCCTGTTTCTATTATTGTTGTGCATAATAATATATCATATTCTTGATTTATAAACTTTGTCATTCTCTCTTCTAATTCATTTTTCTCTAATTGACCATGAGCTGTAATTATTTTTGCTTCAGGAACTAATTTTTTTATTTCAAAATCAATTTCATCAAGTCTATTGATATCATTATAAAGAATAAAGACTTGTCCTCCTCTAGATAATTCTTTATATATAGCATCTTTAATTAAAGTTTTATTTTCAGCTATAACATAAGTTTGCACAGGATATCTATTTATTGGTGGCGTTTCTATTAAAGACAAGCTTCTAATTCCAATTAATGACATTTGCAAAGTTCTTGGAATAGGTGTTGCACTAAGAGTTAAAACATCAACATTTTCTTTATATTTCTTTAGTTTTTCTTTATGAGTTACACCAAATCTTTGTTCCTCATCAACAATTAATAATCCTAAATTCTTAGGTTTTATATCATCACTTAATATTCTGTGAGTACCAAATAATATATCTACTTTTCCATTTTTTAATTCTTCTAGTATCTTTGTTGTTTCTTTTCTTGTGGTAAATCTGTTTAATACACGGATATTAACTGGATAATTTTTAAATCTTTCTATAGCATTTTTGTATTGTTGGATAGATAAAATAGTTGTAGGACATAGATATAATGCTTGTTTTCCATCATTTACTGCTTTAAACATAGCTCGAAATGCAACTTCTGTTTTTCCAAAACCTACATCTCCACACAATAATCTATCCATTGGTTTAATTGATTCCATATCCATTTTTACTTGATTTATCGCAAGTAATTGATCGTTAGTAGGAATATGTTCAAATTCACTTTCAAACATCTCTTGAAGTTCATTATCTTTTGAAAAAGCAAAACCTTGTTGCATTTCTCTTTCTGCATATAACTTTATTAAATCAGATGCGATATCTTTTACTTTTGATTTAACTCTGATTTTTGTCTTAGTCCATTCACTACTACCTAATTTATTTATCTTTGGAACATTTCCTTCTTTTCCAGCATATTTGTTAATTAAACTAATTTTTTCAACCGGAATATATAATTTATCACTACCTTGATATAGAATTTCTAAATAGTCTTTTAAAAGTCCGTTTTGAGATAGTGTTTTAATTCCATTATATATACCAATTCCATTAATGTTATGAACTACGTAGTCTCCTATTTCTAAGTTAGATATATTTTTAATTTTAGTAGCATATTTAAAACTAGTTTTATATTTTTCTTCATGAACTACTTTATTAAATAATTCGTTTTCTGTTAAAACAATATAGTTGTTATACTCAAATCCTTCAAAAACATCTTTATTAATAATATTTATTCTATCTTTAAATATTTCATTTTCATTAGTTATAATATTCGGTATATCTATATAATTAGTAAAACTCTTTATTTGATATTTTTTAAGATAGATAATAATTGTCTTCTTAAGATCTAATTTTTCTTTTAAATATGTTTTAATTAATTCTATATCTTCATTAAATTTCCTAATTGTTTTAACAGGATATTTAAAAGTCTTATTTGATTTTACAAAAGAATCTATGTTATTTAAAGAATTATAATGAATAAATTCATCATATATTATCTCATCAAAATCAAACATGTAATTATATTCATATTTTGAATCATCTCTTGCTTTATAATCAATTATTTGTTCTCTTAATAATGCAGCTTCATTTAAAATAGAATCATAATCTTTAAAAACAAATAAAGCATTATTCATATAATTAGAAATATTAACTATTTCTTTATTATATATTGGCAAATTCTTTTGATTAGGTACAATTAAATCATCAAAATTATCAACTAAAAATTCTGTATATGGTTTAATTGTTACTTTATCTATTTCTTTAATTGATTTTTGAGTATTTTCATCAAAAACTCTTATAGAATCTATTTGATCACCAAAAAATTCAATTCTAATTGGATGTTCTTCACCAACTGGATAAATATCAATTATAAATCCTCTTATTCCAATCTCCCCTGTTTTAGAAACTAGAGTTTCTTTTACATATCCTAGATTCATTAAGTCTTTAATTAGTTGATCTCTATCATATTCATCATCTTTATTCAATTTAATATTATTTTTTAAATATAATTCCTTTGTAGGTAGATAACGTAATAATCCATTTAGATGAGTAATTACAATATGATTATTATCATTTATTAATTCGTTTAAAGTTTCTAATCTCTTAATTTTTAAATCTGGGCTTATTGCAATCGACTCGCTTGTAATAAAATCATCCATTGGAAAAAGGAGAGATTCATCAACATAATTAACTAGTCTTTTATATAGATTGTTAGCCTCATATAAAGTTGTAGTAATTATTAGAATATTCCTTCTATTCTTTTCAAAATATGATTTTATGTACCAACAAAAAAACTCATCTGTCATCCCTGTTAGACAGATGTTTTTTTCTGAACGGATATCAATTATTTGACTAACTTTTTCGGTCATGTTATCACCTACTTATGATTATATTTTGACATTAAAACCTCAAAATCAGTATCAATAAAATTATCTAATATTTCGTTGATTGTAGGAATCATTAATTCAAGTAATTCCTTATCTTTTTTAGATATTTTACTTAAAACATAATCTTTTGTATCAACTTCATTATCTTTAGAAATACCTATTTTTAATCTTTTATAGTTTTGTGTATCTATATGTTGTTCAATATTTCTTAGACCATTATGTCCACCACAAGATCCTTTTGATTTTAATCTATAATTTCCTATAGGTAAATCTAGATCATCACTAATAATTAAAATATCATCTGTTGAAATTTTATAGAAATCCATTACTTTTCTAACAGATTCACCAGATAGATTCATATAAGTTTGAGGTTTAAGTAATATAATTTTCTCATTTTTATCCACAAACTCTGTTAATAAACCATTAAATTTTTTGGTTTTAATTTCAATATTTTTAGATTTTGCATAATTATCTATAAAGAAAAATCCCATATTATGCCTAGTATTTTCATATTCTTTACCAGGATTTCCTAAACCTACTATTAATTTCATATAATCACTTCCTATCTGAATGATATTCTTTATATACTTCCGATTTTGACATATTTCTATCTTTAGCTACTTTTTTCATTGAATCTTTTAAATCGTTACCTTGTTCTAAATAATAATTAATATGTTCTTTAACACTTATCTCTTCAAATGAATTTGTATTTTCATTTCCAGAAACTACTACTACAAATTCACCTCTAATTTCATTAGAAGATAATTCACTAATAACTTCTGATACTGTTCCTCTATATATTTCTTCATGTAATTTTGTTAATTCGCGAGATACAGCAATTTTTCTATCCCCAAAAACACTTTTAATAGATTCCAACATATCTAAAATACGATGAGGCGCTTCATAAAAGATAATTGTAAAATTATAATCTTTTAATAATTCAAGTTCTTTTTCTCTTTTTGTTTTTTTAGAATTAAGAAACCCGTAAAACATAAATGGAGATGGATTAATACCAGAAGAAATCAAAGCTGGTATTAAAGCATTAGCTCCCGGTAACGGTATTACATTATATCCCTTTTTTATACATTCTTCAACTATTTTATATCCTGGATCACTAATAATTGGTGTTCCTCTATCTGTTACTATTCCTATATTTTTACCATCTTCTAGATATTTTATAGCAACTTTTTTCTTTTCATCTTCATTATGATCGTTTGAATTAACAAGTTTCTTTTTTATTCCAAGTTTAGATAAAAGGTCTCCTGTTACCCTTGTATCTTCTGAAAAAATAACATCTACCATTTCTAGAACCTTAATACTGCGTCCTGTTAAATCATCAAGATTTCCTATAGGAGTAGGTATTAAATATACAGAAGGTGTATTATCATAACTTTTTTGACTCATATTTACCTCCTAAATAGTTCATTTATTTCATCTAAATATGAACCATCTTCATTGTGAATATATAAAGGCCTTTCTACTTTAAGACCACTATTACCATTTTTTCTACATTCTATTAAAAACATATTTGATTTAGAATTCTCTTTTGGATAAATAAATTGTATTCTTTTTGGCTCTAAATTATTACTTTTTAATAAAGATATTATCTCTATTAATCTATCAGTTCTATGTACCATAGCAAATATACCATTATTATCTAGATATTTTCGAGCGATTCTAATAATGTCTTCTACTTTTATTGTTTCTTCGTGACGAGCTATTATTTTGTGAATATCTTCATTTTTTTTAGACTTTTCTTCTAGTTTAAAATATGGCGGATTAGATATTATTACATCAAAAGAATTTGGATCAAAGTACTTATCCAAATTTTTCATATCATCATTTATAATTTTTATTTTTTTATCTAATTTATTATATTTAATAGATTCTACAGCTAATTCAAAAACATCTTTTTGAATTTCTATTCCATATATATTTGCTTCAGTCATCGTTGATAAAATCATTGGAATAGGTGCGTTACCTGTTCCTAAATCCAGAATATTTCTTGTTTTTTTAGAAAGAGTAACAAAATTAGGTAAAAGTACCGAATCCAAAGAAAATCTAAACCAATTGGTATCTTGGTATATTTTTAAATCATTATATCCTAATAAATCATTTAGAACTTTCATCTAAAAATATCTCCACTTGTTCTTTGTTTGATTTTTCAACAACATAACTACCTTTAAACAAATTATGTGTTATGACTTTAGCTTTTTCTCCATCAATTGTTATAGAAGATCCTACTGCTGGATAATCTTTTTTCATTTCTAAATATTGTTCATCTTCATAATTAAAACAACATAGAAGTCTACCACATGCTCCATTTATTTTGGTTGGATTTAACGCAATATATTGATTTTTTGCCATGTTAATTGATACACTTGAAAAATCATTTAAAAATGTACTACAGCATAAAAATCTTCCACATGGACCAATTCCACCTATTTCTTTTGCTTTATCTCTAATACCTATTTGTCTTAATTCTATTCTTGTTTTATATATAGCGGCAAGTTTTTTAGCAAGTTCTCTGAAATCTATTCTATCGTCAGCTAAAAAGTTAAACATTAATTCTTTTCTATCGAAAGTAAAAGTAGCTGAAATAATATTCATCTTTAAATCTAATTCTTGGGCTATTTTAATAGCTTTTTTTAAAGCTTTTTTACTATCTTTTTCGTTTGTTTCTTGTTGCTTTAAATCTTCTTTATTAGCTTTTCTAATTACCTTTTTTAATGGTAATACTAACTTTTTTTCTGATATTTCTAATTTAGAATTAATAACAGTACCATATTGTAATCCTTTTTCAGTTTCTACAATAACTTTGTCATTATCATTTAATTCAATTTTATTTGAATCAAAATAATATAATCTATTTGAATTAATAAATTGAATTGATACTACTTCTTTCATTTACTCACCACCATATATTCCATATATTACTTCATCTATAAAGGTCTTAATATTTATGTTTACTGATAAATAATCTATATATTTATTAATTACATCTACTTTTTTTACTAACAATTCTTTATTATTATCATATCTAATTTGATTTAAACAACTTAAATCATAAAAAAACGTTTCAATATTATTGGTTATATTTATTAAATCTAAATATATTTGACTTATATTAATAAATATATTTCTTATATCATCTCTAGTTATTTCGTCATTATTTAATAATTCATAAAGAAGATATAATGATTTATTTTTCTTAGTCTCTATAATATTTATTATTTTATATTCAAAAGAGTCTTCGTTTAATACTTTTTTTTCTTGTTTTTTTAAACTTATATTGATACATCTTGATTTAATTGTATCAATAACAGCATATTTGTTATTAGTAATAAATAATGCAATTATATCAGATGAAGGTTCTTCTAAAAATTTTAATATTTTATTTGCAGATACTTTATTTAATTTATCTGCACCTAATACAACATATATTTTAGTTTTATTATCAAAAGATTCTTTTGAAAAATCATTTTGTAATTCTTCTATTTGATTCTTTTTAATAAATTGTCCATCAGGACTTATAAATCTAATATTTGGATAGTTATTACTATCAATTAGTTCTAATAAATCTAAGTTTTCAGAGCCGTCCTTTGTAATAATAATCTTAACAATATCATATTTAAACTCCTCAATATCAATAGATTCATCGACTTCAAACATGTATGCATGACTAATTTTATGATCATTTATACAGTTTTTCATAATTTTGTAGAAATTTTCATAATCTTTGTATTTGTCTAACATACATCCTCCTGCTAATTGATTTCTTTTCTATCTGTAAGGGCCCTTTCTAATGTAATAGCATCTATATATTCCATATCAGCTCCAATTGGAATACCACTTGCTATTCTTGTAACTTTTACATTCATTCCTTCTAGTATTTTCTTTATATATAAACTTGTAGTTTCCCCTTCAATACTAGGCTTTACAGCTATTATTATTTCTTTAAAATTTCCTTCTTTTATTCTATTAATTAGTTTTTCTAATCCAATATCTTCTGGATTTATACCATTTAAGGGATCTATAAGATTATCTAAAACGTGATAATATCCATTATAACTACCTAGTTTTTCAAATAAAAATATATTTTTTTTATCTTCTAATACGCATAAAAGATCTTTGTTTCTACTATCATCAGCACAAATAGAACATAAATCTCCTTCTGTAATATTAGAACAAACTGGGCACTTTTTTATTTTAGTTTTTACATTTTTTAAACTATCACTAAAATATTCAACTTTTTCTTCATCTAAATCTAAAATATAGAAGGCCATTCTTTCTGCTGATTTTTCACCTATTCCTGGAAGAAACTTAAAACTTTCAATTAATTCTTTTAAACTATCTGGATACATTAAAACAATCCTGGTATACCACTAGTATATTTACCCAATTTGTTTTCAGTTTCTTTATCTATTTTTTTCATTGCATCATTAACTGCTAATACAATCATATCTTCTACTGCTTCAAGATCATCTAAATCTATTCCAGCTTCTCTATCAATTTTAACTGATTTTAATTCTTTTGTTCCTTTTACCTCTACTTTAACTAAAGAACTTTCACCAGTAAAAACTGTATTATTAATCTTTTCTTGTTCTCTCATTACCTCTTTTTGTAAATTTTGAAATTGTTTCATCATTGCATTTGGATTCATTATTCTCACTCCTCTATTTCTATTTCTATATTATCAAAAAGCTCATTTGCTTTTTTTATTATATCATGTTCTTCTTCTATTTCTTCTTCATTATTTATTTCTTCTGTTTTTTCTTCAATTAAGTTGTACTTAATATCTTTAGATGTATTTTCTATATATTCCTTTTTATATTTATTCCACTCTTTTTCTGTTATAAATACAATTTTTACATCTACATCTAATATTTTTTTAATAGCCTCTTCATAACTAGTTATATTAGAATTTCCTTTATCTACAAAAGAATCATATTTATGAGTTAAAACTAAATAATCTTTACTAGCTACTACCGGAGTAACATCTATTAACTCACATACACAAGCACCATATTTTCTATCAAGAGTATAATTATCAAGATCATTCCATTTGTTTTTAATTTTTTTCAACTCATCTTTATTAGCATCAACAAAAGTATTATTAACTCTTGTATTTTTAATATCTACAATTCTTTTTATAGATTTTTTCTTTCTTTTAACTTCTTTTTCTTCAGGTAAAATTTCTTTTTTTATTTCTTCTTTTTTATCTTCAATTATAGTTGGTATATTTTCTTGTTTCATATATTCTGTATTTTTACTAACATCATTATTTAATAAATCAATTTTATACAAAGCAAGCATTAAATAATCACTATCAAGATTATTTTTTTTCATATTAGATAAAGCATCTAACAATAATTCGTATATTGAACATATGTTTGTATTATTGTTTTTTAACATTATAATATTTAATTGTTTAATTATCTTTTCTGTTAACTTAATTAAGTCTTTACCACCATTTCTATATTCGTTAATACAACTAATAGATTTATCAATATCATGAGATATAATCATATTTGTTAAATTTTCAATTTCATGTGTAGAAACATTACCATTGATAGTTGTAATATCATCTAGAGTTATTTTATCAGATGAATAAGAACTAGCTAAATCTAGGAGTCCAATTGCATCTCTAAGACCGCCATCTGATTGATCAATTATTTCATTTATTGCATCATCATCAATTTTAATTTTTTCTAATTTTGCTATTTCTTTTAATCTATCAAACATATCATTTTTATTTATTTTTTTAAATTCTAAAACCTGACATCTAGAAATAATAGTTATTGGTACTTTTTCAATATCAGTTGTAGCTAAAATAAAAATTACATGTTCAGGTGGTTCTTCAAGTGTTTTTAGTAAAGCATTAAAAGCACCTATAGAAAGCATATGTACCTCATCAATAATATATACCTTATATTTTAAATTTGACGGCAAAATAGTAACATTATTCTTTAATTCTCTGATTTCATCCACTCCATTATTTGAAGCTGCATCAATTTCAATTATATCTACACAACTATCTTGAATACTATCTAAACAATTAACACATTCATTACATGGATCTCCATTTTTTAAATTCAAACAATTTACCATTCGAGCTACTATTTTTGCGATACTTGTTTTACCACACCCTCTAGGTCCAGTAAAAAGATATGCATGAGCGAATTTGTCTGATTCAATTGCATTTGTAAGAATTCTAGTTATAATTTTTTGACCATATACTTCATTTAATGATTTAGGTCTATATTTACGATATAATGTTTGATAACTCATACATAGTTCTCCTTTTCTAATAATATTATAACATTTTTGATGATATTTTATATCATTTTTTCACTTATTTAATAAGGTTTTTGTTATATTTTGTATTAATTATTTAATATTTAATGTTTCACGTGAAACATTGGATATTAAATTTATTTTTTATATTATAAATATGTTAAAATTATTTCCCGGGAAATATTTTATTGTTTTATAATTTCACATGAAACATAGTTTTTCGTTAGTTATAAAAACAATATAATAAGCAAATAAAACAGTAATAAAATGATATTATATAAATAGTTAGTTAATTAATTTAATTAAAAACAATCAATGTTTCACGTGAAACATTGGATATAAAATTTATTTTTTTATATTATAAATATGCTAGAATTATTTCCCGGGAAATATTTTGTTGTTTTATAAGTTCACATAAAACATAGTTTTTCGTTTGTTATAAAAATAATATAATAAGCAATTATAACAGTAATAAAGAGATATTATATAAATAGTTAATTAATTTAATTAAAAATAATCAATGTTTCACGTGAAACATTACATTATATTTATATCTATATTTATTTATTAGTTGTTTTAGATATTTTATTTATGCTTAAAAAAAACATATTACTCTACTATTTTGAATATTAATAATCATGAATAATCAAGATTATGTTTCGTTATCTAATTTAACATATAATTAATCTATATTTTAATTTTTTCAATGTTTCACGTGAAACATTGAATTTTTAAACAACATTTAATATTAACTAGTATTTTTAAAATAATTTATAGGATTACTTATCTTTGCTTAATTATAGATTTATTCTATATGATCAAAATAAAACAATGTTTCACGTGAAACATTGTATATTAGTTTAATTTTAAATATTATAAATTTGTTAAAATTATTTCCCGGGAAATAATTTATCTTTTGTTTTTAAAAAAATCTTTTATTAATAATTCAGATTTTTTATTATCTATATTTTTAATCCATTCAATATTTTTTAAAATTTTATTAGTAATAATACTATATTCTTCATTATTATTAGTAGCTGAAGTATATATTTTACAGATTCTAGCCTGTTCAATTGCACTTGCACACATAGGACATGGTTCTAAAGTAATATATATTTCACATTCTTCTAATCTCCAATTTTTTAATTTTTTATTAGCTTTTGTTATTGCAATTATTTCTGCGTGATCAATTGTTTTATTAGTTTTATTCTTTTTATTATGTGCTTTAGATATTACTTTTCCATTTTTTACTATTACAGCTCCGACCGGAATCTCATCATTTATTTTTGCTTTTTTTGCTTCTTTGTATGCTATTTCCATATATTTATTCATTTTTAACACCACACGAACATATGTATTATATTTTTAACTATAAAAAATGATGCACATGCATAAAATATGTTAAGGCTGCTATCTTCCAATCCTGACCTGGTTCCACAATTACACATTGCATCATTTATAATATATTATATTTTTTAAAATATTTCAAGAAATTATTCTTCTTGCTTATCTACTTCTTGTTCTTGTTGTTCTTCATTTTCCTCTTCTTCTTCATCATTTTTTAGAATTGTTGTTATTGTTGCAACTTTTTGTTCATCTTTTAAATTAATTAATTTAACTCCTTGAGTATTTCTGCTTAACGTAGATATTTGATCTAGAGATATTCTTATTACTATACCTAAATCAGTAATGATAACAAGATCTTCATTTCCTTCTACACATCTAAATCCGATCATTTTACCTGTTTTATCAGTTGTATTTAGAGCTTTTACTCCTTTACTTCCTCTATGAGTTAATCTATATTGTTCTGCTTTTGTTTGTTTTCCATATCCATTTTCAGTAACTACAAGGATATTTGCATCATCTGTTGATACTGCTGCACCTACTACTGTGTCATTATCTTCAATATCCATTCCTCTAACTCCAGAACTTGCTCTACCCATTACTCTAACTTCTGATTCGTTAAATTTAATCATTTTTCCATTATCTGCACCAATCATAATCAATTTATTTCCATTAGATTTAGATACTGTTATTAATTCATCTTCTTCTTTAAGAACAATTGCTTTTTTACCATTATTTCTAATACTAGCAAATTCTTCTATCGCTGTTCTTTTAATAATTCCATTTTTAGTAACAAATACTAAATATTTATTATCATTATCTTCAGGATTTATTGATAACATTGATGTAATTTTTTCTTCTTTTTCAATAGGAAGTAAATTAATAATAGGTAATCCTTTAGATTGTCTGCTATATTCGGGAATTTCATATCCTTTTAATGAATATACCTTTCCTCTATTACTAAAGAATAATAATAAATCGTGAGTTCTCATTGAAACCATTTTCTCTGGGAAATCTTCTTCATTTGTAGACATCCCTTTAATTCCAACTCCTCCTCTATTTTGAGTTCTAAAATTATCATCTTGCACTCTCTTAATATATCCTTTATTAGTTAGTGCAATTAAGATGTTTTCTACAGGAATTAATGATTCATCCTCAATATAATCAATTGCAGTCATATCTATATGAGTACGTCTTTCATCAGCAAAACGTTTCTTTATATCAAGCATTTCTTCTTTAATAATATTTAATACTCTTTCTGGTTTAGCTAAAATATCTCTATAATCATCAATTTTAACAAGTAAATCTGCTAATTCGCTTTCTACTTTTTCTCTTTCTAATCCAGTTAATCTTCTTAATTTCATTTCAAGAATACTATTTGCTTGAATATCATCTAATCCAAATTTTGACATTAAATTAGATTTTGCTTCTTCATCAGAATCTGCTGCTCTAATAGTTTTAACAACTTCATCGATATTATCAAGTGCAATTTTTAATCCTTCTAAAATATGTACTCTTTCTTCAGCTTTATTAAGATCATATCTTGTTCTTCTTATAATTATTTCTTTTTGATGTTCAATATACTTACTTATAATATCTTTTAATCCAAGAGTTCTAGGAGTTCCATTATCAAGAACTAATAGAATTATTCCATAACTAATTTGAAAATTAGTATGTTTATACAAGTTATTTAATACTACTTGTGGATTTGCATCTTTTTTAAGAGTTATAGTAATTTTTACTCCATCTTTTAAATCAGTATGATAATCGCTTATTCCATCTATTACTTTATCTCTTACAAGTTCTGCAACTTTATTTTTTAATTCCATAGTATTTACACCATATGGTACTTCATCAATGATAATACTATGGTGACTTCCTGTTTCTTCTATCGAAGCTTTACTTCTAATAGTAATACTTCCTCTACCAGTTTCATATGCTTTTTTTATTCCTGAATTTCCAAGTATAATTCCACCTGTTGGAAAATCTGGTCCTTTAATATATTGCATTAGACCTAATGTATCAATTTCAGGATTATCAATATATGCTACACAACCATCAATTACTTCACCTAAATTATGAGGTGGAATATTTGTTGCCATACCTACTGCAATACCCATTGATCCATTTACTAATACATTTGGAAATCTACTAGGTAATACTTGTGGTTCGTCTCTAGTTTCATCAAAGTTTTTATTCATATTAACAGTATCTTTGTTAATATCTCTAAGTAATTCTAAAGATAATTTAGCAAGTCTTGCTTCAGTATAACGGTATGCAGCTGCTCCATCACCTTCTATGTTACCAAAATTACCATGTCCATCAACTAGCATATATCTTTGGTTAAAATCTTGAGCAAGTCTAACCATTGCTTCATATATAGATGAGTCTCCATGTGGATGATAACGTCCCATAACATTACCAACTGTTGTTGCTGATTTTTTATGTGGTTTATCTGGAGTATTTCCATCTTCATACATTGACCATAATATACGTCTATGAACTGGTTTTAATCCATCTCTTAAATCTGGAATAGCACGTGATGTAATAACACTCATTGAATAATCTAAGAATGAATCTTTTACTTCTTTAACAATATTATTTTCAGTTAGTTTATCTCTTTCGTGAAATGTTCCACCAAAATCATTATTATTTTCTAATACTTCTTCATTTTCTTTTATATTTTCATTATCCATCTCGTCACCCCCTAAATATCAAGATTTTGAACATATATAGCATTTTCTTCAATAAATTGTCTTCTAGGTTCAACTTCATCACCCATTAATTTTTCAAATACTGAATCAGCTGCTACACAGTCATCTACTGTTATCTTTCTTAATATTCTTTTATTAATATCCATTGTTGTTTCATTTAATTCTTCTGCATCCATTTCACCTAAACCTTTCATACGAGCTATTTCTGCTCTATTACGAACGTTTTCAGGTAAACTTTTTAAATAACTATTTAATTCTTCTTCATCAAGAACATATTTTCTTGTTTTACCATGCATTATTCTAAATAATGGTGGTTGTGCTGCATATACATGCCCTGCTTCTACAATTGGTTTAAAGAATCTATAGAATAATGTTAATAATAATACTCTAATATGTGATCCATCTACGTCGGCATCGGTCATGATTATTATTTTGTCATATCTTAACTTTGATAAATCAAAATATTCTCCTATTCCTGTACCAAAAGCAGTTATAATTGTTTTTATTTCTTCATTTCCTAAAGCTTTATCAAGTCTTGCTTTTTCAACATTTAATATTTTTCCTCTTAAAGGAAGAATAGCTTGAGTCATAGAATCTCTACCTTTTTTAGCAGAACCTCCTGCTGAATCTCCCTCGACTATAAATATTTCAGATTCTGTTGGATCTTTACTTTTACAATCTGATAATTTACCAAAGAAATTAGTTGTTGATAAATCACTTTTTCTAGTTGCTTCTCTTGCTTTTTTAGCAGCCATTCTAGCATTTCTAGCAAGTATAGCTTTACCTATAATTGTTCTTGCTTCATCTGGATTTTCAAGTAAAAATCTTTCAAAACCTTCACTAAATACACTATCTGCTAAACTTCTAACTTCGCTATTTCCTAAACGTCCTTTAGTTTGTCCTTCAAATTGAGGATTTGGATGTTTACAAGAAATAATCATTGTTAATCCTTCTTTAACATCATCATCTTTTAAGTTTTCATCTTTTTCTTTAAGTAAATTATTTTTTCTAGCATAACTGTTAATAACTCTTGTTAATGCTCTTCTAACTCCTTCTTCATGAGTTCCACCATCATGAGTATTAATATTATTAACAAAACTATAGATATTTGAGTTGTAAGAAGTATTATATTGCATAGCAACTTCAAACATAACACCTTCTTTTTCTCCAATTAAGTGAATAATATCTTCATGAATAGGTGTTTTTTCTTGATTTATAAATCTTACATATTCACTGATACCACCTTCATACATAAATGTTTCACCAGTAGTATCTTCCATATCTCTATCATCTCTAATATTTAATGATAATCCTTTATTTAAGAAAGCCAATTCACGTGTTCTTACTTTTAAAGTTTCATAATCAAAAATATCTGTATCAAATATATTAGGATCTGGTTTAAATGTTACTGTTGTACCAGTTCTATTTGGTTCACATTCTCCTATAACATGTAAAGGTTCTACAATATGTCCACCATTTTCAAATCTTACTTTATAGATTTTAGAATCTTTATATACTGTTACTTCTACCCATGAAGATAAGGCATTAACAACACTTGCACCTACTCCATGTAATCCTCCAGATACTTTATAACTCTTTCCATCAAATTTTCCACCAGCATGTAATACTGTATATACTGTTTCTACTGTTGATATTCCGGTTTTTGGATGGATTTCTACTGGTATTCCTCTACCATCATCCTTAACTGTTACTGAATTATCTTTATTTATTACTATTTCTACATTATTACAATATCCTGCAAGTGATTCATCTATAGCATTATCTACTATTTCCCAAACAAGATGATGTAATCCTTTTACATCTGTTGTTCCTATATACATTCCTGGACGTTTTCTAACAGCCTCTAATCCTTCTAATACTTGAATTGATGATGAATCATATTTTTCATTTGTCTTTTCTTCCATCTTTTCCACCTTCTTCTATTACACTATTGTTATATATTTTAAAAATTTTTGCGTTATTTATTATTTTTTTATTTATACCTTTAATATCATTAGATGTAATTATAGTTTGATAATCACTATTTATATATTTTATAAGATTATTCTTTCTTCTTTTATCTAATTCACTAAATATATCATCTAATAATATTATTGGTTTAATATTAGATTTTTCCTCAAAAATTTTTATTTCTGCAAATTTTAAAGCTATAAAAGCTAATTTTTGTTGTCCTTGTGAACCATATATTTTTATATCTTCATTATCTATTATTAATTGAAAATCATCTCTATGTGGTCCATATAAAGTCATTCCAAGAGTTATTTCTCTTTGTAAATTCTTTTTATATTTATTTTCTAATTGTTTTCTTATTTCTTGATCACTAAATTCATTTAAATCAATATTAGTAATATATTTCATTTTTAGACTATTTAAATCACTTAAATCATAGTATATAGTTTCTAAATATTTATTAATATCATTAATATAATCATTACGATATTTATATATTTCTATTTCTCTTTCAATTAAGTTATTTGTTAAAATATCTAAATAACTATAATCTCCTATACTATTTGTATATAAAAGTTTTAAATAATCATTTCTCATCTTTAAAAGTTTATTAAATTCATTATATTTTTTTAAATAAATATTAGATTTTTGACTTATTTCGATATTTAAGAAATTTCTTCTTTCTATAGGAGAGCCTTTAATAATATTTAAATCTTCAGGAGAAGATAAAATAACTACTAAATTTCCTATATAGTCAGATATTTTACGAACTATATTATCATTAATTTTTACCATCTTTTTATTATTATATAATTCGATAGACATCTTTTTAGGAACTTTATCCACTTTAATATCTCCAGTTATAATAAACTTTTCTTGACCAGTTCTAATTAAATTAAAATCATTCGTTGTACGATAAGATTTAGTTAAAGCTAAAGTATAAATACTTTCTAATATATTTGTTTTTCCTTGAGCATTATTACCAATTATTATATTTATTCCATCAGAAAACTTAAGATTTAGATTCTTATAATTTCTAAAATTTATAAGTTTAATTTTTTTAATTACCATTTTAAACGTCCATAAATGCCCATATTTTCACCTTTCCCCTGTTTAACTAGTCCTATACATACAAACCTATTATACCACTTAAAATTGATTTATTAAAGAAAAAGAGAACATTTAGTTCTCTTTTTAACACTTTTATTTCTTTAATTTTCTTTTTCTTGATATTAATTCTAATCTATATGATCTAGATATTTGATTTTCTAATGATAATTTAGAAATATCCACATCTAACTGTTGATTATTTTTAAAAGTGATAGTTGTATAATTACCATTTCTATCATATTTCTTTATATAATTGTAATTTATCCAATAACAATCATCTAATAAAGATGATTTTGTAGGAAAAAATACTATATATTCACTATCTTCTACTAAAATAGGCACTTTATAATTACTATCTAGCATTTTTTTAGCAGCATTTAATCTTCCAGTATATGAACTACCATAAAAACTACAACTATCTTCCATAATCTTATAGGCACATTTATCAATTATATATTCATTATCTAATTCTTTTACTAAACTTTGATTATAACTAATTGGTATTATTGCCATTGTTTGTTCATTAATCTCATAATCTTTCATAAAAATCCCCCTTCAAAAGATATAAATGTGTTATATCACTTTAAAGTGGCGATTCACGGCGATTAATGGCTATAATTAATAAGTTCTAATTGGAAGTACTAATTGTGTTAATGAATCATCCTCTATTCCTTTAATAACAATAGGTTTAATCTCACCAACAAAATTAATTTCTACTTTTTCCTCATTAAATGATTTTAATGCTTCCATCATATATTTTGCACTAAATGATATTTTAATATTTTCATCATTATTCTTATCAATTGGCATTTTTTCCTCTACTCTACCTATTTCAGCAGATTGACTTCTTAAGAATAATGTATCATTTGTTGTTTCAAGTGTTACTATATTCTTCTCACGATCTGATGTAAGAATACTAGCTCTATCTATTACATTATATAAATCATTAATATTTACTGTTACTTTAAGCATTGAATCCTTAGGTAATAGATTTGTTGTATTTGGATAGTTTCCACTAATTAATCTAGATTGAAAATATAAATTTTGATATTTAAATAATATTTTATTAGTAAATATATGCATTTCTATATCTTCATCACTATCATTTAGAATTCTTGTGAACTCTATTATATTTTTACTTGGAATAACAATATCATAACTTTCTTTAGAAGGATTACTTAAATTAACTACTTTTCTAGCTAATCTATAAGAATCTGTAGAATTACATTCTAAAATATTACCATTTATTTTAAAGTTAATTCCTGTTAATATTTGTCTTGATTCATCATTAGATGTAGCAAAAGAAGTTTGATTAACAATAGATTTGAACAATTTATTGTTTATAAGTATAAAATCTTTACTTTCTTCTAAAGATATTTTTGGATATTCATTATTACTAATACCATTTAAATTAAATTCACTGTTATCTGTTGATATTAATATTTTAGTTTCATCTAATACTTCTATATTAATATATTCATCTGGTAATTTTCTAACTATATCTAAAATATATCTTCCTTGAATTACTACAATTCCTTCTTCATTTATTTCCATTTCTTCATTATTTAATGGAATAAATGTTTTTATAGTAATATCATTATCTGATGCAGTAAGAGTTAATCCATCTTTAGTTAAATCAAATTTAATACCTCCTAAAACAGGAATAAGATTTTTTGTAGATATAGCTTTAGATACTTTATTTAAATTTTCTAATAATAGATCTTTCTTAATTTTTAGTTTCATTTTTCTTCCTTCTTTCTTATTATTTTTATAATAATGTTATTATTACAGTTGATAATGTTTATAACTATTTATTTCCTTATTTTATAAGATATTTTTAATTATTATCTTGTTAATTAATTGTGGATAATTAAATTTTTATTAACATTATCTTATTTCTTTTGTTAATTTTTCAATGGTTTTTTCTAACTCTTTATTCTTTTTCATTTCTTTTTCTATCTTGTCACATGAATGAATTACTGTAGAATGATCTTTTCCACCAAATTCTATACCAATTTTAGGAAAAGATTCATCTGTTAATTGTCTACATAGATACATAGCAACTTGTCTTGGAAAGGCGAGATTTGCACTTCTCTTCTTACTTCTTAAATCATCAACAGTGACTTGAAAATAATCAGCTACTATCTTTTGAATCCTTGCTATATCATTTTTTTCACTAACAAAACCTTTATTAATAAAGTCAACTAAAGCTTCCTCTGCTGTTTTTAAGTTCAATTCTACTTTAAATGTTGCTGAATAAGCAGCAAGTCTAGTAACAGCACCTTCAAGATTTCTAATACTACCATTAATTGTAGAAGCCATATATTCTATAACATCTTCGGGTACATTATTTATAGATGTTAATTCTTTAAATTTCTTTTTTAATATTTCTGATCGTAATTCTATATCTGGTGGATAAATATCAACTGCTAATCCCCAACCAAATCTAGTTTTTAAACGATCTTCTAGCTTAGCTAGGTCATTTGGTGAAGAATCAGATGATATAATTATTTGCTTATTACCTTCATATAAAGTGTTAAAAGTGTGGAAAAACTCTCTTTGAGTACCAACTGCTCCACTTAAATATTGAATATCATCTATTATTAATACATCAACATTTCTATATTTATGCTTAAAAAAGTCAACATAATTGAAATTAGTACCATCAGATTCCTTTTTTTGCATTGCAACATAATCATTAATAAATTGTTCACTTGTTATGTATAAAACTTTTTTATTACTATGTGAAACAATATAATTACCAATAGCATGCATTAAATGAGTCTTACCAAGTCCACTATTTCCATATATAAATAATGGATTATATATTTTTCCTGGAGACTCAGCTACTGCTAAGGCCGCTGCATGTGCAAATTTATTACTATTACCGACTACAAAGTTATCAAATGTATACTTACTCAATAGATTAGAACTTATTTCGTATACTACTTCCTCTTCTCTATCATTTTTTACTGTTTCTACAATAGATGGAGTAACTTCTGCTTCTTCCTGTAATAATAGTTCTAATTCATATACATTTCCTGTTATTTCTCTAAAACAATTATCAACTAAATCCTTATAATTATTAATAATGATCTTTTTATTAATTTCATATGGAACTATTATCATCGCAATTCCATTCTCTATTTTATATAATTCCGTATCTTGAAACCAAGTTTGGTATGCTAATGAATCTAATTCGGATTTAATTTTATCTAATATGTTAGACCAAATTGTGTCTTTATCCATATAACACCACTCCCCCCGGTTATAAGATTAAATTTCAAATTAATTGTATCTTAAGTTGTTTAAAAAATAAATAGAAAACAAGCAAAAATAATTGTCCACAGGTTATCAACAAAAGTTATCCACTATTATATGTTTGATTTTAAAGAAAGAAAAGAACTTTTCCACATTTTCCACAAATTTTAATAAACATGTTATTTTTTGTTTTCAACATGGATGTTGATAATGTTAATATTTTTATTTATTGACAAAAACATATAAATCTTATTATAATAATGTAGATTTTAGTTTGGAGGTGTATTTTATGAAGAGAACTTATCAACCAAATAATAGAAAAAAAGCTAAAAAACATGGATTCTTTGCTCGTGTTAAAGGTAAAGTATTAAATAATCGTAGAAAAAAAGGGCGTAAGGTTTTAGCAAAATAATAACTACTGGCGACAGTAGTTTTTTTATTATATAATAATAACGGTGATTACATGAAAAAGAAATTTATTGTAAAGAAATCCAGTGATTTCACCAAAATAATAAATAATGCAAATTATTACAAAGGAAAGAGCTTTGTTATATATATTAAGGATAATAATTTAGATTATTCAAGGTTTGGTATTTCAGTTTCTAAAAAAAGCGGTAATGCTGTAGTTAGAAATACTATTAAAAGAAAAATGAGATCAATTATTGATGATAATAAAAAAAACTATCAAAAAAACTTAGATTATATTATAATAGTTAAAAACGGCTTTTTAGAACATTCTTTTCAAGAAATAAAAGAGAGTTTTGAAAGTATAATAGATAGAATTAATAGGTGAAAGTATGAAAAACAAGAAAATATTTATATTATTGTTAATAATAACAATTTTATTAACAGGATGTACAAAATCATTAAAAGATGGAAAAGAAGTAGTAAAAAATCCAGAAACTGGTCAAAATCTTACACAAAACATTTTATGTAGACCAACAGATAAAGAATTAATAAAAATATATTCCAAATATGAAGATAAAGTAGATTTAGGAAGTCTACCAGATTGTGAGGATTTTAAAATTAATACTGGTCATGATGAAGGTTTATGGACTAATGTATTTGTAAAACCTTTGGCATGGGCAATAATTAGTTTTGGTAAAATACTTAAAAATTATGGTCTTGCATTAATAGTTACAAGTTTAATTATTAGATTTGCTGCATATCCATTAACTAGAAAAACAGCTATGCAATCAGAATTAATTAAACAAGCACAACCTGAAATTAATAGATTAGAGAAGAAATATGAAGGAAAAAATGATCAAGAATCAATGTTTAAGAAAACACAAGAACTTCAAATGGTTTATAAAAAATATAATATAAATCCATTATCTGGTTGCTTATTTGCATTTATTCAAATTCCTATTTTTATAGCATTCTTTGAAGCTATTAATAGAATTCCTGCAATTTTTGAAGATTCATTCTTAGGATTCTATTTAGGAACAACACCAGGAACAGCAATTGGTCAAGGACATATACAATATGCAATTATAGTTATTATTCTTGCTTTCGTTACATATTTTTCATTTAAAATGAATTCTACTTCATCTAATAATGCTCAAACAGATATGATGACAAGAACTATGACTATAATGATAATAGTAATGTCAATATTTATGACTACAGCATTAGATTTATATTGGTTAACTAGTAGTTTATTTACTATTTGTCAAAATCTATTAATTAAAAGGAGTAAGAAGATATGAAAAAATATGAATTTTCTGGAAAGACTAGAGAAGAAGCACTAGAAGCTGCAATAAATGAATTAAATGTTAAAGAAGAAGATTTAATTATTACTGAAAAAGAAGTAAAAGGTGGATTATTTAAAGGAAAAAAAGTAGTATTAGAAGTAATAGTTGCTAAAGATATTACTGATTTCGTTAAAGAATCTTTAAAAAATATAACTAAAGCTATGGGAATTGAAGTAAACATTGAAAGCAAAGTAAGAGATGAAATGTTAACAGTTTCTTTATATAGTGAAAATAATAATATATTAATTGGAAAAAATGGTAGAACAATTGATGCTTTATCTACAATAATTAAACAAATGGTAACTAATGAAACAGGAAAACCATTTAAATTTAATTTAGATGTTGCAGATTATAAATTAAAACAACAAAAAAGAATTGAATCTTTAGCTAAAAGAGTGGCAAGAGATGTTAAAAGAAGTAAAATTGAAGCAAAACTTGATCCAATGAATTCTTATGAAAGAAGAATTATTCATAATATATTAAATGATAATAAGTTTGTTTATACAGAAAGTGAAGGAGAAGAACCTAACCGTTACGTAGTAATAAAACCAAGAGAAGAATAAAACTTCTCTTTTTTTTATATATATGATACAATATGTGAGATTTGAGGTGATACTATGCATGATGTTATTGCAAGTATTTCAACAGCTTTAGGTGTTGGAGCTATATCTATAGTAAGAGTTAGTGGAGAAGGATCTATAAAAGTAGTAGATTCTATTTTTCATGGAAAAAATAAACTAGTTGATGTAGATTCACATACTATTAATTATGGGCATATAGTAGATAAAGAAGAAATAATAGATGAAGTATTAGTATCTATTATGAAAGGGCCAAAGACATTTACTACAGAAGATATAGTAGAAATTAATTGTCATGGAGGAATTGCAACTACAAATAAGGTATTAGAATTATTACTTTTAAACGGGGCAAGACTAGCAGAACCAGGAGAATTTACAAAAAGAGCATTTTTAAACGGAAGAATAGATTTAGTCGAAGCTGAATCAGTAATGGATATTATTAATGCTAAAACTGATAATTCAAGAAAATTATCAATTAATCAATTAGATGGTAGAGTAAGTAAAATAATAAAAGAATTTAGACAAGAATTATTAGAATTGATTGCTAATATTGAAGTAAATATTGATTATCCAGAATATGAAGATATTGAAGTAATGACAATAGATAGTATTAAATCTAATATGGATAATATTGAAAAGAAATTAAATAAAATAGTTAAGGAAAGTGAAACAGGGAAAATAATAAGAGATGGTATAAAAACAGTTATTATTGGTCGTCCTAATGTAGGAAAAAGTAGTATTTTAAATAAATTACTTGATTATGATAAAGCAATTGTTACTGATATTGCAGGAACAACAAGAGATATAGTAGAAGGAGAAATAAATCTAGATGGAGTCTTATTAAAACTTGTTGATACTGCTGGTATTAGAGAAACTACAGATGTTGTAGAAAAAATAGGAGTAGATAGAAGTTATAAAGAAATAGAAGATGCTGACTTAATAATAATGGTTTTAAATAATAATGAAGAATTATCAAGTTATGATAAAGAATTACTAAATAAAATAAAAGATAAAAACTCTATAGTTGTTATTAATAAGAGTGATCTTGAAGATAAAATAGATATTAAAGAAATAAATAATAAAAATATAATAAAAATTAATACAATAGAAGAAGATAAAATAGATATATTAAAAGATAAAATAAAGGAATTATTTAATTTAAATAGTATTATTAAAGGAGATTATACATATTTAAGTAATGCTAGACAAATATCTTTAGCTAAAGAATGTTTAAAGATATTAGAAGATGTAAAAATAGAAGTAAATAGAGGAGATCCAGTAGATCTAATAGAAATAGATATTAAAAGAATTTGGAATACTTTAGGAGAAATAACTGGAGATAATTATGATAATGAATTGATAGATCAATTGTTTAGTCAATTTTGCTTAGGAAAGTAGGTGAAGAGATGTACGATATTTTGGTTGTTGGTGGAGGACATGCTGGATGTGAAGCATCATTAGCTAGTGCGAGAATGGGAATGAATACCATTTTAGTAACTGGAAATATAAAAAATATTGCAGATATGCCTTGTAATCCATCAATAGGAGGTCCAGCTAAAGGTATTGTTGTAAGAGAAATAGATGCTTTAGGTGGAGAAATGGGTAAAAATACAGATAAAAGTTTTCTACAAATGAAAATGCTAAATACTAAAAAAGGAATTGCAGTACGTGCTCTTCGTGCTCAAGCAGATAAGACAACTTATAAAGAAGAAATGATAAAAACACTAAATAATCAAGAAAATCTTACTATTAAAGAAGGTATGGTAGAAGATTTAGTTGTTGAAGATAATGAAGTTAAAGGAATTAAACTAAATAATGGAGAAGTAATAGAAGCAAAAGCAGTAATACTTACTACTGGAACTTATTTAAAAGGAGCTATTTTATATGGTTCTACCAAATATAGTGGTGGTCCTCATGGAGAAGAACCATCTCTACATTTAAGTGATAAGTTAAAAGAATTAGGTTTTACAATTAAAAGATTAAAAACAGGAACTCCACCAAGAATAGAAAAGAGTAGTATAGATTTTACAAAAGCAAAATTAGAACCAGGAAGTGAAGATAAATGTTATAATTTTTCATTTTCTAAAAAAGTTGAATATGATCCAAAAGAACAAATACCATGTCATTTAATTTATACAACCGAAGAAACACATAGAATTATTAATGAAAATCTGGATAAATCAAGCATGTATGGTGGATATGTAGAAGGTGTTGGACCAAGATATTGTCCATCTATTGAAGATAAAATTGTAAGATTTAAAGATAAAGAAAGACATCAATTATTTTTAGAACCAGAAAGTTTATATTATGATGATATATATATTCAAGGTTTTTCAACTAGTATGCCACATGATGTTCAAGAAAAAATGGTCCATAGTTTACCAGGACTTGAGAATGCAAAAATACTAAAATATGCTTATGCTATAGAATATGACGCAATTGATTCAAGACAATTAAAACCAAGTCTTGAAACAAAAATTATTAAAAATTTATATACAGCTGGTCAAATAAATGGAACAAGTGGATATGAAGAAGCTGCAGGGCAAGGATTAATCGCTGGAATTAATGCATCTTTAAAAATAAAAGGAAAAGATCCTTTAATATTAAAAAGAAATGAAGCATATATTGGTGTTTTAATAGATGATTTAATAGTAAAAGGAGTAATAGATCCTTATAGATTATTAACATCACGTGCTGAATATAGACTTTTATTAAGACACGATAATGCCGATTTAAGATTAAGAGAATATGGTCATGAAATAGGTTTAGTTAGTGAAAAAGAATATAAAGACTTTAAAAATAAGATAAAAGAAATAGAATTATTAACTAAAGAACTAAAAGAGAAAAAATTGACTCCTAAAAAAGAAATTAATGAATTTTTAGAAAGTTTAAATTCTGCTAAACTTTTAGATAGTATAACATTATATGATTTAGTTAAAAGAACAGAAATAAGTATTAAAGATATTGTTAAGTTTTTAGATAAAGAATATATGGAAGAAGTACTAGAACAACTTGAAATATCTATTAAATATGAAGGATATATAAAAAAGGAATTATCTGAAGTTAATAAAATGCTAGAATATGAAGAAATATCTATTCCTGAAGATATAGATTATAAAAAAGTAGTTAATTTAGCTAGTGAAGCATGTCAAAAATTAGATGAAATAAGACCAATTACAATAGGTCAAGCAATGCGTATTAGTGGAGTAAATCCTGCTGATATTACTGTTCTTATGATGCATTTAAAAAAAGGTAAAAATAATGGATAAAGAATTATTTATAGAAGAGACAAAAAAATTAGGAATAGAATTAACTACTGATACATTAAACAAATTAGAAGAATTTTATAAAATATTGATAGAGTGGAACGAAAAAATTAATTTAACTGGAATTACTGAAGAAAAAGAAGTATATTTAAAACATTTTTATGATAGTTTAACTTTAATAAGAGATGTAGATTTAAATGAAGATTTAAACGTATGTGATGTTGGTAGTGGAGCGGGTTTTCCAGGAATAGTATTAAAAATAGTATTTCCAAATCTTAAAATTACATTAATTGATTCATTAAATAAAAGAATTATTTACTTAAACGATGTAATTAAAAGATTAGATCTTAAAAAAATAGAAGCGCATCATGTAAGAATGGAAGATTATTCAAGATTAAATGCAGAAAAATTTGATATTATTACTGCACGTGCAGTTGGTAATATAAAATTATTGTCTGAAATATCAGTAAGAGCTTTAATAATAAATGGAAAATTAATATTTATGAAGGGAAATATAGAAGAAGAATTAGTTAATATAGATAATTGTTTAAAACTATTAAAATTGGAAATAACAAATATAGATAAATTTCAATTACCTATAGAAAATAGTAATAGAACCATCATAAGTATTAAAAAAATTGGTTCTACTCCAAAAATATATCCAAGAAGTGTTGATAAAATAAAAAAACAACCATTATAAAAGAACTATTTTTAGTTCTTTTTTCTTTTAAATAATAAAATATTCATTGTAAAAAAACTGGAATTATACTATAATTTATTTTATAAGAATAAATGGAGGGTTGACAATGGAAAACGCAAACGAAGAAGTTGTACAATTATATTTAGATGACATTATTCCTAATAGGTTTCAACCTAGAGAAGTATTTGATGATCAAGCTTTAAAAGAATTAGCGGTATCTATTAGAGAACATGGTGTAATACAACCAATCCTTGTAAGAAAATTTGGAGAAAAGTACGAAATAATTGCAGGAGAACGTAGATATAAAGCATCTACTATGGCAGGACTTACAAAGATACCAGCTATTATTAAAAATTTAGATGATAAAGAAGCTTCAAAAGTAGCTTTAATTGAAAATCTTCAAAGAAGAGATTTAACTCCAGTAGAAGAAGCAAGAACATATCAAAAAATATTAGATTTAGACCAAATGACACAAGAACAACTTGCTAAAACTATGGGAAAAAGTCAATCTGCTGTATCAAATAAGTTAAGATTATTAACATTACCTGATGAAGTACAAGAAGCTTTGCTAAATAATAAGATTTCTGAACGTCATGCTAGAAGTTTATTAAATGCACCTAAAAATGCACAAGTAAGTTTATTAAAAGAAGTAATAGATAATAAAATGACTGTAAGAGAATTAGATAGCAGAATTAAAGCGATGACAGGAGATAATGGAACAGATTCAGCAACAGGAGGAGCAACACCAGCATCAGTTCAAGATAATAATTTCTTGTTTAACAATGGAGGTAATGTCATGAATAATTATGATCCAACAGCAGTTGATATTAATAAGATTAGGGAACAATCAGTTGATATTAATTCTATGAATACTAATCCGGTTCCAAGTGAGCCTAAAAATATAGATAGTTTATTATTAGGAGGAGCAACACCAACTGTAACACCACCACAAAACGAAAATAGATTTATTCCTGATAATATGGATACTACAATTGAAAAAACTGAAGATGGTAATGAAGTAATTGGTAATGGGTTACTTGCTGGAATGCCAGTAATTAAAGAAACACCTAATAATTCAAATAGTATATTTACCCCTCCAGTTGTTGATACTATTCAACCTGAACCTATGGTTGATAATAATATGAATAATCAAACTATGTCAACACCACAACCAGAACCAGCACCAACTAGTTTGTTTGCAACACCACCAACACCAGTTGAACAACCATCAATGATGGATAATGCAAATAATGTGGTGCCTCCTGTACAACCAGAGCCAGTGCAACCAGTACCACAAGAACAACCACAACCAGAACCTACATCAAACAGTTTATTTACAACACCACCAACACCAATTGAACAACCACCAATGATGGATAATGCAAATAATATGGTACCTCCTGCACAACCAGAGCCAGTACAACCAGCACCAGTTGATTCAGAACCAACTACTGATGTTAATAGTTTGTTCTCAACACCAGCGCCAGAACAAGTACCAATAAATACTGGAGTTGTTCCAACTCAACCAATGAGTGCAGCTCCAAGTGGACCTAATAAGTATTCAATTAATTTTGATTTCTCACAAATGGAACTAAATCCTAAAAAGATAGAAGAGATGAAGCAAGCTAAGGCGCAAGAACAAGCACAACAACAAGCTGCTCAACCACAACAACCAGCTCCTGTTGCACCAAACCCAATACTAGGACAACAACCAATAGAGAATAATCAAGTTAATATACCAATACCACCTCAATTAAATCCAATGAATGCAGTAAATGATATTAAGAATTTAGTAAGTAATTTAACAGCACAAGGATATAAGGTTACTGTAGATGAATTAAATTTGGATAATGAGGTACAGTTAATAGTTAAATTTATTAAAGGTTAATCTAAATTAACCTTTTTTATTTTAAATAAAATGTTTAATTATAAGATATTTTTTGGTATTATATATATAGCATGTTTTATGAGGTGATACTATGGGAAAAATAATATCTTTAGTTAATCAAAAAGGTGGAGTAGGAAAGACAACAACTAGTATTAATTTAGCTGCCTCATTGGCTCTTTTGGGTAAAAAGGTGTTACTAGTGGATTTGGATCCTCAAGCAAATGCTACAACTGGAATAGGACTTAGTAAAGGTGATGTTGAGTATAGTATTTATGAGGTATTAGCTGGAACATGTGATATAGAATCTGCTGTATATGCAAGTAAATATAAAAGACTTTATGTTATACCAGCAACTATTAACTTAGCAGGTATACAAAATGAATTTTATGATAAAGAACGTAGAGAAAGTGATTTTTCAAGATCAGGACAGTTAAAAAAGAATATAGATAGAATTAAAGATGAATTTGATTATATTATTATGGATTGTCCTCCATCATTAGGATTAATAATTACAAATGCTTTAACTGCATCCGATTCAGTAATAATTCCTGTTCAATGTGAATTCTTTGCACTAGAAGGAATTATGCAATTATTAAATTCTATTATGATGGCACAAAAAAATTTAAATCCAAATCTTCAATTAGAAGGAGTATTACTTACAATGTTAGATTCTCGTACTAATTTAGGATTTGAAGTAGTAGAAGAGGTTCGTAAATACTTTAAGGAAAAGGTATATGATACTATTATTCCAAGATTAATCAGACTTACAGAAGCACCATCACATGGAAAACCAATAGTAGCATATGATCCAAAAAGTAAAGGAACAGAAGCTTATTTAAATTTAGCTAAGGAAGTGATTGAAAGAAATGGACACAACTAAAAGAAGGGCACTAGGAAAAGGCCTAGAAGAATTATTTAATAATGAAAAACTAGATTTTAATACTATGGAGGAGAAAATAGTTAATTCAACTCCAAAAGAAGAAATTGTAGACATTGAATTAAATGAATTAAGAAGTAATCCATACCAACCAAGAAAAGTATTTGATGAAGAAAAATTAAATGAATTATCTTCATCAATAAAAGAATTTGGTGTAATTCAACCAATCATTGTTAAAAAGAGTATTAAGGGATATGAAATAATTGCAGGAGAACGTAGAGTAAAAGCAGCTAAATTAGCAGGACTTGAAAAAATACCAGCAATTGTAAGAGAATTTACTGATACTGAAATGATGGAAATTGCATTGCTTGAAAATCTTCAAAGAGAGAATTTAAATGCTATAGAAGAAGCAACTGCATATAAGAAATTACTAGATACTTTATCTTTAACACAAGAAGAATTAGCAGAAAAGTTAGGAAAGAGTAGAAGTCATATTACTAATATGATTGGATTATTATCTTTACCAAAAAATGTTAAAGAAAAAATTGCAGATGGTACATTATCAATGAGTCATGCAAGAGTATTAAGTAAAATAGAAGATGAAAATAAAATAAATGAATTTGTTTCTAAAATAGAAAATGAAAATCTTAATGTAAGAGATCTTGAAGATTTATCAAGAGAAGATGATGTTAAAAAGACTCATACAGTTAAGAGAAAAACTAGTTCTTATATTAATGAATATAGTGCATTAGAAGATGAATTATCAGATAAATTAGGAACTAGAGTAAAGTTTAAGAAAAATAAAATTGAAATTAATTTTAATAATAATAGTGATTTAAATAGAATACTTGATATTATGAAATATACTGACTGGAGGTAATTATGGTTTTAGAAAAAGTAATAGATATAATTACTAATAAACTATTTTATAAGCCCATAGTATATATAGTTGTAGGATTAATTGTTTATGAAATAATTAAAAAAGTAATAATGTCTTTATTTAATAAGCAAAGTAAATTATTAAAATCTAATAAAAATAGATATAAGACATTAGTACAATTATTAGTAGATATGATTAAATTTACTATTATATTTATAGTTATTCTATCTATATTATCTGTATATGGAGTAAATGTTCAAGCAGCACTTGCTGGACTAGGAATAGTTTCTGTAGTAATTGGACTTGCTTTTCAAGATTTATTTAAAGATTACATTGTTGGTTTTTCTATTATACTTGAAGATTATTTTTCCGTAGGAGATACTATTATGGTATCTGATTTTAGAGGAGAAGTAATACATATTGGATTAAAAAGTACTAAAATAAAAAGTTATGATGGTGCTGTTATGGCAATAGCTAATAGAAATATTGATAAAGTAATTAATTATAGTAGAGATAAATCACTTGCTGTTGTAGAAGTACCAGTTGCTTATGAAAGTGATTTAGAAAAAGTAGAAAAAGTATTAAATGATTTATTTAAAACTCTTCCAAAAGAAATTCCAGAAATTGCTGGAGATATAACTATTTGGGGAGTAGATGATTTAGGTGACTCTGCTGTTGTATATAAAGTAGTTGCACCAACAATATCTATGCAACACTTTATGGTTCAAAGAAAAATTAGAAAAGCTATTAAAATAAGATTTGATAAAGAAAAAATTAAGATTCCTTATACACAAATTGAGGTACATAATGGAAAGTAAAGAATATAAATTAGGTAATATAGTTACTATGAAAAAGGTTCATCCATGTGGTTCTAGTGATTGGGAAATTATTAGATTAGGAGCAGATATTAAAATTAAATGCTGTGGATGTGGAAGAGTAGTAATGTTACCTAGAATAGAATTTAATAAAAAGATTAAAAAGGTACAAGAAGGTGTAATAAATGAATGAGAAAAAGAAAAGAAAACTAAAAAGATTTCATCTTCATCCAGCTACTAAATTTATATTATTAACATTATTAGTAATACTTATTAGTTTTATTCTTAATAAATTACATTTAAGATCTTCATATAATGTAATAGATACTAGTAGTATGGATGTTGAAAGTAGAATAGTAGAAGTAAATAATATGCTTTC
Organism: Bacilli bacterium; assembly: GCA_017541325.1. Classification (GTDB taxonomy): domain Bacteria; phylum Bacillota_I; class Bacilli_A; order RF39; family UBA660; genus RUG11788. The sequence goes on from JAFXZI010000003.1 coordinate 57,242, forward strand.
TCGTAATGGAATAAAGTTTATTATAGGTAAAGCTGCAACTAATATTGCTTCTTTCTCTGCATTTATTAATTTAATAGTTGCATTGATTGGATTATCAGTTGCACATGCATCTGGATTTATTAAGGCATTTTTAAGAAGAAAAACACTTAAATTAAATAATAAATTTATTACATTTTTAATTATTTTATTAGGTATTTTTTCTAGTTTAATTAATGATGTTGGATATGTAATATTAATACCACTTGCTGCTCTTATATTTACTGTTAATAAAAGAAGTCCTCTTTTAGGTATTACTGCAGCATTTTGTGGAGTTTCGTTTGGATATGGAATATCGTTGTTTGCAGGAAGTTTGGATGTTTCGTTAGTACAAATTACAGAATTATCTGCACGTTTAGTTGATGCAGAATATCATGTTCCATTATTATCAAATATATTTATTATGATTGCAACAACTATAATTCTTGCATTTTTAGGAACTTTTGTAATAGAAGGAATTATTGTTAATAAAATAGGTAAATATAAAAATGGTGAAGAACTTGAAAATACAATGAATTTAACTCTAAATCTTTCTGAATTAGATGATAAAGAAATTATTGAATTAGATTTATTAGAGAAAAAAGGACTTAAATATGCACTTATAGTTGGAATTATTATGATATTATGTGGAATATATATGATTGTTCCAGGACTTCCTAAATCTGGTTTATTACTAGATATGAGTCAAAGTGCTTATGTTAACCAATTATTTGGTCGTGGATCTGCTTTCCAATCAGGATTTACTTATATGGTATCTTTCTGGTTTGCAGTAGTAGGTATTGCTTATGCAATAGGTGCAAAAACAATTAAGAATGACAAAGAATTAATTCAAAAAGTATCAGTGTTTTTTAAAGACTTTGGAGAATTAATGGTAACTATATTCTTCTTTGTTCAATTTGTTGCTGTATTTAAACAAACAAATATAGGATTATTATTATCTTGTTATGGACTTAACATTATAAGTAGTGGTTCAATTACAGGAATAGCTTTAATAGTAGTATCATTATTAATTATGGCTATATCTGGAATATTTGTTACATCAGCAGTTACTAAATGGGGATTATTTGCACCAACGGTAGTACCTTTAATGATGCAATCAAATATATCACCAGAATTTGCTCAATTTGTATTACGTGCTGCAGATTCTATTACTAAAGGAATAACTCCATTCCTAGGATATTTCATTATCTATTTAGGATATATGAATATTTATAACAATAATAAAGAAGCCATAACTATCAGAAAAGGATTATCATTTATAATGCCATATTTCTTAATAATAGGTCTTGCTTGGTTAATTATTGTTTTAGGATGGTATATGATTGGTCTTCCTTTAGGGCCACATTCAATGCCAACATTATAAGATTACTTTATGTAATCTTTTTTATTTGATATAATTAAATTGGTGATAATATGAAAAGATTATTATGTTTAATACTATTTTTCATAATAGGACTACTATTAGGATTTGTTATAGGAAATAAAGATAAAATGTTTTCTCCAAGAACTAAAGAAGTTAAAATTTCATATGAAACTACTAAAAAAGTAGAAATAGATAAATCAAAAGATGTAGTAGTAGATGCAAAATTTAAAGATAATAAGAATTTAGTAATAAATATCTCTAACGTAAAAAAAGATACTATTAAAATAAAAGTACCAGTTAAAAATAATAGTAAAAAAGATAAAGCTTTAATTACATTTAAATCTAAATATAATAAAGAAATATATGATGTAAAAATTAATCCACAAAAAATAGAACTTGATAAGAACAAATCAACTACTGTTATATATGAAATAACAATTAAAGATACTTCTAAAATAGATAAAGATAAATTAAATATAGATATTTCTTTAGTTGCAACTGCATTATAAAATAACTTTTAGTTATTTTTTTTATGTGGTAGAATACTACTTGAGGAGAGATGTTTATGAGTTTAAAAGCAGGAATTGTAGGACTTCCAAATGTAGGAAAAAGTACTCTTTTTAATGCAATTACAAAACAAAATATTTTAGCTGCTAACTATCCTTTTGCAACAATTGATCCAAATGTAGGTATAGTAGTAGTACCAGATAAAAGATTAGATAAATTAAATGAAATGTATGAACCAAATAGATTAATACCAACTGCCTATGAATTTACTGATATAGCAGGACTTGTAAAAGGTGCTAGTCAAGGAGAGGGATTAGGTAATAAATTCTTATCTCATATTAGAGAAGTGGATGCTATTGTAGAAGTAGTAAGATGTTTTGATGATGGAAAAATAATTCATGTAGAAAATACTATTGATCCAGTAAGAGATATCGAAACAATTAATCTAGAACTTGCTATCGCAGACTTAGAAATTATTAACAATAGAGTGGATAAAATTAAGAAGAAAGCAGAAACTAATCGTGATAAGGAATCTTTAGAAGAATATAATGTATTAGTTAAAGTAAAAGAAAACTTAGAGAAGAGTGTACCTCTTAGAAATGTAGAATTTACTGATAAAGAATTAGAAGTATTAAAAAACTTTAGTCTTCTAACTTTAAAACCTATGATTTATTTAGCAAATGTTACAGAAGAAGGAATTATAGAAGATAATAGTTATGTTAAAGCACTAAAAGAATATGCAGAAAAAGATAATGCTAAAGTGGTAAAAGTATGTGCAAAAATGGAATGTGAATTATGTGATATGAATGATGAAGAGAAAAAAGAATTACTTGAGTCATTTGGAATAGAAAGTAGTGGTCTTGATCAATTAATTAAGGCAACATATGATCTTTTAGGACTAGAAACATTCTTTACCGTAGGAAAAGATGAGGTGCGTGCTTGGACGTTTAGAAAAGGAACAAATGCTAAGAAGTGTGCTGGAATAATTCATACTGATTTTGAAAAAGGATTTATTAAAGCAGAAGTTATGTCTTATGAAGATTTAGTAGCATGTGGATCAGAACTAAAGGTTCGTGAAGCAGGAAAGTATCGTCTTGAAGGAAAAGACTATGTTATGCAAGATGGAGACATCTGTTTATTTAGATTTAATGTAACAAAATAAAAAGGAATAAATATGGATATAAAAGAAGAAAAAAGAAATATATTAAAATCAATAATACTAATTATAATATTATTTTTAATAATATCTTTTTTTGTATATTCTAATTTTAATAAAAAACCCAAAGAATTATATAGTAATGAAAGTATAATAGAGATTAATGAAAATGAAGAAATTGATTTAGGAAATGATAGTAAAAATACTGAATATAGCTCTGATGATGAATTTATTGCAAAAGTTGATGAAAAAGGAAAAGTTACTCCAGTTTCACCAGGAAAGACAAAGATTTATATTAAAAATGGTAATAAAATAAAAACAGTTGAGATAACAGTAAAAGAAACACCAAAAAAACAACAAGATAATGAAAAACAAGAATCAGAAGAAAAAACAAAAGAAGAACAAACTACAACAACAAAGAAACATATAGTAGATGCTACTAATATAACTCTAAATAAAGTTGATTATTCACTAGGTATAAATGAAACATATAAATTAGTAGCTACTGTAAATCCAGATAATACAACTGATAAAACTGTTAAATGGAGAAGTAGTAATTCAACTATTGTATCTGTTAAAAATGGAGAAATAAAAGGATTAAAAACAGGAACAGCAACAATAACAGCAGAAACTATTAATGGAAAAACTGCTTCTTGTAAAATAACTGTTGGACAATCTGTTAACAGTATTTCTTTATCTCAAAGCAACGTATCAATTGGTACAGGAAGCAGTCCTTCTGTTACAGTTAAGGTAAGTATTTTTCCAAGCAATGCAACAAATAAAAACATTACTTGGATAAGCAGTAACACTAATGTTGCAACTGTAACAAACGGAAGAATAAAAGGAATTCATAGTGGAACAGCAACAATAACAGCAAGAACTAATAATGGGAAAACTGCAACAGTAAAAGTAAAAGTAACAAGTACAGAAAGAATTCATTTTATTCCAGTTAAACAAAACAAAAATGTCGGTGCTAAAGGAGATGCAATTCTTCTTGAATCAAATGGATACTTTGGTATGGTTGATACTGGATGTAGTAATATAACTAGTACAAGTCAAGTAATATCTTTTTTAAATACTTTAGGAATTAAAAAGAATGGTACTCCTTTAGATTTTATTCTTCTTACACATATACATGAAGATCATGCTGGAGGATTTATTCCAATTTTACAATCTGGAATTAAAGTAAAAAATTTATATATGAAAAGATATAGTACTTCTTTAGGAAAGAATTATACAGGATATACTAATATTATTAATTGTGCAAATGGTAATAATAAATGTACAAAAGTAGATAAAGTAGTTCTTACTCAAACTATAGATAATACTAGTTGTCCAGAAAAAAGTAATAGAGCAAACAGTAATTTTAATTGTACTGCAAATCTAAATTTCCAAAATATGAAAATAAAATTATATAATACAGGATATGTAATGAAAGATGGAGATTTAGGAGAAAATGGAACTAAATATAAGTGTCATAAAAAGAAAGATGGTGTTGTTGAAACCTATAATGCAAATTACGAATCTATTTATGCATATATTTTTGTTAATAATCACAAGATTGTTTTAGCTGCAGATGCTCTTGGAGATAAAGCTGGAACTGATCTAAATACAGTTTTATTTGAAACAGATAGATGGTATAAACAAATATTAAAAGATACTGGAACGGGAATAGATATTTTAAAAGCACCACATCATGGAGATAATAATAGTGATATAAATTATACTAATTTAAAACCAAAAAATGTAGTTGTTACCAACTCTCTACCAGCTTTAGGAAATAATCCAACTAGAATAAAAGCCTATACAAACTTAAATGCTCGTATTCTTTATGTTGAATACTATGATAATACAAGAAAGACTTTGTTAGGTGAATTAAATCCAGCAACAATTACATGGGGAAGAGAAGGGTTTTAATAGAAAAGTAAAAATAGTTTACTTTTCTTTTTTTATTTGCTATACTACTAACGAGTATTTCGGTACTCCTTGTCTAGAAATAGACCTTATGGCCAGAAGGAGGTGTAGTATGTTTAAATATGAATTAATGTTTATAGTTAAACCTGATCTTGAAGAAGCTAACATTAAAAAAGTTGGTGAAGAAATGAAAGCTTTAGTTGAATCAAATGGAGCTAAAGTAGTTGATTACAAAGAGATGGGTCAAAAAGAACTAGCTTATGAAATAAAAGGATACAAAAATGGTTATTATTTCTTAATCGTTATTGAATCAAAAGACGATAAAGCTGTTAATGAATTTAGTCGTGTAAGCTTAATTAACGAAAATATTATACGTAATTTAGTAGTTAAAGCAGACTAGAAAAGAGGAAATATGAATAAAGTATTTTTAATAGGAAGATTAACTCGTGATCCAGAACTTAGATATTCAGCTGATAATAATGCTGTATGTAGATTTAGTATTGCTGTTGATAGAGCATATACTGGTTCTAATGGTGAAAGAGGAACAGATTTTATAAATATTGTTGTTTTTGGAAGACAAGCTGAAAATGTACAAAAATATATAACTAAAGGAAGTCAAATAGCAGTTGATGGTAGAATTCAAACAGGATCTTATGAAAAAGATGGTGTTAAAAGAAATACTTTCGATGTTATTGCTAACAACGTTCAATTCTTAGATTCTAAAAATAAAGGAACTAATGATTTTGAAAGCAATGTTACTCCTGATAGTTTCTCTAATGAACCTGAAACATCTAGTGTTAAAGATGATCCATTTGCTGATTTTGGTTCAAGTATTGAAATAAATGATGACGAGTTACCATTTTAAATAAGGAGGTTAAACTATGGCAGAATTTTATAGAAAAAAGAAAAAAGTATGTTATATGTGCTCTGGTAAAGATATTAATTATAAAGACGTTGAAGTTCTAAAAAGATATATTAATGAAAGAGGTAAAATTTTACCAAGAAGAGTTACTGGTGCATGTGCAGAACATCAAAGACATATAGCTCGTGAAATAAAAAGAGCTAGAGCAATTGCTTTATTACCATATTGTAAATAAGATAACGAAAGTTATCTTTTTTTGTAAATGTTTGTAAATACCACTCAAATTTGACGTTTCAATTTACTGTTAAGTGATATAATTAGGATGAGAAAGTGGGTGGTAAAAATGGCTACCGTAAAAAGGAAGAACAAAGGTAGTACGCTAAGGTTCTTAACATTAGGTGTGTTATCTGTTATTGTCGTGTCTGCAGTTTTTACTACTCTTAGTAAAATGTGGCTTAATATCTATGAAAAGTATAATGAAAAAAAGACACTTGAATCAACACTTGTTTCATTAAGAGAAAGTAATGAATCTTTAGAAATAGATGTTGAAAAATTACAAGATCCTGAATATGTTGCTCGTTATTTAAAAGAAAAATATTTTTATTCTTCTAATGATGAATATATAATAAGAATACCAACTGGAGAACAAAACGAGAAATAGGTGAAGAAGATGCAAAAAGTTATTGACTATCTAATTAATGATTTAAAATTAAAAGATGGAGATGTTGTTGTATTAGGTAATTCTTATGGCCCTGATTCAATGGCATTAATGGATATTCTATTAAAACTAAGTGAAAAAATAGATATATCTATTGTTGTAGCACACGTAAATCATAATGTAAGAAGTGAAAGCTTTCAAGAAAAAGATCTCTTGGAATCTTTTTGCATGAATAAAAAAGTTATTTTTGAATCTATGGTTATTGAACAATATGGAGACGATAATTTTGAAAATGAAGCTAGAACAATTAGATATAACTTCTTTGAAGATTTAATAAAAAAATATAATGCGAATTACTTGTTTACTGCTCATCATGGAGATGACTTAATTGAAACAATTTTAATGAGAATTGTAAGAGGTTCAACTTTAAAAGGATATAGTGGATTTAGTAAATGTACTGATTGTGGTAATTATAAATTGGTTCGTCCTTTAATATTTGTTACAAAAGATGAAATAGTTAAATATGATGAAGAAAATAACATTCCTTATGCAATAGATAAAACAAATCTAGAAAATATTCATACGAGAAATAGATATCGTAATACTATTCTTCCTTTTTTAAAGAAAGAAGATAAAAAAGTTAATGAAAAGTTTTTAAAATTTAGTGAGACTCTTCAAGAATATAATGATTATATTAATAGAGAAATAGAAAAAACTATCCATAATGTATATAAAAATAATATAATATATATTGATAAGTATTTAGAACTTGATCCATTAATTCAAAAAAAGATTATTTATAAGATACTTGAGGATACTTATAAAGATGATTTAATGATAATTAATGATAATCATGTTAAACTGATAAAGATGCTTATTAAATCAAAAAAAGCAAATTCATATGTTTATTTACCTAACAATAAGAAAGCTATTAAAACATATAATGAATTATTAATTAAAGATGCAATAAAAGAATCTATTGATTATAAAATAGAAGTAATAGATTATGTAGAACTTCCAAATAAGCATTCTATTAGTAAAATAGATTCAATTGATAGTAATAATAATAATGTATGTAGAATATCTAATGAAGATATTGTTTATCCTTTATATGTTAGAACACGTAAATATGGAGATAAGATGCAACTTAAGAAAAGTGGTACTAGAAGAATTAAAGATATTTTTATTGATCAAAAAGTACCAAAAGATGAAAGAGATACTTGGCCAATAGTTGTTGATTCTTGCGATAAAGTAATATGGATTCCAGGAATTAAAAAATCTAAATTTACTAAACAAAAAAATGAAACATATGATATAATACTTAAATATGATTAACAAGGAGAAATTATATGAAAAAGAAAAATGTTAGACAAGGTTTTCTACCTTATTTATTCTTAATAATTTTTATGATAGTAGTATATGTTATTTTTAGTTCAATGAATAAAAAAGTTAACAAATTAACATATGATGAATTTATAAGTGATTTAAATGATAATAAAATAGAAGAAATAGAGATTATTCCTAAATCAAGAGCTAATGTATATAGCATTAATGGTAAATTAAAAGGATATGATGAGAATGAGACATTCGCTTTATCTGTTCCTTTATCTGATTCAATTATTGCTGATATTTTAAAAGTAAAAGATGATGATAAATTAGATTTTAAAGTAAAAACTCAAAGTGATCCTGAAAATAGTACTTTAGTTCTTATTTTAGCTGAACTATTACCAATTGTAATTATAGTAGGTATAGGTATTTGGTTCTTTAGTAGACAAGTTAATGTTAATTCTAAATCAATTGATTTTGGTAGAAGTAAAGCAAGACTTGCCAATGGAGAAGGTGGAGTAACATTTAAAGATGTTGCTGGTCTTGAAGAAGAAAAAGAAGAAGTTAGTGAACTTATTGATTTCTTAAAAGCACCTAAAAAATTCCAAGAAATGGGAGCTAGAATTCCTAAAGGAGTACTACTTGTAGGACCTCCAGGAACTGGTAAAACATTACTTGCTAAAGCAGTTGCAGGAGAAGCAAATGTTCCGTTCTATTACATTAGTGGATCTGATTTCGTAGAACTATTTGTAGGTATTGGTGCAAGCCGTGTTAGAGATATGTTTAAACAAGCTAAACAAAATGCACCATGCTTAATATTTATAGATGAAATTGATGCAGTAGGTCGTCAAAGAGGTTCTGGTATTGGTGGAGGACATGATGAACGTGAACAAACACTTAACCAATTACTTACAGAAATGGATGGATTTGGTACTAATGAAGGTATAATTGTTATTGCAGCAACTAACCGTGCTAATGTACTAGATCCAGCTCTACTTCGTCCAGGAAGATTTGATAGACAAGTAACAGTTAATCTTCCAGATATTAAAGGTAGAGAAGAAATTCTTGCAGTTCATGCTAGAAATAAGAAATTAGGACGTGGAGTTACTCTTGCAAACTTAGCAAAAAGAACACCAGGATTTAGTGGAGCAGATCTAGAAAACTTACTTAATGAAGCAGCACTACTTACTGTTCGTCGTAATAAAGAAGCTATTACTATGGCTGAAATAGATGAAGCAACTGATAGAGTTATGATGGGACCTGCTAAACATAGTAAGAAATATACAGAACAAGAAAAGAGAATGGTTGCATTCCATGAAGCAGGACATGCAGTTATTGGTATTAAATTATCAAATGCAAGTGAAGTTCAAAAAGTAACAATTATTCCACGTGGACAAGCTGGTGGATATAACCTAATGGTTCCTAAAGAAGAAACTTATACGGCTACTAAGAGTGAATTATTAGAACAAATTACTGGATTACTTGGTGGACGTGTTGCTGAAGAATTAACTTTTGGTGAAATATCAACAGGGGCTCATAACGATTTAGAAAAAGCTACTAAGATAGCAAGAAGTATGGTTACTGAATATGGTATGAGTGATTTAGGTCTTGTTCAACTTGAACAAAGACAAGGAGAAGTATTCTTAGGAAGAGATTATACTAAGAGTCGTAATTTCTCTAATGAAGTAGCTCATGAAATAGATATTGAAATGAATAAAATAATGGAAAACTGCTATGAACAAGCTAAAAAGATATTATCTGATGAAAAAGATTTATTATCTTTAATCGCAGAATCATTATTAGAATATGAAACATTAACTAAGGAACAAATTGAATACTTAGTTGAAAATGGGCATATGCCTGAAGTTGAATCACTAAGTGACTTTAATTTAACTGAACTTAAATCTCGTGCTAAAGAAGCAGGAATTAAGGGATATAATAAATTAAATAAAGATGAATTAATAAACGCTTTAGATAATTTAGATAAAGAAAATTCAGAGGAAAAAGAAGAAGAGAAAGAAGATTAATTCTTCTTTTTTTTATGATTTCTTGTTATAATTTAAAAACAGGAAGTGTTACTATGTGGAAAATAGGTAATGTTGCTATTAAAAACAAAGTAGTTTTAGCACCTATGGCAGGTATTTCTAATTCAGCATATCGTCGAATTGTAAAAGAGATGGGTTGTGGATTAGTATTTGCAGAAATGGTTAGTGATAAAGCTATTTATTTTAAAAATCATAAAACTTTAGATATGCTTCAAATGAATGAAGAAGAAAGACCTATTGCTCAACAAATATTTGGCAGCGACAAAGATTCTTTTATTGAAGCAGCAAAGTTTATTTATGAAAATATGCATCCCGATATTATAGATATTAATATGGGTTGTCCTGTACCAAAAGTATCTATAAGAGCACAAGCAGGATCAGCACTTTTAAAAAATCCAGAAAAGATAAAAGAGATAGTTAGTGCTGTTGTTAACGCAGTACCTATTCCAGTAACTGTTAAAATTCGTAGTGGATGGGATCAAAATAGTATTAATGCAGTAGAAGTTGCTAAAGTTATAGAAAGTGCTGGAGCTAGCGCAATAACTATTCATGGCAGAACAAGAAGCCAAGGGTATTCTGGTAAGGCAGATCTTGATATTATTAAAAAAGTAAAAGAAGCAGTTAATATTCCAGTAATTGGAAATGGAGATATAGTTGATCCAATAAGTGCAAAAAAAATGTTAGATTATACAGGAGTAGATGCGGTTATGATAGGACGTGCTGCTTTAGGTAATCCTTGGATTTTTAAAGAAATAAATGAATATTTAGAAACTGGAACTTTAATAGATAAACCAAGTTTTAATGAAAAAATAGATATGATTTTTAAACATATTTCTTATTTAAAAGAAATAAAACCTGAAAAATTAGTATGCTTAGAAATGAGAAATCATATAGGTTGGTATATAAAAGGACTTAAAAATTCCACTGAAATTAAGAATAAAATATATCAAACTACTTCTATAAATGATATAATTTCTATATTAGATGATTATAAAAAGGAACTAGGTGAGTAGTATGGTTTTAAGAAGAATTGGAGCTTATATAATAGATATCATTATTGTATTTATGGTCGTTACAGTTGTAGGTGGTTTTTTTCCTAGAGATAGAGAACTAGAAAACGATTTATCTAGCCGTATAACAGAAATGATTCAAATAGGAAGTGTTTCTGATGAAGATTTAGATGAAATAGCTAGTACAACTTATGAAATTTCTAAAAAAGAAGTTGGATTTTCTATTATTTCAATAATTATATTTTATCTTTACTTTGCAGTTCTTCCAGTCTATAATAATGGAAAAACTCTTGGAAAGATGGTTACCAAAACAAGGATTAAATCTTCTGCAGGAGATAATTTATCATTGTGGCAAACATCAGTAAGAGGAATGTTTATATATCAATATTTATTTGATTTAATAAGTGTAATTTTAATAGTTATTTTAAGTAAAAGTGCTTATTTAAATATTACTAGTCCACTATCGAATATTCAATCAATTTTATTGATAGTATGTTTACTTTCAATTATATTTAATAATGGTATTGGATTACATGATGTATGTGGAAAAACAGTAGTAGTACTTGATGCAGAAGATGAAGAAGAAACTAATGCTAGTAAATGGAAAGGCAAAAAAAGTGAAACAACAAAGAAAAGTACTATAAATAGTGATAGAATAAAGAATCATACAAAAAGGAAAGGTGAATAGAATGAATGATTTAACAGAACAAGAATTAGTAAGAAGAGGAAAAATGGAAGATCTTAAAAAATTAGGATTAGATCCATTTGGTCATAGATTTGATCGTGATAGTTTTGCTAAGGACATAAAAGAAAAATATAAAGATGTAGATCATGATGCTTTTGAAAATATGGATGATACAGCAACAGTCGCTGGTAGAATTATGTTTATTAGAAGAATGGGAAAAGCTTCTTTCTTTACTATTCAAGATAAGACTGGTTCTATTCAAATATATATTTCAATTAATGATATTGGAGAAGATAATTATAATTTGTTTAAGACTGCTGATATTGGAGATATAGTTGGAGTACATGGAAAAATAATGAAAACTAAAACAGGTGAAGTTACTATTAAGTGTTTAGAATATACTCACTTAGTAAAAGCACTTCGTCCACTTCCAGAAAAGTTCCATGGACTAACAGATGTAGAAGAAAGATATCGTCGTAGATATGTTGATTTAATTATGAATGAAGAGTCTAAAAGAGTTGCTCTTTTGAGACCTAGAATTATTAGAACTATTCAAAATTATTTAGATGGACAAGGATTTGTCGAAGTAGAAACACCTATTCTTACATCACTTCTTACTGGAGCTAGTGCAAGACCATTTGTAACTCATCATAATACTCAAGATATTGATATGTACTTAAGAATTGCTCTAGAGCTTCCTTTAAAAAGACTTTTAGTTGGAGGACTTGAAGCAGTATATGAAATAGGTAGAGTATTTAGAAATGAAGGAATGGATCCACAACACAATCCTGAATTTACTTTAATGGAAGCATATCTTGCCTATAGTAATCTTGAAGGAATGATGGATTTAACTGAAGAAATGTTTAAGACAATTGCAACTAAAGTATTTAATAAAACTACTTATAACTATTTAGGTAATGAAATAAATCTAGATGGTAAATGGAAGAGAGTTTCTATGGTAGAAGCTATTAAAGAACAAACAGGAATTGATTTTAGTAAACAAATGACAGATGAAGAAGCAGTTAAACTTGCTGAAGAACATGGTATTGAAATGGAAGAACATGAGAGATGTTTTGGACATGTAGTTAATTTATTCTTTGAAAAATATGTAGAAGATACTTTAATTCAACCAACATTCTTATATGGTCATCCAGTTGAAATTTCTCCATTAACTAAAAAGAATCCAGATGATCCTAGATTTGTAGATAGATTTGAATTATTTATTGCAGGAAAAGAATTTGCTAATGCATATACAGAATTAAATGATCCTATTGATCAATTAGAGAGATTTGAAGCACAAATTAAAGAAAGAGATTTAGGAAATGAAGAAGCAAATGATATTGATTATGATTTCGTAGAAGCTTTAGAATATGGAATGCCTCCTGCTGGTGGAATAGGATATGGTATTGATAGATTATGTATGTTTTTCCTAGAACAAGAATCTATTAGAGATGTATTATTATTCCCTACAATGAAGGAAAGAAGTAAATAAAAAGAAGTTTAAAAAACTTCTTTTTTTTAGTTAAATTATATACTTAGAGTGTTAAATTGTGTATAATTACTTTAGGAGGTAAAAAAAATATGAAAAAGAACAATCAAAAACATAGTACATTTAAAGTTGTATGTATTGCTCTTATAGTTGTAGTTCTATTAACTTGGTTACTTAAATTAATGCAATTAAATGAAGCAGGAACTGCTTTTGAATTCATTAAAGGTGAAGGATCAAGAAAACAAGTTGGACTATTTGACTTATTTAATTATATTACTGCAATACCACAAATGTTCGGATATATTCCTTTATATGTACTAGCTGTTGGTGGATTCTATGGAGTTTTATATAAAACAAGTGGATATAGAAATCTATTAAACAAACTAGTAAATAAGTATGAAGGAAGAGAATGGATATTCCTTACACTAGTAATGATTATCTTTGCTGTACTTACATCTGTAGCTGGATTAAGTTTTGCATTAATTCTTTTATTCCCAATGGTATTTGCAACAATGTTATTAATGGGTTATAGCAAAACAACAGCTGTAATGACTACTGTAGGTGCTGTTTCTGTAGGTGTACTTGGAAATACATATTCTATTTCAGATGCACAAGCTTATCTTAATACTAGTTTCAGTATGAGTGCAAATACTGATCTTAAGATTAGATTAGTAACACTAGTTCTTGCATTAATTATATTAATAATAAATGTATTATTATATGCTAGAAAACATAAAACAGATGAACCTAGAAAAGGATATTTATATCCTGAATCAAATAATAAGAAAGCAAAAACTTGGCCAATTACATTAGCGTTTGATATTTTACTAATTATATTAGTTCTTTCGTTTATGTCTTGGTCAGCTACATTTGATAAAGATTGGTTTACTAAAGCTTTAGAAGCAGTTCAAAAGTATAAAATTGCTGGATTCCCAATTTTATCAAAGATTTTAGGAGAAACAGGGTTAGTTGCATTTGGTACATGGAGTTATACTCAATTAATCTGTGTAATTGTTGTAATGTCTCTAATCATTGGATTAATGTCTAGAGTAAAATTAAATGATATGATTGATGGATTTATTTCAGGAATGAACAAAGCATTAAAACCTGCATTAATTGCTGGATTTGTTTATGTATTTGTATACGTTAATGCATATCATCCAATTTTATATACAATTGTTAATCCTATAATGCATATTTCTAAAACATTTAATTGGATTTCAGTTATTACTTTATCAATTGCTTCAGTAATATCACATTTCTTAAATGTAGAATTATATTACTCAGCATATAATATGGTTTCATATCTACAAGTAGTATTTAATAATCCTAAAGTATTCCATGTTATGGCATACATCTTACAATCAACTTATGGTTTAGCTTTATTATTTGTTCCAAGTAGTGTTGTATTAGTAACAACTTTATCATATTCTGGTGTTAAATATACTAGATATTTTAAAGCAATTTGGAAACTATTACTTGAATTATTATTACTAATTATAATAATTGGAATTATATTACTATAGAAATATAATTAATAAGAAACATCTTGTCCATAATATAATTGGACTTGATGTTTTTATTTTGCTACAATTGTAGTGGTGAAGTTTATGGACATAAAACTATTAAAAAACAATTTATCTAATTATTTAAACCAAATAAATGATTTATGGAGGGATCTTTGACGTAGATTCTAAAATAGAAAGAATAGATGAACTAACTAAAAAGACTCATGAAGCGGATTTTTGGAATGATAAAAAGAAGTCAGAAGAGATTATAGGAGAAATTAATTCTTTAAAAGATATTACAGATGATATTACTTCTTTAAAAAAAGAAGTAGAAAATGATTTAGAAATGCTAGAACTACTTGAACAAGAAGATAATCCTGAAATCTATACTATGATAGAAAATAACAGTACTACTTATGAAGAAAAGATATCGTCTTTAGAAGTTAAAACTCTTCTTAATGAAGAATATGATCAAAATAACTGTATTTTAGAAGTTCACTCAGGAGCAGGTGGTACTGAAGCGTGTGATTGGGCTGATATGTTATATCGTATGTATACTAGATTTTGTGATATTCATAATTTTAAATATGAAGTAATAGATATAGTAGATGGTGAAGAAGCAGGAATTAAAACAGTAGTATTATCTATTAAAGGTAAATATGCTTATGGTTATTTAAAATGCGAAAAAGGAGTTCATAGATTGGTAAGACTTTCTCCTTTTGATAGTAATCATAGAAGACATACATCTTTTGCATCAGTTGATGTTATTCCTGAAATAAAAAATGATATTAATATAGAAATAGATCCTAATGATATTAGAATTGATGTATATCGAGCAAGTGGTCATGGAGGGCAAGGAGTAAATACAACACCTTCTGCAGTAAGAATTACTCATTTTCCAAGCGGAATTGTTGTAACTTGTCAAAATGAAAGAAGTCAAATTCAAAATAAAGAGGAAGCGATGACGGTTTTAAAGAGCAAATTAAAAGTTCTTGAATTAGAAAAAGAAAAAGCTCAAATGGATGAAATTAGAGGAGAACACATGAATATAGAATTTGGGTCTCAAATAAGAAGTTATGTACTACATCCATATTCATTGGTAAAAGATCATCGTACTAACGTAGAAACATCTAATACAACTAAGGTATTAGATGGAGATATAGATTTGTTTATTAATGCTTATTTAAGAAATAAATAGTTTACATTATACTTAATCTGGATGGAAAATAGAGAGAGTTTTATGTTATAATAAATATTATGATAAGGTGGTGGTAATTTGGAACTAATTAATATAAAAGACGTTAATGTTAGATACAGAAACGGAGTAAATGCTATTCACAATTTATCTGTTAAGATAAAAAAGGGAGATTTTGTCTTTGTAATAGGTGGATCAGGATCAGGTAAAAGTACTTTTATTAAAATGCTTTATCGTGAAATTAAACCATCTAGTGGAGAGATTATTTTAGGCGGATTAAACGTTGCCAAATTAAGAAATAGTAAAGTATATAAATTAAGAAGAAAATTAGGAATTGTATTCCAAGATTATAGATTGTTACCAAAACTAACTGTATATGAAAATGTTTCATTTGCACTTGAATGTATTGGTACTGAAAGAAAAGAAATAAGACAAAAAGTTCTAAAAGCTTTAGAATTAGTTGGACTTAAATCTAAAACAAGAGTATATCCAGATCAATTATCAGGAGGAGAACAACAAAGAGTTGCGATAGCACGTGCTATTGTAAATAGTCCTAAATTATTAATATGTGATGAACCTACTGGTAACTTGGATCCAGAGATGAGTATGGAAATAGTTAAAGTACTAGAAAGTATTAATAAGACTACTGGTACAACTGTAATTATGGCAACTCATGATAAAGAAATAGTTAATAAAATGAATAAAAGAGTACTTGTCCTTAAAGATGGATATTTAGTTAAAGATTTTGAGAAAGGAAAGTATTACGATGAAGATAATTAGAATGTTGATTAGAGGTATTAGAGATGCCTTAAAAAGTGTATTTAGAAACTTTTCTTTATCATTTGCATCAGTTTCATGTATTAGTATTACTTTAATAGTAATTGCTTGTTCTTTACTTATTTCATACAATGTTAGAAATATAACTACATCTATAGAACAGGATGTTACGGTAGTAGTATTTATTGATAAAGGTGCTACTGATGTTGATTTGGAACAAATAGATGCTCAACTTAGAAGTATAAAAAATATAGAATCTATTACTCTTAAAACTAAAGAACAAGAAAAAGAAGAGTTCATGAAAGAATCAGAAGTATTTAAAAATATAATGGCTGATTGGAAAAGTGAAGAATCTCCTTTAAAAGATAGTTTCATGGTTAAAGTAGTAGATATTAAAGAAATAGGTAAAACTGTTGATGAAATTAAGAAAATAGATAAAGTATTTATGGTTCAATATGGAGAAGGTACTGTTGAAAAAATGGTTAGTGTATTCTCTGTTATTGAAAGAGTTACAATTGCTATAGTAATAGCATTAATATTCGTTAATGTATTCTTAATTATAAACACAATTAAACTTGCAATATTTGCAAGAAAAAGAGAAATATCTATTATGAGATTAGTTGGAGCTTCTAACTTCTCAATTAAATATCCTTTTGTTATAGAAGGAATGGTTATAGGTATGATTGGATCAATTGTACCAATTATAATAATTATTTATGGTTATACATATATATATGAATATTTTGATGGGGTACTATTTAGTTCTATTTTAGAATTAGTAGAACCACAACCATTTGTATATATTGTTTCTTTAATAGTATTAGTTATTGGTATTTTAGTTGGTATGATTGGAAGTAGTAGAGCTGTTAGAAAGTATTTGAAGGTGTAATTATGAAAAAGGTATTTAAGTTTTTAATAATATCTTTAATAATAACTATACCAATTAATGCTAAAGCAATAACTTTAGGTGATTATAAGAAAAAGTTAGCTGAGTATAAAGCTGCTTATGAAGAAAATCAAAGACAAATTAAAAAAACTCAATCAGAAATTAATTCTACTAATAATAAAATAAGTTCTATGAAAAAAGAAATGATTAGTTTATCTAGTGAAATTAGTAAATTAAAAGATGATGTTATTAAATATAATGAAGAAATAGAAAAAAAAGAATTAGAAACAAAGAAATTAATTGAATATATGCAATTGTCTGGAGGACAAAACTTATATTTAGAATATGCTTTTGAAGCAGATAATGTTACTGATTTGATTTATAGAATGTCTGTTGTTGAACAAATTACAGATTATAATAAAAAATCTGTTAAAGAATTAAATGAATTAATAGTAACTGCTAAAAACAGACAAAAAGAAATAAATAGAAGAGAAAAAGAATTAGATGAAAAACAAGATGAGTTAGGTGAATTAGTCGTATCATTAGGCGATAATAAAGATTCATTGTCTGAGTCTGGTGTAAGTATAAGTAAACAAATTAAATTATATGAAAATCAAGTAAAAACTTATCAAAAACTTGGATGTAAAGATAAAGATGTAATTGGTAAAGACTGCGCTGTTAACAATTCTGCTGGGGTATGGAGACGTCCTGTAACTAATGGATATGTTACAAGTGAATTTAAATATCGTAGTGGTAAACTTCATAGAGCAGTAGATATCTCTAATAGAAAAAATCCATATGGTACTAAAATATATGCGGTTGCTAACGGAAGAATTACTAATATATATCATGATACTTATGGAGCTAAAGTAGTTCTTATTGAACATACTTATAATGGAAAGTATTATACTTCAAATTATTGTCATATGAGTAAATATAATCCAGCTATTTATGAAGGAATGAAAGTAACTTCAAATACTTGGATTGGATATATGGGTATGACAGGTAAAGCAACTGGACCACACTTACACTTAGAAATATTCCCATGTAGATTATATAATCTATCAGATAAGAATTGTTCTACATGGAGTAAATATGTTAAGTATGCAGCTTCTTTATATAGTTCGGGATATAAAGGACCAAGAGCATTAATTAGTATGCCTGCTGCTGGAGTAACATGGACATCTAGATAATAAAAGACCTTAGGGTCTTTTTTTTGTAAAAAAGAAAATATATGTTATAATACGCCGTATAGGTGATTTTATGGCAAATTTAGTTAGAGACAACTTAGGTTATATTGATTTAGAAGAACTAGGATGTACTTATGATAAGGGTACTGTAGTAATAGATGGAGAAAGATACTATTTCAAAGATAGTGGACTAGGTGCATTTAAAGAACTTGTAGTAGATGAATTAGCCCTAGATTTTGGAATAAAGTGTGCTGAGTATGATCTAGCTTCTTTTTCATATAGATGTGGATTAATAAGTAGAGATTTAAATAGAGGAAATCTACAATTTGAACCAATGAGTACTTTTTTATCTAAGTTTTATCATACAACTGATTATAGAACTTTAAGAACATATAATAATTTAGATGATATTGGTATGATGTTACAAAGTAGATTTGATTATCCTACATATAAAAGATTAATGGAACAACTAGATAGATTGTTTCTATTTGATCTTATGGTAGGAAATACAGATCGTAATTGTACTAATTATGGAATTCAATATGATAAAGGTTCTTTAGATATTGTTATATTTGATTCGGAGCAAAGTCTAGATACTTCAGTATTCTATATGGATGAGTATCAACTTAGAAGAAGAAGAGGACATAATGATGATTTATCAGATTTAAGTTATTCTGATATTAAAGAATCTCTTAAATTGATTTCAGATGAAAACATTGATAGTGTTTTTGAAAGAGTTGAGAGAAAAATACAAGCACCAATTAATGAGGGGATAAAAAGTAATTTCAGAACATTTTTTAGAACTAGTAGAACTGTTATAGGCAATAGAGTGCATAAACAAAGTGTCAAACGAGTTGAAATGTGATATATTATTTATGGTATAGGAGAGGATAAATATGAGGGAACAAGGTAAAAGAAGAGCACTAACTGTTTTTATTGCGTTATGTATTCAAGTATTATTCACAATGCTTGTTTATATTTATTTTGCAAGATATTCACTTTCAGTTGAATTATTTTTAAGAGTAGTTAGTTTATTATTTGTCTTTTTATTCTTTAAAGATAGTAGAAAACTAAGTAACAATATCTTTTATATTTTATTATTTGTATTGTTTCCAATTTTAGGATCATTATTATTTGTTTTGTTTAGTAATAATATCTTTGGAAGCAAATTAGTAAGAAGTATTAATAAAAATGCTAATGTAACTAAAGATTATCTAAAACAAGATGAAGAAATATTAAAAACAATAGATAAAGAAAATAAAAGTGTTTATCCTCAAGCACAATATATATCTAAGCATGGTGGATATCCAATTTATTCAAATTGCAAAATGACATATTTTAAATGTGGTGAAGAAGCATTCCCTGATATTTTAAAAGAACTTAAAAAAGCTAAAAAATATATATTTATGGAGTATTTTATTATTGGTCTTGGTAATATGTGGGATCAAGTATTAGAAATATTAAAACAAAAAGTAAAAGAAGGAGTAGAAGTAAGAGTTATTTATGATGATGTAGGTTCTCTTCAAAGCCTTCCAAGATTCTATGATGAAGAATTAGAAAAAATGGGAATAAATTGTATTTGTTTTAATAAGTTTAATTTTATTTTTAAAATGATATTTAATAATAGGGATCATAGAAAAATATTAATAATTGATGGTGTTACATCATATACTGGCGGTATTAATATTGCAGATGAATATATTAATTTAATAGAGCGTTTTGGTTATTGGAAAGATAATTGTATAAAAATAGAAGGAGAAGCATCGTGGAACTTTACTATTGCCTTCTTAAAGATGTGGAATGTATGTAGACATTTAGGTAAAAACTTTAATTCATATAAACCAACTTATAAAAAATATAAAAATTGTGGATATGTTGCACCATATTGTTCTAATCCACTAAAGAAAGAATCTATTGGAGAAGGTGTATATATAAATATGATTAATCAATCAAGTAAGTATTTATATATAATGACTCCATACTTAATAATAGATAACGATATGATAAAGGCGTTAGTAAATGCTAAAAAAAGAGGAGTAGATGTAAAAATAATGACTCCTGGTATTCCTGATAAGAAAATAGTATATAGTGTTACTAAGTCTAATTATGATGTTTTATTAAAAAATGGTATTGAAATATATGAATATAGTCCAGGATTTTTACATAGTAAAATGTTTTTAGCAGATGATATAGTAGCATCTATTGGGACAATTAACTTAGATTATAGAAGCTTAGACCAACACTTTGAGTGTTCAGCATTTATTTATAAAGATAAAGTATTAAAAACTATTAAAGAAGATGCAGAAGGAACTCTTAAAGAATGTAAAAGAATAACTTTAAAAAATAATAAAGTTGGTCTTATTAAAAGTATTTATAGAGGAGTATTAAAAGTATTCGCTCCTTTGTTATAGGTGTATTATGAGTAAGTTTGAAAGATTAGAAAAGATTATAAAAAAAGATGATATGACCAAATTAAAAAATAGTACGATTTTAGTATTAGGAATAGGTGGAGTAGGAGGATATGTTGTTGAATCTCTTGCTCGATCTGGAATCGGTAAAATAATTATTGTTGATAAAGATAAGGTTGATGAATCTAATATTAATAGACAAATAATCGCACTTAATTCTACTATTGGTAAAAGAAAAGTAGATGTATTTGAAGAAAGAATACATGATATTAATACAGAGTGTTCTGTTATTAAGATAGATGAATTTATTAATAAAGATAATATAGATATATTATTTAAAGAAAAAATAGATTATTTAGTAGATGCATGTGATACAGTATCTACTAAAATAGCAGTTATGGAAGAATGTTTAATTAGAAAAATTAAGTTTATTTCTTCTATGGGTACAGGAAACAAGTTTCATCCAGAATTACTAGAAATAACTGATATTAGAAAAACTATTAATGATCCTTTAGCTAAAATAATTAGAAAATATGTAAAAGATAATAGAATTAATGATAAGATTATGGTTCTATCATCAAGAGAAGTACCAGTTCATATAAATGATAGAGTAGTTGGTTCAACATCTTTTGTACCACCATCTGCTGGACTTTTAATAACGAGCTATATAATTAACAATATTATTAAATAATTTACAGGAATTAATAAGCACATAAGTGCTTTTTTTCTTAGTTTGTGGTATATATAAACTAGAAGGTGATATAGTTGAGAAAAAAGAATAAAAAGAATAAAGTATTAGATTTATTTTGTAACATCTACTTAATGTTTTTTGTTTACTGTGTAATTGGATGGTTATATGAAGTAATATGGCTGTATATATTAGACGGTAAATTAACTAATAGAGGTTTCTTGTTTGGACCATATTTGCCTATATATGGTTTTGGAATGCTTCTATTAATATTCCTTTTAAGAAAGTTAATGAAGAGAAAGATTAATTTTAGTAATTATTTATCCATTCCAACACTACTTATTATGTTCTTATTTATATTTATAGTAACTATAGAGTATTCAGTACCTACTATTTATAAAATAACAACATTTATGAGTTGCTTTGCATTTCCTTTAATTATATATTTAGTAATTAGTTTAATTTTTATATTTATTTTAAGAATCAAATTACCAATAAAAACACAAGAAAAAATAAATGTAACACCACTCGTAATATTTATATTAATATTCTTAATAGCGTCCATTGTAGAATATGTAGGGCACTATATATTAGATGTACATTTTGATATATTACTTTGGGATTATAGTAAAGACTATCTAAATTTAAATAAAAGAGTATGTTTTGATGCTAGTAGAAACTTTGCTATAGGAGGAACATTCCTTTTATATGTTGTACAACCTAGATTAGAAAAACTATTATCTAAATTAAAAATGAATAAGAAACTGTTCTATACATTATTATTTGGAATAGTAATGCTTGTTGATTTTATAATAAAAATGATTAAATAAGATCTACTTTACAGTAGATTTTATTTTTTTAAAATATTTAGCACTCTGGTGTTGACTTTGCTAATTAATGGTGCTATTATGAAATTGTAAAAAGAAAAAAAATCTTTTTATAGGTATTAGATTATATGTAATGAAAGGAAGTAGATGTATATGATGTTAATGCCAAGAAGTGATTTTGATCTTTTTGATGATTTTTTTGGAGATCCATTTTTCAATCCGCCAGTAAGAAGCGCTAGAGCTGAAAAATTAATGAAAACTGATATAGTTGAACATGATAAAGACTATGAAGTATTAGTTGATCTTCCAGGATATGATAAAAAAAATATTGAAGTAAATGTTGAGAATGGATATCTAAATATTCATGCAAAAATAGAAAAAGAAGAAAAAGACGAAGATAAAGATAAAGATAAATTTGTTAGACGTGAAAGATTTTTTGGAGAATGTTCAAGAAGTTTCTATTTAGGAGATGAAGTAAAACAAGAGGATATTAAAGCAACATTTAAAAACGGTACATTATCTGTAACTGTTCCTAAAGTAGATGAAAAGAAACAATTACCAGAAAAGAAAAAAATCGAAATCGAGTAAAAGTAAAGAACTTGTTATTAACAAGTTCTTTTTTGTATTAAAAATGATATACTATTATTAGGTGATGTCTATGAGTAAAAGAAGAAAGAAGAAAAAGAATTTAGTTATTATTCCAATAGTAGTAGTTTTATTAATATGTCTTTTAGGAATAGGATTTTTAATATTTAATAATTCAAAAAAACTTGTAGTAAAAACAAAAGAAATTAAAGAAATTGAACTTAATAAAGATATATATAATACTGATTTTATAGAAGATGTAGAAAATGGAGAAATAATTACTAAAAAAGAAAAAGTAGATACTTCAAAAGTTGGAAAACAAAAAATAAAAGTAGTTATTAAAGATTCACATAAAAAGGAAAAAATTTATGAATTTGAACTAAATGTAAAAGATGTTACAAAACCAAGTATTACCTTTAAAGATACTTTATCTACAACAGAAGGAGTAAAAATAGATTTATTAAAAGATGTTACTGTAAAAGATGACTCTAATGAAAAAATAGAAGTTAAAGTAGAAGGTAAATATGATTTTAGTAAAGTAGGAACTTATAACTTAGAGTATGTTGCAAAAGATTCTAGTGATAATGAAACAAGAGAAAAATTTACACTAAAAGTAAATGAAAAGCCAAAAACTAATCCAAGTAGTAAAAACTGTGAAACAGTATATTTTAAAACGAGTAAAGGTTTTGATGGAGTTACTAAAAATTGTATTACATATATAGATGGATATTTAATAGCTAACAAGACATATTCTCTTCCATCTAGTTATGGACCAGGACTAACAAAAGACTTTATGAATGCTTATAATAAAATGAAAGCAGATTATGATGAAGTAGGTAAAACTGGTAAGTTTGGTAATGAATATAAAACTCTTGTTATTAAAAGTGGATTTAGATCTTATTCTACTCAAAAAAGTGTTTATAATAATTGGGTAAATAAAGATGGAAAAGCTAAAGCTGATACTTATTCTGCTCGCCCAGGATATTCAGAACATCAATCAGGACTAGCTGCTGATTTAAATCACGTTGGATCTAATTTTGATAATACAGAATCTGCTAAATGGTTATCAGACAATTGTTGGAAATATGGATTTATTATAAGATATCCAAAAGGAAGTCAAAGTGAAACAGGATATGTTTATGAATCTTGGCATTTTAGATATGTTGGAGTAGATCTAGCTAAGAAGTTATATAACAATGGTAACTGGATTACTATGGAAAGTTACTTTGGTATTACAAGTAAATACAATTAATTTACAGTAAAAAAAGTATCAAGATTGTGTAAGGTGTTCACAATCTTTTTTCCTTGTAAAATAAAGGTTTTAAGAAAATGTGTATTATTATTACATTTATTTGTGTAAAACGTCTTGAAATTAATAAATATAATTGATATGTTGAATATATAAGGATAGTGATTAACATGATTGTTTTAAAAGTTACAACTTATTCTTTATTATTAAATAATGCAAAAGCAGTGTTTTTTTAGACACCGCTTTTTTATTGGGGAGGAATAGTATGGAAGAAGAAAAAAGAACACAATTGAAAAATGAATTATTAGGAATAAAAAAAGAAACCCCGATTTCAAAATTGGCGTCTAAATATGGTGTGTCGGAACAGCAAATATTAGGTATTATACATGGAATGAACGAAGATGGACACTACATTGCTATGCAGCCTAAAGGCGGAGAAATACTAGTACTTAATAAAGTGTCAGATTTAGTTAGTACTAAAGAATACCAATTTAGTACAGATGATAATGGAGAATTTAGATTTGGTTGTTTATCAGGACTTTATATAGGTTCTAAATATGAACAACCTACACTAGTAGAAAACTTTTATGATCGTATGGCAGCTCAAGGAATTAGAAAAGTATTTATTGTAGGTAATTTAACTGCAGGATTATATCCATTAGGAAATAAATATGCAGATACATTATATTTAAAAGATTCAGATCAACAAATAGATCATATAGTAAATTATTTTCCAAAAAGAGATGATATTACTACTTATGTTGTTACAGGTAAAACAGATGAAAAACATTTAAGACAAGTTAATATAGGACAAGAAATATCTAATCAAAGATCAGATATTATTTACTTAGGACATCTTAACTGTGGAATAAAGATAGATAAAGTAAATGTAAGATTATTTAGTTCAGATTTAATACAAACATATACTTTATCATATAGAGCTCAACAACAAATAGTTGCAGCTAGAAGAGAAAATCAAGCAGATGTACTTGTATTAGGAGGAACTCATCAATTACAAGCATTCCCATTTAATGGAACTTTTGCAATAACGCTTCCTAGTATGGTTGCACCAACACCTGAAATATTAGATAAAAGAAGAGATTTAGTTGTAGGAGATGTTACTGTTTTAATTAAAACAAAAAATGGTAAATTAGTCAGAACTATCCCTACGGTTTATCAATATGAAAGAACGGTACCGAATGATTATCAAAAGGTATATAGAAAGGGGGCAATTATATAATGAGTTATTCTTTTGAAAATATGTCTCCACAAGAGATATATGCAAAACTAGCTAATACAACAAGTATAGATTACTTTATAAGAAAATATAATATTCCAGATTATGAAACAGCATTAGGAATAATAGAAATGTGTAATTTAAATGGTTTTGAATTAGAAACATATATGAAGGATGACATAATGTATATAGCAAAACCTAAAATGACAAGATTGAATGTAACGCCTCCTTCATTAGATGATCCAACAGTAACTAATTTAAAAATAATGGTTATAGCAGATACTCATTATGGAAATAAAGGACAACAATGGCACTTAGTTAGAGAAGCATATTTAGATGCTCAAGAATGGGGTGCTGATGTAATATTTCATTTAGGAGATTTACATGATGGATTATATCCAGATAGAAAGGAAACTCCTAGACAACAAATATTTAGAGGATTCGATCAACAAGTTTTATTTACTAGACTTGCTCATCCTAGAGTAGAAAGATTATATAAAAGAACAGACCCATTAAAAATTACATCTCCTGCGATTAGAAATTTAAAATTATCTGATAAGTATATACCTACAATTGCAATACTTGGTTCTCACGATGAAACAAGTTATAAAAATGGAATGGCAACAGCAGATGTTTGGTTAACTGAAACACGTGGAGAAGATATGACATTTATTGGTCAAGATAGTGGAATTGTAACTATTAATGGAGTTAAATTCTTATTAGATCATCCAGGAGGAGGAAAAGCAAAAGCAGTATCTTATTCTATTCAAAAAAGAATGGAAGAAGCAGATAATACTGATATAGCCGCAGTATTAACTGGACATTATCATACAATTTGGTTTGGTATAAGTCCAAAAGGAACTTATGGATTCTGTGTTGGATCAATGTGTGATAGAACACAATTCCAAAACAAGAAAATACTTAAGAACGATGTTGGATATTTAAAACTAGATTTATGGACAAAAGATGGTAAAATAATCGCTCAAACTCCTGAAATGGTATACTATGATCAAAATGATATGTGGGATGAAAGTAGAGGAGTAGGAAAACAAAAATGTCTTAAACTAATGAGAGATGATGGAGTAGACATGAAGAAAATGAGAGATATTTGTGGATATTATTAAACAAGGGATACCTTGTTTTTTTATTTATTAAGAAATATAATCAAAGAGATGTGAGGTGATAATATGTTCGATTTAGTAGCAAACTATAAACCTTCAGGAGATCAACCAGAAGCTATAAAAAATTTAGTTGATGGATTAAATGAAGGAAAAAAAGCACAAGTACTTTTAGGAGTAACTGGTTCTGGTAAAACGTTTACTATGGCAAATGTTATTAAAGAAGTTAATAAACCTACTTTAATACTTGCACACAACAAGACTTTAGCAGGACAACTTTATTCTGAATTTAAAGAACTATTTCCTAATAATCATGTATGTTACTTTGTTTCTTACTACGACTATTATCAACCCGAAGCATATGTACCTCAAACTGATACTTATATTGAAAAAGATGCATCAATAAATGATGAAATAGATGAACTTCGTCATGCCGCAACAAGTGCACTTATTTCAAGTAGAGATGTTATAGTTGTTGCATCAGTTTCTTGTATCTATGGATTAGGAGATAAAGAAGAATATGAAAAACATATGCTAACTTTAAATGTAGGAGATAACGTAGAAAGAGATTACGTTATGAATAAGTTAGTAGATATGTTATATGAACGTAATGATATCGATTTTAAAAGAGGGACATTTAGAGTAAGAGGAGATGTCCTAGAGGTTATTCCAGCTAGTGAATATAGTAATGGATATCGAATTGAATTTTTTGGGGACGAAATAGATCGTATCAGTGAAATAGATACATTAACAGGAACTATAAAAGTTAATAAAAAAAGTATTTCTCTTTTCCCAGCAAGTCACTTCGTAGTAGGAGATGAAAAACTACAAGCTGCAATAACAAGAATTGAAGATGAGTTAGAAGAAAGAATTAAATACTTTAAAGACAATAATAAACTGTTAGAGGCAGAACGTATTGAACAAAGAACTAAATATGATTTAGAAATGTTAAAAGCAACAGGATTCTGTACAGGAATAGAAAACTATTCAAGACCACTTGCGGGTAGAAAAGAAGGCGAAACTCCAACAACTCTTATGGACTTCTTTCCAGATGATTATTTATTGATTGTAGATGAATCTCACGTAACACTTCCACAAGTTAGAGGAATGTATAATGGAGATCGTGCTAGAAAAATGAATTTAGTTGAATATGGATTTAGACTTCCTAGTGCGTTAGACAATAGACCACTTAAATTTGAAGAATTTGAATCTAAAGTAAACCAAGCGATTTATGTTTCAGCAACTCCTGGAGACTATGAACTAGAAAAAACTAATAATAAGTTTGTAGAACAATTAATAAGACCAACTGGACTTTTAGATCCAATAATTGAGGTTAGAAAAAGTACTGGTCAAATAGATGATTTAGTAGGTGAGATTAGAGAAAGAATTAAAAAAAATGAAAGAACTCTTATTACAACACTTACTATTCATATGGCAGAAGAATTAACTAATTACTTAAAAGAATTAGATATAAAAGTAGCGTACCTTCACTCAGAAGTTAAAACTCTAGAAAGAATGAGAACTATTAGAGATCTCCGTTTAGGTAAATATGATTGTATTGTAGGAATAAACTTATTACGTGAAGGATTAGATATACCAGAAGTAAGTTTAATTGCCATACTAGACGCTGATAAAGAAGGATTCTTAAGAAGTGAAAGAAGTTTAATTCAAACTATTGGTAGATGTGCAAGAAATGAAAATGGTAAATGTATAATGTATGCTGATAATATGACTGATTCTATGAAAGCTGCTATAGAAGAAACAAAAAGACGTAGATCTATCCAAGAAAAATATAATGAAGAACATGGAATAGTGCCTAAAACTATTATTAAAGAAATAAGAGATTTAATTTCTAACATAGATGAGACACAAGATAAGAAAGAGAAAAAGATTACTAAGTTAGAAAAAGAAAAGACAATAGAGGCATTAGAACAAGAAATGAGAGAAGCTGCTCGTAACTTAGACTTTGAGCGAGCTATGGAAATAAGAGATATCTTATTTGAAATGAAGAGTGAATAATGAAAAAATTTAAAAAGATATATATAGAAATAACTAATGCTTGTAATCTATCTTGTAGTTTTTGTCCTAAAACAAAAAGAAAGATAGAATATATGAGTCCAAATAATTTTAAAGATGTAATTTCTAAAATAAAAGATTATACTGATTATATTTATCTACATGTTAAAGGAGAACCACTTCTTCATCCAAACCTAGATGAAATACTATCTATATGTGATAAAGAAAACATAAAAGTACAAATCACAACAAATGGAACTCTTTTAAAAGAAAAAAAAGAAATATTACTTAAACATAATATTCGTCAAATAAATATATCTCTTCATTCAGAAAATGATATACCAACATACTTTGAAGATGTATTTAATACTTGTAATGATTTATCAAAGAATACTTATATTTGTTATCGTATTTGGACTATGAAAGATAATAAGTTTTCAAAAGAATCAACAAGTATTGTTAATAAAATAATTGATTATTATAAATTATCCCCAGATATTGTTGATAAAATATATACAAAAAAAGATATAACTATTTCTAAAAATATCTTCTTAAGTAAGTCTAATATCTTTGATTGGCCTGATCAAGAAGGAGAAGAATCAACTGATGGATTCTGTTTAGGATTAGATACTCATATAGGAATATTAGTAGATGGAACAGTTATACCATGTTGCCTAGATGGAGAAGGAATAATCAACCTAGGAAATATATTCACAGAATCTGTGGAAGAAATATTAAACAAAGAACTAACAAAAAGCATAATAGATGGTTTTAAAAATAATAAAGCTTATCATCCATTATGTAAGAAATGCACATACAAGAATAAATTTAAATAAAGGCAAAATAAAAGAGATAATTGGTGGGTCTAATTCCCAACAATCATCTCGTGAAGCCGAATTTCCTCAAATGGCTCAAAGGCCAGATAGAAAAACTATCGATGAGGCTCGGGCTTCTGTAAGAGAACTGACACTATGGTTGAAAATACCAAACAATCAGTTCTCAGTGCTAACAATATATCACACAATATAATAAATATCAATAAAGGAGGAGCATTAGACTCCTTTTGATAATGTTCTTTTTTTTATATTTGTGGTATCATATTACTGATTTGAGGTGGAACTATGGATGAGATTATTATTAAGGGTGCAAGAGAAAACAATTTAAAAAACATTAATTTAACTCTACCTAAGAATAAATTTATAGTTATGACAGGTGTATCTGGTTCAGGAAAAAGTAGTTTAGCATTTGATACTATTTATGCAGAAGGACAAAGAAGATATGTAGAAAGCCTTAATGCATATGCTAGACAATTTTTAGGTGGTACAGAAAAACCTGATGTAGATTCCATTGAAGGATTAAGTCCTGCTATAAGTATTGATCAAAAAACTACTAATAAGAATCCTCGTTCTACTGTTGGTACTGTTACTGAAATATATGATTATTTAAGACTTTTATATGCTCGTATTGGAGTGCCTTATTGTCCTAATCATAATATTCCTATTTCTAGTCAAAGTATTGATGAAATAGTAAACAAAGTACTTGAGTATCCAGAAGGTACTAAACTTGTTATTATGAGTCCGGTTATTCATGGAGAAAAAGGAGAACATAAAGATCTTTTTGAAAAATTAAAAGCTGATGGATATAGTCGTGTTAGAGTTAATGGAGAACAAAGAGATTTAATAGAAGATATTTCATTAGAAAAAAATAAAAAAGATGATATTGATGTAATTATAGATAGATTAATTATTAAAGATGGTATTAGAACTAGATTATTTGATTCTATAGAAACCGCTACTAAATTATCTAAAGGAAAAGTATTAGTAGATGTTTTAGGAGATAAAGAGATTTTATTTAGTGAAGCTTTTGCTTGTCCTCATTGTGATTTTTCTATTCCTGAACTAGAACCTAGAATGTTTAGTTTTAATGCACCTTTTGGAGCTTGCCCTGATTGTAATGGATTAGGTATTAAACTTACAATTGATGAGAATTTAGTTATTCCTGATAGAACTTTATCTATTAATGAAGGATGTATTAAAACATTAAATGATGATAAAGATAGTTTAGATTTTAAAAAGTTTGAATGTGTATGTAAGCATTACAAAGTAGATTTAGATAAACCTTTCCATAAGTTAACTAAATATCAACAACAAATGATTCTTTATGGAAGTGATGAAGTTATTAACTTTAAATATAATAGTAAAAGTGGTAATCAATATAATACTAAAGACTATTATGAAGGTATTATTAATAACTTACAAAGAAGATATATGGAAACATCTAGTGAATGGATTAGAGATTGGCTTGAAAACTACATGATGGAACAAGAATGTGAAACTTGTCATGGAGCTAGACTTGCTGACTTTGTTCTATCTGTTAAAGTAGGTAAGAAAAATATCTATGAAATGACACAAATGAGTATTAAAGATTTACTAGAATTTTTAAATAATTTGAAACTTACTGAGTCTCAAGAACAAATTGCAAAACTTCTTTTACAAGAGATTAAAAACAGATTAACTTTCTTAACTAATGTTGGTCTTGAATATTTAACTCTTAGTCGTATGGCTGGTACTTTATCTGGAGGAGAAAGTCAAAGAATTAGACTTGCTACTCAAGTAGGATCAAGATTAACTGGAGTTTTATATGTACTTGATGAACCATCTATTGGACTTCATCAAAGAGATAATAATAAGTTAATTAATACTTTAAAAGAAATGCGTGATTTAGGTAACACTTTAATTGTTGTTGAACACGATAGTGATACAATGATGGCTTGTGACTATTTAGTAGATATTGGACCTCATGCCGGAGATGAAGGTGGAGAAATAGTAGCTTGTGGAACTCCAGAAGAAGTAATGAAAAATCCTAATAGTATTACTGGACAATATTTAAGTGGAAAATTAAAAATAGATGTTCCAAAGAAACGTAGAAAAGGTATTGGTAAAAAGATAAGTATTACTGGTGCCGCTGAAAACAACTTAAAAAATATTGATGTATCTATACCTCTTGGAACATTTACTTGTGTAACTGGAGTATCTGGTTCTGGTAAAAGTAGTTTAATTATGTCTACTCTTGCACCAGCTGCTCGTGAATATGTTTATAAGAGTAAAGTTCATATTGGTAAAAATAAAAAGATAGAAGGACTTAAAAATATAGATAAGATTGTAGAGATTACTCAAAATCCAATTGGTCGTACTCCGAGAAGTAATCCAGCAACTTATGTTGGTGTCTTTGATGATATTAGAGATTTATTCACAACTACTAAAGATGCTAAGATGTATGGGTATGGTAAAAATAGATTCTCATTCAACGTAAAAGGTGGACGTTGTGAAGCGTGCCGAGGTGACGGAGTTAAAAGAATAGAGATGCATTTCTTACCAGATGTATATATTCCTTGTGAAGTATGTCATGGTACTCGTTATAATAGTGAAACTCTTAATATTAAATATAAAGATAAGAGTATTGCTGAAGTACTTGATATGCGTGTTAGTGAAGCTTTAAAATTCTTTGAAGCAATTCCTAAGATTAAAAATAAACTTCAAGTTATGGAAGATGTTGGACTTGGTTATGTTAAACTTGGACAAAGTGCAACTACTTTATCTGGTGGTGAAGCAGGAAGGGTTAAACTAGCTAAAGAATTACAAAAGAAAGCTACTGGTAAAACTTTATTTATTATGGATGAACCTACTACTGGACTTCATATAGATGATATCAAGAAGCTTCTTGCAATAATTAATAAAATAGTAGATAATAAAGATACAGTAATAGTAATAGAACATAACTTAGATATGATAAAAACTGCAGATTATATTATTGATTTAGGACCAGAAGGTGGAGATGGTGGAGGTACTGTTGTAGCTTGTGGTACTCCTGAAGAAATAATTAAAAATAAAAACTCTTATACAGGAGAGTATTTAAAGAAAGTGATGTAATATGGCTAAAAAGAAAAATAAGAAAAAGAAAGATAATATAGTTACTGAAATATTAATATTTATTGTTAACTTAATTGTTTATACTGGAGTATTTTTATTAGTTAATGCAATGTTTGATTCTTTTGTAATAGATCATAATCATATATTTATATATTCTGCTATAGCAGTAATATTAATATCATTGCTTAATAAGACAGTTAAACCAGTTTTAGTAAAATTAACTATTCCTTTAACTGCTATTACTTTAGGATTATTTTACTTTGTAATAAATATGTTTATATTAAAGATAGTAGAATGGGTAATGTTAGGTAAAATTAAATTTGAATCTTTGCCAATCTTATTCTTTATATCTATAGTATTTTCAATATTAAATTTTATTGCAAACGATATTATAGTAAAACCTGTTGAGAAAAAAATAAAAAAGATATCATAGGGAGATGATTTAATGAGTAGAATAGCTCTAGATCTTGGATTTATTCAAATATATTGGTACTCAATAATGATAGCTTTAGCACTTCTTGCTGGAAGTATGGTAATGATTTGGGAATGCAGAAGACAAAAAATAGATGAAGATAAATTTGTTAATCTACTATTTTGGGGTGTATTATTTGCTATACTTGGAGCTAGAGTATATTATGTATTTTTTAACTGGGAATATTATTCACACCATTTAATAGAGTCTCTTGAGATATGGAATGGTGGACTTGCTATTCATGGTGGAATATTATTTGGTGGATTATTTGTTTTATATTATTGCCATAAAAATAATATGAACTGGTTAAAAACAATAGATATTATTGTAATAGGACTATTTTTAGGACAAGCTATTGGTAGATGGGGTAATTTCTTTAATCAAGAAGCACATGGTGGAATAGTTACTTTAGAACATTTACAAAAGATGCATATACCAGAATTTGTCATTAATGGAATGAAAATAGGTGGGGTATACTATGAACCTACGTTCTTTTATGAATCTATTTGGTGCTTTATTGGATTTATAATGCTTATGATTGCTAAAAGATTTAGATATATTAAAATAGGACAATTAACTGGTTTATATATGATTTGGTATGGTGCAGGAAGACATTTAATTGAAGGAAAAAGAACTGATAGTTTGATGCTTGGAAACATGAGAGTTGCTCAACTGGTATCAATTGTAATGTTTTTAACTGGATTATTTTTATTCATATATAAATTTAGAAAGTCTAGACTTCAAGAATTATATAATACAAAGTACAGACCTAGCGGAGAATAAAAAGAGTATTTATACTCTTTTTTTGTTATAACTAAAGTAGGTGATTTTATGTTAGATAGAACAAATAATAGAAAAGTAGATGATTTTTTAATAAATAGTGGACAAAATTATGTAGATCCAAATATCAAAAGATTTATTGCTTCTATACCGGGTATTAAAAGTATAAGAGATTTAAAAGATTTAGGATTACAGATTTAAGTGTTTTTAAGAATACAACAACATTAAATCGAAATGGACTATCAAACGGTTATGAAAATGATGGAAAGAGTAAATAATAATTGACTAAAAAGTACTTATGTGTTATTTTAATTGTGACACGTAGGTGTTTTTATTTTGGTAAAATTTTATGAGGGGATAATATGGAAAAAGAAAATAAGAAGAA
Organism: Bacilli bacterium; assembly: GCA_017541325.1. GTDB lineage: Bacteria > Bacillota_I > Bacilli_A > RF39 > UBA660 > RUG11788. The sequence goes on from JAFXZI010000003.1 coordinate 91,543, forward strand.
AAAAACTACTAAAGTTGAAACTAAAAGTAAAAAAGTTGAGAAAAAAGTAGAAAAGAAAGTAGAAAAAAAAGAAAAAGAAGAAAAAGTTGAAAAAACTAAAAAAGAAGGATTTTTAAAATCAGTATGGCATGAAATGAAAAAAGTTACATGGCCTTCAAAAAAACACATGGTTAAATATAGTATTGCAACTATAATCCTTATAATATTCTTTACATTATATTTCTTAGGAATTGAAGCAGTATTTGCTTGGATTAAAGAAGTAGTAAAGAATGTATTTTAGGAGGTAATTATGGATAAGCAATGGTATGTAGTTAATACTTATTCAGGACATGAAAGTAAAGTTAAAGAAAAACTTGAAATGCGTGCAGAGTCAATGGATATGAAAGACTATATCTTTCGTGTAATCATTCCTGAACAAAAAGAAGTTGAAGTTAAAGACGGAGTAACTAAAGAAAAAGTTAAAAAGATGTTCCCAGGATATGTACTTATAGAAATGATTATGAGTGATGAAGCTTGGTATGTTGTACGTAATACTCCAGGAGTTACAGGTTTTATTGGATCTAGTGGTAAAGGAGCTAAACCAACACCACTTCAACCTTATGAAGTTGATAATATTCTACGTAATATGGGAATTAGTAGAATAGATGTTGATGTTGATCTTAAAGAAGGAAGTAAAGTTAAGATCGTTGCTGGACCATTTAATGGTATGTTTGGTACAGTAGAATCAATTGAAGCTGACAAAGTAATTTTAAATGTAGATTTATTTGGACAAGCTACTTCTGTAGAAGTTGAAATGAATCAAATAGAACTAGCTGGATAATTTTGTTTATCCCTTGATTTTTAAATATCGATATGTTATTATTGAAGCGCTATATCGATTTATATAGTTGATAAGTGGGAAGCGCGGATGCTATTTGGACCACTCGCGAAAACGAGAGAAATATTAGGAGGTGTTTTTCGTGGCAAAAGAAGTTGTAAAGGAAATTAACTTACAAATTGAAGCAGGAAAGGCTACAGCTGCTCCACCAGTTGGTACAGCTTTAGGACCAGCAGGAGTAAACTTACAAGAATTCTGTACTAGATACAACGAAGCAACTAGAGATAAAATGGGAGATGTTGTACCAGTAGTTGTTACAGTATATGATGATAGAAGTTTTGATTTCGTAATTAAAACTCCACCTGCAGCATTTTTATTAAAGAAATATGCAAAAATAAATAAAGGATCTAGTAAAGGATCTACTGAAACAGTAGCAACTTTAACAAAGGATCAAATTAGAGAAATTGCTGAAATTAAATTACCAGATTTAAATGCTTACACAATTGAAGAAGCTATGAAAATAATTGAAGGTACTGCACGTAACATGGGTATCGAAGTTAAAGAGTAATAGTAGGAAAGAAAAAATAAAAAAAGTAACATATAGGTTTAGACCTATGTGGGAGGAATATCCGCTTTTACCACATAAGGAGGAAATAATATGAAAAATAGAGGTAAAAAGTATATAGAAGCTGCTAAAAAAATAGAAAAATCTAAAACTTATACTAAAGAAGAAGCAGCAAAATTAGTTAAAGAAACTTCTGTTAGTAAATTTGTTTCAACTGTTGAAATTGCTATGAACTTAAACTTAGATACTAAGAAAGCAGATCAACAATTAAGAGGAGCTATAGTTCTTCCTCATGGAACAGGAAAAAATAAGAAAGTTTTAGTTCTTGCTAAAGGAACAAAAGCAACTGAAGCACAAAATGCTGGAGCTGACTTTGTTGGTGAGCAAGATATGATAGATAAAATTGAAAAAGAAAACTGGTTTGGATTTGACGTAATAATTGCTACTCCAGATATGATGCCAGCACTTGGTAAAATTGGTAAGGTATTAGGACCTCGTGGATTAATGCCAAACCCAAAAACTGGTACAGTTACAATGGAAGTTGAAAAAGCAGTTAACGAAGTTAAAGCTGGACGTGTTGAATATAGAACAGACAGTTTCGGAAATGTTCATGGTATAATTGGTAATACTAATTTTACTGAAGAACAATTAGTAGAAAATATGGACGCATTTGTTGGAAATATCTTAAGATTAAAACCACAAGCAGTAAAAGGTGAATATGTTAAAAACATTTCAGTTTCTACTACAATGGGTCCTGGAATTAAAGTTAGTGCAAATTCTTTTGACAAATAATCACTAACCATATATAATATAAATTGATTTTGGTGCCATAGACAGTAGGTATAAAAGTAAATCCTACCGAGGACTAATTATTACTTAATAGTATTAGAAGGTCTTCGTCTGTGACGAGGACTTTTTTATGGCACTTTTAAATATAATAGGAGGTGTTATAGTGGCAAATGAAAAGATTTTAGCTAAGAAACAAGAAGTAATTGATGAAATTAAAGATCGTGTTTCTAATAGCTCATCAGTAATTTTGTTTGATTATCGTGGAATTACAGATAAAGAAGCAAAAGAATTAAGAACAAAATTAAAAGAAAATGATGCAGACTATAAAGTATATAAAAATACTTTAATGGCTAGAGCTTTATCTGATCTTAAAATTGATATTAACGATCAATTAGTTGGACCAAGCGCTATGGCTTTTGGTACTGATCAAATTGGTGCAGTTAAAGTATTATCAGATTTTGCTAAAAAGAACCAAGCATTAGTTTTAAAAGTTGGAATTATTGATGGAGAAGTATCTGATAAAGAAAAATTAGATAAACTTGCAAATATTCCATCAAGAGAAGGATTACTTACTATGCTTGCTGGTGGTATGATTGGTATCGCTAGAGACTTATCAATCTGCTTAAATTTATATGCAGAACAAAAAGAAGAAAATTAGTTTAAAAAATAAAATATAGGAGGAAATAAAAATGGCTAAATTAACTAGAGATGAATTTATAAGTGCTTTAAAAGAAATGAACCTTTTAGAAATTAAAGAATTAGTAGATGCAATGAAAGAAGAATTTGGAGTAGATCCAAGTGCTGTAGCAGTAGCTGCTGCACCTGCAGGAGCTGGTGAGGCTGATGCTGCACCAAGCATTGTTACTGTATCATTAGTAAATGCTGGAGCTGCTAAAATCAACGTTATCAAAGTAATTAAAGAAATTACTGGATTAGGACTTGCTGATTCAAAAGCAATCGCTGATAACGGTGGAGCTATTAAAGAAGGTATTTCTGTAGATGAAGCAAATGAAATCAAAGCTAAATTAGAAGAAGCTGGAGCAGAAGTTGAAGTTAAATAATCAACTTCTTTTTTCTTTGTAAAAAGAAATGTAAAAAAATGCTTGAATTATTATTGATTTACGTGTAAAATTATATTATTATTGATTTGAAAGGAGAGATAACTATATTTGCTTATATAGTTATCTCTTTTATTTTCTAATATAGTATTAACCGTTGCCCAATTTGTTTGTTTTTCGTGTAAAATAAGGATGATTTTCGTTGACTTCTTGTTTAATATATGCTATTAATATAAATTGGCAACGTATTATTTGTTAATATTATGTTCTTTGTTAATTATATTGTTAGGGGTGAATTTTAGTGGCATATAAAATGATTAATTGTGGTGACCACCGTAAAAGAAGAAGTTTTTCTCGCATAAAAAACACATATGAATTAAAAGATTTATTAGAAATTCAAAAAAAATCTTATCAATGGTTTATTGAAAAAGGTATAGAAGAGGTTTTTGAGGATTTATTCCCCGTTGAAAATTTTTCTGGTACTTTATCTTTAGAATTTGGAGATTATCATTTTGATGAACCAAGATATTCAATAAGACAAAGTAAGGATAGAGAGACTACATTTGCGGCTCCTTTAAAAGTAGAAGTACGTCTTTTTAATCATGAAACTGGAGAAGTAAAAGAACAAGAAATATTCTTAGGTGACATGCCTATGATGACTGATTCTGGTACTTTTGTAATTAATGGTGCAGAACGTGTTATCGTATCTCAACTTGTTAGATCACCTAGTGTTTATTTCAATAGAGAAGTAGATAAAAGCGGACGTGTATCTATTACTTCTCAAATTATTCCTACTCGTGGAACTTGGTTAGAATTTGAAACTGATGCAAGAGATGTTTTATACGTAAGAATAGATAGAACTAGAAAAGTTCCTATCACTACATTATTACGTGCTTTTGGTTTGTCTTCAGATGAAGAAATTTTAGAAGTATTTGGTAAAAATGAATACTTAGAAAATACACTTGCTAAAGACTCTACAAGAAATACTGATGAAGCTTTAATTGAAATATATGAAAAATTAAGACCAGGAGAACCATCTACTCTTGATTCTTCTAAAAACCAAATTATCACTAGATTCTTTGATGAATTTAGATATGATTTAGCTAAAGTAGGACGTTATAAATTTAACCGTAAGTTAAATGTTTTAGATCGTGTATTAGGTCTTACATTAGCTGAGGACATAAAAGATGGTAAAAAAGTAATTGCTGAAAAAGGAACTGTTGTAAATAAAGATGTTCTTGATGCAATTAAACCTTTATTTGAAAAAGGATATAATGTTCAAAAAGTTAAAATTAATGAAGATTTAGATAATAATGATCGTATTCAAACTATTAAAGTATACGACCCTAATGATAAAAAGAAAGTTTTAACTTTAATTGGTAACGATCAAGAAATTACATTAAAGAGACTTACTATTCCTGATGTTTATGCTGCTGTTTCTTATTACTTAAACTTATTAGATGGTTTTGGTAATTTTGATGAAATTGACCATTTAGGAAACAGACGTATTAGACAAGTTGGAGAATTATTACAAAATCAATTTAGAATTGGTGTAGCTAGAATGGAAAGAGTTATTCGTGAAAGAATGACTACTCAAGATATGGAAGAAGTTACTCCAAAGACTTTAATTAATATTAGACCAATAACTGCTGCGATGAAGGAGTTCTTTGGTAGTTCACAATTATCACAATTCATGGATCAAACTAATCCAATTGCTGAACTTACTAATAAGAGACGTTTATCTGCTTTAGGACCAGGAGGATTATCTAGAGATAGAGCTGGTACTGAAGTTCGTGACGTTAATACTTCTCACTATGGTAGAATTTGTCCTATTGAATCACCAGAAGGACAAAATATTGGACTTATTACATCTCTTGCAAGTTACGCAAAGATTGATGAATATGGATTCATTCTTACTCCATATAGAAAAGTAGTTAATAAAAAACTTACTGATCAAGTAGATTATTTAACTGCAGATGAAGAGGAAGAGTTAATTATTTCACTTGCTACTAATGAACTTAATGATAAAGATGAAATGATAGAGGAATTAGTTCCTGCTAGATATAGAGGAGAAAATATTTTAGTTAAACCTGAACAAGTAGACTATGTAGACGTATCTCCTCAACAAGTTGTTGCAGTTACAACAAGTTGTATTCCATTCCTTGAGCATGACGATGCTACTCGTGCCCTAATGGGAGCTAACATGCAACGTCAATCTGTACCATTATTAAAGGCTGAAGCTCCTTTAGTTGGTACTGGAGTAGAATATGTTGCAGCTAGAGACTCTGGTGCTGTAGTAGTTGCTAAAGCAGATGGAGTTGTAGAGTATGTTGATGCTCGTAAGATTATTGTTAAAAATAAAGGTGGAAAAGATGAGTACTACCTAGCTAACTTTGAATTATCAAATGCTGGTACTTGTCAACATCAAAGACCAATAGTTAAAGTTGGAGATAAAGTAAAAGCTGGTTCTGTTATCGCTGATGGACCATCAACTGATCAAGGAGAACTTGCTTTAGGTAAAAACGTAGTTGTAGCATTCATGACATTTAATGGATATAACTACGAGGATGCTGTTATTTTAAATGAAAATCTTGTTAAAGATGATGTATATACTGGTATTCACTTAGAAGACTTTGAAATGCAATGTCGTGAAACTAAGTTAGGACCAGAAGAAATTACAAGAGACATCCCTAATGTTAGTGATGAAGCTCGTAAAAACTTAGATGAAAATGGTATTGTAATAGTTGGTACTGAAGTTAAAGAAGGAGATATCCTTGTTGGTAAAGTTACTCCTAAAGGAATGGCTGAACTTACTTCAGAAGAAAAATTATTACATGCAATCTTTGGAGAAAAGACTCGTGAAGTTAGAGATACATCTTTACGTGTTCCACATGGTGGAGACGGGATTGTTCACGATGTTAAGATCTTCTCTCGTAAAGATAATGATGAATTACCAGCTGGAGTTTCTAAAGTAATTCGTGTATATATTGCACAAAAGAGAAAGATTCAAGTTGGAGATAAGATGAGTGGACGTCATGGTAATAAAGGTGTTATTTCACTTATTCTTCCACAAGAAGATATGCCTTACTTACCAGATGGTACACCAGTAGATATTATGTTAAATCCACAAGGTGTTCCTTCTCGTATGAACCTTGGACAAATCTTAGAATTACACTTAGGTATGGCTGCTAAAAAACTTGGTGTTCACGTAGCAACTCCTGTATTCGATGGTGCTAGAACATCTGATATTGAAGAAATGATGGCAGAAGCTGGAATGGAACCTGATGGTAAGACTGTATTATATGATGGTCGTACTGGAGAACCATTTGATAATAGAGTATCAGTTGGAGTTATGTACATGATTAAACTTCACCACATGGTTGATGATAAGTTACATGCTCGTTCAACTGGACCATACTCATTAGTTACTCAACAACCACTTGGTGGTAAAGCTCAAATGGGTGGACAAAGATTTGGAGAAATGGAAGTTTGGGCACTAGAAGCTTATGGTGCAGCTCATGTTCTTCAAGAAATCTTAACAGTTAAATCAGATGACGTTCTAGGACGTGTTAAAGTATATGAAGCTTTAGTTAAAGGAGAAGACTTTGAAATAACTGGTATTCCAGAATCATTTAGAGTTCTTATGAAAGAATTACAAGCTTTAGGATTAAATTTAAGTATAATTGATGATCAAAATAAAGAATATCAATTAAAAGAAATAGAAGATCAAGAATATAAAGAAGATATGAATTTAAATATAGATGATATTGATATTCCTGCTAGACAAATTGTTCCAGATCAAGAAACTTCTACAGAAGAAATAATTGAAGAAGAGGAAGAAGAATATCAAGATGATTTAGATTCGTTAGATGATGCAGAGTTCAATGCCGAAGAAGAACTGTTCTTTGAAAATGAACTTGAGAAGGGGGATGAATAATATGATAGCAGTTAATTCATTTGAAGCCTTAAAAATAGGTATTGCATCTCCTGAAATGATTCGTAGTTGGTCATATGGTGAAGTTAAAAAACCAGAAACAATTAACTATAGAACTTTAAAACCTGAAAGAGATGGTTTGTTCTGTGAAAAGATTTTTGGACCAACAAAAGATTTTGAATGTTCTTGTGGTAAATACAAGAGAATTAGATATAAAAATATTATTTGTGATAGATGTGGAGTAGAAGTTACTCGTTCAAAAGTTAGACGTGAAAGAATGGGACATATTGAACTAGCTTCTCCTGTATCACACATTTGGTTCTTTAAAGGAGTTCCTTCTCGTATGGGATTAGTTCTTGATATGAGTCCAAGGGACCTAGAAGAAGTACTATACTTTGTAAGTTATGTTGTTATTGATAAAGGAGTTGCTCCTTTAGAAGACAAACAAACTTTATCTGAAAAAGAGTACCGTCAATATTATGAAAAATATGGTACTGGATTTAAAGTAGGTATGGGTGCTGAAGCTATTAAAGAACTACTTAAGAAAGTTGATCTTGAAAAAGAAATAGCAGAAATTACTGCTGAACTTGAAAATGCTCAAGGTCAAAAGAGAACTAGATTAGTTAAGAGATTAGATGTACTTAATGCTTTCTATAAATCAAATCAACGTCCTGAATGGATGATACTAGATGTAATTCCAGTTATTCCACCAGAACTTAGACCAATGATTCAATTAGATGGTGGTAGATTTGCTACATCTGACTTAAATGATTTATATAGACGTGTTATTAACCGTAACAATCGTTTAAAGAAACTTATTGCACTTAATGCTCCAGGAATCATTATTCAAAACGAAAAACGTATGTTACAAGAAGCAGTAGACGCATTATTTGACAACGGACGTCGTGGAAGAAGCATCACTGGTGCTGGAAATCGTGCTCTTAAGTCACTTTCTAGTATGTTAAAAGGTAAACAAGGTCGTTTCCGTCAAAACTTACTTGGAAAACGTGTTGACTACTCTGGACGTTCAGTTATTGTAGTTGGACCAAGCTTAAAGATGTATCAATGTGGTATTCCAAAAGAAATGGCTCTTGAATTATTTAAACCACATGTAATTCATGGTTTAGTAGAAAAAGATATTGCTCACAATATTAAAGCTGCTAAAAGATTAATAGACAATAGAGATCCTCAAGTATGGGATATCGTTGAAGAAGTTATTAAAGAACATCCTGTTATGTTAAACCGTGCACCAACTCTTCACCGTTTAGGAATTCAAGCATTTGAACCAGTATTAATTGGTGGTAAAGCAATTCGTCTTCACCCACTTGTTTGTACTGCATTCAACGCTGACTTCGATGGAGACCAAATGGCTGTACACGTACCTTTAAGTTTAGAAGCTCAAGCAGAAGCAAGACTTCTTATGTTAGGTGCTAATAACATCCTTTCACCAAAAGATGGTAGTCCAATCGTTACTCCATCACAAGACATGGTATTAGGTAACTATTACATAACTATGGAAAAAGCAGGACTTCCAGGAGAAGGAAGAATATTTAAAAATGCTAATGAAGCTTTAATGGCTTATGAAAGAAGAGAGATTACTCTTCATACAAGAATTGCTATACCAGTTGATTCATTTAAACATAAATTATTTATTGAATCACAAAAAGGTAAATATCTTGTGACTACAGTTGGTAAAATTAAATTTAATGAAATCTTACCAGATTCATTTGCATACATTAATGAACCAACTGCTGATAATATTCAAAATATGACTCCTAATAAATACTTTATTGAACAAGGAGAAGATATTCCTGAAGTTATCAAAAATATGCCTCTTGTTAAACCATTTGCAAAAGGTACATTAGAAAGTATCATAGCTCAAATCTTTAAGAGATATAGAACTACTGAAACATCTATCATGCTTGATAAGATGAAAGATTTAGGATTTAAATATTCTACAATCGCCGGTGTTACTATTTCAATTAGTGATGTTGTTACAAGTGATAACAAAAACGAAATAATTGAAGAAGCTAATAAGATGGTTGATAAGATTAATAAACAATATAATCGTGGATTAATAACTGAAGAAGAGAGATTTGAGAAAGTTATATCTACTTGGGATGGTGCAAAAAACAGTGTTCAAAAAGAGTTATCATTAAAAGCTGATGCTAATATGGATAACCCAATATTCATGATGATGCACTCTAAAGCTCGTGGATCTATCGCTCAATTTACTCAAGTTGCTGGTATGCGTGGTATCATGGCTAAACCAGATGGTACTCCAGTTGAAATTCCAATTACTTCAAACTTCCGTGAAGGATTATCAGTTGCTGAGTTCTTCTTATCTACTCATGGTGCTCGTAAAGGTTCAGCAGATACTGCCTTAAAGACAGCTGACTCTGGATACTTAACAAGACGTTTAGTAGATGTATCACAAAACATTATTGTTCGCGAAGAAGACTGTGGTACTGAAAATGGTGTTGTTGTTAAAGACTTTATCAATGACAAGACTGGTGAAGTAATAGAAAAATTATATGATCGTATTGTTGGAAGATATTCTAACAAGAAAATCATTAATCCAGAAACAAAGAAAGTTATTTGTGAAAAACTAGATTTAATTACTGAATCAATAGCTGAAAAGATAGTTGATGCAGGAATTACTGAAGTAGAAATTAGAACATGCTTAACATGTAATACAATTAATGGTGTATGTAAGAAATGTTACGGACGTAATCTTGCTACTGGTAACTTAGCTGAAATTGGAGAAGCTGTAGGAGTTATGGCTGCACAAGCTATCGGAGAACCAGGAACACAACTTACAATGCGTACTTTCCATAATGGTGGAGTTGCAGGTGAAGAAGATATTACACAAGGTCTTCCTCGTGTACAAGAATTATTTGAAGCTCGTATACCAAAAGGAAAAGCATGTATTGCAGAAATTGATGGTAAAGTAACAAAAATTGATGAAGATCATGGTAAATTTAGAATTAATATCAAAAATGATAAAGAAACTAAAGAACATGTTACTAACTATGGTGTTAAATTAAGAGTAGAAGTTGGAGATAATGTTGTTGCTGGTGATAAATTAAGTGAAGGTGCTATTTCACCAAAAGAATTATTAACAGTAACAGATCCACTTACAACTCAAGAATACATCTTAAAAGAAGTACAAAACGTTTATCGTGGACAAGGTGTTGATATTTCGGATAAACACATTGAAATTATTGCAAGACGTATGATTTCTAAGATTAGAATAGTTGAATCTGGAGATACAACGTTCCTTCCTGGACTTTTAGTTAACTATCGTGAATTTAACGAAGGTAATAAAGAAGTTATTATTAAAGGAAAGAAACCAGCTATTGGTAAACCAGTTCTTCTTGGTATTACTAAAGCTTCTTTAGGAACTGAATCATTCCTTGCTGCTGCATCATTCCAAGAAACTACAAGAATTCTTACTGATGCATCAATTAATGGAAAAACAGATACTCTAGAAGGATTGAAAGAAAATGTTATTATAGGTAAATTAATTCCAGCTGGTACTGGTGTTAAAGCATATCGTAACGTTGAATATGAACTAGCTTCTCAATTTGTTGATGAGGAACCTCTTGATAAATTAGAAGATGAATTCATGGAATAATTAAAAAGATAAAGTTTAAACTTTATCTTTTTTTTTATGTGATGTATAATTTAGTCAGGTGATATTATTATGAGATTAAATAATAAAGGATGGGGATTATCTTCATTTATTATGTTTTTATGTATATTTTTTATTGCTTTATTAATTCTTGTAATAGTAGGAAATGCTTTATCTGGAACTTCTAAAAGAGATCCAGTAGATTTAATAGAAAATGCAAATGGATAAAATAAAAAAACTAGCATATGCTAGTTTTTATTTTGACTTTTTATTCTCTTTTTTTAATAAATCTCTAATTTCTTCAAGAAGAAGAACTTCATCAGATTTAGGTACAGGTGCATCGTCTTTTTTCTTTTTACCAACAGATAATACTTTATTAACAGCTTTTAATAATAAGAATAAAACGAATGCCATGATGACAAAGTTAATTATAGCAGTTAAAAATGCACCATAATTGATGTATTGTCCTCCATATATTTTAACTTGTCCTCCAACTTCAGCACCACCAATACCATTTATTAATGGATTGATTACGTTCTCAGTTAAAGCTGTAACGATATTACCAAAAGCAGCTCCGATAATAACACCGATTGCCATATCCATAACGTTACCACGTAATATGAATTCTTTGAATTCTTTAACGAAATTTTTCATTTTTTCACCTCTTTATATAGATTATAACACATTTTTATTCTTTTGTATTGACTTTAAATTACCATTTTGATATATTATCTATGTTTGTTGAATTAGGTTTTGCTGCGGCAAAATTTATATTTAATATTAAAAATGACACACCCGGAGATGTGTAAAGAAAGGAGAATTGTTTTATATGACTACAATGAATCAATTAGTTAAAAAAGGTAGAGGTTCAAAAGTAAGAAAACCTAAATCACCTGTTTTAAGATATGGATTAAATAGTATTCAAAAGAAAAGAACTACACAAATATCACCACAAAAACGTGGAGTATGTACTCGTGTTGGAACAATGACACCTAAGAAACCAAACTCAGCACTTCGTAAATATGCTCGTGTACGTTTAAGTAATGGTACTGAAGTAACATGCTATATTCCAGGAATTGGTCATAACTTACAAGAGCACAGCGTTGTTTTAATTCGTGGAGGACGTGTTAAAGACCTTATCGGAGTTCGTTATCATATTATTAGAGGAACTTTAGATACTGCTGGTGTTAAAGATAGAAAAAAAGCTCGTAGTAAATACGGTGCAAAAAAACCAAAAAAATAAAATTAGATTAGATAGATAGAAAGGAGGATATATAATGCGTAAGAGACGTGCGGTAAAAAGAGATGTTTTACCAGATCCTATATATAATTCAAAAATAATTACAAAATTAGTTAATACTATTATGTTAGATGGTAAAAAAGGAATTGCTCAAACTATACTTTATCAAGCATTTGATATGGTAAAAGAGAAAACTGGGGAAGATCCAATGGAAATATTCAACAAAGCAATGGAAAATATTACTCCTCAATTAGAAGTTAAATCTCGTAGAGTTGGTGGTTCTAACTATCAAGTACCAATCGAAGTAACTCCTGCAAGAGGACAAGCTTTAGCACTTCGTTGGTTAGTTAAATTTGCTAGAGATAGAGGAGGTCGTGGTATGGCCGAAAATTTAGCAAATGAATTAATAGATGCTTCAAACGGAATGGGTGGAGCAGTTAAAAAACGTGAAGATACACATAGAATGGCAGAAGCTAATAAAGCATTTGCACATTATCGTTGGTAGAAAGGAGAGAATAGTATGGCACGTGAAACATCATTATTACAAACAAGAAACTTTGGTATAATGGCGCATATCGATGCTGGTAAAACTACATGTACTGAACGTGTTTTATTCCATACACATAAGATTCATAAAATTGGTGAAACTCACGAAGGTGAATCTCAAATGGACTGGATGGAACAAGAAAAAGAACGTGGTATAACTATTACTTCAGCAGCAACTACTGCTTACTGGAAAGGATATAGATTTAACATTATCGATACTCCAGGACACGTAGACTTTACTGTAGAAGTTAGTCGTAGTTTAAGAGTTCTAGACGGTGCTATTGCCCTTCTTGATGCTCAAGCTGGTGTTGAACCACAAACTGAAACTGTATGGCGTCAAGCTACTGAATTCAAAGTACCAAGATTAATATTTGCTAATAAGATGGATAAGATGGGGGCAAACTTTGAATATACACTAGGAACAATTTCTTCAAGATTAGGTGTTAATGCTAAACCAATTGAATGGCCTATTGGAGCTGAAGATCAATTCAATGGTGTAATTGATTTAGTTACAATGAAAGCTTATCAATTTGATGGTAAAGAAGAAGAGGAAGCTAAAGAAATAGAAATTCCTGAAGATTTAAAAGCAATTGCTGAAGAAAAAAGAGCAGATTTAATTGAAACAATTGCTGTATATGACGAAGAATTAATGGAAAAATATTTAGAGGGAGAAGAACTTCCAGTAGATTTAATTAAAAAAGCTATTAGAAAAGGTACTCTAGATGTTGAATTCTTCCCAGTAATGTGTGGAACTGCTTTAGGGAACATGGGTGTTAAACCACTTCTTGATGCAGTAATTGATTATTTACCATCTCCACTTGATGTTGAATCTATTAAAGGAACTGAACCAAGAACAGGAAATGAAATAGAAAGACATCCTAGTGATGATGAACCATTTAGTTCATTAGCATTTAAAGTTATGACAGATCCATTTGTTGGACGTTTAACTTTCTTCAGAGTTTATTCAGGACACTTAAGTAGTGGTTCTTATGTAATGAACTCTAGTAAAGATACTAAAGAAAGAATTGGTCGTATTCTATTAATGCATGCTAATTCTCGTACAGAAATATCTGATGTATATACTGGAGATATAGCTGCAGCAGTAGGACTTAAAAATACAACTACTGGAGATACTTTATGTGATGAAAAGAAACAAATTATCTTAGAATCTATGGAGTTCCCAGAACCAGTTATTCAATTAGCTGTTGAACCAAAATCTAAAGCTGATCAAGATAAAATGGCTTTAGCTCTTCAAAAATTAGCTGAAGAGGATCCTACATTTAAAGTTTCAACTAATCATGAAACTGGACAAACTGTTATTGCTGGTATGGGTGAATTACACCTTGATGTATTAGTAGACAGAATGAAAAGAGAATTCAATGTTGAAGCAAATATTGGACAACCACAAGTTGCTTATCGTGAAACAATTAAGAAAGCTGCTGATTGTGAAGGTAAGTATATTAAACAATCTGGTGGACGTGGACAATATGGACATGTATGGATTAAATTTGAACCAAATCCTGATAAAGGATATGAATTCGTTGATGCTATTGTAGGTGGAGTTGTTCCAAGAGAATATATTCCTGTAACTGATAAAGGACTACAAGAAGCATTAGAAAGTGGTGTTTTAGCAGGATACCCAATGATAGACGTTAAAGCTACTCTATTTGATGGATCATACCATGAAGTAGACTCTAGTGAAATGGCATTCAAAATTGCTGCTAGTATGGCTTTAAAAGAAGCTAAAAACAAATGTGATCCTGTATTACTTGAGCCAATCATGAAAGTAGATGTAACTGTACCAGATGAATATTTTGGTAACGTTATGGGAGACATTACAAGCCGTAGAGGTAAACCATTAGGACAAGAAAATGTTGGTAATGCTATTAGATTATCAGCAATGGTACCTTTAGCTGAAATGTTTGGATATGCTACAAGCTTAAGAAGTAATTCACAAGGAAGAGGAAACTTCGTTATGACATTCGATCATTATGAAGAAGTTCCTAAAAATATTGCCGAAACAATTATTAAGAAAAACGGAAACTAGTATAATTACAAGATTAGTCTTGTATTATAAATAAAAATAGTTGATAAAAATTCAATTATTAGATAAAATAAAGTAGTAATTAAAAAAGGAGGAATAATTATGGCAAAAGAAAAATTTGACAGAAGCAAACCACATGTTAATATTGGTACTATCGGACATGTTGACCATGGTAAAACAACATTAACTGCTGCTATTACAAAGAGACAATCTGAAAAATTTGGTGGAGAATTCGTTGATTATGCAAATATCGACAAAGCACCAGAAGAAAGAGAACGTGGTATTACAATTAATACTGCCCATGTAGAGTATCAAACAGAAACTCGTCACTATGCCCATGTAGACTGCCCAGGACATGCTGACTACGTTAAAAACATGATCACAGGAGCTGCTCAAATGGATGGAGCAATCTTAGTTATTGCTGCTACAGATGGACCAATGCAACAAACTCGTGAACATATCTTATTATCTCGTCAAGTTGGTGTACCAAGAATGGTAGTATTCTTAAATAAATGTGATCAAGTTGATGATCCAGAACTTTTAGACTTAGTTGAAATGGAAGTTCGTGAATTATTAAATGAATACGATTATGATGGAGACAATACTCCAATTATCAGAGGATCTGCATTAAAAGCTCTTGAAGGAGATCCTGATGCTGTTAAAGCAATTGATGACTTAATGGATGCTGTTGATACATGGATTCCAACTCCAGAACGTGATACTGACAAACCATTCTTAATGAGTATTGAAGACGTATTTACAATCACTGGACGTGGAACTGTTGTTACTGGACGTGTTGAAAGAGGAAAAATTACATTAAATGAACCAGTTGAAATCGTTGGTATTAAACCTACTAAATCAACAGTTGTAACTGGAATCGAAATGTTCAGAAAACAATTAGACGCTGCTCAAGCAGGAGACAATGCAGGTATCTTATTACGTGGTATTGCTCGTGAAGAAGTTGAACGTGGACAAGTTTTAGCTAAACCAGGAAGTGTTACACCTCATAAGAAATTTACTGCACAAGTATATGTTCTTACTAAAGAAGAAGGTGGAAGACATACTCCATTCTTTGCTAACTATAGACCACAATTCTATTTCAGAACTACAGATGTTACTGGTGTAATTGAATTACCAGCTGGTGTTGATATGGTTATGCCTGGAGACAATGTAGAAATTACTGTTGAATTAATTCACCCAATTGCTATCGAAAATGGTACTAAATTCTCTATCCGTGAAGGTGGAAGAACTGTTGGTGCTGGTAATGTTACATCAATTGTTGAATAATTTATAGTTAATTAAAAAGCTTCAAATGAAGCTTTTTTTATTGCATAAAAAAACAGATTTAATAATCTGTTTTATTACTTATTTCTTAACATTTTTATATAGAGAATAAATTGCATTATTAACAACCAAGTTAAACTCTCCAATATATTCATATGCTACTGCATTATATCCAAATTTCATTTCGTTTAATCCTCTATATTGATTTTGTTTTGGATCAAATACACCTGCTATAGCATTCATATTAAATGCTTGAATATTACTTGCAGCATATTTTTCTATTATTTTCCATTTAATTAAATAGTTAGAACATAAATTTGGATACCTTCTATCATATCCTTCTACTAATAAGAATAGCTTGTTTTTTAGTTTTAGTACTATATCACAACCAACTACTAAACCGTCTGGATTATCTCTTAATAATTGAGTAGCTTCTACCATATATTTTTTATATGAACTAAGAAGTTTATCTGATTCCATCTTTTTATTTAGAATTGCACTCATATTTTTACCTTTATAACCATTATTTTGAATTATATTAGTTAAATAATCATTTAATTCAAGTTCCTTTTCATAAAGGTATTTTGTATTTTCAACATAAGTTTTAGTATTAATTTTTGCATAGTATATTTCCAAGTTATCTCCAAATAATCTATGAAATTCTTCATAATATTTTAAGTTAACTGTATCTTTATCTTGTATAAGATGATAAATACTAGCAAAATCATATTTATTATCTTTATATATACTTAAACCATATTTAGTGGCTTTTCTAAGTTTATTACGTGTTTGTTTAGTAAGTTCTTTAAATAATTGATTTGTGCTTTTTCTTAAATCAAGTTCTGCTTCCCAACGAGGTTTTACAGATTCAAAGTATGAATTAAATCCACAGTGAGTAAATCCAGCATTTTTAAGAATATTTAATACTTGATTAATATTATTGTTTTGAGCAAGTATTCTACCATGTTTATCTCTTTTACTACATACTATTAATGGATCCATTTTAAATAGCAAGAAATGTTCTTTATTTAAAAATGATTTTAATTCTTTTAAAGCACTTGATACAAGTTGTGCATCATTATAATTAATTATTAATCCTCTTGGAGAATAAGCATATTTGTAACCCATAAAAATAGGCTTACTAAAAAGCAGCATTGCTCCTACAAGGTTACCGTTTTCTTCAAATCCAACATATTCGTCTTGAAGTCCGAATTTGTTTAATAGACGCCCGTATCCAGCTGTTTGGTAGTAACTACAGAAGTTAATACTAATAATAAATTTATCAAAAGTACTAGGATCTAACTTAACTACTTTCATGCCTTCCCCTCCAATAATAACATTATATCATAGAAAGACTATAAAAAGAACTAGGTAATATTTGATTTTTTTTCAAAAATATGTTAAATTAGATGAGCAGAGGAGGGAAAAAGATGCAAGTATTTTTAATTATTATATCAATTGCCCTAATAGCTATAGTATTATTACAAAGTAATAAAGCAGAAGATGCTGCCCAAATTATTTCTGGTGGAGATTCTGATTTGTTTAGTCAAAGAAAAGAAAGAGGTTCTGAACTATTTATAAGTAGATTAACATTAGTTTTAGGATTAGTATTCTTTGTTATTAGTTTAGTAATGGAATTTATGTAGACTTGAAAAAGTCTTTTTTTTTGTAAAAAATTAGTAATTTATGAGTAAATATAATATAATTAACATAGAAGAGGTGTGCTATGAAAGAAAAGATACTAGAAGTAATGAAAAATACAAATAAAGCATTAACTATTGCTGAGATAGACAATAAATTAGGTATTAATAATATAGAAGATACAAAACTATTAAATGATTCTTTAAAAGAATTAGAAGAAGCAGGAGATATTTATAGATCTAATAAAGATAGATATATGATATTTGAAAATGGACCATTAAAAAAGGGTGTAATAAGTATAAACAAAAAGGGATTTGGTTTTGTTGAAGTAGAAGGAATGGATGATATATTTGTATCTGCTGATAATATTAATGGTGCTGTTCAAAAAGATTTAGTAGTAGTAGAAATACTACAAAGAAAAGATGATGGAAAAATAGAAGGAAGAGTAGTAAGAGTAATAAAACGTGAATTAAATACCATTGTTGGAGAAGTACTATTTAAAAAGAAAGATATCTATGTTATTCCTGATGATGAAAGAATAAAACTTGAACTTATAATAGATAGAAATAAGAAAGATAATCTTGGTTTAGTAGATGGTCATAAAGTAGTTGTATCATTAAAAAAACAAGTTAATAAAGAAAAATATTTATGTAAGTTAGATAAGATAATTGGTCATAAAAATGATCCAGGAGTAGATATATTATCAATTATTTATGATCATAATATTAAAGATACATTTGATCCCGAAACATTAGATGAATTATCTGATATTCCAGAAGAAGTAAGTGAAAAAGATCTTGTTGGTAGAAAAGATTTAACTGGAGAAATGATATTTACTATTGATGGAGATGATACAAAAGATATAGATGATGCGATTTCACTAGATATTCTAGAAAATGGACATTATAAACTTGGAGTACATATTGCTGATGTATCATATTATTCAAAAGAAGGTAGTGCGCTAGATAAAGAAGCAGCTTTACGTGGTACAAGTGTTTATTTAGTTGATAGAGTTATTCCAATGTATCCACATAAATTATCTAATGGAATATGTTCATTAAATCCAAATGTAGTAAGACTTGCTATTTCTTGTGTAATGGAAATAGATGAAAAAGGAAATACAGTTGACTATGAGATTTTTGAAAGTTATATTAAATCTCGTATTCAAATGACTTATAAAAAAGTAAATAAAGTTATTGAAGAAGATATTATTCCTGAAGGATATGAAGAGTTTGCAGATAAATTAAAAGAAATGAATGAATTATCTAAAATAATTCGTAAGAATAAAGATGAAAGAGGATATATTAATTTTGATGTAGATGAAGCTAAAATCTTAGTTGATGAGAATTGTCATCCAATAGATGTAGTTCTTCGTAATCGTGGTCGTGGAGAGAATATGATTGAAGACTTTATGATTTGTGCTAATGAATGTGTTGCAACTCATATATTCTATATGCAACTTCCATTTATTTATCGTGTTCATGAAGAACCAAAAGAAGAAAAAATTAGTAATTATATGTCTTATCTTGCTGCTATGGGAATTCAAGTTAATGGTAAAGTTAATGATGTTAGACCAAAGACAATGCAAAGATTATTAAAAAGTCTAGAAGGAAATCCAAAATATCCAATTCTTGCTGATCAATTATTAAGAAGTATGCAAAAAGCTATATATTTACCTGAAAACTTAGGACACTATGGACTAGCTAGTAAATGTTATACTCATTTTACTAGTCCAATTAGACGTTATCCAGATACAACTGTTCATAGATTATTAAGAACATATCTTTTTAAAGGAGAAATAAGTCAAGAAACAGTTAAAAAATGGGAAATGAAACTTCCTGAAATAGCTGATCATTCATCTGAAATGGAAAGAGAATCAATTGAATGTGAAAGAGATGTAGATGATATGAAAATGGCAGAATATATGGAAGACCATATTGGAGATGAATTTGAAGGAATGATTTCAGGTGTTGCAAACTTTGGTATGTTTGTAAGACTTCCTAATTTAATTGAAGGAATGGTAAGAATTACAGATATGAATGATTACTATAAATATGATGAAATAAGTCAAACTTTAACTGGAGAGAAAAAACATAAAAGATATTCTTTAGGAGATCAAGTTAGAGTTAAAGTAATAAATGCTTCTAAAGAAGCAAGGTCAATAGATTTTGCATTAGTAGAGGGGGATAGTAATGAAGAGGAGAAGAAAGGTTAAATTAAAAAGAAAATCTTGGATACTATTATATTTATTTGTATTAGTATTTAGTACTATATTTGGATTTTTATTATTTCATAAGAAAGCAGTACCAATACTAGACAAAAAGGAAGAATTAAAGACGGATGTAGAAATATATCCGATAAAAGAGGAAAAATTATCTATTGTAATGGTTGGAGATTGTTTAATACATCCTCCTATATATGAAGATGCCTATAAAAATGGAGTATATGATTTTAAACCTATGTTATCTTTAATTAAACCTATTGTTAGTAAATATGATTTAGCATATTATAATCAAGAATCTATTCTTGCTGGTAATAAGAATTTTAAATTAAGTGGATATCCTCAATTTAATTCACCACAAGAAGTAGGAGATGCTTTTATAGATGCAGGATTTAATTTAGTTAGTTTAGCTAATAATCATACTTTAGATAAGTATGAAAAAGGAGTTAAGTCTTCTGTTGAATATTGGAAAACCAAAAATGTTTATTGGACAGGACAAGCATTATCAGAAGAAGAAAGAACTAAAAATATTAGAGTAGAAGAAAAAAATGGAATTAAATATGCATTTTTAGCTTATACTACTCAAACTAATGGACTTTTACCTCCTAAAGGGAAAGAATATTTAACTAATATCTATTCACCAGAAAAAGCTAAAAAAGACATAGACTTGATAAAAGATAAAGTAGATGTTATATTAGTTGCTATGCACTGGGGAGTAGAATATCAAACTAGTGGAGTAGCACAAGAACAAAAGACAATAGCGAAGTATTTAGCAAGTTTAGGAGTAGATATTATTATTGGAGCCCACCCACATGTAGTGCAACCAGCTGAATATATAGATGATACTTTAGTTATTTATTCACTAGGTAACTTTGTAGCAAGTCAAAGTAATAATACAGGAGCAACTGCTGCTGAAAAAGCTACTGGACTTATGATGAGTGCTAATATAATTAAAACTACTGATACTAAAACTGGTAAATCTGAAATAAAAGTAGTAGATCCAACTGCAAGTTTTACTTATGCATATAAAACTGCTGCTAAGAAGAATTATAAGATTTATCCATATAATAAATTAAATAATAATTTATTTCCTGGGTATAAAAATCAATATGAAAAACTAAAGAAAAGGATGACTAGTTTAGATAGTAGTATTAAAGTTGAAGATATAGGGTGATGCTATGGAAATATTAAACAGAAAAGCAAGACATGACTATTTCATAGAAGATGAATATGAATGTGGATTAGTGCTTACTGGAACAGAAATAAAATCAATTAGAGAAGGTAAATGTAATATAGGAGATTCTTATGCTATAGTTAGAAATGGAGAATTGTTCATAGTAAATATGTTTATTTCTCATTATGATAAAGGTAATATATTTAATCATGATGAGTCCCGTTCTAGAAAGTTATTAATGCATAAAGATGAAATAAAAAAACTTAATAATAAAATAAAACTAGATGGATATACTCTTATTCCTTTAAAAGTATATTTTAAAAAGAATATTGCAAAAGTATCTTTAGGATTATGTAAAGGTAAAAAGAACTTTGATAAAAGAGAAACTATAAAAGAAAGAGATATTAAAAGACAAATTGATAGGAAACTAAAAAAAGGCTTCTAATTTGTCTTTTTTTATTACTTATGATATAATTTATACACATATGGGGTCGACTAGGTTTCGACGGGATTTAGTGGGCTTAGATGGCAAGTAGATGGCAATCTATAAATGCAAATTAAATATAACTGGAAACAAAATTAAAACTGTACTAGCTAACATGTTTGGTTCTCGCCAAGCTGTTGCTTTTGCCTAATAATAATTGGTGTACGCTCTTTTATTTCTTGCTTGTGGGAAATACTAGGGTTCATTTTTAACAAGATATATTATTGTTTAGTCTAGAAACAATAACGAATATTATAGACTAGTTATAAGATAGTTCGTTAATTAGCTTTTCTTATAATGAAACTTATTAGTTAACTAAACTTGTAGAAGTCTAAGAATCATTGGTTTCGGACGGGAGTTCGATTCTCCCCGGCTCCACCATTAAGTAATTAATTCAGAATATTTCTGATTAAAAAAAACTAACTTTTTTAAGTTAGTTTTTTAATGCAATTATTTATTTGAGTTGTTAATATACCAATTAATTGTTTTATCAAGTCCTTCTTCAAAAGAATAATCTCTTTTCCATTTTAATTCATCTTCTATTTTCTTTGATGTAATTGAGTACATTACATCATGTCCCGGACGATCTTTAACAAAAGTTATTAAATCTTTATTACTATTAGTTAATTCTATTATTCTATTTACAACATATAGGTTGTCTCTTTTAGAATTTCCAGAAATATTATAGATTTCTCCTATACTTCCATGATGAAGTATTAAATCAATTGCTTTAACATGATCTAATACATAAATCCAATCTCTAATATTATCTCCTTTTCCAAATATTGGAATTCTTTTATTTTGAATACAATTTTTAATAGTTAATGGAATTAAAGCTCTATAAGATTGATGTGGTCCATAGTTATTAGTACATCTTGAAATAGTAACTTTAAGTCCATAAGTACGATAATATGATAATACTAGTAGATCTGCACTTGCTTTACTAGCAGCATAAGGACTAGATGGGTTAAGTTGTTGCAATTCATCAAATTCTATTGTTGAATCGAGCGGAAGATCTCCATATACTTCATCAGTTGATATTTGATGGTATCTTGCTACATTATATTTTAAACAAGCATTCATAAGTACTGCAGTACCTAAAATGTTAGTTTTTAAAAAGATATTTGGATTTTCAATAGAATAATCTACTGCAACTTCTGCAGCAAAATTAATAACTATATCAAAATGTTCTAAAGAAAATATTCTATTTATTTCATCTTCATTTGTTATATCAGCATTTATAAATTTATAATTTTTGTAATTATTAAATAATCCAATATTATTTTTACTATCTGGAACAGATAAATTATCTATACAAACAAATTCATAATTAGGATACTTTTCTAACATATATTCTAAGAAATTAGCTCCTATAAAACCCATACCACCTGTAACTAATAATTTCATATTTTCTCCTTTAGACGATTATTTATAAAAATATTTTATCATATTTTTTTAATCATTTAAAAGAACCCCATTGCATATATATATATATATATAATGAAAATGAGCGTGATAGAAATGATAATAAATAAAAATTCTAAAATCATAATGAGTAATGGAAGCAATGGTATTGATATTCGTCAAGATACAGAAATCGGTGCTTGGAATCAAAAAAACAAAATGGATATTGAAGTCCCTTTTCGTTGCCAAGGAGGACGAATCCAATGTAATAAAATAGGAGCATTTACATACATCAATGATAATGCATATATAAGAGCAGTAGATTCAATAGGAAGATTTTGCGCAATTGGACCTAATTTAGTTGTTGGAATGCCAGAACATTCTTCTAAGTCTTTATCAGCTCATATTATTTTTCCGTATTATGATTCAAAGTGGATGGAGAATTTTTGTAATTATTCTTGTAACAATGAGGAGAATATTAATCTTATTAGGAAAAAGCAAAATGAAGAACTAAGTAATAGAGGATTAGTAACTATAGGTAATGATGTATGGATTGGTGGAAATGTTGTTATACTTAGAGGGGTTAAAATTGGAGATGGAGCAATTATAGCAGCAGGAGCAGTGGTTACAAAAGATGTTGATCCGTATACTATAGTTGGAGGAGTTCCTGCAAAAGTAATAAGGACTAGATTTGATAAAAATACTATAAAAGAATTAATGAATTTAAAGTGGTGGGAATATGGTGCTGATATTATGAAAGATTGTGATGTAACAAATATTTCTAAAACTATCGAAATAATAAAAGATAGAATTAATAATAGGTTCCCAAAATATAAACCAGAACATATAATATTTGATTTTAAAAAAGAAAAAGTAACACCTCACTTATCAAAAAGAAAAAGATTTAGTTTTAAATAAAAAAGACAAATATTTTTGTCTTTTTTTAGTATCACAATATAAATATAAATAATTATCTTGTTATTTTGTGATATAATTATCCTAGGAGGATAGGTAATATGAATGAAGAGAGGGCTAAAATAACAGTAGTAAAAGATAATGGTACTAAAGAAGAAATGGAAATAGTATCTATTTTTAAGATGGAAGCTTTTAATAAAAATTATATTATTTATAAAAGTATAGTAGATAATAAGTACTTTGCTGCTTCTTTTAATGCAGATAATGATAATATTGATACTAATTTAAGCGATAAAGAGAAAGAAGCATTAGAAGATTACTTTAAACTATATGTATTAGGAGGTAATCAAAATGCTTAATTATGATGATAGTCACAAAGTAATGGAAGGAATTCATAAAGTAGGAAATTTCTTGAAGGATGCTAAAGAATGGGTTTTAGATGGAGGATGGCCTATTGTTCTAATTCTTGTAATCCATACAGCTCTTACATCTTTTGTAGTATTTGATGGACCAGATGCAATACGTCAGATGATTAATGAAGATAATATTGACTTTAATCAGGGAGTTGAAGTAACAGAACAAGCAGAAGATAGACAAGAAGAAACTTTATCTATAGTAGTTAAAAATGGAGATAATGCTGTAATAATTGGTTCAACTCATCTAGATAAATATAGTGAATATGATGATGGTGTTAAATACTATGAAGATGATACTTGGGTAGTTAATACTAAAAATGGAGATGAATTCTATTTAGATGGAAATAATTCTACTATAGTATATGGATATAATCATGAAGATAAAGCTATGGAAATAGCTCATAAACTAGTTGGAGAAAGTGGAAGTGTAGTAAAATACTCTGATATTGTATCAGGACTAAATAACAATGGGGCAGAATCAAATATGACTGCAATTATTTCTGAAGGAGATAATGTAGTACTAATTGATTTAAATGATTCATCTTTAATTAAGTATTCCGACACACAAGGAAATAATGATCAAGAAATAAGTGCATTAGATGAGTCTTGGGCAATTAGAGTTCCAGATGGAAGTATTATAGTTGTTCATGAAGATAATGCAATGTTTATTAAAGGAGAAGGATCACATCAAAAAGCAGAAGTAATCGCAAAAAACCTAGTTAAAGAAGGTGGAAAAATATCTGCTTATGGTATGAATTCTGTTCAAAATGAATCTGTTAGTTTAAATCAAGATGCTGATTTAGATGATGATGGAGGAAGAAGTATGTAGAAAGAACTGAAATCAGTTCTTTTTTTATTTCTAATATTTGTTATAATAATAGGAATAAAAAGGGTTTTGATTGGACGTGAGTAAATGATATTATTTGATGAATATAGTACTGAAAAGTTAGATAGTATTATTGCTGATTTAAATAGATTCTTTTATTTAATTGATAAAGACTTCTTTTCAGATTTTGATAGATTAAGAGATGAAATAACAGATGAGTACGGTTTTTTTAATAATAATAAAACATTACAAATATCTGGAGATTTAGCAGGTGATATACCACTTGAAGAATCAATAAGAATTGCTGGAGAGGTCTTTGAATCTATTAATCCAAAATATAAAGAAATGTTTTTAAATCTAATTAGAGATCCTAAATACAAAATACACTATGCAGAAGGTAATCAAACAAATTATAATGATGATTTATATTTAAATGGTACAATAGATGATGTTTTAGTTATAGTCCATGAATTTGCACATAATTTTGTATCATCAGATGGAGATGGTTTCTTCTTAAACCTATTTGGAGAAGTAAATGCTATATTATGGGAAAAAATAGCAGTTGATTATCTAGCTAGTCACTATAATACTTATATAGATAATAATAGAGCTAGACTTATAGAATTAATGAATTATAGAACTAAGAGTTTAAAAAAGTTTTATATGGACTTACTTGAAAAGTCTAAAAATGGAATAGATAAAGATGGTTTTTTTGAAGTATATAGAGAAGCAAGTATTCCTGTAAGACTATTTCTAGATAGTAATCTTTTATTAAGTAGATTTGGTACACAACTATTTTTATTTAGCAATTATTACCATGATATAGGTTTTGTACTAGCTAATTCAATATATCAAGATTGTATTGGTAATATGGATTGCATTTATAAATTATATGATGTTGAAAGAGTTAATAGTTTTAGTGATGATTTACTTTCTCAGGGATTAAGTATTTTCTATGAAGATGATATTCCAATAATTCATGATGGAAAAATATCATTAAAAGGAAGTAATTATAATAGATTATTATCTTCTTTACACGAGACTATGAAAAGAGAAAGAGTAAAAGAGAAGGTAGAGTAGTATAATTATAATGAGGTGATTTTTTATGGATGAAAATACAAAGAAAGCTGGATGTATTTTATATAATAAGGAAAAAGATCAAATAGCTTTAGTATATCGTAAAAAGTATGGAGATATATCTTTTCCTAAAGGGCATTTAGAAAAGGGAGAATCACTTCCAGAATGCGCAATTAGAGAGTTAGAAGAAGAAACATCTAGATTATGTCATTTAGCATGTCCTGAAGAACTAGGAATAATGAATTATATTACTAATGAAGATGAAAAAGTAGAAGTATATATTTATTTAGCTTTAGATGATGGTAAAAGTAAAAAAGTATCACCTGATCCAGAAATACTTGTATGGGTAGAGTTTGATGATGTTGAAGAAGCATTATCTTATGATAATTTAATAGAGTTTTGGAAAAAGGTAAAATCTAAAGTAAGGAAGTTGATTGATAAACAATGAAAGTATTAGTAACAGGAAGTAGTAGTGGAATTGGACTTGCTATTGCTTTAAAATTTTTAAAAGAGGGCCATCAAGTAATAGGATTCGATATTAAAGAAAGTTCTATTAAAGATGATAATTATACTCATTATATACAAGATATATGTAAAAAATTACCTAAAATAGATAAAATTGATGTTATAATTAATAATGCTGGCATTCAAGAAGGTAATACAATAGATGTTAATTTAAAAGGTACGATTAATGTTACTGAAGAATATATAAATGATAATATTAAAAGTATCGTTTTTATTGCATCTAGTAGTGCATCAACAGGATCAGAATTTCCAGAATATGTTGCAAGTAAAGGTGGAGTAGTAGCATATATGAAAAATGTTGCACTTCGTATAGCAAAATATGGTGCAACAGCTAATTCTATTTCTCCAGGAGGAGTTATTACAGATTTAAATAAACATATCATAGAAAGCAAAGAATTATATAAACAAGTATTAGATGAAACTCTACTTAATAAATGGTCAACTCCAGAAGAAATTGCGGAGTTTACTTATTTTATTGCAGTTATAAATAAAAGTATGACTGGAGAAGATTTGTTTATAGATAATGGAGAAAGATTGAAATCAAATTTTATTTGGTAATAATTACTGGTTAACCTATGCCACCCAGTATAAAAAAGTAAAGGAGATAATATGAATATTTTATTAGGATTTTTAAGTATTATTATTACATTTAGTTTAGTAGTAATAATAGAAAGATTATTTAAAAAAGAGGGGTTATTTGTTTGGATTAGTGTAATTACTGTTATAGCAAATATTTTAGTATGTAAAAGTATAGAAATATTAGGATTTGTTACATGTTTAGGAAATGTTTCGTTTGCATCTAACTTTCTAGCTAGTAACATTTTATGTGAAAAGTATTCTAAAGAAGATAGTATAAAAGCAATAAGATTAGGAGTATTTTCAAGTATAATATTTATCATTCTAACACAGTTTGCACTTCTTTTTATCCCTAGTAATGAAGACTTAGTACAAAATAGTATGAAGACTCTATTTTCTATTAATTTAAGAACTAGTATAGCAAGTATATCAATGTATTATATTAGTAATATTTTAAGTATTAATATATATGAAAAAATTAAGAAGAGAATTCCTAAGAAAAAGTGGATTAGAAATAATGTTTCTACTATGGTATGTAATTCTCTTGAAAACTACTTATTTACAACACTTGCTTTTATTGGAATATTTGATATTTTAACAATTATTAGTATTGCAACGGTTGCATCAGTAATAGAGATAGTTATAGCAGCATTGGATACTCCATTTTTATATTTATCAACAAAAAAATAATAGTCAAATTATGACTATTTTTTTTATTAGATATTTTCTGAAAGCATAGGTTTGATATAATTAAAGTGGTGATAAAATGAGAAGTGTTGGATGTAACCATTCCGCTCAAGGGTGGTATTTTGGAGGAATTGATTCCTCTTTTGGTGGAACATTTAAAGATGAAGAGGTTCTAATTGAAACAGGAATTGGAGATATTGTTCATTGTTTAATGGGAGATATTACTGATGCTTATGAAATGCTTAAAGATGAAGTTTCAAAACTTCCAAGTAATGATTTTAGAAGTGTAAGTAATGCTATACTTCGTGTCGTATGTAATTATTTTGGAGATTATTCAAACGTTTCACACAGGATGGATTATTATACACCAGATGATTTTGTTGAATCAGATGCTGATATTGGAAGGGTCGCTGATTTAAAAGGAAAGAATGCTGCGATGTGTGTTGAAAGATCAATGCTATCTCAAAACTTATTACAAAGTTTAGGTTTTGAGAGTTATTATAAAGCTACTGGTGTTATTAATAATGGTAAGAATGATGTACATGCATTTAATTTAGTAAAAGATAAAGATAAATATTATTTATTCGATGCTACAATACCTGCAGAGTATGATGGAGAAATGACTCCTATTATTACTGAGTTACCTGAAGATGTTTATAATACTTTAAAGTCTCCTTTATCAAAAGATGGGTATTCAGTTGTTGTAAGTCACTACAATCCATTAAGAGATTTAGATGTTGAAATAACATATGATGCTGGAAGAGAAAATGTACTTGATACTACAAATATGAAATCAAAATAAAAGGAACAGTTATTTGTTCCTTTTTTTGTTATAATTATACATTTATATTAATTATTAGTATTATTATCAGAGGTATCCTCTGGTTTTTTTATGTCTAATATTACTGGTAAAACTATAGGCCTTCTTCCAGTTAATTCATATATAAACGGAAATAAATCTGTAACTATTTGAGTTTTAATTGTATTAAAATTAGCGCTTCTATCTTTTAATTTAGAATTAATGGATTTAGTAGCAACTTCTTCAATCTTTTTAATTAGTTCTTCATTTTCATTTATTAGAATGAATCCTCTAGTAGTTATATTAGGTTTAATTAATAATTCACGTTTACGCATATCAACATTTGCTATAACTACTAATATTCCATCACTAGCCATTATTTTTCTATCACGAAGTACTGCACCATTAACTTCACCTAAAGAGTTTCCATCGACATAAGTATCAGCATCTGGAACAGATTCTCCTCTTGTTATATTGTGATCTTTAAGTATTAATGTATCACCATTTCTAAGAATAAATGTATTCTCTTTGGGTATTCCACATTCTATACCGATATTTGCATGTTTTTTAAGCATTCTATAGTCTCCATGGAATGGCATTAAATACTTAGGTTTCATAAGTCTTATCATTAGTTTTAATTCTTCTTCGTTTCCATGTCCAGAAGAGTGAATATCAGATAGAGCAGTATTAGTAAACACTTTAACTCCTTGTAGATATAATTTGTTTATTGTATTACCAATTGCTTGAGCATTTCCTGGAATAGCAGATGATGAGAATACAACAATATCATCCGGTCTTAGTTTAATTTGTTTATGAGTTCCATTAGCTATTCTTGATAAAGCTGCAAGAGGTTCTCCTTGGGTTCCAGTACATAAAATACATACTTCACTAGGTTTTAATTGATTAGCTTCATCAGCATTTATAAAACTACTAGCGTGGTCGATATATCCACCTTTTAAGGAAATAGTAAGATTATTTTCCATACTTCTACCAAAAGTACATATTTTACGATTATGTTTGTAACAAGTTTCTACTATATGTTTTAAACGATATATATTTGATGCAAAAGTTGCAATTATAATTCTTCTATTAACATACTTATCAAAAATATCATTTAAAGCATTGTCTACTTTAGCTTCACTTGTACTTACTCCAGGAGATAAAGCATTAGTAGATTCTCCTATAAGTAAATCTACACCTTCTTCACCAATTCTAGCCATTTTATGTAAGTCTGCTACTGGTCCTATTGGTGTCATATCAAATTTATAGTCACCAGTTGTAACAATATTTCCATCTGGTGTTTTTATAAGTATTCCATGTGAATCTGGAATAGAGTGTGTTGTTCTAAAAAATTCTATTTGTATTTTATTAAATTTTAATATAGTTTGGTCATCATATGCATTTAAATTATCATATCTAATATTACGGTCAGCTAATTTCATCGCAATAAGCTCTTTAGCTTGATTTGGAGCATATATTTCAGGAATATTAATGTTTTGAATAACATATGGTATTCCTCCTATATGGTCCTCATGTCCGTGAGTAATAATTAAAGCCTTAATTTTATCTTCATTTTCTTTTAAGAAAGTAAAATCAGGTAATATATAATCTATTCCAAAAAGTCCCCATTCTGGAAATTCAATTCCCGCATCTATAATAACAATATCATTACCATGCATTACACAATACATGTTTTTTCCAATTGATCCCAAACCACCTAAAACTATAACTTTAGTTTCGTTTTGGTCTTTCATATAAACTCCTTTCTTTAATAGTAAGAACTATAACGTATAAATTATAGTATGAATTAATAATTTTGTCTAGTAAAAAAAGAGTTTTAAAAACTCTTTTTAAGGTGTTGTATTTTGTTCTGTACTAGAACTGTTTTCTCCTCCAGAACCATTATTTTCATTATTTCCACCAGTATTTCCTTCATTTCCTTCGTTTTCTTTATTATCGTTGTTATCACTTGGAGGAGTTACTGGAGCAGTGTTTTTATAAACAGTAATTGTTAATGTAATTGTTTTAGGTTTACATAAATCAGTTCTTTTCTTACGAGGATAACTTTGTTTTGTAATTCTTCCAGCTTGACTAGAACTACTAACAGATACTTCATTCCATATTATTGTAAATCCATGATTTGCTGCCCAATTTTCAGCTTTACTTCTAGAATAAGAAGAAAAGTCAGGAATTAAAGTATATAGAGTAGTTGATGCAGTTGGATTCTTTCCAATTACATTTGTTTCATAATCTTCACCAATAGTATAACTAAATGAAGTTTCATTCTTTTCTTTTTTAAGACCTAGATTAACTTTCATAGCATTAACTATTTGAGATTTACTAGATTGATTTGGAATATAATTATATAACTCTAAATGACTTCTTTCATCATATATTATTTGATCAGATCCAGATAAGAATAGTTTTTGAATTGAAACAAGTTCTCCATCTTTATCTCTTTTAGTAGTCATAATATCTTTAACTACGTTATAGAATGATAATATTGTTTCTCTAGACATATTAGTATCTAAGTTATTAGAAATACTATCTAGAATACTATAAACATCACCTATACTATTAATCTTTTTAACTTTATTAATTATTCCATGAATAACTAATTGTTGATTTTGACCTCTTACAAAGTCATTTCTAGTTCCTTGTGAATATTCTTTTCCACATTTTTTTTCATTATTTTTTCTATTTCTGGCTAAAGCTAATGCTTGTTCACCATTTAGTTTTTGTTCACCTTTTTTAACATAGATAGTATTACTTCCCCATCTTCTTTTACTGTCTTGTTCACAGAAAGAATAAGGAACATCTACTTCAACGCCACCTAAAGCATTAACTAAATCGACTAATCCTTTAAAGTTAATCTTGGCATAATAATCAATTTTTATACCAGTATAGTTTTGAATAGTATTAATTACACATTTAGCTCCATGAGCAGCAGAGTGTGTTATTTTATTTTCAACATTTCCCATACAAGTTATAGGAACATAAGTATCTCTTGGAATACTTAACATTGTTACATTTAATGTAGATGGATTAAATGTAATAAGCATTAATGAATCTCCATTAAATGAATTAGCATTTTTAATTCCATCAGAAGTTGAATCAACTCCCATTAATAGAAGTGTAAATGGTTTTGATACATCAGCAGAAGAACCTCTTAATTCATCGTCTTTCTTTTCCTCTTTAGAAGTAGATGCAAGTACTTTAGTTTCTTCTTCAATATTTTCAAATTGTTCAACTGAATTATACATTGTAACATATCCACTAGGAAGGAATGCATAATCTATTTTCTTATTATATAAATCATTTATCATAGATAAATAATCATCATAAGGAACTAATTCATTATTCTTATCTAATCCATATTCTTTAACTATTTCCATAGGAAGAATATATGCTTCAGTATCATTTTTATCTTTTCCAATACCTATTTTAGATTTATATATATCTTTAGCATTACCTATTTTATTAGTTTTTAATGTAACTAATGAAGTAGTAGTGGTAACTGTTTCTTTATTCATGTTATCTATTTTAGATAAAACATAATTAATATTAAAACCAATTACTATATATATAATTATAAGAATCAATAAGAAAAATCTTTTAATACCTTTTTTTATTCTTTTTTTCTTTTTATTTCTTCTAAATAAATTGATAATCATAAGTACATTAATAAGTGTAACAATACCTATAATTATAATTCTTAGAACTGTTTCAATTCTTTTAAGTTGTAACAAACTATATATTAAGTATATAGATGCTACTAAAGAGAAAATGATAAATACTATATCAATTATTAAAGATCTTTTCTTTTTCTTTTTTTGTCGTAATTTTTCTCTTTCTTTAGAACGCATTCTATCTAATCTCCTTTTTTCTTAGTACCTTTTTTCTTAGTTGATTTCTTTTTAGGAGTCTTTTTTATTTCTTGAGTTTCTTCTAGAATTTTATACATATCATCGTCTTCTTCAGTTTCAACTAAATCAGAAGTTTTCTCTTCTTCAGCTTCTACGATTTCTTCTCCCTCTTCAATTTCAGTTTCAACTATTTCCTCTTTAGAATCAACTGGTTCTTCTCCTTCTTCAATGTTTTGAATTGTTTTGGTACTTTTTTTCTTTCCCTTCATAAGTATTATAAACAAAAATACCAAATATGTTAAGAAGATAAATCCTAGAAGACTAATTATTATTAATTTATATAAATCTGTATTTTCTTTATTATTATCTTTTTCTTTAGTTTGTTCTTCTTTTTCTGTTAAATATCTTTGAATTGTTTTATCTTGACTATCATATCTATAAATAGATTCTTCACCAGTATCTAAATTAATACCATAAAAGTAATAATAGTCAGTATTATCTAATTTATAAGCATTAATTTTATTTTCGTTTATTTCTATTGTTTCATTCTTTTTAGCATTTTCTATTTCTTTATTTTCAATAAATACATTTAATGTTGAAAAAGAATATTCATTATATTTAATAAATTCATCATCTTTATAAATAAATAGATTAACATTTCCTTCACTATCTTTTAATCCTACTAGTTTTAAATTAGCTTTTTCATTTATAAAACCAGGAACTTTAACATCTTTATATTCTATTTCAGTATCTGCAAAAGTATTATTAGGACTTTTTAATAGCTTTGCTTTTCTAACAAGAGTATATTCTGTATCTTCTACAGTAACTTTAATAGGATCTAATTCTTTTACATTAGCAGTAATTGTATATACTCTTTCAGAACCATTTTCAGCAACTACACTAATTTTTAAAGTGTTTTTACCATCTTCTACAGATCTAGTTCCAAGTCCTGAAACTGATGCTCTAGAATCTGCTTTAGCTCCTTTTATATTAATTGATTCAGTGTTTGCTGGAAGTTCTACAGTATAAGAAGTTGTATTTTTATTAAAACTTGGTGTTAGAGTAGCACCATCAATACTTAAACTAGATAAGTAGTTATTACCTGATTTAGATGCTTCATATTCTGCTTGAGAAATAACTTTTACTGATTTAGAACCACTAAAGTTAAGACAATTCTCTGCACAAATTTGACCACTAATTTTTACACTTGGGTTTCCTGCAGCTTTTGCTTTAAACTTAACTGTAATTGTCTTTGATTTTTCTCCACTTAGAATCATTGCACCATTACTTATTCCTGATCCACCTACATATGATAATTTTGATGAATCATAACTAATTGAATAAGCCATTGAATAACTTGCTTGTGATGAATTAACTCTAAATGTAAAAGAAACTGTATTCCCTACAACAACTTTTCCAGTACTTGCTGAACTATTAACACTAGCTCCAGCAGCATATACTGGAATTAAAGACGCTAAGAATATATATAGCGTCATAATTGTACTTATTATTATTTTCTTTTTACCCATTTTATCCTCCTATGATTGTGATATATTTGCTTTCTTTAATAAATGCATTTGTACTTTAGATAGGTCTAATATATCAACAGATCCACCTCTACTTACATCACCTGCTTGAGCATATGCTCCAGTTAATGATTTTTTCTTTAATAAATGCATTTGTACTAGAGATAAATCTAATACAGTAATATTTCCGTCTCCACTGACATCACCATATATGATAAATGTATATGTTTTAGAAGATGTTCCAGATGTAATTTTTACTTTATCTCCAGTAACTATTGATCCACTTGTTTTAGCTTTATTGTTTTTATCCATTATATTAATACTTGCATAATTATTTGCTTTTTGAATTTTATTTATCATACCTTGAACAGTAGAACCTAAAGTAATGTTATATATATAAGTTGAATTTTTAATCTTATATCCAGATGATGTTATAGTTACATCTGCTGTTGGATAATTTACTGTAGGAGTATTAGGATCTGGATCTTGGTTTGTAGAACCATTTCCATTATTGTTATCATCATTTGTTGTAGGTTTTATTACATTAAATGTAATATTATATGTTTTCTTAGTACCATCTTGTGCAGTAACTATTACTGATTTCTTAGTTCCTGAAGTAGTAATATTAAATGTTCCATTTCCAGATATAGTAGAAGTTGATGCAACTGTAGTACTATTTATTGTTACATTTCCACTTGTTGGTATTGTTACTGTATAGTTAGTATTTGCACCATCAAAGTTTGTAACTGATGTATTATTAACTGTTAATGTTTTTAAATAATTGTTTGGATTACCTTTGTTTGGTAATGATGTTGATGCAGGTATTCCGGCATATATTGGAATTTGGAATACCATAGGTAAATCAATTATTCCCATTCCATTATATGAATTATATGTTGTATTAGAACTAGATACTACTGCACTTACATTTGTCATATATTGATGCCAGTATCCAGAATTTGATTTAGGAGTAGTATTCCATTTTTGGAAGTATGCAGTATTTTGTCCTGCCCCTACATATCCGTTGTTAATCCAACTAGCTCCACCTATAATTGCTTTTTCTTTTGTATTCCATCCTTTTTCTTTGGCATATTTAAGTCCATTACATACAGGTTTAGTTGAACTAGTAGCACCTATATTATAGAAGTTATAATATCCAGTATAATTTACTGAACAATATGTACTACAAGTTCCATTAACTGCATAACCAGTACCAGATAAACCAACTTCTTGTCTTGTTAAGGCTGCTAAGAATAGTGGGTTAACATTATATTGTTGAGCTGCTTTTATATAGTATTGTGTTAAATTACTAAAGAAATCTGTATATAGAATCTTTTTAACTGCAGATTCTGTTTGATATGCAGAATAATAATTTAAATCTTCAAACATAAAAATGTTTTTTTCATTCAACCAGTTTCTTGGATCCATATAATAAGCAATTGTTTCTTTTTTTGCTTGATACCATGATTTTCCATCTTTAGGAGTATATGTATTTGTATACCAGTTATAACATCCATCAGCAGTTGATAAATATCCTTGACTTGATGTTTGAATTAAACTTCTACCAATTACATTTTCATTATTTAGAGAAGTAGTCCAATTATCTCTAGTATTAATACCTACAAAAATCCAATTTGGATGTTTTTTATGTAATTCTTTTAATTTAGTTTTATATGATTCAGGGAAACCTTGTCCATTTAAATATGCATCAAATTCAGCATCGCTCATTTGGCTCATAGGAGTTGAAGGAATATCAACAGTAGTAGAAGTACTACCACTATTTTGAATTTCTACATAACGACTACATACATAACCAGTTTTTCCTGAATAAGTAGTTTTGTACCATTTACCAGTTGTACATCCAGTTGATGAATCAGTAGTATTTACTAAATCTCCAGAAATAGTAATTATAGTATTATGAGGAATAAGTACTAAATTAGAATAACTTGTACCAGCGCCACTTCTTAATTTAACTCCGTCGGTAGCAGTAATTCTTCCTTTTTGATCAGCTGCATATACGGATGTATTTATATAAAAAGAGGCAAATAATATAGAAACAATAATTAAAATATTAATTGCTTTATTTAATTTCATATAATCATCTCCTATTAATGTATATTCTCTCACTATAATTTTATCATAAAAATGCACTTTTTCCTATTTAAGAAAAGGATTAATTTAGTTTATATGACACCTTTTTACATCAACTTGATTTTTTAGCAATAATATGGTATAATTTTACTCACTTACCGTTTGGAGGGGAATTTATAAAAATGAGTAAAGATAAAAGAAAAGAAATTCATGAAGAAGGTATTCCAGATGGAGTTACTATAACTAGTAGAAAAGATAATAATATAAAAAAAACAATTGGTAAAAAGATAGTATTTTGTATATTATTAGCAACATTAATTTCTGGATATTTAATTGAAAATTCTACATTAGTAGATAGAGGTCAAAGTGTTGCTTATGTAGTTAGTGAAGAATCTAATAGAACTGTTTTAGATGAAGCAGTAGCGTCTCACAATGAAGAGTATAATGATGACTTATTAGCTAGAATAGATTCATATAGAGATTTAATTAAGATTTCTGAGAGATTAAATTCATATAATTTAGATGAAGTTATAAGAGGATTAACTCCGCTTGATATGAATGAACAATTAGATGTAGTTGCATTGAAAGAAAATATGAATAAATATGATGAATATGTATCTCAAGGAGAAAATGGAATAATTTTATCAAAAGATTCTGAAGATTTCTTAACAGTTGCTTTAATGCTTGAAAGAGATGAAAGAAGTGTTAATGCTTTAATTCATAATAGAGCTTTTGCTGATTTAGCAGATTTAAAATTATTAGCTTTAAAAAGTAAGGTAGCTGATTGTTGTGAATTTGGACCAGAATCAATTGGTAATATGAAGTTACAAGAAATAGATGGAGAAAGAGTAATAACTTATCAAGGAAATACTGGAAGAATTTATACTGTTAGATTTGCAGATGGTGGATTAGATTTTATTACATCAAGCAAACTAGTTCCTAGAATTATGAATAGTGTATTTGATGATCAATCTTATTCTGAATCAGTATCAACTGATTACGATCATAATACTAATAATTTAGTACTAGATGAAATAAATGATTTAACAACATTTATAAAGATGGATTGTAGCATAAATCATGATGGGAAATTACAACTATCTAGTCCTGTAGCAATTCAAAGATTAACTCATACATTTAAAAGTACTGAAAAAAAAGAAAACTAATTCGTGCGAATTAGTTTTTTTATGTTATAATCTTATTAGGATAGGGCGTGGTTGTATGAGAAAAAAAGATATTTGGTTATTAATATTTGTATTAATAATAGTGGGTTCCCACTATTTTAATATAAATATTTTTTCATATATAAACGAAGAATTCCTATATCAAGTAGTAAGTTTAGAAAAAAACGAAGTAGCAGATATTAAACCAGTAAGAACCTCATCAAAACTAAAAGTTTATTATATTAATGTTGGAGAAGCAGAATCTATTCTAATACAAAATTTAGATGAATATATGCTTATTGATGCTGGAAATAATAATGATGGAAAAAAATTAGTTAAATTTTTGAAAGACTTAGAAGTCCCTGATTTAAAATATGTTGTTAGTACTCATCCTCATGAAGATCATATAGGTGGAATGGATAATATAGTTAAAGAATTTAAAATAAAAAGAATGTTTATGCCTGATGTTACAACTAATACACCTACTTTTACTGAAGTATTAGATGAACTTGAAAAGAAAAAAGTAAAAATAACTATTCCTAAAAACGGAGATACATATCGATTAGGAAATGCAGAAATAATATTTATTTATTCTGGAACGGATTCAGAAGATTTAAATAATTCTTCTATTATTTTAAAAGTAACTTTTGGAAATAATTCGTTTTTATTTACTGGAGATACTACTAGTGCAGTTGAAGATAAAATATTAAATGAAGATATTTCTGCAGATGTATTAAAGGTTGCACATCATGGATCAAGATATAGTTCAAGTGAAGAATTTCTTAAAAAAGTAAATCCAAAATATGCAGTTATATCAGTTGGTAAGAATAATGATTATGGACATCCTCATAAAGAAACTATGAGAAGATTAAATAAGAATAAAGTTAAAGTATATAGAACAGATTATTTAGGTACTATTTTATTTGAATCAAATGGTAATAAAATTGATATTAAAACTATAAAAACTGATACAGATGGAGGTTAATATGAAATATATAGTAGATAGAGTAGAAGGAGATTTAGTAATTGCAATTGAAGAAAAGACAAATAAAGTAATTAAGATAGATAAAAGTCTTATAGATTTTGATCTTTTTGATGGATTAGTTATTAATTATGAAAATGGTATTTATACAAAAGATTTAGAATCTACTGAAAAAAAGAAAAAAGAAGTTAAAAATAGGTTTGATAAATTAAAAGAAATGAATTAAATAGAATAGATGCTAAAAAAGGAAACGCAAAAGTTATAGAAATGAAGTATTAAATTTGTTATAATACTTTTAGTTGCCTGTGTGGTGAAATTGGTAGACGCGTTGGACTCAAAATCCAATGATAGTGATATCGTGCCGGTTCGAGTCCGGCCACAGGCACCATTTAGAAAAATAGTTCAAGGTAAATGAACTTATAAAACAATCAGAAATGATTGTTTTAATTTTGAGAAATTTAAATATATAGATTAGTATTATGATTATTAATGCTAGTTTTTTTATGTTATAATTATTTTAAGATAGGTGATAAGATGGACAGAGAACGAATTATAGGAGATTTAAAAAGAAAAGCAATATTATCTTATTCTAAATTTCTTCTATCAAATGAAAAAGAAGCCAACGATGATGTTTTGATTAAATCTATTATATTGTCTTGGTTAGATGGAGAAGAAGATTTTGATAATAGATTTTTAAAGTTTCAAGAATTAGATAGACTTATCACTGATAGTGGCTTATTTGAAATGGTTGAATCTATTAATACATCAGGAGATTTTACTCAAGTAGATCAAGCAATAAATACATATCGTTGTTTAACAGAAAATGAAGAATATAAATTATTAATTAGAGAGTCTGGATATGCTTTACCAAATTCTTTTTCAGAAAGAGAAAACTATACTAATGGTTCACTTAATAGTAAGGTCCATTTTTATCGTACATTTAAGTCTCAATTAACAGAATTGAATGAGCAACTTAAGGGGGTTCATGATTCATGGAAGAAGTAGATTTCAGTGTAGAAAATGTTATTGGTGGAGATGATACGATATCAATTGAATGGATAAAAAATCATAACGATCCAGACATAAGAAGAGCATGGCAAATACTAGAGAAATATTTTATTGAATGTAAAAATACCATATTAGATTTAGATACGAGTGGTAGTCCATACACTTTCTATAGTAAAAATAATGTTTACAGTAATATTTCATCTATAATTAAAAAACCAAGTTTTTTAAGATTAATAGTTTCTGATTTTAATGAAAAAGGTATTACATTACATGGAGAAAAAATAACTGAAGAAAAAATAAAACAATTAATTGAAAATAAAGATAATAATGGTAATGAAGAAGATTGGATAATTACCAAAGTTAATAGATTATACAATATGTATTTAAAATTAGGACATAGTGCAAGAATAACATATCTAGCTAACTACTCATTAGAAAATATTATTAAAAGATATCCAGAATTAAAAGAGTCTGAACAATTTGAATTATTTCATAGAACTGTTTTATTATCAGCATTACTTCATGATGCAGGAAGATTCTATCAAGCAGTTAAATACGATAGATTTGATGATGGAACAATGATTGATAATGAAAAACAAATTGGAAATCTTGGAGTAGATCATGCAATTGCAGGTTATTATTATTCGTTAGTTAGTTTCTTATCTTTTCATGAAAAAGGAGACGATGATGAAGAAAAGAAAAAATTAATTTCAGAAGCAATCGCAGCAGTAGTAGTAAAATGTCATCAAATATCTAATGGAAAAATGGATTATTTTGACTATGAGGGAAATCCACAAGAATTGTTATCTTTAGATTTTGATAAACTATATGATTTTATAATTAATGCTTATAACGTATCTGAAAAAATGGAAATGAGTTTAGAACAGCAAGCATTAATGCAAGAACAAAAAGCATTAGTTCAAAGTGCAGTTGATGATTTAGAAAAATCTATGATAGATGGTTGTATAGATTCTACTAATGCCGAAGGATTTGTTTATAATAAACAATATGTTATAGAAACTATTATTAGTATTTGTGATGAGTTAAAGAATAATATTACAAAAGTAATAAAATCTGAACAACAAGATCCTAATGTGATGATAAATACTATTATCGGATTAATGAATGATTCTATTGCTAAACTTCAAAATACTGGAGAAAAACTTCCAGAAGATGCTATTAATAAAGTCTTTAGTAGAGTTGATTTATTAAAAAATATGGTAAATTTTGATGTAGCTAAATCTATTCAAGATATTTTTAAATCAGATAAAGATAGTATTAATAATTCTATTAGATATTTCATCGCAACAGCTTTATTAATAACAACAGATGTTGATAAAATTGACATTTTAAATCAAAGAGCGAATGGTACTTATCCTGGAGCAGAAAGTTACAAGATGAAGAATGTATTTGTTTTTCCTATGATAGATAACAAAGATGTTAAAGTCGGAGGAAGTTTCTTAGAAATACTAAATACATATTTTGGATTTAATTATGATTTAGATTCAATCGAACAAGGATTTGTCCTTGATAGTAAAGCTTTAAGAGTTTTAAATAACTGTCCAAGTGTTATAAAGGGAATAATTATAGAAGAGTTTGGAAGAGAAGATTTATTTAATCCAGAACTTATTAAAGATGATAATGTTGCGTTTTTAATAGAAAAAGATGGTATTAGTGAACTAAGAAAAGATGAAAAAGGAGAATATTCTAAAGTATCTGAAAAAACTCCAACAACAGGAGTATATGAACTTCTTACTTCTAATTGGATTAATTATTTTATAAATGATCCTAGATGGATAGAAGGTGCTAATAAAAATAAGAAAGAAAAAGAAAAAATTCATATTGATGAAGATACAACTTTTGATTATATAAAACGTAAATGTTCTGATTATTTAAGAATAGGAATTCCTATTGAAGATTTAAATAGTAATCTATCTTCATATACTGAAGAAGAAAGATTAGAAAAAATTAGTACTTTATTATTTAGTGATGGATTAGATGAACGCTTTAAAAAAGAACAAGATAATCCTGGAGGAAATGGATGGATTTCTAAAGCAGAAGAAAGTGATCATATAGTAATTAATCCAATACATGCTCTTCTTTGGCATATGAATCAATTTATAATGGTTAATGCAAGAAATAGAGATACATTAGAATTTGTTAAAGAAAATGAAATCTTAGATAAAATATATGACAGATTAGATGAAAGAATGCAACAACTTTGTAAAGGATATATGGATTATTGTAAGACATTTATAGATTATGTATTAGAAGATTCTAAAGAAAGAGGAATTAATAGTTTCTCTGGTGAATATATGAAGAAAAAACGCGAAGAAGTAAGTAAACTGTATGGTATAGAAAAAGATTATAAAGGAAATAAAAAAACTAACTAATAAGTTAGTTTTTATAATACAAGAGTTTTTGCAATTCCTTTTCCAACTGGTTCTTTAATCATTTCATCAATTTGATCTTGTTTATATAATTCAATTCTACAAACTGAATCAAATCCTAATAATTTGTAAGTTTCACCTTGAACATCTTCATTTACCCAAATAGGTGCTGATTTTCCATCAGTTACAAATAATGCTGCATTAATATCAAGATTATTTGCACCTACTCTTAATGTAGTTATTAATGTTTGTATTGCTTCTGTTCCAACTTCACTACCAGATATACAGTAATGTAAATTCATTCTTCTGTTAATACTATTTATATCTATAATAGTTCCGTTTAATGGAGATGCATATACAATACCATCAGTTAAACCACTTCCAGCTGCTTTTCTAGTTGCATATGTAGCAAATCTAGCAGTTTCCTCATCCATATTAAATGCATCTTGATTGTTATATAAAACTTTTGCATAAGGCATGTTTCTTGCATCCCTTTGTATTAATACCGTAATATTATTCATATTATCCCCCTAAAATTGCTCATATCGTATCATAAAATAAGAAAAATGTAAATATTTCACGAATGAATATTGAATAGTAAAAAATATGATATAATACATTTATAAGAAAGGGTTATGTATATGAATTATTTAAATGAAGAAAAATATAATAAATCAAAGAAAAAAATAAAATTAATTGCACTTCTAATATTAATAGTAGGTTTATCTTGTGGAGGATTTCTAATATATAAAGGAACTAGTAATTCAAACGAATCTAAAATTGAAGATGAAAAAGCAAAACTTGAAAGAATGAAAACAGATTTAGTAGAAAAAGGAGTAACTCCTTCAAGTGATTACGAAGCAGGAGAAGCATATGACTTATATATATTAAGAGAAGTATTAAATCCAGCATTTAATAGCTGTTTTCAAAATGAATTTAAGACAAATAAACTTACTAAAGAATATTGTAAATTATTAGATAGTAATAGTAGTTTTAATAGAAGTAGTAGCACTGGACTTGGTGCATTTATTTGTATTTCTTCTTGTATGATTAGTTTGTTTGTATTTATTGTTTCAAAACAAAGAGATATTATGGCATATCAAATGCAAGGAGTTTTGCCAGTAGGAAAAGAAGCATTAGAAGATATTCAACCAACTGCTTCTAAAGTAGCAAAAAAGCATATGCATGAAGTTAGTCCTGAAGTAGGAGAAATGGCAAAAGAAATTACTAAAGGTATAAAAGAAGGATTAAAAGATGAAAATGGAGATAAATAATCTCCTTTTTTTGATATAATAAATTTGGTGATATTATGAATGAAGAAAAAAAGAAAAATCCTATCTATTTGATTATAGGTATAATTATAGGACTTGCTTTAGTTATTACTATAACTTCAATTATTTTATTTAATAAATCATATCGTAATAATGAATTTATTGGTACTTGGGATTGTAAAGGAATTGGTAAAACTGCTAAAGGAGAAAACTATATTTATACAATTAAATTTGACAATAATTTAAAGTTTTTATATGGACCATATGCAGAATTAGATAAAGAAAGTTTTAAAGGAACTTATTCTGTTAAAGAAAATGATAAAAAGGATACATATACAATTTCACTTAAATATGAAAATATAAAAAAGAATATGGATGTACAAGTAGTTATAAAAAAAGAAGATAATAAACCATTTTTAGTTTTAACAGACGATGATGATGAAAGTTTTATTTGTTATTTAAAAACAAATAAGAATCCTAATTTAAAATAACTCAGTTTATTGCTGAGTCTTTTTATTTGTAATATAATTAAGTAGGTGATATTATGAATGAGTTTTTAAAATTCAGAAATAAATATAACAATTTTATCTATGATAAATATGATATTAGTTATGATGAAGAAAATATGATAATTAAATTCTTTTTTAGTATTGAAGGATTAGAAGAATTTACTCCATCTATTAAAATTAATAAAAAATATATTAAAAATAAAAATATTAATAAAAATATGCTAAATTATTTAGTATTTCATATTGGTCTAATAGAAATGATCAGCTATTACAAAGCTACATGTTGTACTAATATTATTATTAATGCTGGATATGTAAATGCTGATCAAATTAAATGGTTTAAAAAAATATTATTTAATGGATTAGGAGAGTTTTTATACAAAAATAATATAACTGTTACAGAAGATGAACTTGTTAATATTATTTGTAATGGAAAAGAAGTTAATATAGATGATCCTAATTATGAAGGAACTGGTAATTTAATATCTATTGGCGGAGGTAAAGATTCTTGTGTTAGTTTAGAAATACTTAAGAATGAGAAAAATAATTCTGCATTTATAATTAATGCAAAAACTCCTTCGTTAGAATGTGCAAGAATTGCTGGATATAGTAATGATAATATTATTTGTGTAGAAAGGATCCTTGATCGTAAAATAATTGATTTAAATAATAGAGGATTCTTAAATGGACATACACCATTTTCTGCACTAGTTGCATTTATTTCATATTTATGTGCTTATTTAAATAATAAGAGATATATTGTGTTATCAAATGAATCAAGTGCGAATGAGTCGACTGTAATAGGGACTAATATTAATCATCAATATTCTAAGTCTTTTGAATTTGAAAATG
Source organism: Bacilli bacterium (assembly GCA_017541325.1). GTDB lineage: Bacteria > Bacillota_I > Bacilli_A > RF39 > UBA660 > RUG11788. The sequence goes on from JAFXZI010000003.1 coordinate 135,857, forward strand.
ATTTTTATGAATATACGCATAAATATTTTAGATTAGAAATAGATTATTTTAGTCTTTTAAGAGGAATAAGTGAATTTCAAATAGGAAGAATTTTTTCAAGATTTACTAAGTATCATAAAGTATTTAAGAGTTGTAATTTAGGGAGTAAGGAAAAAGAATGGAAATGGTGTTGTAATTGTTCTAAATGTCTATTTGTTTATATGATATTAAGTCCATTCCTATATAAAGAAGATTTAGTTAACATCTTTGGAGAAGATTTATATGAAAGAGAAGATTTATTAGATACTTTCAAAGAAATAATCGGAGAAACTGAAGTAAAGCCATTTGATTGTGTTGGAACAATTGAAGAAGCTAAATATTCAGTTAGTTTATTAATAGATAAATTAGATAAAGATAAATTACCATTCTTATTAGATTATTATTATGAAAATTATGATTTAGAATTAGACGGTTCTAATATACTTAAATATAATGAAGAGAATAATATTCCTAAAGAATATGAAAAATTAGTAAAAGAGGTACTTGATAATGAAAGATAAAATTATTGAAAAATTTAGAAATAAAAATATTGCAATTTTAGGATTCGGTAAAGAAGGAATTTCTACCTATAAATTTTTAAGAGAAGGACTAAAAGATGAAAAGATTACTATTATAGATAAAGTTGATAAAAGTAATGATGAAATGTTTAAAGATGATAAAAATGTTTTCTTTATATCTGGTGATAATTATTTAGATAATTTGGATAAATTTGATTATATAGTTAAAAGTCCTGGAGTTAATATAAAAGATATAGATATATCTAGTTTTAAAGAGAGAATTACATCCCAATTAGAACTACTTTTAGAAGTATATAGAGATAATATTATAGGTGTTACAGGAACTAAAGGAAAAAGTACAACTTCATCTTTAATATATGAAGTATTAAAAGATCAAGGAAAAGATACATATTTAGTAGGTAATATTGGTATACCCGTATTATCTGAAATAGATAAATACAAAAAAGATACAATTTTAGTAATAGAAATGTCTACTCAACAACTAGAGTTTGTAAAAACATCTCCTCATATTGGAATGATTTTAAATTTATTTCAAGATCATTTAGATTTAACTGGTACTTTAGAACATTATCATAATAATAAAATGAATATGTTTAGATATCAAAATGAAAATGATATAGCAATGTACTCTAGTGACAATGATTATTTAATAGCTAAAATGAAAGAGTATGATTATAAAGCTATAAAATATGATGTTAGATTTGATTATGAAAATATTACTGATAATTCAATAAGAATCAAAGATGGAAAAGTATATTTAGGTAAAGAATTAATATATGAAGATGGTGAAAGAAAACTAATTGGAGACCATTACTTAAAAGATATTATGTTTGTAATGGGAGTAGCTAAAATATTAGGATTGGATTTAGAAAAAGCTAAAGAATCTATTGCTAATTTTGGTGGACTAAAATATCGTATGGAATGTATTGGTAAATATGATGGTATTATTTTTTACAATGATACAATTGCAACAATTCCTGAAGCTACTATTAATGCTATAAAAGCTCTTAAGACAGTAGATTCATTAATATTTGGTGGAATGGATAGAAATATTGATTATAGTGAGTTTGTTAAATTTTTAGAAAATAGTGAAATTAGTAATTTAATATGTATGCCTACTACTGGTAATAAAATAGGTAAACTATTAGAAAAGAAAAAGAAAGTATTTTATGCTGATACTCTTGAAAAAGCTCATGAAATAGCAGTTAAAGAAACAAAAAAGGATATGATATGTTTACTTTCACCAGCAGCAGCAAGTTATGAGTTCTTTAAAAATTTTGAGGAAAAAGGAAAAAAATTTGAAGAAATAGTAAAAGGAGAATAAATATGGAAAAATTACAAAAAGAAGAATTATTAGATGATCAATTAGAAGAATTAAAGAACTATGGATTTAATATAGATGAACTGTTAACTGAAATAAATGATGAAGAACAAAAGAATTGATTTTAAATGAAAAAATGATATACTTAATTTAAGGTAGAAAGGGTGGTGTCATGGATTATTATTCTGGCGGAAATGGTGAATCTAGTTTTAGTAATTTAGATGATAATTATTCACAACCAGTTGGTTTTTCAAATATGTTTCGTGATAATTCGAATATCATTTTAATAATAATGGCTATGGCAATAGTTGCCCTTATCGCTGGTTATTTAGTATATGGAATTAATCATGAGAGTAAATCAAAAGGACCAGATACAAATAGTACCTTATCAAGTTTATATGTAACTGGCGGAGAATTAGATCCAAGTTTTGATCCAAAAGTAACTAAGTATACTGTTTATTTTGATGGATCTGGAGCTTATGTTACAGGAAATAGTAATACAGTATCATTTAGTTGCGAAGCAGCAAGTAGTAAATCTAAAATTATAGATTGTGATAAGATTATAGATATGTCTGGTGAAAGAAGTGTAGAACATTCTATAACTGTTAGAGCTGAAGATACTAGTGTAACGAGATATCACTTTACAATTGTTAGAAGATAACTATTGATTATCTTCTTTTTTTTGTTGTAATATTTATGTATAAGAAAAATCTATAATTTGCTGAAATAGCTCAGTCGGTAGAGCAACTCCCTCGTAAAGAGTAGGTCACGGGTTCGATTCCTGTTTTCAGCACCATTATGGAATAAACGGAGGTTAAAATGTTTAGTTTAAAAGGAAGAGTAGCAGTTGTTACTGGAGCCAGTAGTGGTTTAGGAATGCAAATGAGTAGAGCTTTTGCAGACCAAGGAGCAGATTTAGTAATACTTGCTAGAAGAGTAGAAAGATTAGAAGAATTTAAAAAAGAGTTAGAACAAAAGGGAGTAAAAGTGCTTGCTCTTAGATGTGACGTAACGAGTACGGAGGATATAAATAATGCTGCTAAAATAGCAGAAGAAGCATTTGGTAAAATTGATATTTTAGTTAACTGTGCTGGTGCATCAAAAGATAAAGGTGTACTAGAGATGGAAGATGAAGAATGGGATTTTACAATTGCAACAGATCTTACTAGTGTATTTAAAGTAACTAGAGCTTTTGCAAATATAATGAAAAAACATAATTATGGAAGAATTATTAATATAGCTTCTATGTATGGTTTAGTAGGAAATACTGCACTTCATACAGTTGCATATCATTCATCTAAAGGAGGAGTAGTAAACTTTACTCGTGCAGTAGCTGCAGAACTTGCAACTTCTGGTATAACTTGTAATGCTATTTGTCCTGGATATTTTGAAACAGAACTTACTAAAGCCGTTTTAGATACAGAAGATTTCCAAGCATATATGAAAGGTACTGTACCTATGCAAAGATATGGACATGAAGGAGAACTTAATGCAGGAGCTATTTTCTTAGCTAGCGAAGAAGCAAGTTATGTAACTGGAGTAATATTACCAATTGATGGTGGATATACTTGCGTATAATTAATAATTAGAACTGGAAACAGTTCTTTTTTTGTGTAAATTTTTAAAAAATTTAAAAAAAGTGTTGACTTTTTATTTTGTTATTAATAAAATGTTAATAACAAGTGATGAACTTGCATTAAATTAAAAAGTTGTTTTTAACAAAATATTAATAAGTCATCACTTTTATTATAATATATGTTATTAACAAATTGTTAAAAAGAAAGAAGGAATGAATATGATAAAAGAATTAGTTTTTAACATTGATATGATTAATGGATTTGTAAAGAAAGGAGCTCTTGCTGCACCATCAATTATGAGAATTGTTCCAAGACAATTGGAAATATTAGAAGAAGCAAAAAAAGATCCAGAAGTTGAAATAGTTGATGTAAGAGATCTTCATACTCGTAAATCAGTTGAACTTAAAACTTTTGGAATTCATGGTTTAGAAGGAACAGATGAAGTAGAACAAATTGATGAATTAAAAGGATATGCAGATAGAGTTTTTTATAAAAATTGTACTAATTTAATTTTTGCTCCTGGAATTCAAGATTATTTAAAAGGAAATCCTAATTTAAAAAGAGTTAGATTAATGGGTTGTTTATCAGAAATATGTGTAACAAACGGGGGAATTGGTCTTAGAACATTCTTTGATCAAAACAATATGGATGTAGAAGTATGTGTATATGCTGATGCGATTGATACATATGATGCACCTGGACATAATGCAGATCAAGTTACAGAACAAGCACTAAAGATGATGGAAGCTAATGGAATTAAGGTTTTAAGAAAGGAAAGATAATATGAAACTTTATAACGGATATGAAAGATTAAGTAGAAACTATACTTTAATGACTGATGCCTATGAATTTACTATGGCAAATGGTTATTTAGAAGCAGGAAAAGAAAAAGAAGAAGCTGTATTTGATGTTTTTTTTAGAAAAGTACCAAGTAATGGTGGATATGCTGTTATGGCAGGACTTGATAAAGTAATACCATTTATAGAAAATTTAAATTTTGGTGAACAAGAATTAGATTATTTTAGAAGAAGTGGATATAGTGAAAAGTTTATTGATTATTTAAAAGGATTTGAGTTTCATGGTGATATCTATGCTGTACCAGATGGTACACCAGTATTTCCAAACGAACCAATCTTAACAGTAAAAGCTCCAATTATAGAAGCTCAAGTAGTTGAAACAGCATTACTATCAATTATTAATGGTGCGATGGAACATGCAACAGGTGCAAGAAGAATAATTGAAGCAACTCCAAAAGGAGTAGGAGTTATGGAATTTGGTGCAAGACGTGCAGATGGACTTGAAGCAGCAATTGATGCATCAATCTACGGAGTTATGGCAGGATGTGTTGGAACAAGTAATATTATCGCTGCAGATATGATGGGAATGAAAGCAATGGGAACTCAAGCTCACAGTTGGATTGAATCTTTTCCAACTGAATATGATGCATTCTTAAGTTATGCAAAAACTTATCCAGATAACTGTATATTACTTGTTGATACTATCGATACTTTAAGAAGTGGAATTCCAAATGCTATTAAAGTATTTGAACAAATGAGAAAAGAAGGAATTAGTACTGATCATATTGGAATTAGAATTGATTCTGGTGACTTAGCATATCTATCAAAAGAAGCTAGAAAGATGTTAAGAGCAGCTGGATTTCCAGAAGCAAAAATTTGTTTAAGTAATGGACTTACTGCTGAAACAATTGAAGCATTAATCGCTCAAGGAGCAGAGTTCGATAGTTTAGGAGTAGGAGATAACATATCAAAACCAGAAGGAAGAATGGGATGCGTTTATAAAGAAGTTGCGCTTGAAGCAAATGGAATATTAACTCCAAAAATTAAATTATCAAACGATACTATTAAAATTGTAAATCCAGGATTTAAAGAATTATATCGTGCCTTTGATAAAAATACAGGATATGCAATAGCAGATTTTGTAACTTTAAAAGGTGAAAAAGTAAAAGAATCTAATTTAACAATTATTAGTTTAACTGATCAAGTAAAAAGAGGTACAATTAATTACTTTGATTTAGTTAGGTTACAAAGACCAATTTTTATGAGAGGTAAACTTGTTTATGATGATCCAACAATTGAAGAAAAGAGAAGTTATTGTGAACAAGAAATGAGTAGATTATATCCAGAAGAAAGAAGAACTAGAATGCCACATGTACATTATGTTGATGGTACAGAAAAATATATGGCATTAAAAACAAAAATGATTAACGATGCTAAACAATTAGTAAAGAGGTAATTATGATTAAAGAGTTACAAGGAAAAAAAGTATTAAATTATGATGATCCATTACTTGAAAAATATTTTATGAAAGCTTCTAGTGAAAACGAAAAAACAAAATTAGAAGAACTATATGGTAGAGTATCTTTATTTACGCAAAAAGTTTTTAAAGAAGAATATAAACCATCAAAAGATTATTGGTTTGGATATCTAGATAATTATGGATATTATCAAATGGATGATTTTGATAGAGGTTGGTTTGAAGTATTTAATCTAGGAGAAGATATCGATAGGGTAGTATTTGAAGTATTAGATGAACTTTTGTATGAAAGAAGTTCAGAATATGAACAAAATAATAGAGAACAATTACAAAGAGAGTTTAACGAAAGATTTGCTGATCAATATTTAAGACCATTATTCAATTTAGATAATAAATATATTAGGACTCTTCCTATGGTTGAATATGCACTAGATAAATTTGATAAATACTATGATGGAAAAATACCAGATGAAATTATTAAGTATTATGAAGATTATTTAACTAATATTGGATGGAGTAAAGATCAAGGAATTAAATGGTTATATAATCCTGAGTTAAAACAAATGACTCCTGAAAGAAGAGTAAGATTAGATATTATTAAAGCTTTAGAAGAATTAAGAACAGTTCATACAAAAAAGATAGAAGGATCTTCATTTATATCAGTTGAGTCATATGAATGTAGTTTAAATAATGGCAAAAAGATTAAAAGAGAAAAAGTACTTAAAAATGGAGAAGATGGAAGTGCAGTTATTGTATATCCTATTACTGAATTTGGAAAAATATTACTTGCATGTGAACCAAGAGTATTTACTGATCAAACTGTAGATATAGGTTTTCCAGCTGGATATATTGAAGATTTTGAATTACCAGAAGAAGCTGCTAGAAGAGAACTTTTAGAAGAGACTGGATATGCTCCACAAGAATTAATTAGTTTAGGTAGTTTCTATCCTGATCAAGGTTCTAGTGGTGCACTTAATCATTACTTTATTGCCCTAGGTTGTAAAAAGGTAAGCGAACAACACTTAGATGAAAGTGAATATATAAAACATTTACTAGTTAGTAGTGAAGAATTAAAAGAATTAGTAGACTGTGGATTTATAAAAGGATTAAATACACAATACTTATTATTAAAAGGAGAAAATTATGTTAAAAAAATGGGACGTAGAGAAGACTACGAATGAAATTATAGAATTTATTAGAAATTATTATAAAAAGAACAATATTAAAGGTGCGGTTATTGGTATAAGTGGAGGAAAAGATTCAGGAGTAGTAGCTGGTTTATTTACTAAAGCGCTAGGAGCTGAAAATGTAATTGGAATATGGATGCCATGCCACTCTAAAGAAGAAGACAAAAAGAATGCACAAAAAGTTGCTGATACCTTTGGATTTAATTTAATTGATTATGACCTAACAAATACCTATGACAATTTTGTTAAAGAAATAAAGAAAAACAATAAAGTAACTGAAGAAGATTTAGATGACTCAAATATTAATATTAAACCACGTCTTAGAACGATGACTTTATACTATCATGCAGCAATGTTTACAAGATTAAATAAAGGATTATATATAGTTCCAGGTACATCAAATAAATGTGAATTATATGTAGGATATTTTACTAAAGGAGGAGACTCAGTATCAGATATTCAAGTTTTAGCAGATTTAACTGTAGATGAAGTAATAAGTGTTGGAGAATATATTGGAGTACCTCATGAAGTAGTTAGAAAAACTCCAGATGATGGATTGTCTGGTAAAACAGATGAAGAAAAATTAGGAGTAAAATACTCTGATATTGCTAAAGTAATCAATAATGAAGAAGTTGATCCTTTAGTTAAAGAAAAAATAGAAAAATTACATAATCGTAATTTACATAAGTTTAATACACCAACTTATAAGAAAGGAGAATAATTATGAAAAGTCTACAGATTGTAACACCTCATCAAGAATGTATATTTAATTGTCCATTTTGCATCGCTAAAGCTCATAGTCATAATAATAAATTTATAAATAATTATGAAATAAATAATGATTTATGGAAGAATAACTTAATTAATGTAATTAATACTAATAATGATCTTAAATATGTAGTTATTACTGGTACTAATGAACCAATGCAAAGCAAAAGTTGTGTTCAAGATATTATAGATATTGTAAGAAATACTAAAAAAGATATCCAAATAGAAATACAAACAAGAATGCATAAAGAAGATGATATTTATAAATCTGTAGATGTTACATGTTATTCTATATCAAACTTTAATTTAATAAAAAATATTAATCCTATTGGTAATACTATTAGATATGTATTTATTTTAACTGAATCATTTAATAATAAAAGACTAACTGATTATTTAGATATTATTCCAGAAGAAGTTACTCAACTAACTTTTAAAACTTTAGAAAACTCAAATGGAGTAAATATAGAACTAGATAATTGGATTAATAATCATAAAGTAGATGAAGATACTTTAAAAGCTTTAGAAAAAGATATAAACAATTATTGTGGAAAACTATCTATTAGGTTAGATAAAAGTTGTATGGATGCAGAAGGACGTTACAAAGTCTTTAGAGAAGATGGAAATTTATATGATGACTGGGGATAATTTATGAAACTTGGAATATATATAGGTAGTTTTAATCCTCCACATATAGGACATTTAGATGTAGTTAAATATTTACTAAATAATAAATATATAGATAAAGTTTTAATAGTTCCTACTAGCAATTATTGGAATAAAAATAATTTAATAGATATAAATGATAGAATTAATATGTTAAAAACTTTTGAAAATGATAAAATAAAAGTAGATACGATTCATAATAATTATCCTTATACATATGAATTAATGAGAGCATTAAAACATGAATTAGATGATGAATTGTATTTAATATTAGGTGCAGATAATATTATAGATTTTGATAAATGGAAAGAGTATAAGGAATTACTACAATATAAAATAATAGTAGTAAATAGAAATAATATAGATATAAAAAAATATATAAAAAAATATAATAGTAATAATTTTATAATAGTTAATGATTATAATAATTTAAATGTTTCTTCTACACTTATACGTAATAATATAAGTAAAAAGTATTTAACTAAAGAAGTGTTTAATTATATTAAAAATAATCATTTGTATGAGGAATAATATGAAAGAAGTAATTGATTTTTTAAGAGAAAATAATATAAGTATTAGTACAATGGAATCATGTACTGGTGGTGGAGTAGTTAATGCTATTACAAATATAGAAGGTGCTAGTGAAGTATTAAAATTTAGTGCAATAACTTATTCTAATGAATTTAAAATTAAAATGGGTGTAAGTAGTGAAACAATTAATAAGTACTCAGTATATAGTATGGAAGTAGCTCATGAAATGGCTAAAAACATAAGTAGTTTTACAAATTCAGATATTGGAATAGGTATAACCGGAAAACTTAATAGAGCAGATATTAATAATAATTATGGGAAAGATAATCAAGTTTTTGTATCAATATTCTATAAAAATAATTATTATGATAAAGTATTATTAGTAGAAAAAGAAACAAGAGCTAAGAATAAAGAGACTATAATAGAAGAAATAACTAATATGCTAAAGGAGTTATTATGGAAATAAAAAAAATAAAATTATTTATTAATCATAATGAAAAATCGGAAATAGTTGCTAAAGATTTAGAATTAGAATTAAAAAAATATGGATTTGAAATAGTAGATAAGAAATATGATTTAGCTATTTCTGTTGGGGGAGATGGATCTTTTCTTAATACACTTAGAGAAACTAATTTTGATGATAGTATCTATTATATTGGTATTAATTCTGGTACTTTAGGTTTCTTACAAGAAATAGATATTAAAGATTTTTCTGAATTTGTTAAAAGATTAAGTACAAATAATTTTAAAGTAGAAGAATTATCTGTACAAGAAACAAAAGTAATAACTAATGATACTATTTATACTTTTAATAGTTTAAATGAAATGGTAGTAAGGAACAAACATTTTAAAACACTTAGATTACCTACTTATGTAGATAATGAATTTCTAGAAGAGTTTTCTGGAGATGGATTATTAGTTAGTACATCTACTGGATCTACTGCTTATAATATGAGTTTAGGTGGTAGTATTATTTATAATACATTAAAGACTTTATCTATTACACCAATCGCACCACTTAATAATAAAGCTTATAATTGTCTTACTAATAGTGTTGTTGTTCCTGATGATAAAAAAATTATAATGAAGCCACTAGATAATAAAAAATATAATAATTTGTTTTTTATGATAGATGGTGTTAGTGTTGAAATAGATGATGTATTAAGAGTTGAGACAAAAATTTGTGATAAAACTATAAAATGTTTAAGAATGAATGATTATCATTTTATTAAATTAGTAAATCAAAAGATATTAGAAAAATAGGAGGAAGTATGGAATACAAATCTGAAGAAGAGTTTTTAAAAGATTATGATCCTAGTCAATATGACAGATTATCTTTAACTACAGATATATTAATTTTTAGTGTATCTAATGGTACTCAAGAGAATTATAGGAAATTAAATGAAAAATTTTTTAGTGTCCTTCTAATTAAAAGAAATACATATCCTTTTAAAGATAAATGGACTCTTCCTGGAGGATTTGTAGGAATAGATGAAGATATTGAAGATGCTGCTAGAAGAGTATTATATGATGAGGCTAATATCAAGGATATATATTTAGAACAATTATATACATATGGAGATCCCAAAAGAGATCCGCGTATGAGAGTAATTTCTACTTCTTATATGGCTCTAATAGATAAAAATAGATTAAATGATAAGATATCTCCTAATGCTTCTTGGTTTAATATTAAAGTATTAGAAGACGAAAAATATATAGATGTTTTTTTAGATAATGGTACTGATACATTAAAGTTTAAAATTAAGAAAACTTTAAAAGAAAAAACAACGGATAGATATAAATATGAAATAGTAGAAAATGATAGTTTAGCATTTGATCATCCATTAGTAATCGCAGCAGGAATATCAAGACTTAAAAACAAAATTGAATATACTGATATAGTATTTAATATGATGCCAGAATATTTTACTTTAGGAGAATTGCAACAAGTATATGAAGTAATATTAGGTAAAGAATTATTAGATCCTGCATTTCGTAGAATAATTGCTAAAAAAACAGTAAAAACTGATAAAGTAAGAACTGGTGGAGGACATAGACCTTCGGTACTATTTAAATATAATGACAAACAAAAAAAATAGATGTTTAACATCTATTTTTTGTTTTTTATTCATCAGCTAAATTATCGAAGTATCCTTGAATAAATACTACAGGAGTACCTTTGTCTCCAGAACCACTAGTTAAATCACATAAAGAACCAATTAAATCTGTATATCTTCTTGGAGTAGTTCCTTGAGTAATCATTTGTCCTTTTAATTCTTTAGCTTTATTTCTTATTTCTTCACGCATTGCACGTTCTAGATCATCTCCTGATACATCAGCTAGTTTATTATCTGATACAAATTTAAGTTTAATTTCATTTGGTGTTCCTTCTAATCCACTAGTATAAGCAGGAGATACAACAGGATCTGCTAGTTCCCATATTTTTCCTACTGGATCTTTAAATGCTCCATCTCCATATACCATTACTTCAATTGTTTTACCAGTTGCATCTTTTAATTTCTTTTGAATATTTTCAACTAATGTTTGTCCAGTTCGTGGGAATAATTTTAATCTTTCTTCTGTAGATTTATTAGATCCTAGAAGTCCATATTTTTCATTATATCCAGAACCATTAATAGAAGAAGTCATTATCTCATACATTCCATATACATGAGCTCCCATTTCTTCTAATCTTTTCTTAGTTTTAAATCTAGTATGAATATCACAATTAATTACATCTTTAGTATAATTTAATATTTCAGTTGGATCATTTGAAAGAATGAACTCTGCTTCACAATTTTCACTTTCTATTAATTCTTTGTAAAACTTAATCATATTAATACCAGTAAATGGATGAACAAATGTACCAAAGTTTTTCATATATTCATCTTCAGTAATTACACTACCTAAATCAAAACTACTTTTTTCAAATTGTTCTTCATCTAATATTCCATTTCCTACTTCATCACTTGGAAATGATAGTAGCATAGTTATTTTATCCATACTTCTTGCAAAAGATTTTAAGATAATTGAAAATCTATTTCTACTTAGTATTGGAAAAACTAATCCTAAATGTCTACTGTCAAATTTAGAATGAATATCTTCTACTATTTGATCTACTGTAACATAATTACCTTCTGAAATACCTACTACCGCTTCTGTAATCGCTACTATATCTCTATCTCTAAATTCAAAATTTTCTTCTTTACTTGCCTCTATTAAAGAATTTACTACTATATCTTCTAGGTTAGCATTTTCTCTAATAATAGGAGTTCTTATACCCCTAACTACTGTTCCTACTTTTCTCATATATACCTCCTAATTTTATTTTATCATAATTTTATATAAAAAAGTAATGACATCTAATTGGACTTTATTATTTGATTTTGATATAATATCTTTGGTGATTTTATGAGAAAGTTTTTTCATAATATTAGAAAATATAACAAATATGCAATTAGATCAGCTAAAGCCGAACTTAAAAGTGAAGTTGCCGATTCTTATTTAAACTGGTTATGGTGGATTATTGAACCATTCTGTTTTATGCTTATTTATACCTTTATATTTGGTGTTGTATTTAAAAATAATGAATTATATTTTGCATCTTTTGTAATGGTAGGACAAGCAGCATGGCAATTCTTTGAAAGAATGCTTACTGGAAGTGTTAACTTAATTTTAAATAATAGGGACTTAGTTACAAAAGTATATGTTCCTAAATATATACTTCTATATTCTAAATCTCTTACATATTTATTTAAGATGTTTATTTCATTAGGTTTAGCATTTGGATTAATGCTATTCCAACATGTACCACTTTCATGGCATATAATATTTGCAATTCCTGTATTAATGATTTTATATTTAGTATCATTTGGTATTGGTTTATTATTAATGCACTTTGGAGTTACTTTAAACGACTTAGCTAATTTAACAAATATTGCATTAAAGATGTTATTCTATTTATCAGGTGTATTCTTTAATATTAGAAAAAGATTAAAAGGTACTGTAGGTTATTTTATATTAAGACTTAATCCAGCAGCTTTTTTAATGGATGAACTTAGAAAAGCACTTATATATGCTGATATGCCTAATTTTAAATGGTTGTTATTATGGACTGTTGCAGGTGCATTATTAACTGCTTTAGGTATTAGAGTAATTCATAAAAATGAAAACAGTTATGCGAAGGTGATCTAATGAAAAAGAAAAATGAAAAAGCTCCTAAAAAGATAGCGATTACTGTTAGTAATTTACATGTTACTTATAGAGGACTTAAAAAGACTTCTATTAGAGCTTCATGGAAACATTTTGGAGATAAAATTGAAAAATTTGAAGCTTTAAAAGGTATTTCTTTTGAAGTAGAAGAAGGAAAAATACTTGGTATTATTGGTAAGAATGGTTCTGGAAAATCTACAATGTTAAGAGCAATAGCTGGAATATTCTCACCAGATAAAGGTAAAATTAATCTACATGGTAATACAATTTCTCTTCTTTCTATAGGTGTTGGTTTTAACAAAAAATTAACAGGAAAAGAAAATATTTACTTATCAGGAATGCTTTTAGGATTTAGTGAAGAGGAAATAAAATCTAAAGAAAAAGCTATTATAGAGTTTGCTGATATTGGAGATTTTATAAATAAACCAGTAAAAACTTATTCTAGTGGAATGTATTCAAAACTAGCTTTTGCTATAACTGCAATTCTTGAAACTGACATTATGTTAATAGATGAAGTCTTATCTGTTGGAGATCAAACGTTCAAGAGTAAGAGTTATAACAAGATGAAAGAATTAATATCAGATGATAAGAGAACTGTTATAATTGTTTCACATAATTTGGATACAATAAAAAATCTATGTGATGAAATATTGTGGATAAATGATGGAGAACAAGTAATGAAAGGTAGTGCTGATGAAGTTCTTCCAAAATATGAAGAATTTATGAAAACTTTATAAAATACATAGTAATATGTATTTTTTTATTTCTGTCCTTTTTAATTGAAAAAGGATAATAAAAATGTTATCATAGAGAAGAATAGAGGGTGATTATAGTGGGTATAGTTATTAACTTCTTAGAATATGGTGTAAGAGGAATTTGGTTCTTTCTTTGGTTCCTAATTTTTATGATTCTTGCATTTGCATGTTTAGGAGTTATTGGAAATAAACAAGCTAAGAAAAAACAAGCAGATTTATTAGAGAAAAGAAAAAAACTAGCAGAAGAAGAACAAGCTAAGGCTAAAGCTCAAATGGAGAAAAATGCTCAATTTGGTGGAATAGATACTACACTTGATCCTACTCTTCAAAAAAATGAAGAAACAAAAAAAGAGGTTGCCCCAGTACCAGCTGCTGCAACACCTGCACCAGTAGATAATACAAAACCAATTGTTGAAGAAAATAAAGAAGAGGTAAAAGAAGAAGTACCTGCTGTACTTGACCTTGATGCAGTATCAACTGATGCGACTGATAAACCAGTAGATAATACTGCACCAATAGTTGAAGAAAACAAAGAAGAAGTAAAAGAAGAAGTTCCAGCTGTTTTAGTTATTAACGAAGACGGAACATCTGGATAACTTTACTATAACAATAGATTTTTATATAATAAGTAAGCACAAACGGAGGTTAATATGAATATTTCTATAGATTTAATATTTACTATTTTAAATAAAACAATAGATATATTACTAGTATGGTTAATATTTTATTACATATTGAAATTAATAAAAGATAATGTAAAATTAACTCTTATTTTTAAAGGAGTTTTAATATTAGTAGTACTTGAAATAGTATCTAGTGTATTCCATTTTAGAACAATTGGAATGTTACTAGAATATATAATTATGTGGGGACCACTTGCCCTAATTGTTATCTTTCAACCAGAGATTAGAACTGCTCTTGAGCAACTAGGAAGAAGTCAATTACTTGGTCGTCATAAAGTATTATCAGTTGATGAAAGAGAACGTCTTGTATATGAAATCGTTACTGCAATGGATCAACTTAGAAAATCAAGAATCGGAGCTTTAATTGTAATTGAAAGAGATGTTAGTTTATCTGATTATATAGAAAAAGCAAAGAAAGTTTATGCTGATATAACATCTGATTTGTTAGTATCAATTTTCTTCCCAAATAACCCATTACATGATGGTGGAGTTATTATTCAAGGAGATAGAATTAGTTGTGCTGGGGCTGTATTTCCAACAAGTGGAAATGTTAAAAATAATAAACATTTAGGAACAAGACATAGGGCTGGTCTTGGAATAAGTGAAGAGACAGATGCAATTGTATTAATTGTTTCTGAAGAAACTGGTCGTTTATCAGTATGTTTAAAAGGAGAATTATTCTATAACTTATCAATAGATGATGTTAGAATGACTCTTATAGATGAATTAAGACCAAAACAAGAAAATGATTTTGAAGAATTAGATGAGGAAGAGATTTATGAAGAAAACAAATAAGAAAAAGAATATATTTAGCCCAATAGTAAATTTCTTTGATAAGTATTTAATAAGTCCTATAACAAAACTAATTTTATATATTACAGATTATTTTAAAAATAATAATAAAGGTATTGAAAGGATCTTAAATAATAGACAAGCATTAATTATTATTTCATTAGTATTTGCCCTTCTTACATTCTATGTAATAGACCAAAAGGGTGTATCTATTGTTGATGATAATGCTGAAATATTATACGGAATTCCAGTAAGTGCAGTTTATAATGAAGAAGCTTATGTTATTGAAGGACTTCCTGAAACTGTAGATGTTACTTTAATTGGTAAAAAGTGGAATGTTTATTTAGCTAAACAATATCCAGCTGATGAAATATCAGTAGATTTATCGGATTTAACACCAGGAACACATAAAGTAAATCTTAATTATAAACAAAATGTATCATCTGTTAACTATAAAGTTGATCCATCTTCTGTAACAGTTGTTGTTTATAAGAAAATGTCATCTTCTCGTGAAGTTACTGCAGATGTAATACATAAAGATAATTTAGATAAAAAATTAAATGTTGATAGTATTACTCTTAATAAAGATAAAGTAACTATTAAAGGAGCAGAGTATAAACTTAATGAAGTAGCATCAGTTAAAGCTCTTATTGATATAGATCATTTAACTAATCAAAAAGAAGGTACTCAAGTACTTAAAGATATTCCATTAATTGCTTATGATAAAAATGGAGAGATAGTTGATGTTGAAATAGTTCCTGAATCTTTAGAAGCAGAAATAGTTATTTCATCACCAAGTAAAGTAGTACCAATTAATATAGAAACAGAAGGAAAACTTCAAGATATAGCAATTTCTTCATTAACTCCAAGCGTTAACGAAGTAACACTATATGGCTCTCAAGAAGCGTTAGATAAGATTGATTATCTTCCTGTTAAGATTGATATTTCAGGAATTACAGATAATAAGAACTATACAGTTAACTTAACTAATCCAACTGGAATAAGAGAGATCAGTGTTAAAACTATTACAGTAAAAGTATCAGTAGATGCAATCGCTACAACTGAAGTTGATAATGTTAAAATAAATATTACTAATCTTGCAAAAGGATATACTGCACAAGCTGCAAACTCAGAGTCTTCTGCGATAACAGTTATTGTTCAAGGAAGTAAAACAGTTATTGATAAACTTGATAAGTCAACAATTAATGCAACTGTAGACTTACAAGGACTTGGTGTTGGTGAACACGAAGTTGAAGTAACAGTAAATGGGGCTGACAGCAAGTTATCATATACTCCTCGTGTTAAGAAAGTAAAAGTAATAATATCTAAAAAATAATTAAACAAGCCATAACGGCTTGTTTTTTTTATATTTTTCTTTATTTTTATAATTTAAATTGATATAATTTATTTGGGTGATGATGTTTATGGCAAAAAAGGTTGAAGAGAAAAAGACCGTAAAGAAAACAACAAAGAAGACAACTACTAAGAAAAAAGAAGAAGTAGAAAAAGAAATTAAAAATAAAGAAATAGATGAAGAAGTCGAATTTGAAGAATTCGATGATGAAGATTTTGAAGAAGTAAAGCCAATGTATAAAGAAAAAAAATCTAAAATACCTAGAAGAAAGAAAAAAGAAGATGTTTTAGGTGATTCTTTATTAAAACAAAATGCAGAGATAGTTAATTTTTTTAAGATCTTAGTTGCAGTTATAGTATTCATTGGAATATTTTATTTCGTTGTAGCTCTTCTTAGAGGAGAAATTGGTAAAAAAGATGATACTAAAAATGAAGAAGAAGTAACTACTATTCAAAATGAAAAGGTTTTAGCATCTTCAGTATTTACTAAAGCTGATAAAGAGTATTATGTTTTATTTATAGATAGTAAAGATAAAAATGTATCAACTTATACAACAATGCTTGCTGACTATAAACAAAAAAATACTGGTATTCCAATGTTTTACGTTGATTTAAGCAGTAAGTTTAATAAAGATGTTATATCTGAAGATACTAATAGTAAAGCTCAAGAATATGATGAATTAAAAGTAACTCATCCTACATTAATACATATTAAAAATGGTAAGAATGTAGATTATTATGAAAATGATGAAGTTACAGAAGAAATGATTTCATTAAATAAATAACTCCTCTGGAGTTATATGCCTCAATAGCTCAGTTGGTTAGAGCACTTGACTGTTAATCAAGGGGTCCTAGGTTCAAGTCCCAGTTGAGGCGCCATTTATGTAAAATAATCATTACGAAAGTAATGATTTTTTTTTGTAATTATGTTAAACTATTTTTAGTGTATGATAGGAGTGATTTAGATGACTAATGATAAAAATAAAAAAACAACAAAGACAGTTAATCGTGCAAAAATAAAAAAACCAATTATAAAAAAAGAAGAAATAAAAATAGATAAAACTCCAAAAAAAGAAGAACCTGTTACATTTAATTTAATTGAAGTTATTATTATAATGATAATTACTGCAATATTTGGAATTCTTGTTGGAAGTAGTGTAACATTCTTTAAAACTAATGTCTTAAAAACTAAATCAAATCCTGATAAATTTGATGAATTTATTGAAGTATATGATGAATTAATGGAGAACTACTATGAGGATTTAAATGGTGATGATTTAATTGAATCTGGTATTAAAGGAATGCTTCATTATTTAGGTGATACTTATTCTGAATACTTTAATGAAGAAGAAACAAATTCTTTAATGGAAACTTTAGAAGGTGAATTTACTGGACTTGGAGTAAATATTACTTTAAATGATCAAGACGAAGTATATATTCTTTCTATTATTCCAGATAGTCCTGCAGAAAGAGCTAAATTCCAAGCAGGAGATGTTTTCCTTGAAGTAGATGGAAAAAAAGTAAAAGGATATACACCTGATGAGTTATCTGTATTAATTAGAGGTAAAACAGGATCTAAATGTAAAGTTTTAGTTAGAAGAGGAACTGAAGAAAAAGAAATAACATTTACTAGAGGAACAGTTGAAATTCCATCAGTATCATCTGAATTAAGAGATGAAAATGTTGGATATATTGCAATTAGTATTTTTGCAAAAAATACAAGAGAACAATTAGAAAAAGCAATTTATAATCTAAGATTACAAGGTGCAAAATACTTTGTTATTGATGTTAGAAATAATGCTGGTGGATTACTTACTAGTGCTGAGGAGATATCATCTTTATTCTTAAATGAAGGAGAAGTAATATATCAATTAAGTGATCAAAGTGGTATTAAATCAATAAAAGCTACTGAAGATAAAGACTATTCATTAAATATGGCAATACTTATTAATGGAGGTTCAGCATCAGGTGCAGAAATATTTGCAGCTGCTCTTAATGAAAATTTAAATGTACCTTTAGTAGGAACTAAAACATTTGGTAAAGGTTCTGTTCAAATAACTAAAGGATTATCTGATGGAAGTTTAATTAAATATACTATTCAAGAGTGGTTAACACCAAAAGGAAATCACGTAAATAATGTAGGAATTAAACCTACATATAACGTAGAATTAACTGGTGAAGGAGATGCTCAATACAAAAAAGCAGTAGAAATAATTAAAAAATAGAAGGAGAAATCCTTCTTTTTATTTTATATAAATAGACCATTTGTTTGACTTTTTAAAAAAAAAGTGGTATTATATACGGCAATAAACAAATTGGGGGGTAAAAGTATGAAAAAAATCAAAAGTGTAATAAAAACATTATTACTATTGTTTATTGCTGCATTTTCATTTAGTTATATAAATGTCTATGCTGCTGCTCCAAAGACAATCCAAACTGCATCATCTTTTGATAGAGTTCCTGGATATATTGATGGAGTAGAATTTAACATCAAGAAAACAACAGCTGGAAAATATCTATATTGTATGGATATACACAAATCTGCACCTAAGAATATGACACTTACTCTTGCAGGAGTGCAAGATGCTGGTATGACTTATATTATGGTAAATGGTTACCCTAATAAAAGTATTACTGGTAATAGTAAATATGATTACTATATTACTCAAACTGCCGTATGGTGGTATCTAGATCTTACTACTGGATCAAGTAACTTAAGTAGTGCATTTAAAAATGGTGCATCTGATCCTCATGGATTAAGATCACACATTAAAAAACTTGCTTATGGTGCTCAAAGTGCAAAAAAGACTGGTTACGTTAAACCAAAATTAACATTATCTAACAACACTGTTACTTTCAGTTTATCTAGCGATGGTAAATATTACGTATCAAATGATATTACTGTAAGTGCATCTTATATTAAAGATTATGTTAATTTAGCTTTAGCAAACTCACCTTCAGGATCAACAATTATTGATGCTAAAGGAAATACAGTAACTAAAGTTAAAAATGGTGCTAAAGTAAGAGTTAAAGTACCAGTATCATCAGTAAAGAATTTACAAAATAGTTTCTATATTAAAGCAACAGCTACAGGAAAAGTACAAAAATCATATTTATATAAACCATCTAGTGGTGCTTATCAATCTGTAACTATGTCAGTATTATATGCTGAAGAAAGTGCATTAAAAGCACAAAAAAGTCTTTCATTAAAGGGAACTGAAGTTAAAATAACTAAAGTTGATAGTGAAAGTGGTAAAGCTCTTGCTGGAGCTAAATTACAACTTAAAAATGCAAGTGGTACAGTTGTAGCTTCATGGACTACAACTACTAGTGCTTATGTTATTAAAAACTTAGCTGCTGGTAAATATACAATTGTAGAGACAGCTGCACCATCAGGATATAAATTAAGTGATGTAAAACAAGAAGTTACTGTAGTAGCTGGTTCTAGTGTATCTGCAAAATTCTATAACTCTAAAAAAGAACCAACAAAAGTAACTATAATAAAAAGAGATAAAGCAACAAATCAAACATTAGCTGGAGCAAAATTTGTTCTTAAAAATGCTAAAGGAGAAGTAGTAACATCATGGACATCAACAACAAATGGACACTATGTAAAAGGTTTAGCAGAAGGAACATATACAATTGAAGAAGTTGAAGC